>NZ_JBSWWU010000101.1:0-206 GCF_056160245.1 Aquimarina sp. AWH4_224 | reverse complement strand
CTGATACGATACGACGTAAACTCGGCTGAGAACCTAAACTTAAGCCCGATAAGTAAGAAGGGGTAGCATGCAAATGGGTAACTCCTTGAGAGCGTATGTAATCCGAAAATAACGAACTATCCAAAATCGTAGCTTCATCCAATAAAACCAAAACACTACCACTACATAAGGCTAACCAAATCTGTTCTACAGAAGCATCAAATCCT
>NZ_JBSWWU010000100.1:0-207 GCF_056160245.1 Aquimarina sp. AWH4_224 | reverse complement strand
GCAAGGAGTTATCCTTGGATTTGAGTTTACAGGATATTTTCAAGTATCAGGATATTCGCAGTTTTGGAGAGTATCTATCAACTATGGATACTAGTGATGTTTTAAGTAGCATTCCTTTAGCTCCCCAGCAGTTGTATTATCCTTTATCATCTGCCCAGAAGCGTTTGTATTTTTTGTATGAGTTTGATCGTTTATCCTTGGCCTATA
>NZ_JBSWWU010000099.1:0-208 GCF_056160245.1 Aquimarina sp. AWH4_224 | reverse complement strand
AAATGTCTAAGCGCACTTTTAAAATCATCTGATAGAACAGAGATATGATTGGGTTGTTTTTTATTAATCATTTTATCTTACAGTTTTTACTTAAACACATATAGGTATGGATTCACGATCATGCTCGTTTTTATAAATAACGGTTTTTCGATTTCAATTTTTTCAAAAGCTTATGCACTTTCATTTTAAAGTATATGTAAGGAATATG
>NZ_JBSWWU010000098.1:0-210 GCF_056160245.1 Aquimarina sp. AWH4_224 | reverse complement strand
TTGATGATTACAGTAGTGAGGCAGAGGCGGAGTATTATTTTCGATATGCTCAGACCTTAAAAGCTGCCGAGCAATATGATCAGGCCGATGTATACATGAAAAAGTTTACCGAGCTTGCTAATGATGATAATCGAGTTAAACTATTTGGAGATCAACCTAATTACTTAGAAAGGATTGATTTTCAATCAGGTAGATTTGATATAGAGAACT
>NZ_JBSWWU010000097.1:0-211 GCF_056160245.1 Aquimarina sp. AWH4_224 | reverse complement strand
CATCAATCCCGAAACAGGACAACTGAGAACAAACCAGATTCAATACATTACCATGATTAACCTTTACCCCCTTAGGGTTACCTGTAGAACCGGAAGTGTAGATAATATAAGCCGTATCATTACTAGCGATATCAACATCTAAAGCATCCAAACTATATCTTGAAGCAACCTTAGAGAATGATGACATTAACGAAGTATCGACAATCAAATC
>NZ_JBSWWU010000096.1:0-211 GCF_056160245.1 Aquimarina sp. AWH4_224 | reverse complement strand
GATTTGATTGTCGATACTTCGTTAATGTCATCATTCTCTAAGGTTGCTTCAAGATATAGTTTGGATGCTTTAGATGTTGATATCGCTAGTAGTGATACGGCTTATATTATCTACACTTCGGGTTCTACAGGTAACCCTAAGGGGGTAAAGGTTAATCATGGTAATGTATTGAATCTGGTTTGTTCTCAGTTGTCCTGTTTCGGGATTGATG
>NZ_JBSWWU010000095.1:0-213 GCF_056160245.1 Aquimarina sp. AWH4_224 | reverse complement strand
ACTATCCAAAATCGTAGCTTCATCCAATAAAACCAAAACACTACCACTACATAAGGCTAACCAAATCTGTTCTACAGAAGCATCAAATCCTATATTGGAAAACTGTAAAATACGATCACTACCATCAATCCCGAAACAGGACAACTGAGAACAAACCAGATTCAATACATTACCATGATTAACCTTTACCCCCTTAGGGTTACCTGTAGAACC
>NZ_JBSWWU010000094.1:0-216 GCF_056160245.1 Aquimarina sp. AWH4_224 | reverse complement strand
CTGTCGGTCCTTGTGCACCGGTTGCTCCAGTGGCACCAGTAGGTCCTTGCGCTCCGGTTGCTCCGGTAGCACCTGTCGGTCCTTGTGCACCAGTGGCACCTGTATTTCCTGTTGGTCCTTGCGCACCGGTTGCTCCAGTCGCACCTGTCGGCCCTTGTGCACCGGTTGCTCCAGTAGCACCCGTAGGTCCTTGCGCTCCGGTTGCTCCAGTAGCAC
>NZ_JBSWWU010000093.1:0-219 GCF_056160245.1 Aquimarina sp. AWH4_224 | reverse complement strand
TTAGCGATGGTGTCTTCGAATATGTTCCAAATGTTGGATTTAGTGGTACAGATAGCTTTACATATACGATTACTGATGTGGATGGTAGTACGGCTACAGCAACCGTTAATGTAACTGTAAATGATACGGGTGATCCGTTAGCAGTAAACGATACTGCTACTACCATTGAGGATACTCCAGTTACGACAGGTAATGTATTAACAAACGATACGGTTATAG
>NZ_JBSWWU010000092.1:0-226 GCF_056160245.1 Aquimarina sp. AWH4_224 | reverse complement strand
ATGGATTCCAAGATAAGCAAATTGATAAGTTATTGGTTACGACATCAACCGGAAGATGGAGGCATTGAATTAGACCAATACGGTTGGGCCAGCATCAATGATGTTTTAGTTGCTCTAAAGAGGAACAACGTTGACATGAATAAAGCTGGTTTAGTAAGCCTATCTGAAAGTTTTGATAAAGTAAGATGGAAAATTGATCTTACAGGAAACAAAATAAAAGCTACTC
>NZ_JBSWWU010000091.1:0-231 GCF_056160245.1 Aquimarina sp. AWH4_224 | reverse complement strand
CTACAATCGTAAAAGTTACACTACCTTCAGTTGCACCATCTGCAATAGTAATAGTCGTATTACTCAAGGTAAAATCTGAAGCTGTAATTCCTACTCCTGTTACTGCAAGATCAATAGTTTGAGTGCCTACAACAGCTGACGAAGAAATCGCCGTCACTGTGATCACTGTACCTGCTGCTTCTGTACCTGAGTTGGTAGAAACTGAAAGGTTGACTTCAGGAATAGGTGCTG
>NZ_JBSWWU010000090.1:0-249 GCF_056160245.1 Aquimarina sp. AWH4_224 | reverse complement strand
TAAAACCAAAAATCGTACGCGCTGTCAATCAATATGTCTATGAACTTCTTTAGATTCAAATGCCACTATTAATAGCATCCTAAAACTTCGTCATTACTAAGGGAATCGAACCCTATCTCAGCCAGTAAAAACTAACCCTAAACCATTGTAATCTCTCTTATGAACTTCGCTTCTCTCTCAAAGCGGGTGCAAATATACAACCCCTTTTTTATCCACCAAAACTTTTTTGAAATATTTTTAAAAAGTTTT
>NZ_JBSWWU010000089.1:0-261 GCF_056160245.1 Aquimarina sp. AWH4_224 | reverse complement strand
CAATGATGAAGATAAGCTTATTAATAAAAAAAGTTAGATACTAAATTTGTGATATGAATAATGAAATTGATAATGGTTTTTACGATCGTGCAGATGAGCATATAAATCTATCAAATGAACAACTAAAATCAATTGATAGAGGTAAGGTTAGTGCTTCAATGATGTATAGTACAGCCCGTTTTAATGCTTGGTTAAGTGCATGTGGTTGGAATACAGGAGAAGAAATGAATCAAGGCAAAGATGAAACGATTGAATATTTTG
>NZ_JBSWWU010000088.1:0-264 GCF_056160245.1 Aquimarina sp. AWH4_224 | reverse complement strand
CAGTTACTGTAACAGATGAAGGAGATCCAGTAGCTGTAGACGATACAGTTACTACAATCGAAGATACTCCGGTAACTACAGGTAATGTGTTGGATAATGATACAGTTATAGATGATGCTACAATAACTGTATTCGACGCTACTAGTACCAATGGAGGTACGGTAGTGAATAATGGAGATGGTACATTTACCTATACACCACCAGTTGGATTTGTTGGAGATGATACATTTACCTATACCCTTTGTGATGATGATACACCACCAA
>NZ_JBSWWU010000087.1:0-270 GCF_056160245.1 Aquimarina sp. AWH4_224 | reverse complement strand
AGTCTGCTAATGAATCTCCTCGATAATATCCCATCAAATCACTCAACAAAATACCCTGAGAAACTCCATCATTAACAATATGATGAATATCCAACATCAAAATATAATCCTCATCAGACAATCTAATCAATCCTACCCGTAATAAAGGAGGACTACTCAAATCAAAGGGAACCACAAATCTTGAAATCAATGAATCAACTTCTAATTCATTAACCAAACCATAATCCGCTATCGAAAATGAAAAATCATCAACAATATGTTGTTGTGCCT
>NZ_JBSWWU010000086.1:0-273 GCF_056160245.1 Aquimarina sp. AWH4_224 | reverse complement strand
AAATGAACCTACAGGTATTCCGTCAGGTAGGCGCTAATTTTGACGGATATGCCTCAAAAACATTGGAAAAAAGTGATTTTAGTGGACGATCTTATACCTGGACCCCAAGAAACCTTCCTGGAGGAACTTATAAAATCTTCTGGCAAACCAAAAGTAATAATCAACCATTTGACAATATTAACACTGTACCTGATGCCTTTGGTGAGAGTGCGCCTTTTACCCTTACCACTCCTCCTGCCCTATCTGTTTCTGGGAATCCTACTCCTGTGCAAT
>NZ_JBSWWU010000085.1:0-276 GCF_056160245.1 Aquimarina sp. AWH4_224 | reverse complement strand
TACTTGGACCATCTCCTCCAAAGCTATCGTTTCCTAATACTGCAATGTTGGTCGTTCCACTATCTTCTGCGACATCAGCAGGAGTATCATTGGTAGCCGTTGGCGTATCGTCTACTGGAGTGACATCAAAAGTAACCGTAGCGGTGTCTGTATCTCCATCAGCATCTTCTATCTCATAGGTGATCGTTACCGGACCATTATAGTCTAAGGCTGGTGTAAAGTCAATCGTATCATCCGTTGGATCATTTGGTGTACCTCCATTGTTTACAACTGCAG
>NZ_JBSWWU010000084.1:0-281 GCF_056160245.1 Aquimarina sp. AWH4_224 | reverse complement strand
GTATTAGGAAACGATAGCTTTGGAGGAGACGGTCCAAGTACCGGAACGATCAATGTAACTGCCATTCCAGCTGCAGTAGGAACTGCAGTAGTCAATAATGGAGGTACACCAAACGATCCGACCGATGATACGATCGACTTTACACCAGCCTTAGACTATAATGGTCCGGTAACAATCACCTATGAGATCGAAGATGCTGATGGGGATACCGATACGGCTACGGTTACTTTTGATGTAACCCCAGTAGACGATACGCCAACGGCAGTAAATGATACACCTGC
>NZ_JBSWWU010000083.1:0-291 GCF_056160245.1 Aquimarina sp. AWH4_224 | reverse complement strand
ACGATAGCTTTGGAGGAGATGGTCCAAGTACCGGAACGATCAATGTAACTGCCATCCCAGCTGCAGTAGGAACTGCAGTTGTAAACAATGGAGGTACACCAAACGATCCAACGGATGATACGATCGACTTTACCCCAGCCTTAGACTATAATGGTCCGGTAACAATCACCTATGAGATCGAAGATGCTGATGGAGATACGGACACCGCAACGGTTACTTTCGATGTAACCCCAGTAGACGATACGCCAACGGCTACCAATGATACTCCTGCCGATGTCGCAGAAGATAGTG
>NZ_JBSWWU010000082.1:0-297 GCF_056160245.1 Aquimarina sp. AWH4_224 | reverse complement strand
CATTGATCGTTCCTGTACTTGGACCATCTCCTCCAAAGCTATCGTTTCCTAATACTGCAATGTTGGTTGTTCCACTATCTTCTGCGACATCGGCAGGTGTATCATCTGTAGCCGTTGGTGTATCATCTACTGGAGTGACATCAAAAGTAACCGTAGCCGTATCGGTATCTCCATCAGCATCTTCTATCTCATAGGTGATCGTTACAGGACCATTATAGTCTAAGGCTGGTGTAAAGTCAATCGTATCATCCGTTGGATCATTTGGTGTACCTCCATTGTTTACAACTGCAGTTCCTA
>NZ_JBSWWU010000081.1:0-297 GCF_056160245.1 Aquimarina sp. AWH4_224 | reverse complement strand
GATCGTTTGGTGTACCACCATTGTTCACTACTGCAGTTCCTACTGCAGCTGGGATGGCAGTCACATTGATCGTTCCGGTACTTGGACCATCTCCTCCAAAGCTATCGTTTCCTAATACGGCAATGTTGGTCGTTCCACTATCTTCTGCGACATCAGCAGGAGTATCATCAGTAGCGGTTGGCGTATCGTCTACTGGGGTTACATCGAAAGTAACCGTAGCCGTATCGGTATCTCCATCAGCATCTTCAATCTCATAGGTGATCGTTACCGGACCATTATAGTCTAAGGCTGGAGTAA
>NZ_JBSWWU010000080.1:0-300 GCF_056160245.1 Aquimarina sp. AWH4_224 | reverse complement strand
GTTTTAAAACTATTGGGAGTTAAAAAGAAGCAATTCAAAGATGAGTTTGATACGGTAGGATTAGGTAAGCATAGAAATATTGAAGATTGGATGCAAGAAATTTAGAGGAGCAGAAAAACTAAGCAATTGATTACATGAAAACAGAAATTACTTTTAGTATACTATTTCTTATTGGGCTAATTTTTAAAGTATTTGATTGGCCTTCATCGGGTATCATTTTGGTAATTTCTTTAATACCACTATCCACTATTTACTTTTTTGGAGCAGTATATTTCTTTTGCGATCATTTCATTAAAAGGT
>NZ_JBSWWU010000079.1:0-300 GCF_056160245.1 Aquimarina sp. AWH4_224 | reverse complement strand
AATTGCCTAATTTGGCATTGACTAAACTGGGGATATATGTAGATACCAATAATGATGGATTGCTTAATACAGGAGATGAAATTCAATATACGTTCACAGTTACCAATACAGGTAATGTAGATATAACTAATATTACTTTATCTGATCCTTTACCAGGTATTGTAATTAATGGTGGACCAATTGATCTGTTAGTAGGGGAAACTGATGAAAGTAGTTTTACTGCAGTGTACACTCTTACCGAAGATGATATATTTGCTGGAAGAGTGGAGAACCAAGCTACTGTAACAGGGCAAGATCCTA
>NZ_JBSWWU010000078.1:0-303 GCF_056160245.1 Aquimarina sp. AWH4_224 | reverse complement strand
CTAAATCTCCATGAACTAAGGCAACACGATCTGGATCAGAAGCTACACTAGCCTCAAATAATGATAGAAAACTATCAGCTTCTCCATAATCAATATCCGTAGCATTAAAAGAGTATAACAAATCCTCTTTATCCCTAGACGATAACATCTCTAATGAACCAATACTGGCCTTCGAATCTGATAATACTCCCGATACCAAACGTTGAAAATACTCTGAAAAACGAACAATCGTAGAACGATCAAACAAACTACTACTATACTCAAACTCCAAATACATACCATCTGAAGAATCCATAGCAGTCA
>NZ_JBSWWU010000077.1:0-313 GCF_056160245.1 Aquimarina sp. AWH4_224 | reverse complement strand
CCGGTTGCTCCAGTAGCACCTGTTGGTCCTTGCGCACCGGTTGCTCCAGTAGCACCCGTCGGCCCTTGTGCACCAGTTGCACCTGTATTTCCTGTTGGTCCTTGTGCACCGGTTGCTCCAGTCGCACCTGTTGGTCCTTGCGCTCCAGTAGCTCCAGTAGCACCTGTCGGTCCTTGCGCACCGGTTGCTCCAGTATTACCTGTCGGTCCTTGTGCTCCAGTGGCACCTGTATTTCCTGTTGGTCCTTGTGCACCGGTTGCTCCAGTCGCACCTGTTGGTCCTTGCGCTCCAGTAGCTCCAGTAGCACCTGTCG
>NZ_JBSWWU010000076.1:0-318 GCF_056160245.1 Aquimarina sp. AWH4_224 | reverse complement strand
GACTGGTCAATGAAATCAAAAAAAACAACCAAACATTAGTGAAGTTCTTTTACAATGATAAAAACCATAGAGTACGTAAAGAAGCATACAACCTATCCAATGGAAATCTAAGTTATACCGAACACTATGTACGGGATGCTACAGGAAAACCCCTGGCTATATACAGAAATGGGCAAATTGTCGAAAACACCATTTATGGAGCAAATCGTTTAGGTGTGAGAAAATCTGATGGAACCAATCTGTATCAACTTACAGATCATTTAGGCAATGTAAGAGCTGTAGTAGGAAGAACAAATACCGGACAAACCATTGGAATTA
>NZ_JBSWWU010000075.1:0-327 GCF_056160245.1 Aquimarina sp. AWH4_224 | reverse complement strand
GATTTACCCACGGATTATCCTCGACCTACGGTTAAGGATTACTCAGGATCTTCCTATGGATTTGATTTGGATAGTTCTGTTACCAAAGGTTTATTGGATTTAGCGCAATCTCAAGGAGTTACGATGTATATGTTATTGTTATCTATTTTTCAGGTGTTGCTCAGTAGGTTGAGCAATCAGAAGGATATTACGATAGGTACAGTTTCTTCGGGTCGTTCACATTCAGATTTAGAGGATTTGTTGGGTGTTTTTATCAACACCTTGCCTCTTCGTAGTGAGTTGGATTATGGATTGAGTTTTGAGGAGTATTTACAAGAGGTTCGTTCT
>NZ_JBSWWU010000074.1:0-328 GCF_056160245.1 Aquimarina sp. AWH4_224 | reverse complement strand
GATACCGATACGGCTACGGTTACTTTTGATGTAACCCCAGTAGACGATACGCCAACGGCAGTAAATGATACACCTGCTGATGTCGCAGAAGATAGTGGAACGACCAACATTGCAGTATTAGGAAATGATAGCTTTGGAGGCGATGGTCCAAGTACCGGAACGATCAATGTAACTGCCATCCCAGCTGCGGTAGGAACTGCAGTAGTAAACAATGGAGGTACGCCAAACGATCCGACGGATGATACGATTGACTTTACTCCAGCCTTAGACTATAATGGTCCGGTAACGATCACCTATGAGATTGAAGATGCTGATGGAGATACCGATA
>NZ_JBSWWU010000073.1:0-328 GCF_056160245.1 Aquimarina sp. AWH4_224 | reverse complement strand
TATTTCCTGTTGGTCCTTGTGCACCGGTTGCTCCAGTCGCACCTGTTGGTCCTTGCGCTCCAGTAGCTCCAGTAGCACCTGTCGGTCCTTGTGCTCCAGTGGCACCTGTATTTCCTGTTGGTCCTTGTGCACCTGTTGGTCCTTGCGCACCAGTGGCACCTGTATTTCCTGTTGGTCCTTGTGCACCTGTTGGTCCTTGTGCTCCAGTGGCACCTGTATTTCCTGTTGGTCCTTGTACACCGGTTGCTCCAGTCGCACCTGTCGGCCCTTGTGCACCGGTTGCTCCAGTAGCACCCGTAGGTCCTTGCGCTCCGGTTGCTCCAGTAGC
>NZ_JBSWWU010000072.1:0-344 GCF_056160245.1 Aquimarina sp. AWH4_224 | reverse complement strand
TAAAAGGTCAAATGTGGCTTTATCGATAATTTCAGGGATTTTGTTGTCCATAATACCAGTAGGTATTTTATTTAAACTTCAACATTGGCCGAGAGCTATGTTTTATCTAAAATCGGGTATCATAACAGGAATAATCTTAATTGGAGTGGTTTGGTTTCTTAAAACAAAAGCTTCAAGAGAGTTAACTATTTATTATAGAAATATGATGATCCGAACAATAACACTAACTCTTTTAAGTACCTTATTTTACTTTTAAATGATGGATTCCAAGATAAGCAAATTGATAAGTTATTGGTTACGACATCAACCGGAAGATGGAGGCATTGAATTAGACCAATACGGTT
>NZ_JBSWWU010000071.1:0-357 GCF_056160245.1 Aquimarina sp. AWH4_224 | reverse complement strand
TATCTGGTGTAGGTGCAGCACATTGGGCACTAATCGGTGCTGGATTACTCGCTGTGGGATCGGTAGTATCATTAACCGTGATCGTCTGAGTTACATTGATGCTGTTTCCAGCAGCATCCGTCACACTATAGGTTCTGGTGATCACTTCCGGATTGCTGTTCCCATCACTTACATCACTTACAAAAGCAACCGTAGGAGTTCCACAATTGTCTGCCTCGTCTGTTACGACAGTGATATCCGGTGTAGGTGCAGCACATTGTGCACTGATCGGTGCTGGATTGCTTGCTGTTGGATCGGTAGTATCGTTAATGGTGATTGTCTGAGTCACATTGATGCTGTTTCCTGCGGCATCCGTCA
>NZ_JBSWWU010000070.1:0-359 GCF_056160245.1 Aquimarina sp. AWH4_224 | reverse complement strand
AAATGTCTAAGCGCACTTTTAAAATCATCTGATAGAACAGAGATATGATTGGGTTGTTTTTTATTAATCATTTTATCTTACAGTTTTTACTCAAACACATATAGGTATGGATTCACAATCATGCTCGTTTTTATAAATAACGGTTTTTCGATTTCAATTTTTTCAAAAGCTTATGCACTTTCATTTTAAAGTATATGTAAGGAATATGAAATATGTTACCATTTAAAATACGTTATTGATAATCATAAAAATAAAAAGGTCTAGTTTCATTTTTTGAAACTCTACATGTTATTGTATATTACCATATAGTCTGACATCAAATCTGTAGTTATTTATTCATAGAACTTCCCTGCATATAG
>NZ_JBSWWU010000069.1:0-363 GCF_056160245.1 Aquimarina sp. AWH4_224 | reverse complement strand
CACCAAGTTGTTCTACGGCAACGGTTACGGTAACAGTAATTGAAGCTCCTGCTCCGTCATTAGTTTTAGTAAAAACTGCAGAAGTAAACGGGGCACAAGTTGGAGATGAAATCACTTATACATTTACGGTGACAAACACTGGAAATACTGTAATTGATAATATAACGGTAGATGATCCATTAACTGGAAGCGTGAATTTAGCGATTAATCCATCAACATTAGCACCAGGAGAAGAGGGGACAGCTTCTGCTACATACGTACTTACTCAAGCTGATATTAATCTTGGTGAAGTAATGAATAGTGCTACTGTTATTGGACAAGATCCAATAGGAAACGATGTAATGGATATTTCTGATAGTGGGG
>NZ_JBSWWU010000068.1:0-363 GCF_056160245.1 Aquimarina sp. AWH4_224 | reverse complement strand
ATGTTTTTAATATTACGGATGACCTCAAATTTAAACCAGCATTATTGAGTAAATTAGTTTTTGGAGCACCGTTACAGGTTGATGTTTCGGCTAACTTTTTGTTGTATGAGCGTTTAACGTTGGGAGTTGCTTATCGCTGGAGTGCTGCAGTCACGGGTCAGGTTGCTTTCCAGATTTCGGATTCGATGATGATTGGTTTTGCTTATGATAGAGAGACGACCGAGTTGGGGCAATCGCAGTTTAATGATGGGAGTTATGAGGTGATGTTACGTTTTGAGTTATTTAAGAAATACAATAGAATGCTGACTCCAAGATTCTTTTAATAGTAGAGATATTATAACCTAACCATTGATATGAAGAGAG
>NZ_JBSWWU010000067.1:0-364 GCF_056160245.1 Aquimarina sp. AWH4_224 | reverse complement strand
ATACCGCAATGTTGGTCGTTCCACTATCTTCTGCGACATCAGCAGGAGTATCATTAGTAGCCGTTGGGGTATCATCTACTGGGGTTACATCGAAAGTAACCGTAGCCGTAGCCGTATCTCCATCTGCATCTTCAATCTCATAAGTAATCGTTACCGGACCATTATAGTCTAAGGCCGGAGTAAAGTCAATCGTATCATCCGTCGGATCGTTTGGCGTACCTCCATTGTTTACTACTGCAGTTCCTACGGCGGCTGGGATGGCAGTCACATTGATCGTTCCGGTACTTGGACCGTCTCCTCCAAAGCTATCGTTTCCTAATACTGCTATGTTGGTCGTTCCACTATCTTCTGCGACATCTGCAGG
>NZ_JBSWWU010000066.1:0-366 GCF_056160245.1 Aquimarina sp. AWH4_224 | reverse complement strand
TACAGCAAGAAATCATCAACAATGTATCTGCCTACCAAGGAAGTGACGGAAGTATTCAACTTACCATAGAAGGAGGACAACAACCCTATACCTTTAATTGGATCAGACTATCTGATAATAGTGTAGTAGGAAATACTAACTCCATCAGTAATCTTATTGCCGATACCTATCAGGTAACCATTACCGATGTTAACAACTGTAGCTTGCAAAACTCCTATGAGATTACACAACCAGATATTGTAGAAGCAACTATAACTCCGCTGGTATGTAATGGGGACTGTACTGCTAGTATACAGGTAGAAGTAAACAGAGGAAATGGAAACTTCTCTTTTTTATGGGATAACGGACAAACATCGGATACTATTA
>NZ_JBSWWU010000065.1:0-378 GCF_056160245.1 Aquimarina sp. AWH4_224 | reverse complement strand
GAAATACAGGTGCAACTGGTGCACAAGGGCCGACGGGTGCTACTGGAGCAACCGGTGCGCAAGGACCAACAGGTGCTACTGGAGCAACCGGTGCACAAGGACCGACAGGTGCTACTGGAGCAACCGGAGCGCAAGGGCCAACAGGTAATACTGGAGCAACCGGAGCGCAAGGACCTACGGGTGCTACTGGAGCAACCGGTGCACAAGGACCAACAGGTAATACAGGTGCCACTGGAGCACAAGGACCGACAGGTGCTACCGGAGCAACCGGAGCGCAAGGACCTACTGGTGCTACTGGAGCAACCGGAGCGCAAGGACCTACGGGTGCTACTGGAGCAACCGGTGCACAAGGGCCGACAGGTGCGACTGGAGCAACCG
>NZ_JBSWWU010000064.1:0-389 GCF_056160245.1 Aquimarina sp. AWH4_224 | reverse complement strand
CAGCACCTATTCCTGAAGTCAACCTTTCAGTTTCTACCAACTCAGGTACAGAAGCAGCAGGTACAGTGATCACAGTGACGGCGATTTCTTCATCTGCTGTAGTCGGCGGTCAAACTATTGATCTTGCAGCTACGGGAGTTGGAATTACAGCTTCAGATTTTACCTTGAGTAATACGACTATTACTATTGCCGATGGCATGACAGAAGGTAGTGTAACTTTTACGATTGTAGATGATGCAGATGTAGAAGGTACAGAGACGGCAACATTAACGATTAGTAATCCATCAGCAGGTATTACCCTTGGATCGACTACAACACAAGATATTGTGATTACCGATAATGATTCAGCACCTATTCCTGAAGTCAACCTTTCCGTTTCTACCAATTCA
>NZ_JBSWWU010000063.1:0-410 GCF_056160245.1 Aquimarina sp. AWH4_224 | reverse complement strand
CCAAAGTTTGAAGATTGGGAAACGGAGTTACATTAAGACAAAAGGGTTTATGATTTGGTCAAAAAAACAAGTATTTGCTATTGGAGGATTAGAAAAATGAAACAATTATGGAATTACACCGATTAGATGGATTAGATGCCACAGGGATAGATCATATGGAAATAGAGGATACTACATCTTTTATGGGTAGTATTGCAGAAAACCCTGAGATTGCTTATGAAATTTTGGATGAAGAAGGTAATGTTGTGCTGTATGCTGATGCTGAAGAAAATATCTATGTGATTGATGGTTTGAATGGCTTTTTTAGAAAGATAGGAAGAGGACTGTTAATCAATGATGAAGATAAGCTTATTAATAAAAAAAGTTAGATACTAAATTTGTGATATGAATAATGAAATTGATAATGGTTT
>NZ_JBSWWU010000062.1:0-414 GCF_056160245.1 Aquimarina sp. AWH4_224 | reverse complement strand
CAGTTGGATTTGTTGGAGATGATACATTTACCTATACCCTTTGTGATGATGATACACCACCAAGTTGTTCTACAGCAACGGTTACGGTAACTGTAACAGATGAAGGAGATCCAATTGCTGTGGATGATACGGTTACTACAATTGAAGATACTCCTGTAACTTCAGGTAATGTGTTGGATAATGATACTGTTGTCGATGATGCTACAATAACTGCATTCGACGCTACTAGTACCAATGGAGGTACGGTAGTGAATAATGGAGATGGAACGTTTACTTACACTCCACCACCAGGGTTTTTAGGAGATGATACGTTTACGTATACGCTTTGTGATGATGATACGCCACCAAGTTGTTCTACGGCAACGGTTACGGTAACAGTAATTGAAGCTCCTGCTCCGTCATTAGTTTTAGTAA
>NZ_JBSWWU010000061.1:0-417 GCF_056160245.1 Aquimarina sp. AWH4_224 | reverse complement strand
TGATTGTCTGAGTCACATTGATGCTGTTTCCTGCGGCATCCGTCACACTATAGGTTCTAGTGATCACTTCTGGATTGCTGTTTCCATCACTGACATCGCTTACAAATGCCACCGTGGGAGTACCACAATTGTCTGCCTCGTCTGTTACGACAGTGATATCTGGTGTAGGTGCAGCACATTGGGCACTGATCGGTGCAGGGTTACTCGCCGTTGGATCGGTAGTATCGTTAATCGTAATCGTCTGAGTCACATTGATACTGTTTCCTGCGGCATCCGTCACACTATAGGTTCTGGTGATGACTTCTGGGTTGCTATTCCCATCACTGACATCACTTACAAATGCCACCGTGGGAGTACCACAATTGTCCGCTTCATCAGTAACGACGGTAATATCTGGTGTAGGTGCAGCACATTGGG
>NZ_JBSWWU010000060.1:0-419 GCF_056160245.1 Aquimarina sp. AWH4_224 | reverse complement strand
ACATCGGCCTGATCATATTGCTCGGCAGCTTTTAAGGTCTGAGCATATCGAAAATAATACTCCGCCTCTGCCTCACTACTGTAATCATCAATTAACTCCTTATACCATTTCTGTGCCTCTGCATATTCACTGTTGAAATAATAACTATTGGCCAACTTCTTTAACAAATCGGCATCCTTGTAGCCTTTCTTTATGATCTTTAGATAGGTCTCTTGGGCATCGATATACTCATATCGATCATATTGACCCTGGGCCTTGGCTAGTTTCTTCTCTTGACCAAAAGAAACCGATAGCATAACTAAGGAAACTAAAACAACTGAAAGTAAATCTCTCTTCATATCAATGGTTAGGTTATAATATCTCTACTATTAAAAGAATCTTGGAGTCAGCATTCTATTGTATTTCTTAAATAACTCAAA
>NZ_JBSWWU010000059.1:0-420 GCF_056160245.1 Aquimarina sp. AWH4_224 | reverse complement strand
CAGCAAGCAATCCAGCACCGATTAGTGCACAATGTGCTGCACCCACGCCAGATATTACTGTCGTTACTGATGAAGCGGACAATTGTGGTACCCCTACGGTGGCATTTGTAAGTGATGTTAGTGATGGGAATAGCAATCCAGAAGTGATCACCAGAACCTATAGTGTGACGGATGCCGCAGGAAACAGCATCAATGTGACACAGACGATCACCATTAACGATACTACTGATCCAACGGCGAGCAACCCATCACCGATTAGTGCACAATGTGCTGCACCCACGCCAGATATCACTGTCGTTACTGATGAAGCGGACAATTGTGGTACACCAACGGTGGCATTTGTCAGTGATGTAAGCGATGGGAATAGCAATCCAGAAGTGATCACCAGAACCTATAGTGTTACAGATGCCGCAGGAAACA
>NZ_JBSWWU010000058.1:0-429 GCF_056160245.1 Aquimarina sp. AWH4_224 | reverse complement strand
AGTAAAAACTGTAAGATAAAATGATTAATAAAAAACAACCCAATCATATCTCTGTTCTATCAGATGATTTTAAAAGTGCGCTTAGACATTTTGTATACTATTATGCAAATGGGACTCTACCCTATGTAATTGGAGATAAAACAATACTAGACGGGATTGATTATCGTGAAATTTTAAAACACGAAGCTAGTTTAGTAGAACAAGCATTTGCAATTTATTCTAATAACATAGAAATGGATAAAAATGGGATGGTGTTGAATCAAACTCATGCGATGAAAAGAGCAGCACAATGGATTAGATTAGTTTGTCGTGAGGAAGGAGAACAATACACGGTCGATCCAAAGTTTGAAGATTGGGAAACGGAGTTACATTAAGACAAAAGGGTTTATGATTTGGTCAAAAAAACAAGTATTTGCTATTGGAGGATTA
>NZ_JBSWWU010000057.1:0-431 GCF_056160245.1 Aquimarina sp. AWH4_224 | reverse complement strand
GATGAACTTCAACCTGGAGAATATACCGTGACTATAACTGATGATAGTGGTAGCACGGCTATAGCAACATCTAATCTAGTGACAATTACTCAACCTGAACTATTAGAAATTGTAAGTATAAACACATCTACAGTAACCTGTCCACAAGGTAATGATGGAGCTATTGATATCCAGGTCATGGGAGGAACTCCTCCATATACATACTCCTGGAGTAATGGACAAAACACCCAGAACATACAAGATCTGCAAGTCGGGGATTATACCATCTCGGTAAGAGATGATAATAACTGTATCACTCAAGCAATCATACCGGTAATCAATAGAGCTAATCAAATCAATATACAGCAAGAAATCATCAACAATGTATCTGCCTACCAAGGAAGTGACGGAAGTATTCAACTTACCATAGAAGGAGGACAACAACCCTATAC
>NZ_JBSWWU010000056.1:0-441 GCF_056160245.1 Aquimarina sp. AWH4_224 | reverse complement strand
GATGGAACGATGGAACTCAAGGAAACACTTTGGCCGATGCACAAATCGGACAAACATACACCGTAACTGTTTCCGATCAAGGGGGAAATAGCGATGATCAAAGTTTTCAAGTACTGGGACCAGATCCCATAACTATAACTATCGATCAAAATCCTGTAACTTGTAAAGGAGGAGATGATGGGAGTATATCTTTAACCGTAGCCGGAGGAACTCCTATCGATATAGTTACCAATCCTGAGCAATACAATGTTACATGGACCAAAATAGGAGATACAGGATTCACTGCCTCCGGAGTAGCCATTACAGGGCTGCAAGCTGGGTTTTATGAATATCTAATCACTGATCAAAATAACTGTACTCTTGATAATTTTGGAACTCCTATACAAGTAACCGAACCTCCTACTGGTATTGAAGTCTTTGAAGTCATTGATCAACATCTAG
>NZ_JBSWWU010000055.1:0-448 GCF_056160245.1 Aquimarina sp. AWH4_224 | reverse complement strand
TATCGATGAATAGACCATTATTAATAATTGTGCTAGCATTTCTAACACTATGCATTGAACAAGTTCAAGGGCAGCAGGATGCGCAGTATACCCAGTATATGTACAATACGATTAGTGTAAATCCGGCCTATGCTGGTAGTCGAGGCGTTCTGAGTATTATGGGTCTTCACCGCAGCCAATGGGTTGGATTGGATGGAGCTCCTCGTACTCAAACCCTAACCTTGAATACTCCTATTGGAGATTCAGAGCGTTTGGGATTGGGACTCTCGATTGTCAATGATGAGATCGGTCCTACCGATGAGACCTTTATAGGAGTTGATTTTTCATATACGATTCCTACTTCTGAGTATGGAAAGTTGAGTTTTGGATTGAAAGGAGGTGCTCATTTGTTGAATGTTGATTTTCAGGAATTGACTCAGTTCAATCAAAATGATGCCTTGTTTGAGAA
>NZ_JBSWWU010000054.1:0-454 GCF_056160245.1 Aquimarina sp. AWH4_224 | reverse complement strand
GGTATATTTTATGCGTACTTGGTATTATTTTTTTAATGCTTGATATAGAGTTTTGATAGTAGTTATTTTACCATATTGTAATTCAGTTTTAATTTTACAGTTTCTGTTATTTTCTTACTAGTTGTACTGATTTTAAGGTAGCTTATCCATATTGCTAACAGGTTGATAGGGATCAGGAAAGAGTCTTTTAGTGTTATTTTAGATCCTTCTACCTCGATCCAGCTATCTAGTGGTTCTTCGCTAATGCAGTTCAACAGATCTTTAAGTCCGATATGCTTTTTCAATCTCAAGAAGATTTCGATATCAAATAGCCATCTGCTGATAAATCTTTGGCTGTATACATTCTCTATGATGCTTTTCTTGAATACTTTGGCACCACATTGTGTGTCTTTGATAGGTAGTTGCAGGATATGTCTGATAAAGAATCCTACAAAGTTTGATAACAAGTTTCTAA
>NZ_JBSWWU010000053.1:0-486 GCF_056160245.1 Aquimarina sp. AWH4_224 | reverse complement strand
CTCTCTTCATATCAATGGTTAGGTTATAATATCTCTACTATTAAAAGAATCTTGGAGTCAGCATTCTATTGTATTTCTTAAATAACTCAAAGCGTAACATCA
Source organism: Aquimarina sp. AWH4_224 (assembly GCF_056160245.1). Lineage (NCBI taxonomy): Bacteria > Pseudomonadati > Bacteroidota > Flavobacteriia > Flavobacteriales > Flavobacteriaceae > Aquimarina > Aquimarina sp. AWH4_224. Next base: position 384 of record NZ_JBSWWU010000053.1, on the reverse strand, counting down.
CCTCATAACTCCCATCATTAAACTGCGATTGCCCCAACTCGGTCGTCTCCCTATCATAGGCAAAACCAATCATCATCGAATCCGAAATCTGGAAAGCAACCTGACCCGTCACTGCAGCACTCCAACGATAAGCAACTCCCAAAGTTAAACGCTCATACAACAAAAAGTTTGCGGAAACATCAACCTGTAACGGTGCTCCAAAAACTAATTTACTCAATAATGCTGGTTTAAATTTGAGGTCATCCGTAATATTGAAAACATGGCCCGCTATCAAATAGTAATTGATACGCTCTTCGGCCAAAAAACTAACCGCTTCACTAGAACTACTTGTAGTACTCTCATCAAAATGATCCGTCTCTAACAAATTAGGAGCACTAAGTCCCA
>NZ_JBSWWU010000052.1:0-504 GCF_056160245.1 Aquimarina sp. AWH4_224 | reverse complement strand
GAGTGAATGTTTCTACCAAAGAGCTACATCCATTACTATCGGTTACTACTACGGTATACACTCCTTCAAATAGATCGATGATATTGGTATTGGTAGATCCAGCGGGTGGAGTAAAGGGATTTCCATCTTTAGTCCACACATAAGAGGTATAACTACCCGACCCCCCAGATACAGATATGGCAATTCTTCCATTGTCTCCATCGATTAGGGTTGGATTACTGGTTAGTGGTAGTCCAATGACATCAGGGATAGAAGTGAATTGAGCGATAACATCTATAGATGTGCTATTTACCTGGCATCCTTTATTATCTTGTATTAGGATGGTATAGTCTCCTGTAGAGAGTCCAGAAAAAAGAGTATTGTTCTGCCATGAGGCTCCATTATCAATCGAGTATTGATATGGAGGAGTTCCTCCAGAAGGAGTAGCTGTAATGCTTCCATCATCACCTCCGGCACATTGCACAGGAGTAGGATTCCCAGAAACAGATAGGGCAGGAGGAGTGG
>NZ_JBSWWU010000051.1:0-516 GCF_056160245.1 Aquimarina sp. AWH4_224 | reverse complement strand
TGCTTACCTAATCCTACCGTATCAAACTCATCTTTGAATTGCTTCTTTTTAACTCCCAATAGTTTTAAAACCTTATTTAGACTGCCTTTGTTAAAATCTCCAACAAAAACTCTTTTACCATTTTCCCAAACAACCCCTAGATGACCACCTTGTCCACCAAAAAATTCAGATTCTACATAAGCCACTTTTGCTTCATTGATTTTTGAAAGAATTTGCTTTTCTACATGATCACTAAAAAGTTCAAACCTGAACACTCCCGGGCTTGGAGTCATTTGATTAATTTCATCATATAATTCCTCTGTCATTAAGATCATAGAAATTCCTTGCTCTAATTCTACGAGATTTGCTTTGGTATATGCTTTTATAATTAACCGTAGATTTTCGCTTTTTGCTATAAATGCCCTTAAAAAATATCCCATTTTAATTTTTAATCAGATTATATACCACATATAGCTTATTTGGATTTCATATATGAATCAAAATTTTGAATATAATCTTCTAAATTTTCTTCAAGCA
>NZ_JBSWWU010000050.1:0-532 GCF_056160245.1 Aquimarina sp. AWH4_224 | reverse complement strand
GCAGATGCTTTTCCTTGGTTTTGTTCCAGATCGATTACCGATATTCTTTTGGGATCGAATTGTCTTAGTTGTTGTAGTAGCTCTAAGGTGTTGTCTGCGCTACCATCGTTTACAAAACAGAAGTGATAATTGTTGTTTTTGGTTAAAAATTGGCAAAATTTGTCCTTTTCCAGTCTATAATATTCATTATAGCATGGAATAATAATTCCAGTAATTTTCGTCATTATAATTAAGATTTTGGGGGAATACTTCCGGGGCAATTACAAGTAGAAGTATTCTTGATACATTATATTTCTCTTAGTTTTTTTATGTTAAACATTCTTCTGGGGCGTTTGAAGACTATTTGACATTTTGACGAAAACTTACTTTACTATTATGTATATATATTTAATTAGGGTTACTAAACTTTTTTTCAGTTGTATTCTTCTGGGGTGTAGAAGAAGGTTTAGCAATTTTGACGAAGTAAATGTTGTTTTGAGATAAGGATTTGTATCTCAGCACATTGTAAAACTAACAAGTATTTGTAAAACTT
>NZ_JBSWWU010000049.1:0-548 GCF_056160245.1 Aquimarina sp. AWH4_224 | reverse complement strand
AGATCCTAACGGAGAAGATATCACAGATCTCTCAGATGATCCTTTAGAGGATATCAATGTAGATCTTGATAATGATGGTGATTTTGAAGATGTAACCATTACTATTTTAGATATTCGAGATTCTGAAATAGAGATCTTCACAGGATTGAGTCCTAACGGAGATGGAATCAATGATGAATTCAGAATTGTTGGATTGCAGAATTTCCCAAGAAATAATCTCCAGATATTCAACCGTTGGGGAGTGAAGGTTTTTGATCAGGATGGATACGAACAACCAGGAGTTAGATTCTTTGTTGGAATTAGTGAAGGTAGAACCACAATAAGTAAGAATAGAGAGTTACCAGTGGGAACATATTACTATGTTTTAAGGTTCGAAGATTCCGAAGGTATTACCAGATCAAGAGCAGGATACTTATATATAAATAGATAATAATTTAGAATAACATATATTTGTTATACCCTAAATCAAATAAAATATCGATGAATAGACCATTATTAATAATTGTGCTAGCATTTCTAACACTATGCATTGAACAAGTTCAAGGGCA
>NZ_JBSWWU010000048.1:0-619 GCF_056160245.1 Aquimarina sp. AWH4_224 | reverse complement strand
GTCGTTACTGATGAAGCGGACAATTGTGGTACTCCCACGGTGGCATTTGTAAGTGATGTAAGTGATGGGAACAGCAACCCGGAAGTCATCACCAGGACCTATAGTGTGACGGATGCTGCTGGAAACAGCATCAACGTGACGCAAACGATCACCATTAACGATACTACTGATCCAACGGCGAGCAACCCATCACCGATTAGTGCCCAATGTGCTGCACCTACACCAGATATTACTGTCGTTACTGATGAAGCGGACAATTGTGGAACTCCTACGGTTGCTTTTGTAAGTGATGTCAGTGATGGGAATAGCAATCCAGAAGTGATCACCAGAACCTATAGTGTGACCGATGCTGCTGGGAATAGTATCAATGTGACACAGACAATCACTATTAATGATACTACTGATCCAACAGCAAGCAACCCATCACCGATCAGTGCCCAATGTGCTGCACCTACACCAGATATTACCGTCGTAACAGATGAAGCGGACAATTGTGGTACACCTACTGTGGCATTTGTCAGTGATGTTAGTGATGGAAACAGCAATCCAGAAGTGATCACTAGAACCTATAGTGTGACGGATGCCGCAGGAAACAGCATCAATGTGACTCAGACAATCA
>NZ_JBSWWU010000047.1:0-626 GCF_056160245.1 Aquimarina sp. AWH4_224 | reverse complement strand
GTGGTTCGCCAGAAGTATACGGACAAAAGACTTTTGGATATTCCCAAATCCATGATGCAGGAGAAAAGGTTTCCAAAACTGGCTATTTTGTTAAATGACGTAGATTATTCGAAAGGCTATGGCTACGGCTATGGATATGGATATGTTGAAATTAGGAGGAGAAATGTCATTAATAATATAATTAAAGGTTTTTTGAAAAGGATTTAGCTGTAACTTCCTAAAAGTAAATGAATAGTGAAAAATCCAAACTTTTCCTTTTTTAAGAGGTTCTAATTTTCTGTTGATCTTATAAAGAAGTTTACTAATAAGGAATTGTGTATAAAGATATTCTTATAAATCGAAGAGTTAGTAAGTTAGGAATGAAGAACTAAAAATTTAGAACAAACACTTTTGGATATACTATTTGAAACAATTACTCGATGTGTTTATTTGAGTTAAATAATTGTTTAAAAAATTTTCAAATAGGTACTCTAAAGTGGAGTACCTATTTGAAGTACCTAATTGTAGGTATATGTAGGTGTTTGAGTACTCCGGGAATTGTAAGAGGCTAGTAAACAGAGGGTTGTTAAAGTGCGAGATTCTGCTCATAACCCGAAGGTCGCAGGTTCGAGTCCTGCTCCCGCTAC
>NZ_JBSWWU010000046.1:0-692 GCF_056160245.1 Aquimarina sp. AWH4_224 | reverse complement strand
ATCCTATCAAAAGCTTAAAAAATGAAGAACATTCAAACATATACCTATTATCTGTTTTTTGCTTTACTTTTTATTGGTAAGGTTATATATGCACAACTTGGACCTGTGCCCATACTAGATGATCAATGTGTAGACGCACAACCAGGATCTCAGTGGTATTGGTACGATAACGACAGAGATGGTTGGGGTGGCCCTAATGGATCTTGTCGAACTTCTCCCGGTACAGGGTATGTACTAAGAGGAGGTGACTGTAATGACAATAACCCTAATATCAAAGGACCTTCTATTTGGTATTATGATGATGATAATGATGGGTTTGGTGCCGCTACAGGACCTACGATAAGAAGTTGCTCCAAACCTGCTAATTATGTAGATAACAATAAGGATTGTAATGATAACAATCCTAATATCAAAGATCCATCCAGATGGTATGCCGATATCGATGAAGATGGTGCTGGAAACTCTTCCGATTGGGTGCTCAGTTGTACTCAACCCGCAGGAAGAGTAGCCAATACCTCTGACTGTGATGATAACGATCCCGATGTTCAACAAATCACATGGTATCGTGATGAAGATGGTGATGGGTTTGGAGAAAACACCTATACTCTTATCAGGTGTACTAGACCTGGTGATAATTTCTACCCACAAAATACAGACCTATGTCCTGGGGTTAATGGACCTACCAATGGATG
>NZ_JBSWWU010000045.1:0-700 GCF_056160245.1 Aquimarina sp. AWH4_224 | reverse complement strand
AGAACCTATAGTGTGACGGATGCCGCAGGAAACAGCATCAATGTGACTCAGACAATCACCATTAACGATACTACCGATCCAACAGCAAGCAATCCAGCACCGATTAGTGCACAATGTGCTGCACCCACGCCAGATATTACTGTCGTTACTGATGAAGCGGACAATTGTGGTACTCCCACGGTGGCATTTGTCAGTGATGTAAGCGATGGGAATAGCAATCCAGAAGTGATCACCAGAACCTATAGTGTTACAGATGCCGCAGGAAACAGCATCAATGTGACTCAGACGATCACGGTTAATGATACTACCGATCCCACAGCGAGTAATCCAGCACCGATTAGTGCCCAATGTGCTGCACCTACACCAGATATCACAGTCGTTACTGATGAAGCGGACAATTGTGGTACTCCCACGGTGGCATTTGTCAGTGATGTAAGCGATGGGAATAGCAATCCAGAAGTGATCACCAGAACCTATAGTGTTACAGATGCCGCAGGAAACAGCATCAATGTGACTCAGACAATCACGATTAACGATACTACTGATCCAACAGCAAGTAATCCATCACCGATCAGTGCCCAATGTGCTGCACCTACACCAGATATTACAGTCGTTACTGATGAAGCGGACAATTGTGGTACTCCCACGGTGGCATTTGTAAGTGATGTAAGTGATGGGAACAGCAACCCGGAAGTCATCA
>NZ_JBSWWU010000044.1:0-1017 GCF_056160245.1 Aquimarina sp. AWH4_224 | reverse complement strand
CAACGGCTACAGATGATACTCCTGCTGATGTCGCAGAAGATAGTGGAACGACCAACATTGCAGTATTAGGAAACGATAGCTTTGGAGGAGACGGTCCAAGTACCGGAACGATCAATGTGACTGCCATCCCAGCCGCAGTAGGAACTGCAGTTGTAAACAATGGAGGTACACCAAACGATCCGACGGATGATACGATTGACTTTACTCCGGCCTTAGACTATAATGGTCCGGTAACGATCACCTATGAGATTGAAGATGCAGATGGAGATACGGACACCGCTACGGTTACTTTTGATGTAACCCCAGTAGACGATACTCCAACGGCTACTAATGATACTCCTGCTGATGTAGCAGAAGATAGTGGAACGACCAACATTGCAGTATTAGGAAACGATAGCTTTGGAGGAGACGGTCCAAGTACGGGAACGATCAATGTAACTGCCATCCCAGCTGCAGTAGGAACTGCAGTTGTAAACAATGGTGGTACACCAAACGATCCAACGGATGATACGATCGACTTTACTCCAGCCTTAGACTATAATGGTCCGGTAACAATCACCTATGAGATTGAAGATGCTGATGGAGATACGGCTACGGCTACGGTTACTTTTGATGTCACTCCAGTAGACGATACCCCAACGGCTACTAATGATACTCCTGCTGATGTAGCAGAAGATAGTGGAACGACCAACATTGCAGTATTAGGAAACGATAGCTTTGGAGGAGATGGTCCAAGTACCGGAACGATCAATGTGACTGCCATCCCTGCCGCAGTAGGAACTGCAGTTGTAAACAATGGAGGTACACCAAACGATCCGACAGATGATACGATTGACTTTACCCCGGCCTTAGACTATAATGGTCCGGTAACAATCACCTATGAGATCGAAGATGCTGATGGAGATACGTCTAGTGCTACAGTTACCTTCGATGTCACTCCGGTGAATGATACTCCAACGGCTACAGATGATAATTTGACAGTAGATGAAGATAGTACAGCAGGCGTAGCGAATCAGA
>NZ_JBSWWU010000043.1:0-1481 GCF_056160245.1 Aquimarina sp. AWH4_224 | reverse complement strand
TAAAATCACTTTTTTCCAATGTTTTTGAGGCATATCCGTCAAAATTAGCGCCTACCTGACGGAATACCTGTAGGTTCATTTTTTCACTCTTAGTATCATCGAGTTCTCTATCAAAAGTGACCGTAAAACTACCATTGTTATTATCCGAAGTGTTGATACTATTACTACAATCCGGTTGAATATCAACTATAGGACCATCTAATTCGGGAGAACATGGAATAAATCGATAGGTTAATACATCAGAAAAATTATTAGGATTAGTAGAAGAAGCATCAGGAACAAACCTAGCTTTAATTCGGAATGAATTATTACCTACACCAGGAATATCTGAAGTGTTGATTGTTATATTGTTTGGATGATCTCCATAAGGTAGTATTTCACCAGTATTGGTGCCATTGTATTCATATTCTAATGCATACTTCAATGTAGATCCACATCCATAAATGATAAGATTTTTATCTTCACAGGCTTTAAGTTCATTATTAGAAGCGTTATAATTGTTTAGACTTGCAAGAGATTGGATTTCAAATACTCTAAAGTACCTTGATCTAACATTGCCACAAATATCATTACCGGGAAGACCGGTCCTGCAAGAATTTAGAAACGGATCGGAGGAGGTGGTTCTACCATCGCAGAAGCCAGCTGCTCCTACAAAAGCAGAATAAGAAGTATTAATGGTTGCAATAGGATTATTAAAACTGACAATTTGATCTACAACCCTATTAACAGAAACATCTCCATTGATTACTGATGCGCTAAATATTTGTCGTCCTTCTGTAGATGATCTTAAAGTTATACTAAAACTAGAAGCTTCATCTGCTCCTGAACCTGCATTAAGTTCAGATAAAGTGATATCATATTCAACTTTGTATCTGTTCTGTGCATAAAAAGTTGATGATAATACTAGCAAAAAAAGAAAAAGTATTACTTCTTTCATGGTCAGTTTAGTGGTGTTTTTTATTTGAATGTCAGTTTTTTAAATGTTTTTTAAAAGGTGAGTTGTTTAAACAAAAGATAGGCAAATATTTTTACAAAACACTATAAGGATTACCTCATAATCATTTTCCTAATTTTTTTACCATAGGGAGTTTCTAATACGATTGCATATACACCAGAAGCTATTTGCAAGCTAAAAGGTATTAGATAGGAGTCATTACCCTGCTGTTTTTGTTGGTCAATAATGGTATTGTTGGCCAAGCTAAATATGGTAATACTAATAGGATTTGTTTCTTTAAGGTCTACTTTTACTTCAAAATTTCCATCCGAAGGGTTAGGGAAAATAGTAAAATCTTTTATGTTTTCGAGTTGCTGATTTTCATTGGGTTTGTCAGGGTTTTGTTCCAGTCCTTCACTTTCCAGGACTAATATGTTCTGTATATAGCTATCTGTACACGTTCCAAATGTAGCGATCATTTCCAGAGGATATTCTCCTGGAGTATCAAAGGCAATTTCAATGAGTTCCTGGTTTTGTGATATGATTT
>NZ_JBSWWU010000042.1:0-1513 GCF_056160245.1 Aquimarina sp. AWH4_224 | reverse complement strand
ATCTGTATCAACTTACAGATCATTTAGGCAATGTAAGAGCTGTAGTAGGAAGAACAAATACCGGACAAACCATTGGAATTACAAATGCTACTGATTATTACCCATTTGGAATGACCATGCCTGGTAGAAAATTAACCGACGGACAATACCGCTATCAATATCAAGGGCAGGAAAAAGATCCAGAAACTGATAAAGAAGCCTTTGAACTCAGACTTTGGGATGCAAGAATTGCACGTTGGTTAACAACAGATCCAAAAAATGAATTCGCTTCCCCGTATTTGGGAATGGCAAATAACCCTATAAACAAAATTGATCCTGACGGGGGAAGTACGAATGATTGGGTAAAAAGAGAAGATGGGAGTATTTACTGGGATCCTAACGCAAATTCTCAAGCCACAACAAAAGCAGGAGAAACCTATTTAGGTAAAACAGTGACTTTTACGTTTAATAGTTTTATCGATGAAAAATATTGGGATGGTCCAGGAGGAGGCAAACCTCTAATTGGTGATAAAATAACTAGTACTGTAACAATTTCTGGAATTGAAAATCAAGTTGGTGATTTGCTTTCTATTGCCAGTTATTCTTCTTATCGTCTTGGACCTACTCCCGTAGGAAAAGGTAGGAATTATTATCCTGGTGAAGGAGGAAGAAATAACATTTTTCTACAAAGTCAAGCTTTTGAAGATGGAAAGTTTATTGGGTATGATATAACTTTTGAACAACATGCAAGTGTCCCTAAAATTGAAGAATTCGCATTATCTGTGATGGGGTATAGAATTGTAGATGTGTCACAAAAACTGAATATTTCTATACATAATGGAGAGCTATCTTTTTCAGCATATACCAATATATTTCCATCTGCAACTTTAGATGTAAATGATATCCGATACATGCATTACATTCAACCTTCATTCGAAAAGACGCATAGAGCTGATTTATTTTACCGAAATCGAAACACAAAATATTTCCCATCGAAATTTTTCCAGAGATATTAAAGTATAACTATTATGAAATTAATCACGAAGATTATAGCTTTTTTTATTGTAAAATACTCTGTTTTTTATCTTTTCATGATGATAAAAAACAACAACTATAAAATTCCTAATATAGCTAAATCAAGAATTAGCGAAGACGCATTTTACTATTTATTGCTGTATATACCTCTTCCCCTAATTTCAATAATACTCTTTACTGCTCCGTTGTACTACTCTCTTAAATCTAAGAGCATGTTAATTTTTGCCGCAGTATTTGCCTTGTATTTAATTATAGAATATTTCATATACACCTATTTAACTTCACAAAGTCACATAGATGAAAACGGTGTGTTGAATTTGATTATTGGAATTATCATTTTCGGGATAATGTTTTACAAACATTTTAAACAAATAAACCAATAGAAGATGGATTTAATAGGATAATTACATCCTATCAAAAGCTTAAAAAATGAAGAACATTCAAACATATACCTATTATCTGTTTTTTGCTTTACTTTTTATTGGTAAGGTTATATATG
>NZ_JBSWWU010000041.1:0-1541 GCF_056160245.1 Aquimarina sp. AWH4_224 | reverse complement strand
TCCTGGTCACACTAATCTTGGATGCCTCTAATCCTAAGACATCACTCCATATCTCTACCAACTTAGACTCTAATGAAGTCTCTGCTGCTTGATAAGAACCCGCATCTTCTAAACTAGGAATAGGCAAACCAGAGCGATCAATCTTACCATTGGAAGTCAATGGTAATGATGACAGCTCCACATAATAACTCGGAACCATGTAGTCTGGAAGTTTTTCCAGTAAAGCCGGCTTGATAATAGACAAATCTATTTCTGATTTCAAAACTAAATACCCCACCAAAACCTTGTCGCCATTTACCTCTTTCATCTCAACAATCCCATGCTGTATTTCTTCAAAAACCGTTTTAATAGTGTTTTCAATCTCACCCAACTCTATACGATAGCCTCTCAATTTTACTTGTCTATCGATTCTACCTAAATATTCTATTTGACCATCAGGCAGCCATCTTGCTAAATCACCAGTTTTATACAAACGATTATAGTTGCCTGATCCATATGGGTTTTTAACGAATTTTTCAGAAGTAAGAGATGGGCGGTTTAAATACCCTCTTGCAACTTGAACCCCAGACACACATAATTCCCCTGGGGTTCCAAACGGAACTAGATTTTCTGATTGATCAAGTATATAAATTTTAGTATTCCCTATTGGGGAACCTATAGTTACTTTATTTTCTATAATTGGGGCAGAACTCACACTACTACATACTGTATTTTCGGTAGGTCCATAAGCATTAAAAACTTTAATCCCTTTGGATTGAAATTCTTTAGTTAGATTATAATTTAAAGCCTCTCCTCCCGAGATAATTGTAGTAATGGTACCAAGATCGTCTTTTAAAGCTTCTTGATAAGATGGTGGTAATAAGGCTATGTTAATCTCTTTGGAATTGATCAAAGGACGTATTTTATCCAGTGAATTGATGGTGGATTTATCGGTAAGAATTAATTGTCCTCCACAAATCATTGTAGAAAACAACTCAAAACTAAAGGCATCAAACGAAAATGACGAAAATTGAAGCATTTTGACAGCATTGTCCATGCCTGTTATATCGATCATATTTTGCGCAAGATTTACGACTCCACGATGCTCACATAACACTCCTTTGGGTTTACCTGTGGTTCCAGAAGTATAGATTACATTTGCCAGGTTATTAGGCATAATTCCTAGATCCAGTTTTTCTGATGAAAAAGAGTTTACCTCTTCCCAATCTCTATCAACACAAAAAAATTCGCATCCTGATACTAAATCTAAAATTGGGTTATCCGATTTTGTAATTATGAGATTCGCGGAAGTATCTTGTAAAATAAAAGTAATACGATCAAGTGGATAACTAGGATCGATAGGAACATATGCTGCTCCAGATTTTAATACTCCCAAAACACTTATAATCATTTCTAAAGATCGATCAACACAAATTGGGATTAGCTCTTCTTTTTTTATTCCTTTACTTACTAAATAGTGCGCCAAACGAGTAGAACGTGCATCCAAATCTCCATAACTCATTTCTAAATCTCCATGAACTAAGGCAACACGATCTGGATCA
>NZ_JBSWWU010000040.1:0-1574 GCF_056160245.1 Aquimarina sp. AWH4_224 | reverse complement strand
GTGCCTGTTGCACAAGTTAACAAAAATGTAAGATAGATTTGTTATTGATTTTGGATTGGTATGTTATCTTTAAGTATGCAAGGCAAGAAAATATACCAAGAAAAGCTCTTCAATCAATTTCAGCTTAGTGATCGGGTTCCGTTACATAATTTTTACAGACGTCTCAAGGATTTTTTGGATCTTCAGTTTTTATACGGATTAACTCAAGAGTATTATGGTGCTAGCGGTCAAAAAAGTATTGATCCTGTGGTATTTTTTAAGCTATGTTTAGTGGGTTATTTGGAGAATATCATTAGTGATCGTAAGCTGATGGATCATTGTAGTATGCGATTGGATATTTTATATTTCATAGGCTATGATATTGATGAAGAGTTGCCCTGGCATTCGACGATTTCTAGAACACGACAATTATTTCCAGAGACTGTTTTTGAAGCAGTTTTCACTAGGATTTTGGTTTTGTGTATTGACAAAGGTATGGTCAGTGGGCATACCCAAGCCATAGATTCTGCTCCAGTCAAGGCCAATGCTTCTATGGATAGTTTAGAATTGAAAGTTCCTGCAGAAAAATTGGAAGATTATTTGCAAAAGGTTCGTCATATCAGCACGGTTGATAAACCAGCCCCTACTCGAAAAGCCAAAAACAACAAAGCCAGTAAACCCCAGCAAAGTATTACTGCTACAGAGAAAGAACTAGCGGCTATTAAGACTAGAAATAAGAAATGGTCAAAAGACCAAGATCAGCGTCCTGGAGCGGGTAACAAAGGCAGTAAGTATACCTCTAACAAAACCCATTACAGTCCTACTGATCCAGATGCTCGTATTAGTGTCAAGCCAGGTAAGGCAAGAAAGCTTAATTATCTGAGTCAACTTAGTGTAGATACGGCGAATCATGTCATTACAGATATTGGAGCGTATCATGCCGACAAAAAAGACAATCAGTACTTACAGGATATTACAAAAAGATTACAAAAACGATTGTGGAAACAAGGGTTGGTATGGAAGAACTGTATTGCTGATACAGGTTATAGTAGTGGAGAGAACTATGCTTTTTTAGAACAAAGCAACATTAGTAGTTTTATTCCACCTCATGGTACCTATAAAGGAGGGCCAGAAGGTTTTGAGTATGATGAACAAGCAGATCATTATCTATGCCCACAAGGGAAGATCATTCCTTTTACTAAAGTATTTATAGAGAAGAAAAGCAATACCAAAAAGAAAGAATATAGAGCTTCTAAAAAGGTTTGTATTGATTGCCCTTTGCGTAGTACTTGTCTGGGTAAATCAGCGCAGGAGAAACGTCTTACCGTTACCTATTATCGTCCTGAATATGAACGCAACAATGCACGAGTAAACAGTAAACAAGGCCGCTATATGAAATCCAAACGTCAAAGTACAGTAGAACCTGTATTTGGAACCCTTACCCAATTTATGGGACTTAGAAAGATTAATACTATAGGCATCCAGCAAGCTAATAAGGTGATGCATTTGGCGGCAATAGCCTATAACTTGAAGAAATACCTAAAATTCATCAATAAAAACCCAATAAGTAAGCTAGGAAGCTATATTGCTCATAT
>NZ_JBSWWU010000039.1:0-1589 GCF_056160245.1 Aquimarina sp. AWH4_224 | reverse complement strand
GACTAATATTAATATGTCTTCCCAGAAAATCAGGACTTATACTCAAGATTATTGGTTGCTTTTTGATGTTTTATGGGCTTGTGCAACGGTTACCATTATTGGCAGCAGTATTTATTTTTCAATATTCTCTAAATATAATCGCCTGATAATCAATAAAAGCTACCATTAGGTAACTATGTTACTGATTTGCAACTACTTGTTTTATAGTTTTTTACAACTCATCTTTGTTTTGCTATTTATCAAAAAAAAACAAAAAAATGAAATACACTTTAATTTTTTCGACTCTACTATTATTCACAACCGCATCGTGTAATGGTGGCAACAAAGTCGAGCAACAGGAAGAGATTATTGACACAAAAGAGGCAATTGACACAAAAGTTTATTACACCATTCTTATATGGTACAAGGATAGTAATAAGCTAAGAGAATTTGAAGAAAAGGCTGCTCCTTTTTTTCAAAAGCATGGTATTCAATTGCATCGTATCATCAATGAGATAGCAAGTATTCCAGCTGACGGAGATACACAGATGGAAACGCCTGATGAAATTCAATTGGCTTCAGCGATTAATGAAGAAGCACTCGGACAACTCTTTGAGGATACTGAATTTCAAAAACTACTGCCCATACGTGAAGAAGGCGTTAAAAAAATGACGATTGTTGTTGCTAATAAATATGAAATAGAAGCGGTTGATTTAAGCGCTGAAGTTTTTCTAATTGGTGCTTTTTATTTTGACAAAGGTGGTGAGCAAAAACTTAGAAATTTTGAAGCTAAAGCAGGTAAGTACTTTGCTCAACATGAGTTAGAAGTTACTCACATTTTGACTTCTAATGCGATTATAGCTGGTATTGGAGAAGATGATATTGCTATGCCTGATGAAGTTCAATTTATTACTGTAAAAACCAATGAACAATTACAGGGTCTTTTTGGCAATCAAAGATTTCTTGATTTAGTACCTATTAGAAATGAAGCAACCAAAAATCTTACCTTCTTTTTAGGTAAAAGGCTTTTCTAATCCAAAACCTAGACAGAGACATGATTCCAAGGCATATTATTTTGTTATAAAGTAGAATCATGTCTCTGTTTTAAGCCATCCCATCTTGAGGGCAATATTGATTTGCTCATTTACTCTGTTAGTGCCATAAGAACGTTCTATCTTTTCCCTGTTTTCAGCAATGTATTTACTACCAAATGTTGCTAATGCATTGATTACTGTTTGTATTTCTAACCCTAATTCAGTCAAATTGTAAACAACTTTAGGTGGCACCTCTGGATAGGCTTTACGCTTTAGAAATCCATCTTCCACTAATTCATTTAAGCTTTGCGTTAGCATCTTACGACTTATTTCAGGTAGTAATCTTGAAAGTTCACCAAATCTAATTCCTTCTTCTCTTAATCCAATATGTGCCAAGATATGTGCTTTCCATTTTGATGATAGCAATCCAATTGTTAAAGTTGCTGGACATAATATTGTATTTCTTTGCTTCATTTTCCTTTTTTATTCTGACTAACGTCAATTTATTTTGTTAAAAATCAAGGAGTTTTAAACTCAAGATCTTTGGGTTTGATATCAAATTTATCGATTTGTTTT
>NZ_JBSWWU010000038.1:0-1644 GCF_056160245.1 Aquimarina sp. AWH4_224 | reverse complement strand
CTCATAACCCGAAGGTCGCAGGTTCGAGTCCTGCTCCCGCTACTAGAAAAGCTAAAGCATTGAATTTAAATGTTTTAGCTTTTGTTTTTTCATGTGATTTCTCTCAAAAAGGGTGTGTCTTTGATTCCATTCACCCGAAGGTCTCAAAATGTGTTTTTAAAAACTTTTTTATTTTAACTATTAGTAAATAAGTTAGTTGTGTGTGCTCTAGCAAGTGTTTTAAAATATAAAAGTATTTTATGGAGTACCTAAACGGAGTACCTATTTTTTCTAGTTTTTATATCTGAAAACTCAACATGAAGTACTTGGAGTCGCTATAAAATGAGGAATTTACAACTCGAATAGTTGTAAATAGGGGAGTTTATTTTAGTTAAACCACAAAATTTTTCCTGCCTCAGTATATAATAAAAGTGACCTTGGAGTACATTATCGAGAGAGATAGATATAGTTTTATAGATGTTTTTTCTTTTTAAGCTTAAGAAAGCTTCAAAAAATTACAACTGTTAAATTCTTCTATTGAATTAATTGTAGTAAAAAACAACAAAATCCTGATAAACATTTGTTTGGCAGGGTTTATCGTACTCAAAGCTGGAATCGAACCCACACCCCCGAAGGAATTGGATTTTCGCCTATGTCAAATGGAATTACCTTATCATTATTATTGTAAAGAAGTAAATAAACTAAGAAATAATTATGTTTTTTAAATTAATTTTATACTTTTATACATATAAATGTTAATTTAATATTAAGTGATTTTAAAATTAACACATAGTATTACCACTTGTAAATCTCTTACCTTAAGAGGGCTTCAGCCTATATTTGATTGTTAATTATTCCTTTTTTGTTCTTTCTACTTACCCATATTTTCTGATTCGAATCGGGCAGAAAGCCAAAGGCTTTTTTCAATTTCTATTTAGTATTATTTGTCATTTTACTCAAGGTGAATCTATTTAAAAAAACATACTCTTATTTTTATTGCAAACCCCTTACTTTAAGAGGCTTGCAACCTATTTTCGACTGTTAGTCTTCTTTCCTGTTGGACATACAATCCGGAAAACAAATCCTGTTTACCCGGTCACACGCTTTTATTCAAAAAACAACTCATTACTTATTAAATCTTTTGCTTATGAAGTTAACTAATCAATTAGTTCTTTTCTTAATCATGTGTACCCTGGGCAATTCCACTTTTGCCCAGAGAGTCATTACCGGAACGGTTTTGGCAGCCGATACACAAGAACCGCTCATTGGGGCTAATGTTTTGGTACCTGATGCAAACCTGGGAGCCGTTACCGATTTTGATGGAAAATTCTCATTGGAACTACCAGAAACCATTGAAGCTATCGAAGTTTCATACATCGGTTATGAAAATTTAATTGTAGCCTTAACCCAAAAAACTGATTATACCATCGAGCTTCAAACCGGTCAAGCCCTTGAAGAAATTGTTATTGTAGGATATGGTACACAATCCAAAAAGGATGTGAGTAGCAGTATTCAAACCATAAAAACAGATGATATTGCCAAAATACCAGCATCTAGCTTTGAAAATGCATTGCAAGGTCAAACCCCAGGGGTAAATATTGCTTCGTCTTCTGCTACACCTGGAGCAGCTATAAATATTAATATCCGTGGAGTATCTTCCATATC
>NZ_JBSWWU010000037.1:0-1644 GCF_056160245.1 Aquimarina sp. AWH4_224 | reverse complement strand
CGTTGTGAGCAATCCCTCATAGCTCTCAAAACCTGTTAGTACTATGCTAACGAAATTGTATTTTGCACCCCAAATAATTTAAGCTCTTTGCAAGGCCGTTTTTTAAAGTGTTGCTGCTTTGTTCAAGCACGTGCGCAATCCTGGTTGAAATGTTTGCCATTTAGTACATTGGCGGTGTCATTTTTTGGCAACCCCGTTCAGAATATTTCTTTTTGCCTAAAGCACATTTACTTAGAGCTTTTAAAATCATGAGTTATGGAACAACAAATGACCTTAGAAATTGTAAACAAAAATGCAGCTGGTATTGATATTGGTAGCCGTAGTCATTGGGTAGCCGTCGGTCAAAATAAATCTGACATCAAAGAATTTGGGGTATATAATGAAGATTTATATGCTCTCGCTGATTGGCTTAGTGAACATAAGATTACTTCAGTAGCTATGGAAAGTACAGGTAATTATTGGCAAAACTTACACGCTATTTTAATTGCTAAGGGTTTTGAAGTTACTCTTTGTAATGGAAAGTTTACCAAAAATATAAAAGGAAAAAAAACCGATGTAATTGATTGCCAATGGATACAAAAATTACATGCATTGGGGTTACTTTCTTCTAGTTTTTTGCCTGATGAGGATACTGAAATATTAAGGACTTTTACTAGGCATCGTTTAAATCTAATCCAACAAGCGGCTTCTACATCAAAAAAAATGCAGAAATATCTAAGACTTATGAATATAAGACTAGATGTCGTTGTGAACGATATTGTAGGACTTACAGGATTGAAAATCATTACAGCTATTTGTTTGGGAGAAATAGATCCTAAAAAACTTGCTAGTTTAAGACATTATAATTGTAGAAAAAGTGAAGAAGAAATAGCTAAAGCTTTACACACAAATGGAAGAAATGATTATCTATATGCATTAAATGATGAATTAGATGCATATAACTACCTACAAGAAAAAATCAGAAAATGTGATGATCAAATAGCCCTAAAAATAGATGATATTATTGGAAAAGACCCTGAGAAAAAAGAGCATCATATTGACAAGAAAAAACATAAAAGAGTCAATAAAAACACTCCTAAAAATATTGATATCAACCTGAAATCTTATCAGATGTTTAAAGGGATAGATTTATTAGCCATAGAAGGAATGAGCTATAATACAGTACTTACCATAATGAGTGAAATTGGCTTTGATGGAATACATAAATTTAAAACAGCTAAGCACTTTACTTCTTGGTTAAGGTTAGCTCCTAATAACAAAGTGAGTGGTGGCAAAGTATTATCCAATAAAATTGGAAAAGGAAGTAGTCGTTTAAAAATTGCACTACGAAATGCCGCAAATGCTATTGGGAACTTAAAAGACAGTACCCCACTTAGAGATTTTTTTCATAGAATAAATTTTAGAAAAGGACGAGTATCGGCTATTACAGCAACCGCCAGAAAACTTGCTATAATCATCTGGAATATGATTGTCAAGGCTAAACAGTATCAAAATCCAGAAGGATATCTATACCTAGATCAGAAAAGAAAGCTTGGACTTGTCAAAAGAATTAAAAAACAAATCGATAAATTTGATATCAAACCCAAAGATCTTGAGTTTAAAACTCCTTGATTTTTAACAAAATAAATTGACGTTAGTCAGAAT
>NZ_JBSWWU010000036.1:0-1881 GCF_056160245.1 Aquimarina sp. AWH4_224 | reverse complement strand
TTACAAAAACAACCGTAGGTGTACCACAATTGTCCGCTTCATCAGTAACGACAGTAATATCTGGCGTAGGTGCAGCACATTGTGCTGTGATCGGTGCTGGGTTGCTTGCTGTTGGATCGGTTGTATCGTTAATGGTGATTGTCTGAGTCACATTGATGCTGTTTCCAGCAGCATCGGTCACACTATAGGTTCTGGTGATCACTTCCGGATTGCTGTTCCCATCACTAACATCACTGACAAAAGCTACTGTAGGAGTACCACAGTTATCCGCTTCATCGGTAACCACAGTAATATCTGGCGTGGGTGCAGCACATTGTGCTGTGATCGGTGATGGATTACTTGCTGTGGGATCGGTAGTATCGTTAATGGTGATCGTTTGAGTCACATTGATGCTGTTTCCAGCAGCATCGGTCACACTATAGGTTCTGGTGATTACTTCGGGATTGCTGTTGCCATCACTTACATCACTTACAAAAGCTACCGTTGGTGTACCACAATTGTCTGCTTCATCGGTAACGACCGTGATATCTGGCGTAGGTGCAGCACATTGTGCCGTGATCGGTACTGGATTACTCGCTGTTGGATCGGTGGTATCGTTAATCGTGATCGTTTGAGTCACATTGATGCTATTTCCTGCAGCGTCGGTAACACTATAGGTTCTGGTGATCACTTCTGGATTGCTGTTCCCATCACTAACATCACTGACAAAAGCTACTGTTGGCGTACCACAGTTATCCGCTTCATCAGTAACGACAGTAATATCTGGCGTAGGTGCAGCACATTGTGCCGTGATAGGCGCTGGATTACTCGCTGTAGGATCTGTAGTATCGTTGATCGTGATTGTTTGAGTCACATTGATACTGTTTCCAGCAGCATCAGTCACACTATAGGTTCGAGTAATCACTTCCGGATTGCTGTTCCCATCACTTACATCACTGACAAAAGCTACCGTAGGTGTACCACAGTTATCCGCTTCATCAGTAACGACGGTAATATCTGGCGTAGGTGCAGCACATTGTGCCGTGATCGGTGCTGGATTACTTGCTGTTGGATCGGTAGTATCGTTAATGGTAATCGTTTGAGTCACATTGATGCTGTTTCCAGCAGCGTCGGTCACACTATAGGTTCTGGTGACGACTTCCGGATTGCTATTACCATCGCTTACATCACTGACAAAAGCAACCGTTGGTGTACCACAGTTATCGGCCTCATCAGTAACAACGGTAACATCTGGAGTTGGTGCAGTACATTGAGCACTGATTGGTGCTGGATTACTCGCTGTAGGATCGGTGGTATCGTTAATGGTGATCGTCTGCGTCACATTGATACTGTTTCCAGCAGCGTCGGTCACACTATAGGTTCTAGTGATCACTTCCGGATTGCTGTTGCCATCACTGACATCACTTACAAAAGCAACCGTTGGCGTACCACAGTTATCTGCTTCATCAGTAACTACGGTAATATCTGGCGTAGGTGCAGCACATTGTGCCGTGATCGGTGCTGGATTACTTGCTGTAGGATCCGTAGTATCGTTAATGGTGATCGTTTGAGTCACATTGATGCTATTACCAGCTGCATCCGTCACACTATAGGTTCTGGTAATCACTTCCGGATTGCTGTTGCCATCACTTACATCACTTACAAAAGCAACCGTAGGCGTACCACAGTTATCTGCTTCATCAGTAACGACTGTAATATCTGGCGTAGGTGCAGCACACTGTGCTGTGATCGGTGCTGGATTACTCGCTGTTGGATCGGTGGTATCGTTAATGGTGATCGTTTGCGTCACGTTGATGCTGTTTCCTGCGGCATCTGTAACACTATAGGTTCTGGTGATCACTTCTGGATTGCTATTCCCATCGCTTACATCACTGACAAATG
>NZ_JBSWWU010000035.1:0-2106 GCF_056160245.1 Aquimarina sp. AWH4_224 | reverse complement strand
CTTCTGCGACATCAGCAGGTGTATCATTTACTGCCGTTGGCGTATCGTCTACTGGGGTTACATCAAAAGTAACCGTAGCCGTATCGGTATCTCCATCAGCATCTTCAATCTCATAGGTGATCGTTACAGGACCATTATAGTCTAAGGCTGGAGTAAAGTCAATCGTATCATCCGTTGGATCGTTTGGTGTACCACCATTGTTTACTACTGCAGTTCCTACTGCAGCTGGGATGGCAGTTACATTGATCGTTCCTGTACTTGGACCATCTCCTCCAAAGCTATCGTTTCCTAATACTGCAATGTTAGTCGTTCCACTATCTTCTGCGACATCGGCAGGAGTATCATTGGTAGCCGTTGGCGTATCGTCTACTGGGGTTACATCGAAAGTAACCGTTGCGGTGTCTGTATCTCCATCGGCATCTTCAATCTCATAGGTGATCGTTACCGGACCATTATAATCTAAGGCTGGGGTAAAGTCGATCGTATCATCGGTCGGATCATTTGGTGTACCTCCATTGTTTACAACTGCAGTTCCTACTGCGGCTGGGATGGCAGTTACATTGATCGTTCCGGTACTTGGACCATCTCCTCCAAAGCTATCGTTTCCTAATACCGCAATGTTGGTCGTTCCACTATCTTCTGCTACATCAGCAGGAGTATCATTAGTAGCCGTTGGGGTATCATCTACTGGAGTGACATCAAAAGTAACCGTAGCCGTATCGGTATCTCCATCAGCATCTTCAATCTCATAGGTGATCGTTACCGGACCATTATAGTCTAAGGCTGGAGTAAAGTCAATCGTATCATCAGTCGGATCATTTGGTGTACCACCATTGTTCACTACTGCAGTTCCTACCGCAGCTGGGATGGCAGTCACATTGATCGTTCCTGTACTTGGACCATCTCCTCCAAAGCTATCGTTTCCTAATACTGCAATGTTAGTCGTTCCACTATCTTCTGCGACATCGGCAGGAGTATCATTGGTAGCCGTTGGCGTATCGTCTACTGGGGTTACATCGAAAGTAACCGTTGCGGTGTCTGTATCTCCATCGGCATCTTCAATCTCATAGGTGATCGTTACCGGACCATTATAATCTAAGGCTGGGGTAAAGTCGATCGTATCATCCGTTGGATCGTTTGGTGTACCTCCATTGTTGACAACTGCAGTTCCTACTGCGGCTGGGATGGCAGTCACATTGATCGTTCCTGTACTTGGACCGTCTCCTCCAAAGCTATCGTTTCCTAATACTGCAATGTTGGTTGTTCCACTATCTTCTGCTACATCGGCAGGAGTATCATTTACTGCCGTTGGGGTATCATCTACTGGGGTGACATCAAAAGTAACCGTAGCGGTGTCTGTATCTCCATCAGCATCTTCAATCTCATAGGTGATTGTTACCGGACCATTATAGTCTAAGGCTGGTGTAAAGTCAATCGTATCATCCGTTGGATCATTTGGTGTACCTCCATTGTTTACAACTGCAGTTCCTACTGCGGCTGGAATGGCGGTTACATTGATCGTTCCTGTACTTGGACCATCTCCTCCAAAGCTATCGTTTCCTAATACTGCAATGTTGGTTGTTCCACTATCTTCTGCTACATCTGCAGGAGTATCATTTACTGCCGTTGGGGTATCATCTACTGGGGTGACATCGAAAGTAACGGTAGCCGTATCGGTATCTCCATCAGCATCTTCAATCTCATAGGTGATTGTTACCGGACCATTATAGTCTAAGGCTGGGGTAAAGTCAATCGTATCATCGGTCGGATCGTTTGGTGTACCACCATTGTTTACTACTGCAGTTCCTACTGCGGCTGGGATGGCAGTTACATTGATCGTTCCTGTACTTGGACCATCACCTCCAAAGCTATCGTTGCCTAATACTGCTATGTTGGTCGTTCCACTATCTTCTGCGACATCAGCAGGAGTATCATTAGTAGCCGTTGGAGTATCATTCACCGGAGTGACATCGAAGGTAACTGTAGCACTAGACGTATCTCCATCAGCATCTTCAATCTCATAGGTGATTGTTACCGGACCATTATAGTCTAAGGCCGGGGTAAAGTCAATCGTATCATCTGTCGGATCGTTTGGTGTACCTCCAT
>NZ_JBSWWU010000034.1:0-2582 GCF_056160245.1 Aquimarina sp. AWH4_224 | reverse complement strand
TTGTATGCTTCTTTACGTACTCTATGGTTTTTATCATTGTAAAAGAACTTCACTAATGTTTGGTTGTTTTTTTTGATTTCATTGACCAGTCCATTAGTATTATAAATATATGTAATATTTTCTTGATTATTTTTAGTCAATTGCCCTATACTATTATATTCATAGTTGTTTCCATTTTGATCTCCAATATCATCAGCTCCAGAGACATCTCCTGCGGCATCATCTACACGTAATAGTTGATTTGGTTTATCATTTTTATAGACGTAAGACAGTTTATCCATTGCATTGTTACCGTTCACTGTATTTTTATTGCGATTTAGTTTTTTGATATTTCCATTGGCGTCATATGTAATATCGTATACATTATAATCTGCATTTCCTAGTACCGTTCCATCGGTAGCAATTTTGGCACTAAAAGTACGGCCGTTGTTTGCAGTGATACTAAATCCAGGTAGTAATGCAATGGATTGAGTAGCTTTTACATTTTCTGTGGCAGTAACCGATTGATTTCGTGTTTCGTTTTGCTGCAGGTTAGGGTCTACTTCGTTTACATTTTGATTAAAGCTAGCCCCAGTTAACCAATTGTTTTTATCATAGCTATAGTAGTAGGTATCTGGATTACCATTATTTTGATTTTTGGTGTTCCAAGTTAAAGCTTTGATGTTCCCGTTGTATTGTTCAATACCATTAGGAGTGGTTGTAATTGGATTCGGTGTATTTGTTCTAGAGTAATCTCCATTGTAATAATGTATGTTCATTCCAAAGAGGTCGTTATTATCTCCTCCTGGGTCACTGGTTGTATTTAGGTTTGGATGATTGATACTTTTTAGAGCGCCGTTTAAATTATATACATAATCAATTCCTTGTAATCCTTGTGCCAGGTTGAGTCTTTTTAGGGCTCCGGTTTCATAATACTCATAAGCAGCATGTTGCACATAAGAAGATCCATTGGTTGATGTTTCAACCATAGTTAGATTAAAGTCAACCGGATCATAGGTGTAGCGATGAATAAACTGATCAGATGCTCCTTTTTGGTATAATACTCTTTGTACCTGGCTAGTGATCGGGTCATACTCATAATCTATAGTTTTAAAGCCTAATCCATTTATATTTTGTACAATCCATTGTACTCTTCCGTAGATATCATAACTATACCATGTAGTAGTATTTTCATTCCAAGTTTTAGCTACATTTCCGGCTAGGAACTCTGGGTTTTTGTAGTTAGTTGGTAATGTGTTGATATCGTTTTCAGGTATTTCATCATAGGTAGTAAGATGCCTTTCAGCTTTGATTCCTGTAGGTAAATCGTTATCAGGGTTTATATTAGGAAATACATCGGTTACCGGCTTAGGGAAGAAGAGTCCACTTTCAATAGCTCTTCCTTTTTGGTCATAATTGGTAAAAGAAAAGCTAAAGCTATTTTCTTTTTGTTTACTGTTTTGAGAGAATCGTATTTGTCCGTCTTTTTGGTATTTAAACCACGCTTCTCCTTCATCAGGGCTTTTGGTATATTCTAATTGTCCTAAAGCATTGTATTGAAAATCACTTTTTAGTTTATTCAAAGGTTGATAAGAAGCTATTAATCGTCCAGCTTTATCATATTCGTTTAAGCTATACTCATAATAGTTTTCTGGGTAAGTTACTTTTTTTGGGATCCAATTATAGGTTAATGTAATACTTGCTATTCTATAAAGTCCAGGAGGCAATTCTGCAAACGGAGTAGTTATTTTTTGTTCAGTTGTTAAATCGTAAACTTCAAAAAAATGAGGGCTGTTAGATAGCTCACTATTCAAGTAATTTTTCACTACAATACCTTTAGTTCCTTTAGGGATATGTATGTCAACAAAATTTTGTTGATCCAGAGTTATTGTCGAATATCGTATAGGTTTACTACCATTTTCGTTACCACTTCTAGCAGCAGCAAGAGTTCTACCGTCAATATCTGTAAATACTACAGTTTCTACACCGTGTACATCTCTGGCGATGGTCTTTGTAATTTTGTAGTTGTTATATTTGGAATCGCCAAACGCAACGGATTGTGATAGTTCTTGTCCTGCTGGCATAGAGAATACATAACCATTTTTCCATTCTCCGTTCATTTTATTTCCACCGATAGTTTTTAACACAGCCCCGGGATTAAGTTGGCTATATATTGTTCTAGAGTAGGGGTGTTGAGTAATATCTTGATACGGTTCGGTAGAGTTATTTTGACTATAATACCACCCTAGAGAATTGGCTTGTGTTCCTACTGTAGCAGGATTTTCTGGTTGCGCCTCAAAATCTGCATCAGAAAATGTATTATTCGTATTGTTTTTAATGAAATCTTGTCGATATAGAAAATCCGAAGGGATATCATCATTGGTCGGAGCGCTTAAGGTTTGTAGAGCTGCTCTTCCTTGATGATCATATCTGGTTTCACTAGCCCATATTTTATTGGTTTTATAATCTTTGGTTTGTATTTGTACCGATTTTCCTAGATCGTCATAATAGGATTTGGTTTTAGCGATTTCATTTTCAGTAATATCGTAGGATGTTACTTTTACCGTATTCCAATGTTCGGCAGTATCACTTCCACTTGCAGG
>NZ_JBSWWU010000033.1:0-2597 GCF_056160245.1 Aquimarina sp. AWH4_224 | reverse complement strand
AATTGTAAGAGGCTAGTAAACAGAGGGTTGTTAAAGTGCGAGATTCTGCTCATAACCCGAAGGTCGCAGGTTCGAGTCCTGCTCCCGCTACGAAGAAAGAAGCTTTGCAGAAATGTAAAGCTTTTTTTGTTGTTATAGTGTTGTTACCACTTGGCAGGACGAGAAGTTTATCCTGAGCGAGGTACGAGTCGAAGGGAGTCCTGCTCCCGCTACTAAAAAGAAAGCTTCAGAATTATCTGAGGCTTTTTTGATTGTTGAAACTTTTAATCAATCTTGACAAGACGAGAAGTTTCTCCCGAGCCTTTCGACTTAGCTCAGTGCAATACTGAGGTACGAGTCGAAGGGAATCCCGCTCCCACTACCAAAAGAAAGCTAGCAACTTTTAATTTTACATTTTAAAGAAGTATATCATTCTCTTTAGTCAGTTTTGTTGGCCGGCCGATTCCCTGAATATAAGGAAACCTATTTTCTATTAATAACCCTTAGAACTGCTTCGAAGGACCTTTAGAACTGTTTCGTCTTTGTCTGGTGTTATTTGTTTTATCCCGTTGAATTCTGGTGTTAGGAGCAGTTCTCGTTACTTTTGTTACCGGATTATTCTTTGATTTAGGCATAAAAGCATCCAAAGAAACTTCAGGTTGTGTTTTGTTGGTCTCCTTTTTAGATTTAGGCATAAAAGCATCCAAAGAAACTTCAGGTTGTGTTTTGTTGGTCTCCTTTTTAGATTTAGGCATAAAATCATCTAAAGAAACTTCAGGTTGCACTTTGTTCGTATCCTTTTTAGATTTAGGCATAAAATTATCCAAAGAGACTTCGGGTTGTGTTTTGTTGGTCTCCTTTTTTGATTTGGGCATAAAATCATCTAAAGAAAATTCAAGTTCTGTTTTATTTGTATCTTTTTCTGTTTTTCTCTTTTGAACCATGTCTTTACTAGCAACTATAGGAAGTTCCGGTTTTTTCTTTGGTTCAATTTTTGTAGTTTTTTTAAAATCATACTTTAAAATTTCTTCAAGAGTTAAGTCATTGTCAAATCCTGGATTTAGTTTTTTTTCGCGTTCTATTTTTTTCTCTTCTGCTATTCTGTTTTCTACACAAAATAGTTTTTCATTCTCTTTTTTTAAGCATCCTTCTAAAACTTTTGGTGCTTTTCCCTTTTCGACTGGTGTAAAAGGATTTCGGCTAATATGGGGTAGTTTTTCTTTTCCAAATCTTTCTACAGAAACCAATTCTATTTTATATACTTCCTTGTCGAATTTTATTTCTTTATCGTTTTTGGTATAATTAGTGCCATTTCGCTCATTAAAATCTGTTAGTATTATTGCTTCTCCATTCTTATTTACTACACAATACTCATTTTTTTGACTGTATTCCTTTGTTGAGTAAGTTTTTACTGTTTCTCTTCCTTCATTTTTTTTGTTATCATGTTTTTGCGTGATATGTCCAACAGTTAACTGCCCATCATTTTCAGTCATAAAATAGACCGTTGGATTGTTATCGATATCTCCAGTATATCCTACAATATTATCTTTTGTATAAAAATCATCCTGATATCCCATAATTTCTTAATTTTTTAGGTTCTTATATTTTTAAATTCTGGAACCAAATTAGAAGGTCTTTCCTCTAATACATATCACAAAGTAATACCTGGGATAATTATGGGAATAAGTGGGTTGTCATTGCTTATGTATCTATGGATTGTATTTCCGGCGATCGAATATTACTTCAGTTCCTCCAATTATTACTTGAGTTTTTAAATAACCTTTTCTCGATCATACTTTAGCAAAAGCAATCTGATATTTTTAATATAAAAACAGAGAAGTACTTCAAGATCGACACATATGAATTGATATTAGATTGTTATAAGCAATATCAATAATATTATAAATCTTAAAACAAAATAAGTATGGCAACAGCAGTTAATCCAGGACAAAATCCAATTCAAGCTCAGATCGCTCAATTACAACAGCAAGAAAGACAATTGAGAGCGCAAGAAATACAATTAACACAAACATACAATAACCACAGACAAATGCTAGGAAGAATCCGGCAAGCGGGAGCACATTTTACGGCTGCACAACACGAAATCATGCGGTATAATAATTGGAATGGCCCTGGACGTCAGATCCCTTTGTTACCTAATCAGCAGCCACCTACAATACAAAGCGTAAGAGCAGTAGTAAATCAAGAGTTATTAAATCTTAACAATCAAGGGGTGTTACGAAATGTGAATTTTAATGGTCAAGATAGAGCAAATATTATGAATGACATTAATCAAAACCCACCTAACTTTCAAAATGCATTAGCCAGTATAAATAATTTCTTAACTAATAATGTAGCAGGTCGTGATCAAGCAACGATTGCTATTATGAATCAATTGAATGGTCAAATATTACAGTTACAGCAGCAACAACTTCAACTATTGGGACAAATACAGGCATTAAGAAACCCTGGGGCTGGGATAGGACACGTACAATTACAAGCATTGGCTGCACCACCAATTCAGAACAACAATGCTCAGAACAACAATGCTCAGAACAACAATGTTCAGAATAATAATGCTCAGAACAACAATGTTCAGAATAATAATGCTCAGAACA
>NZ_JBSWWU010000032.1:0-2621 GCF_056160245.1 Aquimarina sp. AWH4_224 | reverse complement strand
GTACCAAAAACTGTGTATTTCATCGAAAATAGGTTGTTTTTCATTGAAATTTTAACATTTTTTATTCAAAAAAAGTAGTCTTTGTACTACATATGTTAATGATAATGCGGATTTCCTCAACAATTTTTGGTTAAAAATAGACCTGATTCTACCCTTTTTTAACATAAAAAAATCTTAAAAATTTCAAAAAACGTCAAATGTAAATGCTTGGCTAAAAAATAGTTTGGGGTATTGGTCAGGTATATATGCTTCATAATTTCTAAGTTTTTGATTTCTATATTAGAAAAAACGGTTAATTGCTTTTATCACTTTATCAGCGCGGCGTAGTTTCAATTTTTTTACATACACATAAGTTCTGTCTAATAAGCGTTGCGCTAATCTGTTGTTTTTGAATTTTTTTCTGATCTTGTATAAGTCTGCCGCTACCTGCAAATCATTTGGTGTAAAGGGAACACCTGTATATTGTTGTAGGATTTGCAAATACATAAACCCAAACTCTTCAGTAGGTTCTATCATCGTTCCCTCTCCAAAATCATTCCAGGTGATAATTTGAATAAAATCAGATTGTTCATGATGGGTATAATTAAGCGTTTCTACAAAAGTATTGCCTTGATCGGTGTCAATGCTCCATTCATTAATTCCATCAGACCATCCACCATCTTTATAGAAACTTTTGAATCCCGGGTATGAAGATCCTACGGTAATCTTATTCATAGTGGGGTAGGTATCGTAATAATATTCATGCGCTAATAGATGATCTTTATCTACCCATAAAAATTCACCGGCAGAGTTAGTACCAACGCGGTTGCTAGCGCCCCATAAGGTTAAATAGTCGGGATGATTTTCTTCAGGGAGTACTTCGAATACTTCATTCCATTCATTTTCGGTATTGATATGATGTGGCCCAAAAACGAACAACAGTTTTTTTCCGTTGTATTCCATATATTCTGGACTAGAAAAATAGGTATCATTGATATATGAAAAATCTTCTTGTGCAGCTGCAACCGTACTAGTGGATAGACCAGCTTGCGCAGCTTGTACGGCTACTCGATCTTCGTACATTATGGAGAACTTAAGTCCCAGGTCTTCCAGGGTTTCTATAAAAGTTTCTGTGGATTGTTTAATTAATCCATAATCGTGAAGATCTTTGCTTCCATACCAATCAAAGATAACTCCATCAACTCCTGATAATTTCATGGTAAGGAAATGATATTCATGCAGATCTGGATCGTTTGAAGAGTATGGACCAATCATTGGATAATAATAGGATGCAATTTGTGCATTGCCATTTTCATCTAGCTGATCAGGGTTTTGGTTAGTCATCGTCCAGTGTTGCCCCCAGTATCCATCATAATCTTTACTTTGAAACCAGGGTAGGTAATGCACATAGATTTTTTTTGGATTTTCTTTTACAATATCCATATGCGAGATATCTACAATCCCGGCTTTTTCGTCATTTTCTAAAAATTCTAATTCTTCGTCCAGAACTTTTAACAGTTCTTCGTCCGTATAAGTGGTGTCTTGAACAGGTTTGGCTATGGTCACCTCTTGTATTTGAGGTTGATCATATGTAGTAATGTCGTCTTTCTCACAAGAAGCAAGAATGGTTAGTAGGATAATACCAAGGTAGATCCATACATTGGAGTAGTGTTGTTTCATATCTCATAAAATTGGTTAAACGTCAAAAATTTTAAGCCAGCATTCAAAATGTGATTGTGGTGAAGCTGATGTATTTCATGTTATACTGAAATACATGCTTTTGACGATATGAAACAAATCATGAGGTATGCGATACGTTAGTTGTTTTAAAATTATACAGAATATTGGGGGTGTATAATTTTAATTCAAGCCATACTTTTTATGGGGTAAACGACAGGGTATGCCATTCATCTTGCCATGTATACATACAGGCAATTATATGTTCAAATTATTGGGGGAGTCGATAACTTACAGTGTTATTCGTAAAGGCGCTGAGAACGATATAGAAAATTATTTTGATACATTTTCAAGAGAGTAATAAGGATAATACACCGACTTAACTCCAGATTGGTCATTCCATTGGCATTTTACATAGTCTTTGTTAAACCCAATGATTTCCATTTTAGGCCCACCAGTTTTAAGGGTTACTATATTGCCTTCGGATATGTTTAAATACGGTAAATCTTCAGTTTCGTAGCAGGCAGATTTTTTTTCATCTTTAATTCTAATATATCTATAGTTACTGTCGTAAGAGATAAAGTATTCTACACGATACAAAAGCTCGTCTGATTTGTTAAAAAATTCATCCTCGACTAATTTTCCGTATTTTAGTTTTCCGCGGATATGATATGTTTTTTTTGAATTGTTTTGGATATTATTCCTTCTTAAAATCCCAATTTCTCCTTTTAATTTAATCTCCTGATATACATTAAATAAATTGTCCATAATTCTTGTTTTTCCCGTTCTTCCCTAAGATCAAAAATTATTGAATACTGATGTTATGGGAAACCGTAGTCTCGGTAAATATTTTTTTTAAAGGTATAAGTAGTTGTTTTTTTCATAGGTATATTTTATGCGTACTTGGTATTATTTTTTTAATGCTTGATATAGAGTTTTGATAGTAGTTATTTTACCATATTGTA
>NZ_JBSWWU010000031.1:2500-5329 GCF_056160245.1 Aquimarina sp. AWH4_224 | reverse complement strand
ACGAAGTTTTAGGATGCTATTAATAGTGGCATTTGAATCTAAAGAAGTTCATAGACATATTGATTGACAGCGCGTACGATTTTTGGTTTTATTACCGGAGATCGAAGCAAAAAAATTAAATCGAAAGACTAGAATCATCAAAGTAAATGAGAACCGATTAATTCTGTGTTGTATTGTTTTTAGATACATAATATTTAAGAATAAACGATGAAGAGTTTGATCCTGGCTCAGGATGAACGCTAGCGGCAGGCTTAACACATGCAAGTCGAGGGGTAACAGGAGATTGCTTGCAATCTTGCTGACGACCGGCGCACGGGTGCGTAACGCGTATAGAACCTACCTTATATTGGGGGATAGCCCAGAGAAATTTGGATTAATACCCCATAGTATGCTGAATTGGCATCAGTTTAGTATTAAAGATTTATCGATATAAGATGGCTATGCGTTCTATTAGCTAGTTGGTAAGGTAACGGCTCACCAAGGCGACGATAGATAGGGGTCCTGAGAGGGAGATCCCCCACACTGGTACTGAGACACGGACCAGACTCCTACGGGAGGCAGCAGTGAGGAATATTGGACAATGGAGGCAACTCTGATCCAGCCATGCCGCGTGCAGGAAGACTGCCCTATGGGTTGTAAACTGCTTTTATAGAGGAAGAAACCGCTCTACGTGTAGAGCTCTGACGGTACTCTACGAATAAGGATCGGCTAACTCCGTGCCAGCAGCCGCGGTAATACGGAGGATCCAAGCGTTATCCGGAATCATTGGGTTTAAAGGGTCCGTAGGCGGGCTTATAAGTCAGTGGTGAAAGTTTGCGGCTCAACCGTAAAATTGCCATTGATACTGTAGGTCTTGAATCATTGTGAAGTGGTTAGAATGTGTAGTGTAGCGGTGAAATGCATAGATATTACACAGAATACCGATTGCGAAGGCAGATCACTAACAATTGATTGACGCTCAGGGACGAAAGCGTGGGTAGCGAACAGGATTAGATACCCTGGTAGTCCACGCCGTAAACGATGGTTACTAGCTGTTTGGACTTCGGTCTGAGTGGCTAAGCGAAAGTGATAAGTAACCCACCTGGGGAGTACGTTCGCAAGAATGAAACTCAAAGGAATTGACGGGGGCCCGCACAAGCGGTGGAGCATGTGGTTTAATTCGATGATACGCGAGGAACCTTACCAGGGCTTAAATGTAGTCTGACAGCTTTAGAGATAGAGTTTTCTTCGGACAGATTACAAGGTGCTGCATGGTTGTCGTCAGCTCGTGCCGTGAGGTGTCAGGTTAAGTCCTATAACGAGCGCAACCCCTGTTGTTAGTTGCCAGCGAGTAATGTCGGGAACTCTAGCAAGACTGCCGGTGCAAACCGCGAGGAAGGTGGGGATGACGTCAAATCATCACGGCCCTTACGTCCTGGGCCACACACGTGCTACAATGGCCGGTACAGAGAGCAGCCACTTAGTGATAAGGAGCGAATCTATAAAGCCGGTCACAGTTCGGATCGGAGTCTGCAACTCGACTCCGTGAAGCTGGAATCGCTAGTAATCGCATATCAGCCATGATGCGGTGAATACGTTCCCGGGCCTTGTACACACCGCCCGTCAAGCCATGGAAGCTGGGGGTACCTGAAGTCCGTCACCGCAAGGAGCGGCCTAGGGTAAAACTAGTAACTGGGGCTAAGTCGTAACAAGGTAGCCGTACCGGAAGGTGCGGCTGGAACACCTCCTTTCTAGAGAATTTAGAAATGGTACGACTCAGAAGGTTTTTATTTATGAGTTGATTTTAGTTTTTCGGCTGTCAATTAAATATTAAGGGATCGATTGTTTTATTATGCGATTGATTTTTACTAACGAAGTCTCATAGCTCAGCTGGTTAGAGCGCTACACTGATAATGTAGAGGTCGGCAGTTCGAGTCTGCCTGAGACTACGAAATAAGTTCATTTTATATTGAATAAGGAAATTTTAGAAGTTGTGCTACTGTCAACTAATATTTGGCTACGGTCAACTTTATAAGACGGGGAATTAGCTCAGCTGGCTAGAGCGCCTGCCTTGCACGCAGGAGGTCACCGGTTCGACTCCGGTATTCTCCACAAGGCAATGCCTTGAGATATAAATTTCAAGAGTATTGCAGGGAGTAGTTACTGATGTATTAGTCAGTGGCGACTCGCCACAACGTTCATTGACATATTGATTTAGAGAAAAAACGAGCACACATGATTGTAAAATTGTGTGATGTAAAATAAAAACTAAGAGCAAATTAAAGCATAAGACATAAGCTAATTAAGGGCGTATGGGGGATGCCTAGGCTCTCAGAGGCGAAGAAGGACGTGATAAGCTGCGATAAGCTACGGGGAGAGGCACATACTTGTTGATCCGTGGATTTCCGAATGGGGCAACCCGGCATGTTGAAGACATGTCACATCGTAAGATGGGCGAACGTGGGGAACTGAAACATCTAAGTACCCATAGGAGAAGAAAACAATAGTGATTCCGTTAGTAGTGGCGAGCGAACGCGGAATAGCCCAAACCAAATCGGTTACGGCCGGTTTGGGGTTGTAGGACTACAATATAGGATTTGTAATGAATTAGAACTGTTTGGAAAGACAGGCCATAGAAGGTGATAGCCCTGTATAAGTAAAGATCAAATACTTAGTAGTATCCTGAGTAGCGCGGGGCACGGGAAACCCTGTGTGAATTTGGCGGGACCATCCGCTAAGGCTAAATACTCCTGAGAGACCGATAGTGAACCAGTACCGTGAGGGAAAGGTGAAAAGAACCCTGAATAAGGGAGTGAAAAAGACCCTGAAACCATACGCTTACAAGCGGTC
>NZ_JBSWWU010000030.1:0-6580 GCF_056160245.1 Aquimarina sp. AWH4_224 | reverse complement strand
AGACCGAAGAAGAAGCTTTGGTGGTTAATATCGGTAAGCCGGTCAACAGTCCCAAGGATGATTTTGCTTTTATCGTAGATGATGAATCCAAGCGAGGTTATTTTTCTTCGAACCGAGCAGGAGGGATAGGTAGTGATGATATCTATAGTTTTTTACAGTTAGAAGACTTGCGTAAGTTTTGTAAGATTGTTATAGCGGGATTAGTCACAGATAAAGATACCAACGAGCCACTTACAGGAGTAAAGGTATCGGTTTATGATAGTGCCAACAACTTGATCGAAAGTATAGAAGTTGGAGAGGACGGGAAGTATACTACCGACGAGTTGGAATGCAGTACCAAATACTTTGTAAGAGCCGAGAAAGAAGAATACACCACCACAGAAAAGCTGGTTACTACCCCAGATACCAAACAAACCCTTGATGTTCCTTTAGCCTTAGAGAAGAAGATCAAATCAGCAGGAGTTGGGGATGATCTGGCTAAAGTATTATCCTTAAAACCGATCTATTTTGATTTTGATCAATCTTACATCAGAGAAGATGCTAAGATAGAATTGGCTAAAGTGATTGAAGTGATGGTTCAATATCCACAAATGAAGATAGAGGTACGCTCACATACGGATAGTCATGGTAATGATGATTACAACTTGTACTTATCCGAGAAGAGAGCCAAGTCTACGGTTGATTATATGATAGGCAAAGGTATTTCTGCAGATCGTTTGAGTGGCAAAGGATATGGAGAAACCGAACCGGTTAATGACTGCGGCAATGATAGCAACTGTACCAAAGATCAATATCAACTCAACAGAAGAAGTGAGTTTATCATTTTGAAATAGCCTCAGGAATAGCAGCATTAATATTGATAATTCAGAACGCACCTATAGGGAATTAAGTAAATGTGGTTTTTCCGTAGAATAGCATAGTACAATAAATAATTTGTACTATATCCCTCTTTTATTTTTGCTTTTTTGTCTGTTAATCAGTTTCTTAAATGTTTTGTTATGGTATAACCGTAATTATTTTGATGCTTAGTAATGTCTATGTTTGAAGTTTTATATATACATTTATATTGTTAAAAAAATGTCATCTAATATTCAATTAATTGCAGTAGTAGATATATCCTCAACATACTTGTTAAAAATATAAGCACCCCTTTGTTTTGATAAGTAGTTTATTACTGTTAGTATAGTTGTTTTTACATCGTCCAAATGCAGGATCTTAGTGTTTACTTTGATCTTATAGTTTTATATGATTAAGTGATCTTGATTAATATAGGAGGATATGCTGTAGGTGATGTTTGTTTCCTTCCTCAATTTTAGGGTTGATTTACAAATCCTTTAATCAATACTACTTATCGTATACATAGTACATGCTAATTAATGAATTTTAATTATTAATAAACAACCTTGTTCATTGCATAATTTTGGCGAGTCTGCAAGCAAGGGTCTGAATAACTATTAGTTCAAACCAAATCAACCATTATGAAGGAAATAGTATCTGCTACAAAATATAAGTCTTATTCTTTTTTCTCTGTAGATATTTTTGAAATTTGTTTCAACAGTAAGATTCTTAAAACCAACTGTAGTAAGTATGTATATAGAAATTTTATCATGCTAACTAGTTTTTTGATATTGCTATTCATATATCTTGGTTTGGCATTTTCTTTTTTACAAGGTTGAAACAAACCTTCAGATGGGTATAAAGGATAGAAATAATTGATATCAACTATCAAATTGTTAGGCAATACAAAATGAAACAATCCAATCATTATTTTCTTTAATTATTAAATGCTGGACGTGAATTTCTCACTTAAAAAATCGATTTAAACATTTTTTTGAAGGATAAATAACGTTTTTTTGAGTTTTTGATATGTAAAATATAAGTGTTTTCTTACTTTTTTTGTTAAAGTTTGCTCTATTTATAATAAGACTATTGTTGATTTTTGGTTGTAACCACCTGATTTACATTTGTTTATAAAAAATTTAAGGCTTACCCGTAATTTTTTTGATGTTTTAAAATGCTTATAATCAGTCTTTTATGTATAATTTTATTCCAAGGAAAAAGTACAGATAGTATTTAAAATACGAAGGAAAAATTGGTGCCAATAACAATAAAATGATCTTAGTAGATTAAGCATTGTTTTTTTCAAAGATGTACTTAATAAATTGATAATAATGATTTTTTACTGAAATAAAGTTTTGGCGAGCCGGCTTTAGTAAAAAATGTGAATAACGATAGATATAAAGAAGTTAACCAGTATGAAATAAAACTTTCCTAAAATCTGAATGTTTGCAATCACATGTATAGAGAATAAACTTCAGATTGTAATTTAAAATTTTGTTTTTCGCGTTGGTAAGCGCACTGTATATTCCAGGAAGTTTTAAAATATAGTTTACTCCTTATTTGACATTTTCATTTTCGTTATTCTTGATTATTAATAATTCCATTAGACATATGTCTTGAGTGTCTTTAACTGTTCAAGAATAAACCATTTTAAAAAAATTAAATCATGAAAGAATTATTGAATCTTGAGGGAGTAAAAACTTTAAATCGTAATGCGCAGAAAAATGTTCGCGGAGGTGATTATGTAATGGACAGTTGTTTTGATTTTTGTCCAGGTACAGTTCAAGGAAACATTTTTACTGGACAATGTACATGCATTACAGGATCTTAAAAATATTTGTTATTTAATTGAAAGACCTTTCCTAATTTAGGAAAGGTTTTTAATTTTTGTGCTTTTAGGATTAATCCCAAAAGCATATGCTCTCAATTCTTAAGATGATCTCATTTATATAGTACTCTTTTCGATAACAAACCTAGTTTAATTGCTTGGTTGTTAGCTTTTTTTGGTTTTTGTGTGGTTTTGCCTTATTAATTTTGAGGTTTAAGTTTTGTGATTAAATGAGTATTATACATAAATTTAGGAAAGAAAAGAAATCTTGTTTTTTACAAGTGTTTAAAATTATCGTGCAGTACAAAATATTGTTTTACAGATCTATGTTAGTCCCCTATATAGATTACTTCTTTAACAATTAGAAATATAAATCGCTGCTGGAATATTTTTTAGATAAATGCTACGTCAAAATGTTACCAAATCATGTCGGAGACATGTTTTGGGTTGATAACTATTGATAATCATTGTCTAAAATGTCTTTTATGTTTACTTCAGCTTATTACTCATTAAAAAGATGTAAATGGAATTCCATTTACAAGAATCTGCTCTTATATGAACATGTCGTTATTCAATCAATATCATGTTCTGTCTTCCATAGAATTCGAATAAAGAACATCATGTGATCAATTTGTTAACGCACTTTAATGATAATTAGTAGTGCGGTGACAACATCTTTTCCCCTATACAGGATTTTACATTGAGAACAAAATTCAAAATATATGCATCGTTTAAATATTTCCTTCTTACTAGTACTTTGTTTGTTTAAATCTTTTGTTTTCGTAGCGCAAAACGATCGTACTAACCTGACTTTGGAACTCTACGAAAATTTCCATCTTCAAGACCAGTTATTTAGCACTAACGGAAATGAATTGTTTTTAAAAAACGTTGATCAGGAACGACAAATAATACCTTCTTTTAGTCTTGCCAAAAGCACATTTATCACAAAATCACCTTTAGATCCTCCTACATTAGATCTGGATGAAATTACACCAGGAGATGATTACGAATTCTTCTTAGAACCTACAACTGGCAATGTTTTTCGAACTACAAGAGGTAATGTAGCAATCACCTCAGATACAGGGACTATATCAAGTGCAACAATAACTGTTACAGGTAATATTGATGCTAACGAGCTTTTTGCAATTCCTGCAGATGCAGGAGGATTCGATATCTATTTTTTTACTGCAAACAATACCAATACATATAATCGAGCAGGAGGGTTGGTTATTCAAGTTGCTCAAACAGGAACTAGTTTTACTATTACAGAAACTTCAAATACACCAATACCCAATGCAATTTTAGAAGATTTTTTAGAAATAATTCTCTATGGAGATTTGAATTCTCCATATACAGAGGGGTTGAGAACATTAGATTTTACTCTTAATGATACTACCGGTGGTTCTACAACATCACAAACACTTATTCATGTTGTTGTAGCTCCTGATGCTGTAGATGATGCAAATAGTGTTAATGCAAACTCGGTGACTCCTATTACTGGTAATGTATTGACTAATGATACCGACAATACAACAGGAGGAGATGTATTATCAGTATCCGAAATAAACGTTTTTCCTTCTGCTGTAGGGACAACATATAATACACTATATGGTTCTATAACTGTACAATCTGATGGATCATATTCATACTTGGTAGATACAAGTAGTCCAGCAGTAGCGGGATTGACAAGTAGCACATCGCTGGATGATATTATAGCGTATACTGTAGAAGATAGTAGCGGTGCTTTTGATTACGGGATTCTGACGATTACGATCAACGGGGTAGATGATCCCCCTGTTGCTGTAGATGATAACAATAGTGTTAGTGTGGGAGTAGTAAATACAGCTACAGGTAATGTGATAGATGGGGATGGATCAAGCGGGCAAGATTTATTAGATAGACCATTGTCTCGATTAATTTGGGAAAATGAATTTACTAATGGAGCTGTTGTAGGAGGGCAAACCAGGACTATAGATGGAGTAAATTTAGATTTCACCTCACTGGATCCAAGTGGGGCGGGAAATGCATTTAACCAAACTTCTCAAAACACCTTAACTAATGGAGGGCATACCGGGTATTTGTTATTCAATATAGATCCAGCAACCAATCCAGTCTCAGATACTCAGCTGATTATAGATTTTGATCAAGAGGTTTTTAATGTCGGGTTTTTAGTCACAGATATTGATTATTCTCAAGGTACAATTTGGCAAGATCAGGTTACAATTCAGGGATTCTCTGGTGGCTCACCAACACCAGTAAATTACAATTTTATTAGAACCGGTGGAATTGTAGAAGCAGGGTCAGATACTTTTTATGGAACAGGGACTGCTGTAGAGGAGGATGCAACGGGAAATATTAATGTCGCATTTCAAGCACCGATAGATCAATTAGTAATATCGTATAACTATGGGCCTAATGTTACTGATGCCGATCCTGGAGGGCAAATAGCTGGAGTATCTGATATTTTTTGGCAAGGAGATAATGTAGTGATTGTTTCCGAAGTAAATGGTGTTGCTGCCAATGTGGGAAACTCAATACCAACCATGTATGGTTTTCTAACCATTAATTCAGATGGATCTTATACTTATGTGCTGGATCAAAGTAATCCTACTGTGATGGCGCTTGCCGCGGGAGCAACATTAATAGATACTATACCTTATACATTAAGAGATGCAGCCTTAAATACAGATTCGGCAAACCTGATCATAACCATTGTAGGTACTCTGGATACAGACGGAGATGATATACCAGACGAAGTGGACCTGGATGATGATAATGACGGGATAACCGATACATTAGAAAACGATTTAGGGGTCGACCCTTCTGCAGATGCAGATAATGATGGGATCTTAAATTTTGAAGATGCTGATAACAATGGGAGTGGAGGAGCTCCTACCTGTACCGATGGAAATACTGATGGAATATGTGATGATTTAGATACTGCTTTTGACCGAGATCAAGATGGAGTTCCTAACCATTTGGATTTGGATAGTGATAACGATGGAATTTATGATGCCGTTGAAGCTGGGCATAACCAAACACAAGTAAATGGTGTGGTTTCGGGAGCTGTTGGAACTGATGGTATTCCTGATGCGGTTCAGGGCGTGGGAAATGAAGATAGTGGAACAATTAATTATACGTTAACCGATAGTGATACAGATAATGATGATAACTTTTTAGAGCTGGATAGTGATAATGATGGCTGTAATGATGTAATTGAAGCAGGGTTTACCGATAATGATAATAATGGATTCTTAGGAAATGGGACTTTTGGTTCAGGTTTAACGGTAGATAGTAATGGAGTTGTTACCTCTGGAAGCGATGGATATACTGGAACAAATTCGGATGTGGTCACTCCAGGAACTGCTCCGTCAATAACTACTCAACCTACTAACTCAGCTATATGCCCTAATTCAAGTACGACGTTTAGTGTTGCTACATCCAATGCAGATACATATCAATGGCAGTTATTTAATGGATCATCTTGGGATGATTTAACTAATTCAGGGATTCATAGTACGGTTACGACTACAACATTAACCATAACGAATGCTCCAATTGCAGCTGATGGAAACCGGTATCGTCTTATTGCTTCCAGTTCTACATATCTGTGTACTGTAGCAACCTCAAATGAGGTAGAACTTACTGTTGAAGATGTTACTGATCCAACAGCGAGTAATCCAGCACCGATCACAGCACAGTGTGCTGCACCAACACCAGATATTACGGTCGTTACCGATGAAGCGGACAATTGTGGTACTCCCACGGTGGCATTTGTAAGTGATGTAAGTGATGGGAACAGCAATCCGGAAGTGATCACCAGAACCTATAGTGTGACGGATGCCGCAGGAAACAGCATCAATGTGACTCAGACAATCACCATTAACGATACTACCGATCCAACAGCAAGCA
>NZ_JBSWWU010000029.1:0-9737 GCF_056160245.1 Aquimarina sp. AWH4_224 | reverse complement strand
GCCAGTAGCCAACCCTTATTCATTGTAGATGGAGTTCCGCTTGTTTCAAGAAACAATTCTGCTTTAAACAATAATATACAACCCGTAAACCCTTTGGCAGATATTAACCCTAATGATATAGAAACAATAACTATTTTAAAAGATGCAGCCGCAGCTTCCATTTATGGTTCTAGAGGTGCAAACGGGGTAATCTTAATTACCACCAAAAGAGGAAAAACAGGTAAAACTACAGTGGATATTGGTTATTATACCGGGATATCCAATATCACCAACTCACCCGACCTTGTAGACAGCGTAAGGTTTAAAGAATTTTTTAATACTGCTGCAGAATTTGATGGTCTCGGCCCAAACTTTTTTGATTTTATAGACACCTCGAA
Organism: Aquimarina sp. AWH4_224; assembly: GCF_056160245.1. Taxonomy (NCBI): domain Bacteria; kingdom Pseudomonadati; phylum Bacteroidota; class Flavobacteriia; order Flavobacteriales; family Flavobacteriaceae; genus Aquimarina; species Aquimarina sp. AWH4_224. Next base: position 9,360 of record NZ_JBSWWU010000029.1, on the reverse strand, counting down.
TGGCGTAAATACGGATATCTTTGATGAAATTTTCAGAACTGGCTTTACCCAAAATTTAGATATTAGTGTACGAGGAGGTAATGAAAAAACAAGATTTTACCTTAGTGGTAATCTATATGAGCAAGAAGGTGTACAGTTAGGACAAGGTTTTGATCGCCTAAGTGGAAGATTAAACCTGGATCATAACATAAATGATAAATTCAAAATAGGAACTACCATTTTTGTAAACCGAAGTAATCATCAAAGGACTATTAATGAAAATGATGAATATGGAGTAGTTGTAAATGCTCAAGGATGGGATCCAACAGCTCCTATACGTGATGAAAATGGAGAATTCAACAACCCGTTTAGCTTCAATACCTGGTGGCCATTAGAAAATCCAGTTTTTATCGCAGAGCAATACAAAAATGAATCCCAAAGTACACGTTTACAATCATCGGCTTTTGTAGAATATAAAATTCTTCCTGATTTGAAGTTTAGATCGGCATTGTCCTTAGAATATTCTAATTTTGTTGAAGAATCTTTTACTCCTGTAGGCAGCAATAAATCCCCCGATGGAGAGGCCATTTTTGCAACTTTTGAGGAAACCACATGGCAAATAGAAAACACCTTAAATTATAACAAAGTCATTGGTGATAAGCATGCTTGGGGGTTAATAGGTGGATGGACCATGCAGGAAACAAAAACAACAGCTTCAGATCAAACGGGTGTTGGTTTTGCCACTAATAATACACCCAGTATCTCTGCTGCAGGAACCATTACCCAAAGTACTTCCGGGAAAAGTCAGTTTGGATTACAGTCTTTCTTCGGTAGAGCTAACTATACATATGACAACCGCTATATATTCTCTTTTACACTTAGAGCAGACGGGTCTTCTCGTTTTGGCGAGGATAACCAATACGGTTATTTTCCTTCAGGATCGATTGCATGGAGAGTTAACCAAGAAGATTTTTTTGATGTTGATGCTATATCTAATCTAAAGCTTAGAGCAAGCTATGGTATAACAGGTAACCAGGAAATCTCTTCTAATTGGATAGGAACTTACACTCTCAATGCCGATTATAATGGAAATCCAGCAATAGCACCTAATAGACTTGAAAATCCAAATCTGGGCTGGGAAAAAACCAACCAGCTTAACTTAGGGCTTGATTTAGGGTTATTTAAGAATAGAATCAACCTTACCGCAGATTATTTTCAAAAACAAACAGAAGACCTTTTGCTTAGCGCAGATGTTCCAGGGTTGACTGGTTTTAGTTCAGTATTTCAGAACATAGGTGAGATTGACAATACCGGTTTCGAATTTAGTGCCAATGCCAATGTTATTAACGGGAAGGATTTTAAATGGAATACGGGGGTTAATATTTCATTCATAACTAATGAAATTAAAAAGCTTCTTAATAACGGAGAAATCATAGGGCGTAATCATATTTTACAAGAAGGAGAGTCAGTAAGTACACTGTATTTAATCAAGTTCTTAGGAGTGGATCCACAAACGGGAGACGCACTGTTTGACGATGTAAATGATGATGGTATCATTGATTTTGATGATAGACAAATTGTTGGTAGTGCTTTACCTGATTATTTTGGAGGTTGGACTAATACAGTTTCTTACAAAGGGTTTTCTTTAACAGCAAATATTCAATTTTCGGGAGGAAATAAGATTTTTAATCAAAGTCGTCACGCATATGAAAATTTTGGATTTACAAGAAGTGGGATTCCCTATGGAAACATAAGTGAACGAGTTTATAATAACTATTGGAGAGAACCGGGTCAGATAACAGATGTTCCAAGACCATCGACACAAGCAGGACAATTACAAAGGTTTAGCACCCAATTTCTTGAAGATGGTGATTTTATAAGACTAAAAACGGCTCGTTTATCCTACTCACTTCCTTCCGAAGCCCTAAAAACAATCGGATTAGAGAATTTGTCTTTTTACATACAAGGACAAAACTTAATCACCATTACTGATTACCTCGGGTTTGATCCAGAAGTGTCAACAAACACATCTAGCCAACAGGATTTAAACATTCTTCAAGGTGAAGACTTTGGAACCCTAGGGCAGGCGAGAACATTCACTATTGGTCTTAACACAACTTTTTAATTTCTATTAATCATGAAAAAATCAAAATTATATATTGTAATAATGGCTTTCCTGCTTTCGGTAGTATTGGTTAGCTGCGATGATGTCCTTGATGTGGAATTAGATGATGAAATTCGAACTACAGAAGCTATAACAGACATAATTTCTTTACGTTCTGCAGTCACCGGGCTTTATGATATGATACAAAGCGGCACCTATTATGGTGGAGAATTCATACTAGCTCATGCCCTTACCGGAGGTATTGCAGATGCGACAGGATTTAGAGAGCGGTTTGCTCAATTAGACAATGCTATTATCCCGACATCGAGCGCTTATGTGGAAAGCAGTTGGGTAGACGTATACGCTGTAGTCAACGCCAGTAATCTCATTTTACAAAAAATGGACGAATTAAACCTGGAAGATTCTGATGCTAGGGGAACCGCATTATTTTTTAGAGCATTAGGTCTTTTTGATGCCCTTCGCCAGTTTGGACAATTTACAAATAGCAATTCTGAATTTGGGGTACCGGTATTTACCAATTTCGTTGATTCTCAATCTGCACTTAGTATCCCACGCTCTTCAGTTTCGGCTTCATTCGAACAAATCATCAATGATCTAAATGACGCAATTGCTCTATTAGGTTTTGACAATGATAAATTTCTGGTATCCAGAGGTACTGCCGAAGCTTTGTTGGCCAGAGTATATTTGTACCAGGGAGACTACCCTAATGCAGAACAATTGGCAACAGAAGTAATCAATAATCCTGATTATGATCTTAATACCGATTACAACGATATCTACGATATCGAAGCTAGTTCTGAAGCGATCTTTGAACTACAGTTTTTTGGGGTTGATGGCAATAACCTTACCACTTTGCTTTCTACTTCTCCTCCAGAAGTTTCAGCAAACTTTTCTGATTTCTTTGACCCAATGGATGCCGATAATGATCCTAGAAGCTTTAGGTATTTTGATGATGGCCGAATAGTTTTTGTAGACAAGTACGGAACTCGTGACAGTGATTTGGAAGGCAATGCAATTATTCTAAAACTTTCAGAAATGTACCTGATCAGAGCCGAAGCACGAGCTCGAATGAGTCCAACAGATTTATCTAGCGCTATAGATGACCTAAATATTATTAGAACTCGTTCATTGCCTTCGTTGCCCATCATCTCGGCAGACGTGCCTGATTTTGATACTTTTGTAAATATCTTGTTAGAAGAACGATCGAGAGAATTAGCTTTTGAAGGTCATCGTTGGTTCGACGTTGTTAGATTAGGAAGAGCTGAAACCATTTTAGGAATAGATACTTTCAGAACGGTATATCCTATACCTCAACGTGAGGTAGCCATTTCTGACGGAATTATTGTTCAAAATCCTGGGTATTAATTATAAAAGGTATCGACAAAACAAGAAAAATCAAAGAACTTTATAAAGATCCATTAAGAAAGATTATGTCAAAAAAAACAAATTACTCTTTATGCATTCATGGAGGGGCTGGAGTCATCAGTCAGGAGAACCTTTCGAATGAGGAAAAAGAGTTAATTATTAAAGATCTCAATGTTAGCTTATCTGCGGGAGAAGAAGTGCTCATCAAAGGCGGTTCTGCCATTGATGTCGTATGTGCAGCTGTTGTTTCTTTAGAGAACAGTACACATTTTAATGCCGGTAAAGGAGCGGTTTATTCCAGGAGTGGACAGCATTTTTTAGAGGCATCTGTTATGGATGGCGAAACGTTAAAAGCAGGAGCTGTAGCCAATAGTCGTTACATAAAAAATCCGATCGAATTTGCAAAAACCATAATGAATCGGGATGATATTGTAATGATATCTGGCCAAGCTGCAGACGAGTTAGCCAAAAAGTCGGGCCACCAAATGGTGGAGAATAATTACTTTGACACTACTTTCAGAGAGGAACAATGGAAACATGCTAAAGACATTGCAGATGATGCTACCTTTTTGGATCATTCTAATCTAAAAATGGGTACGGTAGGAGCTGTAGCTCTTGATACACAAGGGAATCTGGCTTCTGCTACTTCAACAGGCGGGATGACTAATAAAATAGATGGCCGTATTGGAGATACAGCACTTATTGGTTGTGGGACTTACGCAAACAACGATACATGTGCGGTTTCCTGTACCGGGATTGGAGAATTTTTTATTAGAGCTACTGTAGCTTCTATGGTTTCAAACCTTATGGAGTATGGAGGTTTAACGCTTGAGGAAGCTTCAAAAAAAGCAATACAACACCAAGCTAAACTTGGCGGAGACGGAGGACTTATTGCAATAGATTATCTAGGTAACATCATAATGCCTTATAATTCTGGGGGTATGTATAGAGGATTCATATCCGAACGCAAAAAAGAACGTAAAGTATTGATATGGAACAAAGAAGAAAATTTTTAGTAATTATGAAAATTTCTAACATCATCGGTATATTTTTAATCTTATTATTAGTTTCCTGTAATCAAACGTCAGATGCTGAAAACAAACAGTCCGCTATTAAAAAGGAAAGTTCTGCAAAAGGGAAGTTGTTTATTATTGGAGGAGGAAAACGTCCTCCTGAGTTAATAAAAGAGCTTATTAAAAGTAGTGGTTTGGATAAAGGAAAATATGCCGTTATTCTTCCTATGTCGAGTGCAGAGCCAGATTCAGCTATCTACTATTCCAAAAAGCAATTCGTTGATTTAGGAATCAAAGAAGATAACGTCAAGGGGTTTATTTTCAATAAAAGTGAACAGCCTGAAGAATGGATTAGAACGATCAAAAAAGCTGGGTTAATTTATATACCTGGCGGAGACCAAATGCGATTTATGGATGTGGTTCTTAATACCTCTTTACATAATGCAATACATGAGGCTTATTACAACGGAGCTACAATTGCAGGAACAAGTGCGGGAGCCGCAGTAATGGGTAAAAAAATGATCACAGGAAACGAATATAAACATCCTGAATATACGGGTGATTTCAATACCATTGAGGCTGATAATATTGAAATCAGGGAAGGTTTAGGTCTACTGCCACATGTTATTGTAGATCAGCATTTCATAGTGCGAATGCGAATGAATCGACTTATTTCTGCAGCTATTGAACATCCTAACCAAACAACTATTGGTATAGATGAATCTACTGCTATTTTGATTGAAAACAATATAGCGAGAGTTTTAGGAGAATCGCAAGTGATCGTAATGAAAAATCAAGATTCATTGATTCAAAAAAAGAATGGTCTTCTTGGTGCTGAAAGATTACAATTAAGTATTGTTTTGCCAGGTAACCAATTTGCGCTCACCCATAAAAAGCATTGATAATGCTGTATTATAAACATAATGTTTACAAATGAAACCATTAACCAAATTACCTGATACTATCGCAATTATACTGAGTATAAGTATCATATTTATCTTTTTAACCTGGGTCATTCCCGCAGGAGAATTTGATAGAGAACTGATCGACAGTAAAGAAATTGTAATTGCCGGATCTTACAAATCGGTTGCATCACAACCTCAGGGGTTAGGAGCATTTCTTACAGCACCCATTAAAGGTTTTTCTTCGGCATCCTTAGTCATTGCCTTCGTGTTTTTAGTAGGTGGGGCTTTTTCAATTATTAATAAAACCGGTGCTATAAATGCCGGTTTGTACAAGGTGATTCGATTTAGTCAAAAAAAACCTCGCTACAAAGTCTTTGTCCTTCCTGTGATTACAGCTCTATTTTCATTGGCAGGTGCTACTTTTGGAATGAGTGAAGAAATCCTTGTCTTTATCCTTATTACCATCCCATTAGCTCGGGCATTAGGGTATGACACAATTATAGGTGCAGCCATTCCTATAATAGGCACCGGAGTAGGCTTTGCGGGGGCATTCAGTAATCCTTTTACCATTGGAATTGCTCAAGGAATTGCTCAAATACCGATCTTTAGCGGAATGACTTATCGCTTAATAGTGTGGTTCATTCTTACCTTGACAGCATGCCTGGCTATCTCACGATACGCCAGAAAAATAGAAAAAGACCCTTCAAAATGTCTACTTTTCAAGCTGCAGGGCTCAAAAACAGCTATTGAACTTCAAGATGAAATTCTTCAATTGACGCAACAAAGGAAATGGGTACTCTTTGCATTTCTCCTAGCACTTGCAATTTTGATATACGGCGTAAATAATCATGGCTGGTATATTATTGAAATTGCAGGGCTTTTTATTGGGCTTGGAATCGTAGCAGCATTACTTTATCGAATGTCAGTATCCAATGCTATTCAAGCTTTCACAGAGGGCGCTAAAGAAATGATGGTAGCAGCATTGGTCATAGGGCTGGCAAAAGGCTTATTAGTAATTGCTCAGGACGGAAAAATCATTGACACCTTGTTGAATTCGGTAGCTGTAGCTGCAGGGAATACTCCAAAATACATTTCCGCAGAACTTATGCTATTGTTTCAAAGTTGTTTGAACTTCTTTATCCCATCTGGATCTGGACAGGCAGCATTAACAATGCCAATTATGGCTCCACTTAGTGACCTGCTTGGCATTAGCAGACAGGTTGCGGTTTTGGCTTTTCAGATAGGTGATGGACTTACTAATATGATTGTGCCTACAAGTGGGGTTACCATGGGTGCCTTATCTATTGCCAAAATACCATATAACAAATGGTTAAAATGGGCATTACCGATCGTACTTGTGTTATTCGTTATATCTATGCTGTTGCTACTACCTCCTTTATTTTTATTTGAATGGTAAAAAAACTTATCGTATGAAACATTTAACAATTATACTAATACTTATTTTATTCTCTTGTTCATCTGGTGATGATAATGGAGATACCAATCCTACGAATGGAAACAATAATCCACCAGTATCACAATCCTTCACATCCTATTTTATAGGTAATTCTACAGATTTGACCACAAGTCCATTGGGAGGCATATGTCTTATGGGAGGAGCTACCGAAAATAATGAAGCAATGAAATGGTTCTTACAAAGAGCAAATGGTGGAGATATACTTGTTTTAAGAGCAAGCGGATCTGATGGTTACAACAGATATCTATATTCTGAATTAGGTGTAAATGTAAATTCTGTAGAAACCATAGTATTTCATAATAAAGATGCTAGTGATGAGACCTATATTCATGACAAGATCAAAAATGCCGAAGCTATTTGGTTCGCTGGTGGAGATCAATGGCAATATATTTCTTACTGGAGAAATACGACAATTAGCGAATTGATTAATGAAGCCATCACCACAAAAAATATTACAATAGGAGGAACCAGTGCCGGTATGGCTATTCAGGGAGGGTATTATTTTTCAGCAAAAAATGGTACCGTTACTTCTGATAGTGCCCTAACAAATCCTTATGATACTAAGGTGACTGTAGAAAATGAACCCTTTATTGACAATACCTATTTAGCTGATGTAATTACCGACACGCATTATGATAATCCCGACAGAAAAGGAAGACATGTGACATTTTTAGCGCGAATTTTAAAAGATAACGCAGTTAAAGCAAAAGGAATAGCCTGTGATGAATTTACTGCAGTTTGCATAGATGAAAAAGGCTTGGCAAAAATATATGGAGGCCATCCTACTCATAATGATAATGCCTACTTCTTACAGGTGAACCCAGAATTAACAAATGCACTGCCCGAAAATTGTACTTCGGGAAATCCACTTGATTGGAATTTAGGAGGTACTGCAATTAAGGTGTACGCTGTAAAAGGTACTAATGACGGAGCGAATACCTTTGATCTAACAGATTGGCAAACCGGTAGCGGAGGAGTATGGCAAAACTGGTATGTCGACAACGGTAAATTGATGGATTAATCATAAACGATACAGTATATTTTAAATTATTTAAATATGTAGTAAACAAGTGCAGAAAAAATAGAAGTGAAAAGGACATGTTGCTAGGTGATAAGACATCAAATTATGTATTCAGAATAATTAGATTTATTAATAATTAAACACAACTCAAGATGAAAAAACTTTCAAACATTTCTTTACTTTTCTTACCTGTACTCTGTTGCTTTACTTCTTCCTGTGAAAAGGAATATGATGTACCTAACTATCCTGACAAGAATTTAATTGAAGATCATCAATTCAAAGCGAAAATCTCTTCAGCTTCTATTGGAATTGTAGGAGACCCCAATGATGTAACGTCTCAAACCTCAGCTGGGACTATACTTATGGGAGGTAGTTCTGATGTAGATGACGCTATTTCTTGGATGATCAATAAATCAGGTGGTGGTGACATTGTAATTCTTCGTGCTACGGGGACCGATGCTTATAACCAGTATATTTTTGATCTTGGAAAGGTAAATTCGGTAGAAACTTTATTAATCAACTCAAGAACGAAAGCAAACGATCCCGACGTTGAAACCACCATACGCAATGCAGAAGCTGTTTTTATTGCTGGTGGAGATCAATATGACTATGTTCGTTATTGGAAAGATACCAAGGTAGAAACTGCTTTAAATTATCTAAGAAATACTAAAAAAGTGGTTATAGGAGGCACCAGTGCAGGATGCGCTATACAAGGTGGAATTTATTTTGATGCAGAAAATGGAACAATTACTTCTCGAGAAGCATTGAGAAATCCTTATGATACTAATTTAACATTACAGAAACATAATTTTATCAATAATCCTTTTTTACAAGACGTAATTACAGACACACATTATGATAATCCAGACAGAAGAGGTAGGCACGTTACTTTTTTAGCTCGAATCTACAAAGATTGGGGTATCAGAGGAAAAGGAATCGGTCTTGATGAAGAAACAGCAGTGTGTATCGACGAAAATGGGAAAGCCCGAGTTTTTGGGTATGGATCTGCATTCTTCTTAAATCAATATGCTTTGGATCCAGAAAGATGTGTTCCAAGACGTTCTTTAGATTGGTATAGAAATCGTAGAGCCGTAGAAGTATATAAAGTTCGTGGAACTAGTTCTGGTAATAATTATTTTTGGTTAGACACATGGGGTAGCGGCTCTGGAGGAGATTGGCAATATTACTATGTGGATAGAGGAAGGCTAAAAGTTTCCTATTAAATATGGTTTGACCAACAAACCTATTTTCAAATAAAAAATCCTCTGAATATAATTCAGAGGATTTAAAAATGTACCCAAGGTGGGAATCGAACCATATTCTTTGAGTTATGATCTAAATAATTTTAGTTATAATTTTAAAAATTTAGAGTCAAATAAAGACATGCCAAAAGCAAATAAAAGTTCCGAACTTAAGTGCACCTTTTACTCTAAGATGTTCTTATTTATAGAAACTAGTTATATATTGTATCAAAA
>NZ_JBSWWU010000028.1:0-13847 GCF_056160245.1 Aquimarina sp. AWH4_224 | reverse complement strand
ACGGATACTAACACCATATACATAGTGACTTGCTGTTCTTCTGTTATTTTTCTAAGCTCGTTTGTTTCTTCTTCTGTAAATTGAATGAGCAGTTCTCCTCCTTCCCGGTCATCTTCTGCATTCCTATCAAAATCAGTTGGAACTTCTACAACAGGTGCATCTGTGGCAAATTTTTCCAACCAAAATGCTTTTTGGTTCTCTAATTGAGTTTCTTGCTTTTCACTTTGTTGCCAAAGTACATAATCTGTATACTCCAGACGATTTGGTAATAGCTCGCCTCCATTATACAGTTCTAAGAATTCTCTAAACAATATATTTTTTGAAACTCCATCACAAATAATATGATGCATATCTATCATCAAAATGTGATTATTAGGATCTAGATCTATTAACCCTACTCGTAGTAAAGGACCTGTACTAAGATCAAAAGGTTTTATAAAACCCTTTACTACCTGAGATACCTCTGCTTCGGAACAATGAAAATATGTGGGCTTGAAGTTTATATTTTCCTTTATTTGCTGCATCGGAATATTGTCAACAACTGTTATAACTGTTCGAAGTATTTCATGTCTTTGCACCAAACTTCTGAAAACAGTAGCTACATTCTCTTTGTTAAGTTGCCCTTCCAGGCGAACTATAGTAGGCATATTATATGCAATGGAGTTTTTCTCTAATTCATTAAGAACAAACTGTCTCTTCTGAGCAGAAGAGAGTGGATAATATTTTTGCTTTTTAGCTTTTTGAATCTCAAAATAATCGGTTAGCTCTTCATTAGCTATATGCTTTGCTAGTTCTTGAATACTTGGGTACTCAAAAATATCTTTAAGGCCCACTGCTATCTTGAGCTCTTTTGAAATTTGATTAACTAGTATAGTCGCTAACAATGAATGCCCCCCTAGGTCAAAAAAACTGTGACAAATTCCTATTTCTTCTTTTTCAATGGGCAATATTTTTCCCCAGATAGTTTGTAGTTTTTCTTCCAATTCATTAGACGGGGGGACAAATTGAGTATTCTTTTTGAGTTGTGGATTAGGTAGCGCTTTTTTATCTATCTTTCCATTTATGGTAAGTGGAAAATGATCCAACTTGCAAAAGTAGGAAGGTACCATATAATCAGGTACTTTAGATATCAAAAACGTTTCTATTGCATTATCATCCAACTCAAAATCGGATAGATAATATGCTGATAGATAATCTCCAGCTACAGCATCTTTTTTATGTATTACGATTGCTTCTTTTATTTCGGGGTAAGAGGATAGCCAATATTCTATTTCACCAATTTCAACCCGATAACCTCTAATTTTTACTTGATCATCTATTCTTCCTTTGTAAATGATCCGATCATTATGATCTCGAACACCGATATCACCTGTTTTATACATCTTTTTTCCTTCTACAAATGGATGTTGAATAAAACGCTGATCTGTAAGCTCTTTTTGAGAAATATATCCCAATGCCAATCCTTCTCCAGATATATATATTTCTCCATGTACATTGTTGGGCACAACATTTAAGTTTTCATCCAAAATATAGATGTTGGTATTTTGAATTCCCTCACCTATGGGGACCGAAATGGATTGATCTTCCGGTTTGAATTCATAAATCATACACCCTACAGTAGCCTCTGTTGGACCGTATTCATTATAAATAGTGATATGGCCGTTAAACTTGTTATATATCGAATTTGCCAGCTCATACGTAAGCTCTTCTCCTCCAACAATTAATCTTTTGGGAGGAATGCTGAAATTGGGTTGAATAGCAGTACTATGATCTAGAATCTTCAAATGTGAAGGCGTCAATTTGATAACATTGATGTTATCATCCATTATGATTTTTTCTATGGCAATGCTCTTCTCATTTTCGTTATATATTGAGATTTGATTTCCAGTGGTTAGTGGTGTAAAGATAGATGTAACCGTAAGATCAAATGAAATCGATGTGTACAAAGGGAAATTACCTTTACCATTATTTAGATATTGTTTTGATGCCCAATCGATATAGTTTACCAGTGATTTATGAGGTATCATCACACCTTTAGGGATCCCTGTAGAACCCGAAGTATAAATAATATAGGCTAAGTCTTCGCTTTTGATTTCATTGATCAAATCAGTTGGCTGGACTTCATCTATTTCAGTTTGACAAGTGTTTAAATCAACTATGTTGTTTACAACTTCTTTAAGGTCCTCCAAAAAATTTCCTCGAGTAATCACAAGATCCAATTCAGAACTCTTGACAATAGTAATAATTCTCTCTTTTGGTGTATTTATGTCGATAGGAATATATGCACATCCAGCTTTAAGAATCCCTAAAATAACTGGAACTAAATATTTCTCTAATTCTAAAACAACCCCAACCAAACTCTTTTCTGCTAGTTCTAAATCATTTTTCAGAAAATTTGCTATTCTATTCGAGAGCTCGTCTAATTCTTTATAAGAAATAGTATTTCCATCGATGTCGATTGCAGTATTTTCTGGATGTTTGCTAACTTGCTTACGAAAAAGTGAAATTACTGTTTCTTCTTGCGGATACGGAGTTGTTCTATTATTCAATCCATAAATAAAGTGTTGAGCCTCCTTCTCAGACAAAACATCAACTTCTGATATAGTGATCCCTTTTTGGTGAATTAGCTGATCTAAAAGATTAAAAAAATGTTCAGCAAGGGTATCAATAAAAGCAGATGAAAACTTAGTGCTATCAAATTGAATCTCTAAACTTAGTTCTTTCTCGGTCTCAAATACGAAAAGAATTTCAGGCGAAATATCTTCTACATCAACCCTATTTTGAATAGCATTTAGACATAGCCCAATTTTAGGTCGTTTATCAAGTTCCTCTGGGCTTAGTCCCAACATTTTGGTTAAAGGAAAATTACTATTGCTATAATCATTCTTCAAATCATTTTTAACCTGATGCACAAATTGGCTGAAACTTGCATCTCCCTGGATCTTGAATCTAACAGGAATCACCTTATTGTTCTGTTCAAGAGTTTCGGAAAGATCAAAAACAGGTGTAAAAATTACATTCTCTGAGCTAGAAGAGTACTTTGAAATCAACACAGATAATGCAGAAATCAACAAGACATGTTTGGCCTTATCCGAAGATGCGATTTGATCAAGTCGATCGAAAACTTCTTCAGGGAACTTCTTATTTTGAACAGAAAAACTTTCAATACCGTAACCAGTTGTACAAATATCATTATTGATATAAGACAATACATCTACGTCTATTAACCTCTCTTCCCAGTATTTTCTGGATTTTATATTTCTGTTAACCTGTAATGCTTCAAAATCTAAAATTGAATTTCCAGACATGGTAGTACTTTTAGGATTGATGTTTTGTGTAAAATTTTGTTTGGTTGTAGGGTTTGCTTGCCCTAAAAATTGAAAGTAAGGTCGTCCTCTACAGATTCTAAGGTGTTATGATCTTCACCAATAACATCCATGACAGCAGTGTCTACACTTTCTAAAATAGAGGTCATAAAATCCCTGAATTGCGAAGCAACGATATCTATATCAGAAGCTGTGAACACGCTTGAAGCATACTCAAAAGTGAATCGATATTCATTTTCTTCTTCATTAATAAACAAGGATAATGGGTACTTTGCCGTTTTGTTCTCAAAATCAAAGTAGGTGAAGTCTTTAGCAAAATTATTTAGTTTCTTCTTATCAAAATTTTGATATATGAACATCACATCAAAAAGATGTTTAATATGATTTTCTGTTTTCTTATTCAACTCCATCAAAATGTCCGAAAGGTCGTACGTTTGTTTGCTTGTTGCCTCTACCAAATATGCACTGATATCCTTAGTTATCTCTCTGAAAGTATTTTTGGTATCTAGTTTACTTCTAATAGGTAACGTTTTGGAAAACATTCCTACTATTTGTTCTACTTCTTCTTGTATTCTTCCTGATGAGGCAATCCCTACAACGACATCTTCTTGTCCGGTTAATTGAACCAAAAAAGTAACAAAAAGGGAGTATAACACTGAAAAATCTGTAATCTTATCCCCTTCTTTCACATTATGAATCAATGGTTTTAATTGGCTATTCGCAATTGCAAAAGATGTACTTCCTCCTTCAGTATCAAATTCTTCATCATCATTCGATGTTGGTAATTCTAATCTTGGAATATCTTTCTCAAATGCTTTTAACCAAAATTCTCGCTGTTGTATGTACTCTTGATTGGTTATAAATTCGTTTTCCCATTCTGCATAATCTGAATATTGAAGTGTTAACTCCTCTAAGGATTGATCGTAGTAAAGCGTCAAAAAATCTTTAAACAAATTAACCTGAGAAATTCCATCGCATATAATATGATGAATGTCAAAAATCAAAAATCGTTCATTCCCGTTACAGGTTATCACTCCAAGTCTGTATAAAGGACCATGATTAAGATCAAAAGGTTTGATAAAATCTTGGATACTTTGCTCCATGTTATTACTAGTAATGGAGGCTATTTTTACCTGATCTGTTTCCTTTATCTCCTGAACAATATTTTCATTTTTGAAGCTAAAAACTGTTCTTAAACTTTCATGTCTTTCTATCAGTTTATTAAAAGAGCTTTCTACCTTACTCAGATCTACATTGTCTCCCATTTGAAAGACAATAGGCAAGTTATAAGAAGTATCTTCTCTATTGAGATCATAGTTAAAATACATTCTTTTTTGAGAAGAGGATAATGGATAAAATGGTTTTTGCTCCTTCTTAGAAATCTTGAAAATATTATCCTTTGTTGCATTTTGGATAAATAACGCTTGACTTTCTATGGTAAGGGTTTTAAACAATTGACTAAGAGAGATTCTCACTTTAAATTCTGTGTAAATTTTAGCAATTAATCTCATTATACTTAAAGAGTTTCCTCCCATACGTTGAAAGCTATCTACCACCGAGATGGATTGTTTTCCTAGAATTTCTTCCCAGATTGCTAGTAATTTCTCCTCAATATCGTTTCTTGGGTGAACTACTTCAGAAGTATCAGAATCCATTAAGGTTTCTAACTTTTTGAGATCTATTTTCCCATTAGATAGTAGTGGAAATTCTTTGACCGCTACATATCGTGAAGGAAGCATATATGCTGGTAAATAATCCTGTGCATATTGATCTATTTTTTTGCTTACTCCTTCTTCTGCTTCAACAACAAAAGCAACTAATGATTCTGTAAGGCCCACTCCATTGTTCTGTGCTTTATCACTTCCTGGGTTTTCTTCTTTTTTTACTACAACGATATTCTTAATGAGGTTTGATTTCAATAAAACATTCTCAATTTCATCTAATTCTACTCGGATCCCTCTCAGTTTAACCTGGCGATCTTCTCTTCCCAATAATTCAATTACGTTGTTAGGTAGAACTCTACCTTTATCCCCTGTTTTAAAGGCAATCTTTTCCTGATCTGTATCTTGGTTTAGCGCAATGAACTTCTCATTTGTTAATGATACATTGTTCAAATATCCTTTTGACATATAATCGGTAACGATATAAAGATCTCCAGTCATAAGAGCTTTTACAGGCTTCTTTTCGTTGTCTAAAATCAAAATTTCGGTATCTGCAATAGGAGCTCCGATCGGGATCCTTTGTTTGGATGAATCTTCGGGACGAATCCTGTAAAAAGACCTGATCATTGTAGTTTCTGTAGCGCCATAGAAGTTGACAAGTTGAATTGTATTTCCAAAGCAATCATACCACTTCTTCAGCTCTGTGGGTATGATTTTTTCTCCGGAAAGAAAAATATGCTTTAAATTTTTGAAAGCATGATCACCTAACCTTGGATGCTGACAAAAAATTCGGAAAACACTTGGAACGCAGTGAATCATGCTGATTTCGTTCTGATCAATCCATTGGGTAATTTTTTCGGGTGTAAAAAAGTCTTCTTCTTCAAAAGGAATACATACGGTACCTCCGGTTAGTAATGGGATGAAAACATCTCTCAAGAAAGCATCAAAATATGGGCTTATCAATTGACTAACTCTACAAGTATTGTTAATCTCGAACTCACTAATTTGCCATTGTAAGAACTGTATCAAACTACAATTCTTTCCGATTATCCCTTTTGGTGTACCTGTCGAACCTGAAGTAAAATAAACATAAAGGCTATCATCTTTCTCGAATTTTGGATATTCAAAATCCACATCATCATTCCTTAATATGTGCTGCAGATTGAATTGATTTTTGACATTCTCCAAAGTAGCGTTAGAAGTATTAGAAGTGATCAAATATTCTAACTTCGTTTCTTCTACGATTTTATCCAAACGATCCTTGGGTAGTTTGCTATCTATAGGCACAAATACACATCTGGCATTCATGATTCCTATCATCGAACAAATCAAATCCACTTTATCATCCATCAAAACACCTACAAAGGTTTCTCTAGATATACCTTGATCTAAAAGAAATTTTGTGATCTTATTGGATGTTCTCAATATTTGTTCATACGTAATAGAATGCTGATTATATTCTATAGCGATATTTTCTTTAGCTCTAGTAAGGCTTTTTATTAATTCTTCTTGAAAAACCATCGGGTATTTTTTAAAATTATTTTTGATTTAAACATGTAGGTATTTGCCGGACTTTTATATTTCAAAAAGCCTGGACCTTTCATCAATAAGTTATTGATGGATAAAATGAGGGGATATTTACTTATTTGTTAAGAAAAGAAGGTGTCTAGTAATATTCCAAAAGTGATCACCGTAATCAAAAGATCACTTTCATAAGGAGCATTAATAGTATACCCTTCTTGTGCATATAATTTTTTAAGCCTTTCGATCTCATCAGGGTTGAAAACGCCTTGTTTTTTGATCACATCATAAGACAACAAATCTTGAATATATTCAATGTTTTGCTGTATCAGATATGGGCTTCCTGGTGCTATAAAGTGAAACTTCTCTCTTTCTATAATAGATTTAGGAACAAATTTACTTCCCATTTTTCTGAGAATGTATTTTTCGGTAAAATCTTTGAGTTTTAACTCTGAAGGAACTTGTGCCGAAAACTCGACCAAGTTCTTATCCAAAAAGGGATATCTTACTTCTACAGAGTTGGCCATAGCCATTCTATCTCCATGGTCAGAAACCAAATGATCTACCAATCGGATTTTATAATCCACATATGCTCTTGTATTTACAATATCTCTATTACGTATTCTTTCCTTATTGATTATTGGATAGTTCAAACAATTAATCTCAGAAAATGATGCATTAATATCTTTAGAATACAGCTGTCTTTTTTCTTCTTCGAATTCCAAAAAGTTTCTTTCGTAGAAAAATGAATCGTTCCCCCAAAGCTTCTTTCTTAAGGCTCTCTCTTCTGGTGTCGCGGGATTGTCAATTAGGTTTAATTGACGCATCTTATCAAATCGATACCCCACATAACCCGCAAAGAACTCATCTGCACCCTCTCCAGAAAGAATTACCTTGAGTCCATTGGCTCTTACATTTTCTGACAAAGACATTGATGCTGTATTATACGTTTCCTTTATGGGGCATTCACTATAATAAATGGATTCCCTCAATCGGTCACTTATGTCATCATACAGAAATACTTTTTGATTCAAATTAGAATTGCTTTGCTCTGCAACGATTTTCTGATAATTGGATTCTGAATGAAGCGAATCTATAAAATCGATAGAAAATGCTTTTTTCTTTACTTCAGGAACCAATTGATTTACTTTCATGGCGATCATGGAAGAATCGAGTCCTCCACTTACATAAAACCCAGAAGGAACATCAGCGCGCAATCGAAGATTTATTGAAGATTCGAACAGTCCCTCTAATTCTTTGAGGTAGTAATCCTCAGATTTTCCATTTAGTACCACTTCCCCTTCGGGGTAAATCAAGTCCCAATACTCTTGTTTCTTAATCTCTCCCTTGTTATCCACTACCAGAAAATGGCCATTTTCAAGGCTATGAATTCCTTTGAACATGGTTCTCGGGCTGATGAGCCCGGCAAAAGTAAAAACCTGGTCCAATCCTGTAAGATCGACTTCTTTTTTCACTAAGGGATGTTCAATAATCGCTTTGATCTCTGAACCAAAAACGAAGGTATTGTTCACATACGTATAGTAAAACGGGATAATTCCCATCTGATCTCGACCGCAAAACAGACTTTTAGTTTTTGTATCGTATAATGCAAATGCAAATTGTCCATTTAATTTATTTAGAAAATCTGTACCATGATCTTCATACAAATGAATGATTACCTCAATATCACTATCGGTACTAAACTTATGCCCTTTGGAGATGAGTTCTTCTCTCAACTCTATATAGTTAAATACCTCTCCGTTACAAATTAAGATCAGAGATCTATCTTCATTGTATAAAGGTTGCATTCCATTACTCAGACCAATAATACTCAACCTGGTAAAACCTAAAGCAACATTATCAAAAAGCAAAGTATCTTGATCATCAGGTCCCCTATGAATCAATTTCTTATTCATTTTTTGAACAATCTGAAGATCATCGTTTGATACAATGTCATCATGTTTTATAAATCCACAAATACCGCACATAAATTTTTCTTTATTAAGACTTTAATAAATGATTTCTCACTCTATTCTACTGTTTCTAATGCTTCTTGATATGAATAAAAAAGCTCTTTTTCTCCAAAAAGTCGTTCCGCTATTATTCCTTTTTCTTCACATTTATCTACCAGCATATTAGACTGTACAATTGGATGCGAATCCTCAGTATATTTTATGCTACTAATAAATTCTAACCAAGGTTCTTGCCCCATTGCATACACATATACTTCTTTTGGTTTGAAGGTATCTACCAAATACATTCCTCTTTCAAAATCACAACCCGAAAGTCTTCGAGATTGATCATCTTCTCGAGAAATCTTTTCTGTCAATAATGGTCCGTACAGCCAAGATAGAGGTGCTCCATCACATTCCATTCCTAAAAACAACACATCAATATTCCCGATTATCTTTTGAACATGATCATAAATTTTGGATTCCAAAATTCTAGAGTCTGCTACAAAAAGGAAGGTAAAATCATCGATCGCGACTCTAAAACAAGCTTTAGATTTAATATTCAAATCGCTGTGTTCTCCAGTAAAAGGCAAGCCGGTAATTGAAACATTTTGATCCACTATTGTTTCCATTTCATCAATCTCAATTACGTTATTAAACCCTAGGTTATTAAACATGAGCTTGAGGTTTGGATCTTGTAATGCTCCACTTGAAGTTCTGGGAACGATAATGTTTTTGATTTTATGTCTTAATGGCAATAGTGTTTCGAATAAGATATGATCCTGATGATTGTGAGTGATCAATACATAATCGATAACATCCGGAATATCGATATCAGAAAAATGTTCTACTGTAGACTCGTAGCCATAATAACTTATAACGGGGTCTATTAAAACACTTATATCTTTGGTTTCTACCAAAATACAGGCATGTCCAAAATATCTCATCCGTGCTTTATCACCTTCATATTTGCTATAAGTTGGGTGTTCCTGACTTGTAAAAAAAGTATTAAACAGTTCTCTTTCTTCTTCAGAAACCCCTAAAACTTTGGCGATATCATCTACATCCCCAGGTTCTCTTTTCATTTTACTTAATTGATCTATTCCTGGATGATCAAATGGGATCTCTAGATGCAATACATTGGGTTCATCTAATCTAGGTGTACTTAAACAAAATGGCCTTTCATCATTATCAGTGATCCATAATGCAATACTCTGTGAGGACTTGTTGTAGAACCCACTCTTATAAAGTAAAGGTTCAAAGAATCGATAAGAAGGGTTATTATTTAGATCATATACCAATTCTACATATCCTTTTAGTATTTCAGGAACTTTCTCATACAAGGTTTCCAAAGAATACCCTTTGGCATTAGATTTTAGCATTTGATCAAGTTCATGTATTGCGTTTACAAACTCCAACGAATCTGATTGGGCGCTTACTGTCTGATCTTTTAATGCTTTGATATCCTCTACGCGATCTTTTTCGTAATCCATAAAGGGGCCTCCCAGCATTTTTGGATTTTTAACCGCTGCTTCATGCATTTTAGGAGATTGGATATAAGAGTTCATTATCTTTAAGTGCCTCCCTTTTACGTTCATTGCACTTGTGGCTGGCGAGATCAAGTGTGGCCAGGCATACCATCTATCAAACAATGGTTCTATAACAACATTTGGTTTAAGAAAAAGTTTACTCATTTTATGTAGAATTTGATTTTGTAATTAATGTTTGTATCCATATGGATACAGTTATATTATTCCATTTGATTTTTCAAACAGATTCGAATTATTAGAATACGATGTAGTTAGATTTAAACTTCTATTTGTCCGATCAAGACCGAAGGATCATGTAGTACTGATTTAATGATATTGTAGTAATATTCGGTAAATACTTGAATAATGTCACTATCATAAAGTTCTTTGCTATAAATGAATTTTACAGCATACTCATCTTGATGTTCTGAAACTTCTATTTTAAATTCATATTGGGTGGTTTCATCCTTAATTAAGTGCAAAGATTCGAATTTGAGATCTTCAATAAAGAACTCTTTTTCCCCTTCAAAGTAATTTACAAATGCAAAGTGAACACTTACCAGATCCTCTGACACAACCTCTTGTTGTTTAGATAATTCAGAAATCATTTCGTCAAACTGGTACTCTTGGTTCTCGAAGGCATTAAGAACGTTTTCTTTGATATCATCTAAAAATATTTGATACGAAGTTTTTGTATCGACATTTGATCTAAGTGGTAAAATATTAATGAAAGTTCCTATGACATCTTGAAATCTTGGATGTGTCCTGCCTATTACGTCTGTACCAATTATAATATCAGAATTATTGGATAATTTTTGAAGTAAAATATAAAATACCGATATAAAGAACATGAATTCGGAAACATCTGATTGCACTAAAAATCTCTTAATGTCTTTATAGTCTTGATCTGTAATTCCTAATGTTTTAAAATCTGCTATCGTTATATCCGCGCTCTCTTTGGAACCGCTAATAGGTAATGTCAACACCGGCAGATCTCCTGACAACTGATGAAGCCAATATTCTTTTTGATCATTTAAGTTACTAGCCAAATTATTTTGCCAATAAGAATAATCGATATAGTTAAAATCTGGAGCTACAGATGCTTTATTTTGGTATAATTCTTTGAAATCGTTCATCAAAATATTCAATGATATCCCATCACAAACAATATGATGTACGTCAACAAACAATATGTTTGTATTCTCATCAACAGGCAATAACGCAAACCGAATAGGAAGTTCTGACTCTAAATCAAATGGTTTTACAAAATCCAAATACGCATTGTCTAGATGAGCATACTTATCCATTTCCAGAATAGTTAAACTAACCTTTTTTGTAGTATTAATTGTTTGTAGTACTCCAATGTTGGAAAGTGCAAAATTTGCTCTTAATACTGCATGTCGATCCACTAATTTCTCCAAGGTTTCCTTGATTTTAGGAACATTCAGAACTCCACTAATTTTATATGCTCCCGAAATATTATAGGCTAAACTATCTGTATTCTGCAGATATTTATAAAACATACGTTCTTGTGCAGATGACGTTTTATACTTATCGTTGGCTTTAAGCTTGATTTTTGAGATTTCTTCTCTAGTACTTGTCTTGAAGTTCATTATTTTGACAGACAAGCTTTTAATTGTAGTGTGCTCAAAAATTAATTTTATCGGAATTTTTATATTAAATTCTTTTTCAATGAGATTGATAACATGCACAGCTCTAATAGAATTACCTCCCAACTCAAAGAAACTTGTAGCAGTTCCTATTATCGATGTATCCAATTTTAAAACCTCTGACCATATCGAAACTAAGCGCTCCTCTGTAGCTGTACTCGGAGCCTCATAGCTGCTACTCGCCTCAATCTCAAAATCTGGAAGAGATTTACGATCAATCTTACCATTGGGCGTCATCGGAAGAATATCCAACTCCTTAAAATATGATGGAATCATATAATCTGGTAATCGATCTTGAAGATAAGAACGTAGGTCTGACACCTCTACATCTTCGCCAGTAGTAACATAATACCCTAGCAAATACTTCTCGCCCGATAACTCCTTCATCCGAACAGCAGACGATTTAATAGCAGGATGGCTCACTATTGTACTCTCGATCTCGCCAAGCTCAATACGATATCCTCGTAACTTGATCTGATCATCTATACGACCACCTAACTGAATCTCTCCTGTAGACAACCAACGACCTACATCTCCTGTCTTATACAACAACTCATGACCTAAAACACGATATGGATTCGCTACAAAACGCTCCTCTGTCAAAGTAGGACGATTGTAATACCCCTTGGATAATCCTAATCCTGATATGTACAAATCTCCACTAACACCTTGTGGTACCAAATTCAAATCCTCATCTAATATATAAAGCTTGGTATTGGCTATCGGACCACCTATGGTAACCAAATTATCCGAAGTTAATAAACAGGTTGATGACCAAATTGTAGTTTCTGTAGGACCATACAAGTTCCATATCGGAGCTCCTGAAAGCGAAACCAATCGATCTCGTAAGATCGAGGTAATAGCTTCTCCTCCACTCAAAATGGTGACACCTGTACTATTGTCCCATCCCGAATCTAATAACATCTGCCATCGTGAAGGGGTCGTCTGCATATGTGTAGGACATTCTGAACGTATTAAATCCTTTAAAACCCTGGGGTCTTGAACAGATACATCACTACCTATAATTGAACGACCGCCAACACATAATGGCATATAAAACTCTAAACAAGAAATATCAAAACTGTAAGTGGTAACACTAAGCAAAGACACTGAAGCATCTATAGACAACGTATCAATCATTGAACATAAAAAATTATGCAATGCTTCATGAGAAATCATTACTCCTTTTGGGTTACCCGTTGTACCTGAAGTATAAATCACATAACACAAATCATCTCCCGAAATAGAAATATCAAACTCTGGATCCAACGAAGAGATCACAGAACGATCAGTATTTATATTCAAAACGGTACAATCAAATGAAGATACCAAAGAAAAAGTAGCATCTTCTGCAATAAGAAATGGACTTGCAATATCATCTACGATATAACCTATACGATCAACCGGATAACTAGGGTCGATAGGAACATAGGCATTACCCGAACGCATTACCCCAAGTAAAGCGATAACCATGTCCAAAGAACGTGTCAAACATACTGGGATGATCTCTGAACGACCAACCCCTTGCGCCACCAAATAATTCGAAAATTGATTTACCTTGGCCCATAAATCTTTATAACTAATAGATTCGCCTTCATAAACCAATGCAATACGATCTGGATCAGAAGCTACACTAGCCTCAAATAATGATAGAAAACTATCAGCTTCTCCATAATCTACATCCGTAGCATTAAAAGAGTATAACAACTCCTCTTTATCCTTAGACGATAACATCTCTAATGAACCAATACTGGTCTTCGAATCTGATAATACTCCCGATACCAAACGTTGAAAATATTCTGAAAAACGAACAATCGTAGAACGATCAAACAAACTACTACTATACTCAAACTCCAAATACATACCATCTGAAGAATCCATAGCAGTCAACGTCAAATCAAACTTCGACACCGAAGAACTACCACCTCCATAACTCGAGATAGCAACCTCTGAAAATCCTAAACTAGAAACCTCAAAGTTCTGGTAAACAAACATCACATCAAACAAGGGATTACGACTCATATCTCGATCGATCGATAACATATCTATCAAATCCTCATACTGAAAATCCTGATGCTCAAAACTCGACAATACCACAGAACGAACCTCTTGTAAATACTCCTCAAAACTCAATCCATAATCCAACTCACTACGAAGAGGCAAGGTGTTGATAAAAACACCCAACAAA
>NZ_JBSWWU010000027.1:0-15643 GCF_056160245.1 Aquimarina sp. AWH4_224 | reverse complement strand
TCGTTCCGGTACTTGGACCGTCTCCTCCAAAGCTATCGTTTCCTAATACTGCTATGTTGGTCGTTCCACTATCTTCTGCGACATCTGCAGGAGTATCATCTGTAGCCGTTGGTGTATCGTCTACTGGAGTCACATCAAAAGTAACCGTAGCCGTAGCCGTATCTCCATCAGCATCTTCGATCTCATAAGTAATCGTTACAGGACCATTATAGTCTAAGGCTGGAGTAAAGTCAATCGTATCATCGGTCGGATCGTTTGGTGTACCACCATTGTTCACTACTGCAGTTCCTACCGCAGCTGGGATGGCAGTCACATTGATCGTTCCCGTACTTGGACCGTCTCCTCCAAAGCTATCGTTACCTAATACTGCTATGTTGGTCGTTCCACTATCTTCTGCGACATCTGCAGGAGTATCATCTGTAGCCGTTGGTGTATCGTCTACTGGAGTGACATCAAAAGTAACCGTAGCCGTAGCCGTATCTCCATCTGCATCTTCGATCTCATAGGTGATTGTTACCGGACCATTATAGTCTAAGGCTGGAGTAAAGTCGATCGTATCATCCGTTGGATCGTTTGGTGTACCTCCATTGTTCACTACTGCAGTTCCTACTGCAGCTGGGATGGCAGTCACATTGATCGTTCCGGTACTTGGACCATCACCTCCAAAGCTATCGTTACCTAATACTGCTATGTTGGTCGTTCCACTATCTTCTGCTACATCTGCAGGAGTATCATTAGTAGCGGTTGGCGTATCGTCTACTGGGGTTACATCGAAAGTAACCGTAGCCGTAGCCGTATCTCCATCTGCATCTTCGATCTCATAGGTGATTGTTACCGGACCATTATAGTCTAAGGCTGGAGTAAAGTCGATCGTATCATCTGTCGGATCGTTTGGTGTACCTCCATTGTTCACTACTGCAGTTCCTACGGCAGCTGGGATGGCAGTTACATTGATCGTTCCCGTACTTGGACCGTCGCCTCCAAAGCTATCGTTACCTAATACCGCTATGTTGGTCGTTCCACTATCTTCTGCTACATCGGCAGGAGTATCATCTGTAGCCGTTGGTGTATCGTCTACTGGGGTTACGGTTACATTCACTGTAGCAGTATCGGTATCTCCATTTGCATCAGTAATAGTATAGGTAAAACTATCACTTCCATTAAAGTTTGGATTTGGCACATATTGGAAAACCCCATCACTTACTTCCGTGACTGTACCGTTACTAGCTCCCGTAGCTAAAGCAAAATCTTCACCATCACCACCGTCGACACCAATACTATCATTGGTCGACACATCAATTTGATTTGCAACACCTGCGGTACTATCTTCATCTACTGTTAAACTATCATCTGCCGTAGTAGGTTCACATACACTAATTGAATCATCCGTAACGCCAGCAGTCGTATTTTGAGGGCTTCCTGAAACTGTGGGTACACCATTTGCATCTACAGCACTATCCAAACTACCAGAGCCATTCAAATCTGTAGGCTCAAAAATCCCCGCTCCTTCAACTGCATCTGGACAACCATCATTGTCAGAATCTAAATCACAACTATCTGGAGTTCCGTCAGAATCGCTATCTCTGTTAACGATAAAACCTATTGCTATCGTTTGTCGACCACCTAGACCACTGCTAGCAAAAGTTACTTCTGACGCCGCACTACTTTGAAATAAAGGAGTACCAAACCCCTGACCTGGATCAGAGCCTGAAATTGAAACTGTTTGGGTCCCAACTCCAGAAGCATCTGAGGCGCTACGTATTTGTTCTGCTAATCTCCAATTACCACCATTAGTAACTGCACTTGTTATTTCTCCCGGTTGGGTTGTTCGCTCTCCATCTGAAAAAATTACATCTGGAATAAATGGATTCCCCAAACCATCAATACCATTAAAACTAAAGGTAAAACTAACATCCCCACTAGTTGCTGTCCTTAAACCTAAAACAGAATTGGTATATAATCCAGCAAGATTATTTGCAATTGGTGAAACTGTTATATCACCTGCATCTGCATTTGCATTCACAACCTGAATGGTTATTGAAAAACCTCCTGGCAAGCTTACAATTTGCTCATCTCCTAGTTGAACACCGTCTGCAAAATCTCCAGAAGACCAATCTGTCCAAAAAATTTGATTTGCCAACAAACCCGTTGCTGTAGCGGGAGCATTTCCTATATTTAATAATCCTTCATCCACATCTGTAATCCCGTCATTATCATCATCAAGATCGCAGATATCTGTAATTCCATCATTATCTTTATCCGGATAACCTGAAGATACAGGGTCACAAGGGTCTATAACTGTTAGTGTAGCACATTCGACTTGTGCAATACATTCATTATTAGGATGTGTGATCAACACGCAATATTGATTACCATCCAGAGACAAGTCTGTATTAATTGTTAATGTTCGACCTGTAACTCCCGAATATGTAGCATCGTTAGTAAGTAGTACTCCGCCTGCATTGGGGTCCCCTAGATACCATTGATACCTAACTCCTCCAATAGTCATCGCAGAACTACCTAAATAATCTGGAATCGTAGTTGGAGCAACCCCTATAAAATCTGTTGTATTAGTTACTGTTGCTAGGGCGCTTATTCTTGCCTGATTACCTGTATTAGCAGTTTGATCAATAGGAGTAGTTCTCAAATTAAGTCGGGTCGCTACTATTTCATTACCATTTGAACTTTGTCCTTGGTCAGCACCTATATCGGCTGTACCGCCATTATTAATCAATTCTGGTACTCCATCTGAATCTATTCCACCATTGGCTGTTATATTTATCGAATTATCACCATTCAATTGAGCTGCTATTACATCTTCATCTCCTTCTATAGCATCAGGACACCCATCATTATCACTATCTAAATCCTGATGATTCGGAATACCGTCTAAATCTGTATCTACAGTAGTCGTAAAAGAACTATCTCCGATAGATACTCCTCTTCTACCTGGACCTCCAAAAGAACCTGTAACACCACTTATAGCCCTTACCAAAGTAACACTTTCATAAAAAATAGTAGCAACTACTTCATCTGCATTAGGCGCAGTATTAGAATAATTAATTTCATCTTGCCAATCTGTAGAACTTCCTGCAAGATCCTTTCGCATTCTGAAATATTGAAATACTCCTGCCGGACCACCACCATTATCAAAACCTCCTGTTTCTAATGAGATCCCGATAGTATAACTATCCGGGTTTTGATACCCTACTAAATCTGTAAAATCCAAAGTCTCATTAGAATCAATATCCCCAATGCTAACTGTATAGTTATTGACAGTAACTGCTGTAGAAGTACCTGACATCACATATTCTAAAGTATATTCAACATAGTGATCCGAACCCGGCAAATAATTATCAAGAAAAAACCTAGCTACAGATGGATCATATTGAGGTATCCCCGTAGAAGAAATAATTGTTATTATAGCATCTAAATTTGCTATTCCAGCATTTGCCACATTAGAAACCCTAATGATATCACCTGGTGACAAATTAGTAACAGTTGTTATTGTACTGGAGTTTAATGTTGTAGTTTGTCCTGCAAATACAGGAGTAATCATCACAGCACCTTCTTCTGTGTCCAGAATACCATCGTTATCATCATCCAGATCGCAAACATCACTAACACCATCGTTATCAAAATCTGGATTTCCAGAAACTATCGGATCACAGGAATCTATATAATCTATGATAATAGTTGCATTATTTGACACATTGCCATCACTATCTTCTACATTATAATCAATCGGGGTTGGATCGGTAATAAAACCTACTTCGGGAGTAAAGGTAATAACACCGCTTGCTGTATCAACACTCCATATTCCTTCTCCTAATATTGTGATTTGCAAACAGTCTCCATTAGCATCTGTTCTTCCCGTATCACAACTACCTACCAAACTAACTGTTGTAGGATCTATGACTCCATTTGAATCAGCATCATTGGTAATAACTGATATATTAACTATTGTACCTTCATCTGCGATTATATTATCATCATCAGCAATTGGTGGACAATTTGGAGCTGCGATAGCTGCGTCTTGACTTGTCCCTACTGTTTGACCTATTGTTTGATTCACATTATTTGGCACTCCATCTCCATTAACCATACCTGTTAATTCTCCTGTTACATTATCTACCTCACTTACAGCAATAATATCTCCTCCTTCAAAAGCATCAAAACAACCATCTCCATCACTATCGGTATCCAGATGATCGGGTATAGTATCATTATCAGTATCTTGAGAAGAACAATAAGACATAGAATGAATCCCTATATACAAATCATCGGATCCATCATCCCCTCTTAATACTACTCTACTTACAGCTTCGGGGATGGATAATGTAAATGTATTTGCAGTACTATTATTACCTGGAAAAGTAGAAATACTTGTCATAAAGGTAGTACCTGTGCGATTTAAATTTGGTCCTATAAATGGAAAATTATTAATATCTAATGTAATTGGATTATCATTCTCATCAAATGCAAAAACCTCAACACTTTCTGCTTGTGGTCCTGCAGGCCCATCTATATCACCTACAGAAAAGACCAGATCATAAACTGGTCTAGAAAAGGTTAAGTTTATATCTACTGTCAATTGTGCTGTTCCTGGATCTGTTGTTGTCGTATTAATTTCTATACCATCTACCAATCCACCAGAAGGACTTCCATATTCTGCGAGTTCCCATTCTGCATTAAAGAATGCTAATTGATCTGCCAAATTTGCAAATGTAAAATCTACATCTGTAGTGCCTACCTCAAAAATATCTTCATCAAAAACACTTGTTCCATCTGCGAGGCTTGTAGTAGCAGTACCACATGTTTCAAATTCATTTACATCAAGAATACCATCATTATCATCATCCTGATCAACTCCTTCATCAATACCATCATTATCATTAAAAATGACATTTGAAAAAGCGCTCTTGTAAGATTCATTACCTTCAAAGACTTCGCTATTCTTATCATAGAAATCTACAAGTAATGGTTTAACCACAAGATTTTTTGGCGAGTGCCATTTAGAATAATCACTAAAAAAACTTGTATTAGTCGCATGTGTTGGATACACTGTGCATACCAGAATTAAAAATGTCAAAAAACTTAACACTTTTTGGGTATCTATGGTACCTTTTCCAAAAAAGATAAAAGTAATTTTTTTCATGTAGTAATTGGTTTAAAGTATGATTAATAATAGTATTAGCAAAAACTAGGTTTTGTGTTTTAAATAAATCCTACACATTAAGCATATCGAAAATACGGTAAAACCTTAATCTTTTTAAAGCTAAAGAATCGTCTTGTGTCTTTAACTTTTCTTTAGCTAAGCTAATTAAAAAAAATCGATTAAATGCATTTTTTATCGATTAAATGCAGCGCCTAAACATTTCCCTGTCTTTATGAATAATCAAAATACACATTATCTTGTGGTAGTACAGGGCACTACAATCTCAAAGTTTATTTTATAAAAAAAGAGATACTTATATAAGATACTATATTGGAAATACTCAATTGAACATATGATTTTTTACAACATAAATGTCTTCAGCTTTTTTAAGTTCTAAGACTTTAAATAAATTCAAATATTACCGCACTAATACTAAACAATAGTTGACAAAGATTTGAGCAATGAACTCTGGCCCATTATCAACACGGATCTGTATTGGTTTACCATAAATCTCAATTGCCTGTTTCAAGTAACTAACAACTCGTAATGCAAGCATTGAAAAAGCAGGAGTTATACATAAGGAAGACCCTGTTATAATCATCAATGATGTTAAAGACCCTAAATCTTCTTCCAGTAACTAAACTATCGCTCATAGAATCAGCACTCCATATTTGTAATAGCGCTTCAGGTTGATTCTAAGGTGTTTTTATTCGTGCTGGAAGTCATTTTTTGCTTTTCCCTCCCAGTTGCAATCCAATAAGCCTATACCCTCTCAATACGCGTTTACGATTCGATACAAAGCCTTACGAACGGATTCTGTAGAAATAGTAACAAACCCACGATTGGGTTTTAACTCACTCATCTCAATGAGTTTATCTATAACTTCAGAATCGTCTCTCTTGGTTTGATAATACCACATAGAACGACTTAAACTTACCAACAAGCAAGCTCTAACAACACTTAATCCTTCTTCTTCAACAACTTGTTGTGCAAGTAGCTTGCGCTCACAAGGCTTTAGAGCTTTTTTTCTATAATGTCTTTTAAAATACGATGATCAAGACTTAAATCGGCAAACATCTGTTTTAAACGACGGTTTTCCTCTTGAAAAGTCTTAAGTTCCTTAAGTTGTTGAGTATCCATGCCACCGTACTTCCGTTTCCAGCTGTAAAACGTAGCTGTACTAATACCTTTTTCACGACAGATGTCGGTGACTTTCATTCCTGAACCATACTGTTGAAGGATAGATACAATTTGAGCTTCGGTAAATCTGCTTTTTTTCATAAAAGGAGGTCACAGAAAAAATCAGAATGAGTGCTGAAGAAAATAGAATTTATATTTATTTGAGCGGATTAAAATGTCCACAAAAAACCTGCCTAATAAATATTCAACCTCTCCCAATAGATTGATTTGATCGATCAGGACATCGTTACGAATACTTTAATTTAAAGTTCCTTATGCGTTAACTAAATAATAACATCATAAATTAAATAATCAATACACAAAACCAATAACAAACCCAAAAAGCTTATTTATAGCAAAAAAGTGCTCATAGGTAAACTATCACCTCTTTCAAAGAAAGAAACAAAATAGCTTTTTGACAGGTATACCTCTACTATTAATTTAATGTAAATAAAAACTTTAAAAATGAAGGACTTAAAATTTATTTTAGCTTTAATATCGTTTACTTTTTTGTTGATCTCTTGCGAATCAGAGAAAGAAAGTTTTGAAGATATAACTACTAATCAAACTCTGGAAGAAACATTATCCATCTCGAATGTAAAAATAATTGATGAATCTCATGGATTACTTAAATTAGAAAATCACGAGTTAACCTTTAAAAAGAAATCAGATTTATTAGATTTTAAAATTGGGGATATCCTCATTGCAGATGTTATGGATAAAGCTCCATATGGTTTTATGAAAAAAATCAAAGCTATAAAATCAGTTTCTGACAAATTGATGATTTCAACAGAGGAGACTTCACTTCATGAGGTATTTGAAAAAGCAGAGATAGATCCAACAAAAACAGAATTTAAAATCAAATATCATACTGATGATGAAAATTTCAGCAAACAATCAGATGGATATTATCGATTTAAAGCAAGTGGAACAGGTACTTTTTTTGGTGAATTTCAGGCCTTAATGCGTCCAGATTTTCAATTCTACTACCAAAAAGCACCAAATTCAATCACCCCAGAAAGATTACGTTGTGTATTTGCACTAGATATTGCCGATTTTTCCTTTAAAGGTAGAATAGGAGCTCAAGGGGAAGCAAAAATCCCAGTATTTACATTACCTCCTATTACTGTTACCGTAGGATTAGTACCCATAGTTTTTGTTAATAAAATAAACCTAAAAGCTAAAGCCAAGGCTTTTGCAGGCGGAACTCTACAAGCTACTCTTGCTATTCCATATGCACGAATGGAAGCAGGAGTTGATTATTATTATGGAAATTGGTATCCTGTGTATAGTGCAAATATTGACTGGAATTTTCATAGACCTTCATATGTACCAGCAAATTTTAGAGGAAGACTTGAAGCTCCAACAATTTCATTGGACAGTGACCTATATGGAGGTGGATTCTTTAAATTTTTTGCAGAAGCCCAAGCGGTAAATGATATAGAATATCCCATAAACTTTAGTGGAGATATTGGTTTATACTGTACACCTAGAGTAAAAGCAGGCATCAAAGCTAAAACTTTTGGAATCGAAAATGAATTTTCTTATGTGCATGAATTTTTAACATTCACTGCCTATGAAGGGCCTGTTTCAAATTTGCTTCCATAAATATCCAAAAGAATCTATTATCTATAAGGCCTTTCTCTTATAATTAATAATACAAAAACTCTCGGTATACCTACATATTATATCGAGAGTTTTTAGATAGATTGATAAAGAAAATAACTATCAATAAAATTTCGCAAGTTGTAAATCTAATATCTTATTTTTTTAATATTCTGTCCTAAACATAGGGGGAATTATAATTCACATAACTTTGCAGTACACAATACTTGATTTATATTTGTATCTCCCCCAAATAAGATTTCAAGCCTATAAACTTTGAAAAATAGCAGAATGAGCCAAACTACGCTAGACTTTGTGATTATTGCAAGTGTTGTATTGGGATATTTTGTTAGCATCTCATTGGTTACAATTTCTTTTTATAGAAGCCATGCGAATAATTTTCTTGCGTTATCTTTATTTTTGATAGCTAACTTAACTTTAATAGAATGGCATAATAATAGTATTTCCAGCGTTTTAATGGAAATTTTCGGTCTTCTCAGATTAGATTTTCTATTTGCAGCGACCCTATTTACTTATTTTTTAATTCAGATTAAACACACTATTCTTAAAAGCAGCTGGTATAAATTACTTTTCCTTCCTTTCTTTATTTCTGTTGTACTTGAAATTTCTTTGCTCTTGTTTGACCTTTATGGTTCGATTTACGATTTCATCATCTTCTATGTTAAAGATTTTACTTCCATAAGTTTTAATTTGTTTTTGATATTTTTTGGAAGGAAATTAATATGCAATTCTACTTCTATATCAGAAAATAAAAGGCAGTGGTTACTTAGATTAAATATTTTCATTGTTTTCCTTATTATAATTTGGATTATTAATAGGGTTGAAATGTATATATTCAATTCGATCTATACGGCATATTTACTTTGGATACTAATGTGTTTATTCTTGTGGTGGATTTTATATTATGGTGTTTTTAGATTGCAGATAATAGATCAAAAAGAGGAAATACACAACTATTTAAAATCTAAAAATGCTACTGGCCCTTCGACTAAAAAAAAGAATATAAAAGGATCCACGAAGTCTGCTATCATCACTAAGCTCTATTCTCTTATGGAAGATGAAGAACTATATAAAAACCCCTTTTTAAGTAGATTGGAACTTGCCAATAGGTTGGAAACCAGCGAAAGTTATTTATCTCAAATTATAAATCAGGAAATACATAAAAGCGTTATTCAGTTTGTGAATGAATACCGTATTGAAGCTGCTAAAAACTTATTACAAGACCCTGTGTTCAACAAGTATTCCATAGAAGCCATAGGTATGGAAGTGGGCTTTAAATCCAAAAGTGCTTTCTACAATGCATTTAATACAGGTTTGGAAATGTCACCCGGAGCTTATAGAAAGCTACAAAAAAAGTCCTAATTCGTATAATCCTTTTGTTTTAGGACTTCTTCAGTATTAAGAGAACTCTTTTCTTTTACTCACAACTTTACTTTTGCCCCCAGTAAATCAAAAAATAAATGACAAGAGTAGCCCATAATCTCAGTAGTAGTGAAAAAAACCTTAAACTTTTTAGGAGTATGAGAGTTAGTTCTAGTAAAGAGTTT
This sequence comes from Aquimarina sp. AWH4_224, assembly GCF_056160245.1. Lineage (NCBI taxonomy): Bacteria > Pseudomonadati > Bacteroidota > Flavobacteriia > Flavobacteriales > Flavobacteriaceae > Aquimarina > Aquimarina sp. AWH4_224. The sequence continues at coordinate 6,133 of NZ_JBSWWU010000027.1, read as the reverse complement.
ACAGAATATCTTAAATCGACTTATAGGTTATGTAACAGACTTTGTCTCTATAAGTCAAAAATGAAAAACAATGTTACCTTGCTTCTATTCTTATGTGCAATAAGTCTAGAAACCATAGCTCAAAATAATGAGCCTACTTACACTAATAGAACAGAATTTAAAATAGGGTATTCTGGTACTATTTTATGGAGCAATGGTATTAACCTTGGAGCAGAATATTTATTTAAGGAGATAAAGAAAAATAAAGAACGAAGAGGTGTCCAACTTACTAATACGCATCAATTTCTTTTTAATGGCACTATAGGATTCGCTACAAATTTTGCTTCCAAAACAGAAACAGGCGGTTTTACAAATCTAGGAATCACTTGGAGGAGGACTAATAAAAATGGAGAACAATTTAATGTAGATTTAAATCCAATAGGGTACTATAGATCGTTCTTGCCTGAAACCTATGAAGTGAAAGGAGATAATGTAAACAAAGTATTCCTTCCTGGTAGAGGATATTACAGTCCAGCAATTTCCGTTGGTATTGGCACACAACGCAAGGGAAAAGTACGCTCTGCAACATACTTAAGCGTAACCTTCAGTCCACGCTTTAATTATAATGCAGGGACGCTACCCACATTCTCCATACAATATGGTTTTCGCTTTAATTTCAAAAACAAAAAAAATAAAAATGAAACACTTTAAAACACCATTATTAAAAGTTCTAATTGTAACAATAACAGTTGGTGCCATAATAGCTTGTTCAGACGATTTCGACCTTAATAACTTGGACGAAACTATTTTTGTTCGGCATAAAAATGCTGATATGCCTGCTTACATAAAGGGCAAAAGTATTGAAAAAGTTTTCTTGATAACATTGCACGGCGGACCAGGAGGAACAGGATTAGGGCTAAGAAGCAAGGCTTTTACAAAAATAGAAGAGCAGTATGCTGTTGTTTATTTTGACCAGCGTGGCTCTGGTAATTCACAAGGCCATTACTCTGAAGGTGATGTAACCATAGATCTAATGGCCGAAGACGTATTGGCACTTGTTAAGGTTATGAAATATAAATTTGGTAACGACTCGCGATTCTTTCTATTGGGAGGCAGTTGGGGAGGCACCCTGGGAACTACTACTCTACTAAAAGACCAAAGTAATTTTAAGGGTTGGATAGGTGTAGATGGCGCCTATAGTCCAGCTTTATTATACGATCAAACCAAAGAAACGCTCACCGCTACTGCAAATGTACAGATAGCCCTAGGCAATAATCTTGGGTTTTGGTCATCTATTTTAGACTTTGTTTCACAAGTGAGCCCAGAAAACAATTTAGATGACTATTTAGAGCTCAACGAAAAAGCTTTTGAAGCAGAAAAAAAACTAGTGGACGATGCTTTTATAAAAGATCCCGAAAATGGAAAAATAAACAACACTAATTTTTTTGTTTATAATTATTTGACCCAAGTATGGAATAGTAATCAAATTGCCTCTATAATAGAAAATCAAGGGCTGTTCCAGACATTGGATTATACAAATCAGCTTCAAGAAATAACGATACCGTCATTGTTTATATCTGGCCAATATGATATGGTGGTTCCTTTAACCGCTGCACAAGAGGCCTTTGATAATATAGATTCCTCATCAAAATATTTATCGGTATTTGAAAAATCTGGACACGCTCCTCATTTTAGCGAGCCAGCACTATTTGCAGATGAAGTCTTGCAATTTATAGAAGAACATAAATAGTATTGAAGGTATTTGTGTATTAGTATTGTTTTATTGTCCTAATGTGAGTTTAAATTCAAATAAAATTATAGAAATGGAATTCATTAAAAAGCTTTTTCATCCCTCAGATAAATATAAGGGAGTCTTGCCCATACAGATGTATGTGTTGAAGTTGTTTTTTCTGCTTATGTTCTTATTTGCGGGAAAAGATTCTTGGACAGAATTAATCTTACACCAAGGATATTGGAATGCAGAAATAGGCATTGCTTGGTGTTCGATTGCGGCATATACAAGCCTGTCTATAGTTGGGGGGTATTCCGCACGTTGAAAATGCTTCCCATAATGCTGTTTATGTATCTGTACAAAGGGCTTTGGCTGCTTTTTGTAGCTTATCCTTTATGGATAAACGGAGTACTTGCGGGTAATGAAACAGCAGAATGGGTTCCAGTATTTATGCTAATTGGTATTCCCATTGTTTTCACACCTTGGAAATACGTTTTTAAAACCTATATCCTTGGAGAAGATTATAAACACCAGTTTACAAGATGAAACCAAAACAGTTTATATAAAAGGCCGCTACGACAAGTAATACCCATCGAGATATTGCGTTTGGCCGAAGGCTTAAATGAAATTTTAACAAAACAAAAAATGGGAGAAATATGAAACCAGCGATTGTAAAAAGCCATTCTGAAACAATGCAAGCTTGGTTAGTCAATGGATGCTTGGCCCGCCTGAATGGTCAATGTCGATTTGCAAAATAGATTTTCGAATTGGTGGTATTTATGAGAACGTTTTTCGAAATGAGTTAGAAGGCACAGAAATCGCCATTAAAGGTACCTTTTACGAAATCACAACACATCAGAAGATAGTCCAAGAAGAGTAGCACAAGATTGGATGTTCGGAAGGAGGAATCACTAACAGGACTATAGTCACTTTGACTTTTGAACCATCAAGCAAGGGTACCAAGGTTAGAACATTAATTGAATATGGTTCTAAAAAGCAACGTAATGAAGCCTTTGGCAACTGGAATGGGTACTGCAATGGAAATGAGTTATCATCGCATCGATGAGCTCTTAAGTAGTCATCATAATCATCTTTAATATAAAAATGGCATACCATATACATCTTATAAAATCATTGCCAGCTATCGGTAGGCTGCGCTTTATAAACAAACCGTTAAACCTAAAAACATAGCAATGAGAATCATTCTAGCACTACTTTACCTTGTACCAAGTGGACTATTGGCGCAACCATCAATGGAACATCAGTCCATAAATTCAAGATACATAGATGAAACCCGAATGCTAAACATTATACTACCAGACAAGTACCATGAATCAACAAAGAAATACCCTATAGTATTGGTTTTAGACCATGGTTTATTATTCCATACAACAAGTACAATTGTAAACCATTTGAGTAATACTACTAGAATGCCAGAATCTATTGTGGTTTCGATTGGTTCTGGGAATAAACACAGAAATCATTTTGCACCGAATTTGTATAACAATCATAGGGACAAAAGGTACAACTATGGTGATCATCAAGAAGATTTCATCAATTTCTTAGAACTTGAATTACTTCCACTTTTAGAAGAAAAATATCGATTAACGAATTTTAAAACATTCATAGGATTTTCACCTTCCTCAGTAATAGGTCTGTATACATTATTGAATAAACCTAATTTATTTCAAGCCTATATATGCTTTGCAGCAGGAAATATTATTGGAGATGGCTATAACAAAGATGAGCGATTGATTGAAGAGCTGGCTCAACTTTATGGAAAAAGCGAAATAACACAAAATTTCTTGTATGTTGTTTCGGGAAGCAAGGATGCCGATTCTCAGCCATATATTAACACTAACATCAAGGATTTTAATGATAAACTAGCTGTGTTTAATACAGGCAATATCCATACTAAGGCTGAGACAATTGAAGGCGAAGGCCATACTGAAGTTATCCTTCCTGGCTTGATCAACGCATTCGAATTTATGTTCCCAAAAGAAAAATGGTATGCCGATTACCTCAATTTAATTACAAAAGAAGGAAAAGCAAGAAGGAATATTGAATCTTTCTATGAAAATCTATCCAATGAGTATGGATTTAAGGTTTATCCAAACGTAGATAGATTATATAGTATGAGCTGTCTTAAAAATATAGGTAGAAGTTTGCTCAGGAATGAAAAAATAGAAGAAGCAATTGAAATTTATACCTATTGGATTGAAGGTTATCCAGGCTCGCACTTGGCACACTACTATCTAGGATTATCGTATAAAGAAAACCAAGATACTAGTAATGCAGAAGCGTCCTTCAAAAAAGCCTTTGAACTGGCACAATTACAGAATAGTACTGAAGTAAAAATCTATAGGGAAGCACTTATTGAACTGACCAATTAAATACAAAAAGCATAAATGGAATTTATAAAATTACTTTTTCAATCGCCTAACAGTTATAAAGGTGTTTTTCCCACATAAGTGTATGTGTTGAAACTATTTTCGCTTATGTTTCTATTTGAAGGGAAAGATGAATGGACAGCATTAATTACACATAAAGGGCTTGGAATGCGAAATAGTCATTACTTGGTGTTCAATAACTGCCTACATTACAATGTCTGTTTTAGGAGTGTTCCATACCTTAAAAAAAACTTCCTATCATACTATTTATGTTTTTATATAAAGGACTTTGGTTAGCGGTTGTGGCATATCCTCTATGGAAAAATGGAATGCTCGTTGGTAGCGAAGTAGAGGATTGGACTTCAATTTTATGTGTTTTATGTTGATTATTATTCTGATTATTTTTACACCACGGGAATACGCTTTTAAAACCTATGTTTTAGGAAAGGACTGAATCATCAAAATATGAGCGTTGGATACTAAAGATAACAAATTTGAAATGAACTTTATAATAGATAATGACATAATGCTAAGAGCACTAGAGCTTTCAGATGTTGAAGATATTTTCAATACCATTGACCAGCAAAGGGCTTATTTGGGGGAGTGGCTTGCATTTGTGGCTAAAACAAAAAGTACAGCAGATACAGAAGTGTTTGTTAAATCAGTAATTGCGAAAACTAATGAGCGTAAAGAATATACCTTTACCATTCGCAAACACAATATATTTATTGGTATGATTGGGATAGATCCTACAGACATCCTTAAAAGTCAAACAGAAATAGGCTATTGGCTGTCTAAAGACTACCAAAAGCAGGGCATTGTGACTAAGGCAGTTCAACTTTTATGCAATTATGCTTTTAATGAACTGGACTTAAATAAAATAATTATCAAATGTGCAGTTGGCAACGAACTAAGTAAGAAAATACCACAAAGATTAGGTTTCAAGCTTGAGGGTATAGAAAAAGATACCGAATTAGATGCTGAAAATAATTTTAGGAGTTTGGAGATCTACAGTAAATTTAATAGTGATTAGTTAAAATATAACAATATGAAAGGTTGTATTGGTTGTGACCTTGCGTCAGGAAGGCTACCAAGTAGAAAGGTTTATGAAGACGAATTAATAGTTGCTTTAATGGACATAGACCCCATCAATGATAGACATGTATTGCTCATCACCAGACAACATAGATTAGATTTGGATGAATTAATGGAGGCTGAATCTAATCGGGAATGCAAGTTTCTAAACTAATTTTAAAGGCGCTGAGAGAGGCATATAATTTTGATGGATATACTATGATGCAAAATGGTGGAATTTTTAATGAGATTGCACATTACCACCATTATCATATTTTCCCGAGATATAAAGGAGATGGATTTTGTTAGAGCTTTGGGACCAACAACCAAATGACATCAGAATTGAAGGGCCCAGAATTAAGAGAATTGTTGATTAGATAGTAGAAGAGGATAATTGAAACTTGGGATAAAAATACCAATACAGCTGCCACTAAGTAGGAAAATATACACTTAAAATCAAAAGAGAATATCTAAGCTGCTTATGCATTATGTTCAGTATGTTATCACGAACCTATAACTTACCAAATGTTCAGTAATAAAGAATTACAAAAGATTGGACTGAAATATGACTTTGATATGATACTTTATGAGAATAATAAAAATAAACTATCATTTGTTGGAGGTGATATTGAATTTCCAAAGATCATTGGAATATCAAAAGAAAAATGGTCTTCTGAAAATTCAATCAAAATAAATCCTGAATTGATTAAAATGACGGATACAATTGAATATTGTACTGACTTAATTGGAAATGACTGTATTCAATTTGTTTTTAAAGAAGGAAAATTAAACGAAATAAAAAACATACCCTAACAGGTTGTATATTGCATATGCCGCCTTCGGCTGGCAGACTCAACATACAAGCAACGTTGTGAGCAATCCCTCATAGCTCTCAAAACCTGTTAGTACTATGCTAACGAAATTGTATTTTGCACCCCAAATAATTTAAGCTCTTTGC
>NZ_JBSWWU010000026.1:0-19102 GCF_056160245.1 Aquimarina sp. AWH4_224 | reverse complement strand
AATTGTAAGAGGCTAGTAAACAGAGGGTTGTTAAAGTGCGAGATTCTGCTCATAACCCGAAGGTCGCAGGTTCGAGTCCTGCTCCCGCTACTCATAACCATCTCATATTGAGGTGGTTATTTTGGTTTTTAGCCTTTTTTTGATCTGTGAAAAAACTTTATTTTAACATTAGAGCATGGTTTTGGAGCATGGTTTGTATCCATTTTTGTATCAAAAATCAATTACGTTTTTAATTGTAGTACTGTGGATTATTATACGTGTTTCTTTTATTAGTGATGTAAGTTTTTGATTTTTAATTAATTGGAGTTTTGTTTTTCTTGATTTTTTATTAATGTTTTTGTTATTAATTATAACAAGCCTTTTTGCGACCTTTAGGTAGGAGTTTTTAATGAGTACTGCTTTTTTGAAATATAATTTTGCTTAATTTTTTAATAAAATGCTAGCCCAAGCTGTAAGAGTTCGAACTTTTCTATTGAATTTTTAGATAACGTTCAAAATATTTTGAGGCTGAAAATATTATTTCATAGTGTGTTAAATAATTAATAGACTATAACTAGCAATTACCTTGAGCCATAACGTAGTTAGTACTTTTTGTTCATTTGCTTAATTTCAAAATTCTAAATGCTCCTTGAACTACTAGAATAAATACGATTGTTCCGATTATTAAGTCAGGTTTATTCGAGTTTAGCCAATTGACTAAAATTCCGGCTGTTACCACTCCTAGATTTATTATCACATCATTTGAGGTAAAAATCATACTTGCTTTCATATGAGCCTCTTCTTTACTCTTTGACTTTTGTAAAATATAAAGGCAAATTCCGTTTGCAATAAGTGCAAAAATTGAAACGATAATCATTGTCGAAAAATTAGGAAGTTTCTCGTCTCCCAAAAACCTTCTTAAAACTTCCAAAAATCCGATAATCGCAAGTGTTATTTGAAAATATCCAGCAAGTTTGGCAACCCTCTTTTTTCTTGTTAAAGTTCCACCAACCGCAAATAAACTAATTCCGTAAACAAAACTGTCCGCAAGCATATCTAAACTATCTGCAATTAATCCTATTGATTTTGAGATTATACCAGTTGTCATCTCGATCAAGAAAAAGGCAAAATTTATTCCAAGTACTGTCCAGAGTAATTTTTTCTGGTTTGCATTTTCTTTAAATTCTGTTTGGTCGGTTTGTTCGGTTAAGATTTTCTTTCCGCCTAAATTTAGTTCCAGAATTAATTCTTCAATTTGATCGATTTGTCCGTTGTGAAAAACTGTCAATTTTCGGTTCGGTATATCAAAGTCCAGATTTGCAATACTTGAAATTCCATCCAATTTCATTCGGATTAAATTTTCTTCAGAAGGACAGTCCATTTTTTTAATCTCAAATATTGTTTTATTCATTTATTTTTTCGGTTTTACGTGACATTAATGACCATAATTAGACAATAGTTCCGAATATAAAATTAAAAATATCCAACAAAAAGTGAGACAATATGGTCTCGCTTAAGTAAATTTTAAAAAATCATTGAAAGATAGGTTCTTGATGCGATCTTAAAATTGTAGTATTTTGATAGTATGTAATCAAAGTAACATTTGCAATTCAGTTGCACATCTATTTTTTTATCTTTGCTATGTGAAATATTTAGCGATCATATTGTCTGTGTATTTTGTGGCACTTAATTTTGTGCCTTGTGGGGATATCGACTTTACCAATCACGAAACTGGAAATGTGTCCATAGAAAGTTTTGATGCTAATCACGATCATACTTGTGAGCTTTGTTCTCCATTCTGCAATTGCCATTGTTGTCATACACATGTTATTAATGAGCAACATTTTTGGTACGAAATTGATTATAAAGTAATCAGTGAAGAAGTTTCTTCAAGAGAACAAGGGTTTTTGCAAGATGTATCCTTTCGTTTCTTTCAACCACCCAAGATAGTTGGCTAATTTCAAGTGATATCATATCACTCACAAAATCATTTAGTCAATTTATCAAACTTAATTATGAACAAATACTATATAAGCCTTTGGTTTATACTATTGTTTGGTGCATTCACTTTTGCACAAAACACCTTAGAAATAAAAGTTTTAACCGAAAAAGAGAAAGAACCTTTGTTAGGGGCAACTGTGTATATTGAATCTTTAGACAAAGGTTCGATCACAAATTTTGATGGGATTGCTGAGTTTACAGATTTACCAGATGGTGAATATAATGTACAAATATCCTTCTTAGGTTTCCAAACATTGAAAACGTCTATCAAAGTTCCAATGAACGGTAGTCTAATTTTCTATTTGAAAGAAAGTGCTAATTCATTAGATCAAGTTTTCTTACAATCCACCAGAAGCACCCGTACTGTAAAGAAAATACCAACCCGAATTGAATTTATTGGAGCTGAAGAATTGAGTGAAAAAGCTATAATGAATCCTACTAATATATCGATGGTATTAAGAGAAAGTACCGGTATCCAGATGCAACAAACTTCATTGAGTAGTGCCAATGCCAATATTCGAATACAAGGTTTAGACGGTCGTTATACACAGTTGTTACGAGATGGTTTTCCTCTATATGGTGGATTTTCCAGTGGTTTAAGCATTTTACAAATTCCTCCACTAGACTTGAAACAATTCGAGATTATAAAAGGAAGTTCATCCACCCTCTATGGTGGTGGTGCCATAGCAGGACTTGTAAATATGGTCTCTAAAAACCCAGAAGAAGATCCACAACTTGATATAATGCTTACTCAAACACAGGCACTTGGTAGCACTGCCAATATCTTTTATGCAGAGCGAAAAAATAATTGGGGATGGACACTCTATGGTTCAGGACATTATCAAAAGGCTTATGATCCAGAAGATGATGGTTTCAGTAATTTACCACAAACTCAGTCCATAAGTTTCAATCCTAAATTGTTTTATTATCCTTCTGAAAATACTACTATTTGGTTTGGAATTAATGGTACTTATGATGATAGGGTAGGTGGAGATATTACCAAAATAGAAGATGGCGAAAATGGTATTCATCAGTATTCTGAAGAGAACCTATCTAAACGAGTAAGTACTCAAGCTGTTTATGAAACTCAAATTGATTCTACTCAATCTGTTTCCATAAAAAATAGTATTGCTTTTTTTGACAGAAGTTTAGAAATACCAGATCTGTTATTTAAAGGAAAACAATGGAATACATTTACAGAAACAACTTATCAAAAGGAGGGAACAAAGACTGACTGGGTTTTAGGAGCAAACTTATATACTACATCATTTGATGAACTGGAGAATCCATTAAATCGAGATCAGAAGGATCTTACCGTAGGATTGTTTGCAAACAATATTTATGATATTTCCGATCAATGGATTCTAGAAACAGGTTTGCGTACCGATTATGCAAGGGATTGGGGCTTTTTTGCGTTGCCAAGAGTTTCAATATTATTTAAATCTAATAGTAGTTTTTCAAGCAGGCTAGGTGGTGGTTTGGGATATAAAATCCCAGATATCTTTACGGAAGAAGCAGAATTTATTAATTTTAGAAATATACTACCGATAGACAGAGATTCCCTTGAAGCGGAACGTTCTTATGGTCTTAATTTGGATTTCAACTTTCAAACGCGATTATTTGACAATGTAAACTTCTCAATCAATCAATTGTTCTATCTAACAGCCATTAATAAAGGATTACTTTTAAATCCTGTAGACAACGAATTTTTTCAGTTCGAAAATGCATCAGGTGAAATTCTAAGTAAAGGAACAGAAACCAATATAAAATTTACCTACAAAGATTTTAGATGGTTTTTGAATTACGCATTCATTGATACAAGACTAAATTATCTGCCAGGTAATCCTCAGAAACCTTTAACAGCAAGACACAACGCTGGTAGTGTCTTGATGTATGAATCTGAAAAATGGCGTATAGGATATGAAACTTACTATACAGGGAAACAAATTCTCTCCAATGGAGTTGAGACCACCGATTTTGTTACTATGGGTTTACTCGGAATGCGTAATTTTGAGTGGGGAAGTGTTTTCGTGAATTTCGAGAATTTTACAGACAGACGGCAAAGTCGTTTTACACCATTAGTACTTCCTCCACACGAGAATCCAACATTTCCTGAAATCTATGCCCCGACAGATGGGTTTATTTTTAGCTTAGGAATTATTTTAAAACCATTCGGAAACGAAGACAATCATTAAAACGAAAAAAATGATAGCATCAGATAAGTTTTTAGAAGATAAAGGAGTAAGACCTACTGCAATGCGTCTTTTGGTATTTCAATACCTCGCTAATGAAAAAGCGGCCAAGACCCTTACAGATGTAGAAAACGCTTTCGTAAAAGCAGATAGGACAACACTCTATAGAACTCTTAAAACCTTTGAGCAAAAAGGAGTAGTTCATCAAATAGATGATGGTTCTGGCATTACAAAATATGCATTGTGTGAAGAAGGGTGTAATTGCGAGTTAGATAGAGATTTGCACTTACATTTTCATTGTAATAACTGTAATGAAACTGTTTGTTTGACATCTCATAAAATCCCACATATTAACCTACCCGAAGGTTATATTACTGAAAACGCCAATTTGGTTTTAAAAGGGATATGCGACAAATGTAGTGGGAGCTAAATGCACTTCCGTTGCACGTTTTTAATACCTAATTTAGATCCATAAATAACAGGATTATGAAATTCAATACTATCATACCCTCAGCACTTAAGGAAAATTATTTAATGGAGCTTGAACACTATCAGGAATATTTACGAAAAGGAAACTTGTCAATGGCCTGGTATCATTTGGAACGTTCTCATATTCTCGGTCAATCTTATCCTTTACAACATAGTTACTCCCATTGGCTAATGTTAAAGTTTGGGTTTCGCCAAAAAGATGTTAAAGAAGTTTTAGGGCAAATACTTCGACTTTTAGTAGGCGGATGGAAATCATTTATTGATCATGTCCCACTAGGGAACACAGGGGGAAGTAATGTACCTCCATTAAGAAAAATGGAATTACCGAAAGATTTACAATCGATTTTAGAAAAAAATAAAAAAGAATAGTGGGGCATAAGCATCAACATCATACATCTACTAAAAATTTAAAAATTGCATTTTTCTTAAAATCTAGGATTTACAATTTTAGAATTTATAGGAGGACTATATGTAAATAGCATTGCGATTATATCAGATGCTATACATGACTTAGGTGATAGCTTATCATTGGGCACATCTTGGTATTTGGACATAAAATCAAAAAAGGGTGCAGATTCCAAGTTTTCATTTGGCTACAAACGTTTCTCGCTATTAGGGGCATTGATTAATAGTATAGTATTAATAGTTGGTTCTGTTTATGTTATATATGAGGCAATAGGCAGAATCCTAAAACCTGAACATTCAGATGCGCAAGGTATGATCATATTTGCCATCATTGGTATTACAGTGAACGGATACGCCGCTTGGAAAGTAAGTAAAGGTAAATCATTAAATGAAAAAGTAGTCTCTTGGCATTTACTGGAAGATGTGCTTGGATGGGTTGCAGTTTTGAGTGTAGCGATTATTCTATCTTTTAAAGACATACACTATCTTGATCCTGCACTTTCTTTATTAATTTCACTCTATATTCTCTATGGTGTCATAAAACGTTTAAAAGATACGCTCTACCTATTTTTGCAAGGGGTTCCCAAGGGATTAAATTTAGAAGAAATTAAATCAAAAATCTCTAAAGTAGCAAATGTCGCTTCTTTGCATCATACTCATTTATGGTCATTAGAAGGTGAGCATCATGTATTTACCACTCATGTTAAGCTCAAAAACATAGAAAATTTTGACCAAATAATTCAAGTTAAAAAACAGGTCAAGGGAATCTTAGAAGAATATCATTTTGATCATTATACTATTGAAACTGAACTGGAAGAAGAATCCTGTGATTTGAATAAAAGCTCCTTTTAATATTCCCAATGTTTGAGTTATATATCGTGAATAACGTTTTACTTTTTTTACAATTTTTATTAAAGTCTATAAACTAGTAATCTAATGAATAGTTAATATGTAAATCTGATTATAAGAATATGCTAATTTGGAGCATGGTTTAAGAGGTCGAGCTTGTTTTATTTTGAACGATTTTGTTTAAAATGCTCAAAAATTCATTCATTTATTCATATAATTTTTGAAATAATATAGTTTTTGGTACTGCGTTTTTACCTCTGAAGTAAAATATAAACCATGCTCCGTTTTGGAGCATGGTTTTTTAGTACGGAATTGTTGTTAAATTAATTGATTTGCATGCTCCAAAAAATGTAAAACTATCTAATACAGAGTGTTATAGTTTTTTTGATCTGTCCTCATAACCCGAAGGTCGCAGGTTCGAGTCCTGCTCCCGCTACTCATAACCACCTCGTATAGAGGTGGTTATTTTTGTTTTTAGGCTTTTTTTTGAGCGTAAAAAAAATCATTTTAACAATAGAGCATGGTTTGTGTCTTTTTTTAGTTCTAAAATTGATCGTGTTTTTAATTACAGTACTGCGGATTTATCCAATTAATTTTTTTAAATAATTACTTAAACAACTGTTATTCAGTTTTTTATTTTAATTCTTCTTAATTCATTAGTAGTATTTTTTATTCATAAATAGAGCGAGATTTTTCTGCGACCTTTGGGTTGGTATTCACTAGAGTACTGCTTAATATTATGAAAATTGTTTGAAATAATGGTTTGTAAGGTTAATAAGAATTAAGTTCAAAAGTTGCATTCATACAAATATTCGTATCAATAGAAATGTGAGAACTTTATACTGTTTATGAAACATGAAGTTTCATAAACATTAGTATTAGCTTTAAAGAGCAGACACGAAGTAATTATTAAATTCTTTCGCTCACTATTTTGACTCTGACATTTTTTCAGATGATCATTTTGGCATTTGCTTTGCTAAAACATTTTTAGAATTAAAAATTAATAGGATGATGTTTCTAAAAAATTGTAAAAACCGATTTAGGTCTGTTTTTTCGGTTTGGACTAGGAGTAATCTGATTATTGAACCGAAAAATGACCAATTTGGGACTTGGAGTGTCAAAATGATACCTAGTTCTTTTATATCTGGTACTTCACTATTCTTATTTATAGAATTTTTCTTTTACAGATAAGTTTGATTTTCTTGACCCTTGTATTAAATAAGGTTTGAGTTTAAAATGATTATTAATTTAAAATTTGAATCCATTATGAAAATTATAGATGTCAATAAAGAGACCAAAAAGAATATCTCACCAGAACTTCCTCAACTCACTTTTAAAAAAATAAAAATGAGTATCGATAAAGACGTTCTTCATATAAAAATTACAGTTCCTTATTTGGAAAACGATAATTATTATGCTGAAGTTAAAGATGGTACCTTGAAAATATCACTAATGACTAAGCAATTAGTAGTTGACAATTGTATGAAAGGTGTTACCAAGACAAAACTAAAAAATACTTTCTTAACAGGGTTTTTAGTGATACCATATGGTAAATACAAGCACATAAAAAGTGTTAAGAAAGTATTGGATTCATTAGTTTTTGAACTAACAGAATACAATTTTGATCAAGTTGTTTACAGGCAGAACCAAACAATGGAGTATGCTTCTGCTTAGACTTTAATTAATAGTCTTTTATTTAAAAATGTGTAACCTCAAAATATGTAAATATGGAAAAATTAGCCATTGGTATGTCCTTGCTCATTTTGTTGTATGGCATTTTTGTATGGATCCTTACAAAACTTTTCTTTTCAGAGAAAAAACTAGGTAAAATATCTCTCAAAAGGTGGATTCAAAATGTAAAGGATAAACTAGTATTTGATGGATATTTCAGGAAGCTTGAAAAATTATAATCTGAAATTATCCTGATTATGGTATAGAATTTATGTTCAAGTGATTTAAAAGTAATTGAATATGAAAAATGACAGAGAAATTAAGGAAAGAGTACTCGAAGAACTTCTACATCAAAAAGATATTGATAAAACACAAATCGGTGTTATTGTAGAAAACGGTGTAGTTACATTAACAGGTGTCGTAGATCATATCAATAAGAAAGCAGCTGTTTTAAGAGCTCTTGAAAATGTGAAAGGGATCAAAGCAATTGTAAAGGATATTAAAATAAAATATGGGACAGACTACAAGACCTGCGATAAGGAAATTGCTAAATCAATAACGAACACTCTTGAACAAGAATTTGAAAGTCCTAACTGTGACATCACTGTAGAAGTTCAAGATGGTTTTGTCTTCTTACTAGGTAAAGTTAGGTGGGATTTTCAAAGACAAAAAGCCAAAAAGATAGCAGAACAACAATTAGGTGTTAAGGGTGTGATCAATAACCTTGATATCAAACAAAAGGTATTCCCCAATGATGTTAAAATAAGCATTACCAAAGCTTTTGGACAAATGGCACTAATTGATGCTAACAATATCTCGGTGGATGTGAAGGAGCAAACAGTTATTCTAAGAGGTAAAGTAAAAAACTTTGCCCAAAAGCAAGAGGCATCTATTAGCACTTATAATGTACCAGGAGTTCAGGATGTTGTTAATGAATTAGAAGTTTCTTATTGAATTAGGAATATGGTTTAATAATATGTCATTTTGACACTTAAACTTTAAAGAAATCTTAAAAAAGAATCATTACTAAATAAGATAGCAATCTGGCATTTTGATTGCTTACACTGATATAGAATTTTAATTGTCTAACTTAAATTTTTTTAATTATGAATGCAGTTGCAACCGTAGCAAAGAATGGAAGTCTGGCAAAATCAAAATCAAAGACGCCTACAAACTTCCCGATGTTGACTTCTTGGATCGATGATTGGTTCAATGATGAATTACCATCCGTATTTTCTTCTAATTTTAATACAGGAATTACATTACCGAAAGTAAATATTCGTGAAACGAAAGAATCGTATTTTGTGGATATGGCAGTTCCCGGATTAAAAAAATCTGATTTTCAAATTGATTTGGATAATACTACATTATCCGTCGGTGCAGATTTGAAAGAATATGAAGAAAATACAGAAGTAAAATTCACTAGAAGAGAATTTGGATATTCATCCTTTAAAAGAACATTTACACTACCTGAAACCATTGAGGAAAGCAAGATCAAAGCTTCCTATGACAATGGTATTCTATGTGTAGAGCTTCCCAAAAAAGAAGAAGCCAAACAGCAACCTGTAAGAGCGATTAAAGTTACCTAAATCCTCACACCTTGGAGTGGGAAGTTCTGTTTCCCTTCCCGCTCCAAATTTTAAGAAATAATGTAAAAATTTCATGCTATGAAAGTATTTGGAAAGGAGATTGGTATGCCCATTAAATTCCCTCCATTTATAGATAATTTCTTTGGGAAGATATTATCTGGTCATACTAACGGCAGTCAAGAATTAGTTACGATTCCTTCTACTAATATTAGTAGTGAAGAAGCTGTTTTTGAAATTAATGTGGCATTACCAGGATTAGACAAAAAGGATGTGAATATTATGGTAGAAAACCATGTATTAACCATAAGTTATCATCAAGAGCAAACCAAAGAAGAACAAAACAAAAATTGGATTCGAAAAGAATTTATGTCTAATTCATTTTACCGGGCTTTTTCATTGCCGAATGATGCAGATCCTGATAAAGTTCATGCTTCAATGAAATATGGATTGCTTAAAATTCGTGTAGGAAAGAAAAAAAGTCCGCAAAGTAAAAAAACAATAAATATCTCATGAAAAATGGAGAGTGATGAAAAGATAAG
Source organism: Aquimarina sp. AWH4_224 (assembly GCF_056160245.1). NCBI lineage: Bacteria > Pseudomonadati > Bacteroidota > Flavobacteriia > Flavobacteriales > Flavobacteriaceae > Aquimarina > Aquimarina sp. AWH4_224. The sequence continues at coordinate 9,388 of NZ_JBSWWU010000026.1, read as the reverse complement.
GATTAATCCCAACGACTATTTTGGTATTTATTGCATTCTTGACATTGATGATCAATTGTGCATAAAACTAAGGAGTCAATAGTATATGTCTAACCCAAAAACAAAATAGAACAATGAAAATGTATATGATCATGATTACCGTGTTTCTATTGAGTTTGATTAGTTGTCAAGGTCAACATAAAAAGGAGGAAGCGGTTATACAAGAAGAAAGTAAAAAAGAAGTCGAACAACCCAAAGGTTCTTGGAAAGTAGATAAAGAATTTGATGAAAGTGGAAACCTAATTCGCTATGACAGTCTGTATTCGTGGTCTTCCGATAATTCATTGAATGATTTAACGAACTTAGATAAAGATAGTTTGTTGAATAATTTTGAATCTAAGTTCTATAGAAACTTCTCTCAATTCAGTGATCAGGGATTTGAAAGTATTTTTAAACAAGATTCTCTTTTCAGCAAAAAGTTCTTCAATGACGACTTTTTTGAGAGTGATTTTGGAGAAGAGTTTATGGAACTCGATCACCTGAGAAAGAGAATGATAGAAAAACAGAAAAAATTTCTGGAGAAGTATCGTTCAGATCCAGGAAATAAAGAAAATAAAAATTAATAAATAGCCTTGTAATAGTCCTATTGAGACATTTGAATCAAAATGATCTAGGATTAAAAGCAAACTTCGGAACATTTAATCTCGATTATCGAGTAACAAGTATAACCTTAAAAAACAATAAACATGAAAAAGACGCATTTGATATCTGCTGCTGTATCACTGGTAATTAGTTTTGGAGTGATGAGTGGGTTCTACTATTTTAAGCCAGAAAACGTAACCATTCAACAGGTTATCCCTTCCTCAACCAGTAAGGTATTGTATGCAGCAAATGAAAAAGGAGAAATAACACCTTTGGACTTTACTAAAACTACAAACAAAGTGCTGGATGCTGTAGTGCATATTCAATCGAAACGTACCTATAATAATCCCACACAAAATTATCAATACAGAGAATTACCTGATCCGTTTAGAGAGTTTTTTGGAGAGAGCCCATTCGGGAATTTCTTTAATAAAAGATATTATTACCAAGGTCCGGAAGGACAGCTGGAAAAAAACAAAGCTCCTGCTCCTGTGATGGGAACCGGTTCTGGAGTTATCATTAATAAAAATGGATACATTCTTACTAACAATCATGTGATTGAGGGTGCAGATGAAATTGAAGTAAAATTACACGATAATGGTACTTATAAAGCCACAGTAGTAGGAACTGACCCTTCAACAGACTTAGCATTGTTGCAGATTAAAGTTAAAGATCTTAAGGCTTTATCTTTTGTGAATTCTGATGATGTAAATGTTGGTGAGTGGGTATTGGCTATTGGAAATCCCTTCAGCTTGAATTCTACGGTAACTGCTGGAATTGTAAGTGCTAAAGCCAGAAATATCAATGTAAACAGAGATAAATTTGCAGTAGAAAGTTTTATTCAAACCGATGCTGCAATTAACCCTGGGAATAGTGGAGGGGCATTAGTCAACTTAAATGGAGATTTGATTGGTATCAATACTGCTATAGCCACTAGAACAGGTACCTATAATGGGTACGGCTTTGCAGTTCCTAGTAATATTGCTAGTAAAGTTGTAGAAGACCTTCTTAAGTATGGAGCTGTACAACGTGGTATGCTTGGGGTGACCATTAGAAACTTAGACGGAAATCTTGCCAAAGAAAAAGAGATAGATTTGACTCAGGGAGTCTATATAGAAGAAGTGATGGAAGAGAGTGCTGCGGATAAGGCTGGGATAGAAAAGGGTGATGTGATCCTAAAAATAGATGATAAAAAAGTAAATACCTCTCCTGAATTACAAGAATTGATTGCCAGAAAACGACCAGGTGATAAAGTACTGGTAACTCTCAGTAGAAACGGAAAAGAAAAAGATGTTAAAGTTATACTCGCCAATAAAACTGGAAGTACCAAAATTAAAAAGAAAGAGCATCTGGAAATTTTGAATCAATTAGGTGCTGAATTAGAGAATTTAGATAAAGAATTGAGTAATAAACTGGATATTGATGGAGGTGTTAAAGTAACGGAACTCTATGCCGGAAAACTTCGCAAACACACACAATTGAAAGAAGGTTTTATCATTACCCATGTAGATGGACAAACCATAAACAATATTGAAGAACTTATGGATGTATTAAAAAACAAGGATGGTGGTGTAATGTTAGAGGGAGTTTATGAAAACCTTCCGGGGAAACACTTCTATGCTTTTGGTTGGAATAACAGCTAGACAAAGTGAGGAGAAAATCTCCTCACTTTATTTTTTTAAACAACAATAAATTTGAGATGTTAGATCTAGATGTATTACAAGGTAAAACAGTTGGTTTAGTACTTTCTGGAGGAGGTGTTAAAGGAATTGCCCATGTAGGAATTATTAAAGCGTTACTCGAATATGAAATATATCCTAATCAAATTACAGGAGTGAGTGCTGGGGCTCTTGTGGGAGCTCTCTATGCAAATGAAGTGAGTATAGATGATATGCTATTGTTTTTTAAGGAAACCCCGCTGTTTAAATATAATTTTTTAACCATAAATAAGCCAGGTTTATTTGATACGGATAAGTACATTCCATTTTTAGAAAAATATTTTACCAGCAAAACTTTTGAAACCCTGAAAAGAGAATTACATATTGTAGCTACAAACCTTGAATCTGGCACATCTCAATTCTTCAATTCGGGTGAACTTCTTAAACCATTACTAGCTTCGGCAGCACTACCTCCAGTTTTTAGCCCAGTATCCATAGATGGTGTATTATATGCCGATGGTGGAATTATGAATAATTTCCCTATTGAACCTATCTTATACAAAACAGATTATATTATTGGAAGCTATACTACCTCTTTAAAAGAGTCTCATAAATCAGAAATCAAAAATGCAATCCAACTCACAAATCGAGTAAATACTTTGATGTTACACGCGAATAGTGTTGATAAACTGACCTCTTTAGATTTATTGTTCAGGCCTAAGGATTTAGATGCTATAGGCATGCTTGATAAAAAAGGAATTGAAAAAGCATTTACAATAGGTTATGATTATGCAATGACTTATCTTGGAAATATTGTTCGAACTAATAATAGTTTGAAATAAAGTGGCTTAGATTTTAATTATCTTTATAATGTCCTTAGAGAATGATCAAATTATATTATTAAAATTTGACAAGTCGAAACAGGGAATCCTTCACTTCTCCCTCAAGAATACCAATAAATTTTTGATTGTTCAGAACTAAACATCCAGTAATTTCATAATGCTGATTATATAATCGAATGATTATTCAGTCCGTTCACATTTTCTTTGCTTAGAAAATAAGATGCCTCTGAAGTATAAACCAATTCGAACATGTTAGTAGGAGTTATACAGATGCTTAATATCTTTAAATTTTTGAAAACTAAATATGATAAAAATCATATAAAATTACTACAGTTTATGAAACAATAAAAAGGCTCAAACTTGAGCCTTTTTGAACTGAAGGTTGAATATCGTTTATTCTTCCATTTTTTTATTTTAAAGGTATTTATCTACTCATAGCATACCAACTTGCAGCAGGAAGATTTGATAACAATGTTTTCAACTTTTTCATGTCCACAATCAAAATTCCAAAAAATAATCTTTTCATATTCTAAAATTTTTATGTTAAACAATAAATACTATTTAAAACTGCTACTATTATTGGTCAGGAAAATGCTCTAATTTTTATTTTAAGATACTAATTATTAGAGGTTAAGTCAATGTTTTTAACAGTGTTTAACCCCTTGTTGTAAAAGAATGTTAGCATTATTTGTATAAAGAAATATCAGGTTTTTTCGCTAGAAATTGAAAAACTCTTAAAGCAAAAGAACCACCCAAAGTTATATGGAATGGTTCTTAAAAGTAGTGTTAATAAAAGAGAGGTCAACTCATTATTCCATAAAATGATTTTTATCAACAAATACTTGCTTAAAAACCCCGGTCGAATCGCTTTCGAAGAAAACATCTTTGTTTAATGTAGATTGCAAATAATACCTGTTATTCAATGTATCTATATACGTTTTTACAATAATATCATCCATATTATTTCCTTTTAAGGTTAATTGATAGTTAGGATTTGAACCAGGTGAAAATCCATCTGCAAACTTTGAAGCACTCTTATTAGAAATGGTATTGAGATACGGAGTTAGTTTTTCTAAAGGGATCACTTGTCCGTCTAAATCCCAAACAGAATCTTTCTTAGATAAAACAAACCCCTTTTCATCCGGATACTCAAATTGTATTTGTGTTACATCGTCTTTATTAACTTTTAAAAGCTCTGAATTTCTCCAAGAGTTAAAATCACGATTAAATGTATTGGATAGCAACCCTTTTACTCCATATACTTTCGGATCACTATTTGCCCGAATATAGGTTGACCCCGAAAGACTATACTGATTATATTGATTTGTTGGAGGGTTATACTTGGTTTTGCCTACATACAATGTGTTTTTGCTACCTGTTTTACCCTCTTCAACTTCCACTATGGTTGCTGTAGAATCGGTAACTTGATAAGAATTCCATTGATCTTGAGTCTTGGCTACCAATCTTTCGATTTTTAATTCCTGTAAAACTTTTAAAAGATTAGACATTGATCCTTTTTTGGTTGTACTATTGATATTCCCTTGAGAAACTTGCCAATGGTTATCATTTTTTAGAAAAGTGATTCCATTCATATCATTTGTGCCTTTTTTAATATGAATTTTTGATACCGCTGCGGTATCAATGGCTATACTATCGGTTTGTAAAGAAATCTTGCTATTATGTTTCTTGAAATAATTAGTAGCAAAATAGATAAGGGCTAATCCGGCCAAGATGGCAATTAATATTTTATTATTAAGCTTCATAACTTTCCTGCATTCTTTTAATTCGTTTATTTTTATTGAGTTGCATACGTATTATACCGTAAAGGATAACCAAAAAGATAGGCAACAAAAAATTTAGATATTTTAATAAAGCTTTTGTACCATCTTCTAGCTTGTCAATAGGTCTATATTGAATTCCTTTGGTTCTCAAATCTATAAGACCAGAATCGTCACTTAGCCAATCAATAGCGTTAACCATCAGATTTACATTATCTCCCTGAAGCTGCTGTCTTTGGTTTCCGTTAACGGCAAAATCACCATCACCAATAATACATATTTTAGATGTATTTCCATTTGCATGTTTTTCTTCTAATATTCCGGCTACTACTTGTTTTTGTAATGGGAAATCACTTTCTGTCCATTGTTTTTGAATATCAAAAAACTGTGGTGCCTTGAGGCTGCCTGAGTTTTCTGAAGAAAAGGCTATAGGAGTAAATTTTTTAAGGGAATCATTGGCGGTAAACTTTACCGGACTGGCAAACTGCATCACTACTGCTTCTAATCCTTTAGTTACCGGGTGATCCGAAAAGTTACTGATAATTGGCAAGAAAGGAAAAGAAACATTGGTGTTAAAGGTAAACATTCCCTGCTGCTGTTGTACCCCTACAGAAGCACATTGTGCATCCACCAAGAAGTCATCTGTAATTTCTATACCTTTTTCCTTCAACCAACTTTCGACACCCGAATGAACTGCCGAACCATAGGCTCTGTTCAAATCCCCTTGCACACGGTTTAGTGCAACTAGTAAATTTCCTCCTTTTTCCAGAAAGTCATCAAGTTTTTGCAAAGAAGCTGGTGTTAAGGTATCGATAGGTCTTACCAATGCCAGCGTTTTAAAAGTATCCGGAATGGTAACCGTATCGTTCAAAGTATACGGTGTAAAGTTATACAGCACATCCAATCCTTCTTTTACCTGGATCATTTCGGGAATAGAAGGTTCCCCTTTTCCTTGTAGTAATCCTACAGTAGGTTTATTGGTTACAGCAATCTTTTTGATCGAAGATGATAATAGATATTCTAATGGGGCTCCGGGTTGTACAAAAGGAATGATTTCTTTTTGTTCTTCCAGTTCTAATACCGCACCTTGAAAAGCTTTTTGTTGTTTCATCTGGTCTTTTTCCCTTACATTGATCATCACGGGGTTGATCCCTGCTTCAATGGCTTCTCTTTCTGTTTCTTCATTTTCATTGGGATTGATAAACTTATACACCAGATTATTGTTAGAAAGACGAGCATACTCTATCAAATACTCTTCAAAATCTTTCCGGGTTTTAGCGATATCTGGCGGAAGATTTTTGGTGTCTGTAAAATAAGCTTTTACAGTTATTGGATTTTTCAGCGATCTCATAATATCTTTGGTCGCTTCACTTAGGGTATATTGTTTGTCTTCGGTAAGATCTACGCGAAAAAAGAATTGTTCTGATACCAGGTTGACAAATACCAGAATTCCTATCACTAAAAGTATACTAATACTTGTTTTTTTCATCTTGTTACTAAAGTTTTATTTAGACATATGTCTTCTGGATAATGAAGTTTCTGCCAGAAAAAGACCTAAAATGGCTATGGATATAAAGTAAATTACATCTTTGGAGTCTATGACCCCTCGGGATATGGATTCAAAATGAGACTGTAAGTTTAAGGAATCAAATACCTGCCCCATGATTCCTGTGGAATTTCCTGCCAGTGCTCCAAAAATGATATGGAAAAATAAACCAATCAATAAAGCAAGCATAAAAGCTACAATTTGATTGGTAGTAATGCTACTGGCAAAGATGCCAATAGCAGTATAGGTGATACTCATTAAAAATAGTCCAAGATACCCACAAATGGTACCTCCATTATCTAAATTACCAATATTAGCAATGGTGATGATATAGGGTAAGGTAGCGACCAATGCAATACAAACCAGTAGCAATGATCCTAAAAATTTACCCAAAATCAGTTGTCGGTCTGTAACCGATTTTGTGAGTAATAATTCAAGGGTTCCCGTTTTTTGTTCTTCTGCTAACATTTTCATTGTAATGGCAGGAATAAAAAAGAACAATGTCCAAGAAGCAATATTAAAAAAGATACGTAGGTTAGCTTGTCCTACCAGGAATATATCACTTCCGTATAACCAGGTAAAAAATCCGCTAAATCCTAAAAATAGTCCCAATATTATATAGGCAATAAGAGAATCAAAAAAAGTTGTCAATTCTCGTTTTGCTATGATCCAGATAGTTCGCATAGTTAATTCATTGTTAGGTTTCTAAAAATATCTTCAAGTTTGGTTTCTAAGGGAGTAAGTTCTGTAAGTACCCAGTTTTTTTGTACGCAAAGATCAAATACGGACCTGCGAGAGCTTTGCTCTGCAATACTCTGTAATTCGAAGAAATGCTGATCATCTCCAATAAGATCTACTTGTTTCACTGTATTAAGTTCTTGCAGGGATTGAATAATGCTTTGTGGTTCTCCGTCCTCAATGCGTACTCTCAAAATTTCACTTCCCTGAGATTGTTTTCGTAAAGTTTCTGCGGTTCCATCTGCCACTATGTTTCCTCGATTGATAATTAAAATACGATCACAGGTAGCTTCCACTTCCGGAAGGATATGCGTGCTTAGGATTACTGTTTTTTCCTTTCCTAGATCACGGATAAGCTTTCTAATTTCAATAATTTGGTTAGGATCTAATCCCGTGGTTGGTTCATCTAGGATTAGAATTTCCGGATCATGAATCATCGCCTGAGCTAGTCCTACACGCTGGCGATATCCTTTAGATAACTCTCCTATTTTTTTGTGCTTTTCTCGATTTAAACCACAAACACTGATCATCTCTTTGATTCTGATTTGCGTTTGTAATTTGTCTAACCCTTGAATTTCAGCACAAAACTTAAGGTAGTCCATTACCGGCATATCTAAGTACAGAGGATTGTTTTCTGGCAAATACCCGATATGTTTTTTGATTTCATCTGGATGTGTTTGTACACTTTTTCCTCCAATTTGGATATTGCCTTTTTCGACACCAATATATCCAGTAATCATTTTCATAGTGGTAGATTTTCCAGCACCATTAGGGCCTAGAAAACCTAGCACTTCTCCAGTTTTGACCTCGAAACTAATATCATTTACAGCAGTTTGAGGACCATAGGTTTTTGTTAGATTCTCAATTTGTATATTCATGTATTTTAATGATTTGTTAGTTGTTTTTCTTTAAATAAATAGTATCGTTTTTTGGTTGTCGTTCTTCAAAAAAATGATCAAAAAAACCTCTAGATTGAAATCTACTTTTAACAATAGAATCCATGCCTAAAAATCTATTTTGAAATGGAAAATCCATCTCAAATGGGCTTTCAAAAAATGAAGAACGATTTCCCGAAAAGAATGTTGCAAAAATGGAATCCATCTCTCTACGACTCATAGATGAATTACTACTTGAATAGGAGTAAATAGAATCGTATCGAATTAGATTGCCCTGTTCATCATATTCTCGATTCACTTCTATACGTTCATCTGGTTGATCAGAGTTCTTTTGTTGGGAATAGCTAATTTCAATGTTCCCTACTACTATTAAAGTAATTATGATTATTGCTTTTTTCATAACATTTGGTTTTAGGTTATTACTAAATGAATGATTTTGGAATGATCCAATAAAAAGAAATGTATAGATGTATTTAGATATTCCGAATTGAACTATCTGTAGTATTTAAATTCATAAGTTTTGTCTCCAGAAGATATGTGCTGGGAGAGTATACTATTAGAAAGCCTGCTTGTAAAAAAGGAAGATGTTTCAGCAAATCTTTTGTCAATTGACCAAACTGAAAACGCAGGCATAAGAGTGTTTTCAAATCTAATAAATCGCATTGCATTAAAGTTTTAATTTCGAAATAAATCTACAAACAAAATACCAAAACTGAATACAAGATAAAAATCGGAAAAAATGGCAGTAAGAAAATTCTCAGGACTATTATTAATAGTTTGCTATTTAGTTTGTATTGATTTTAATAGAACCCTTTATTAATAAAGGCTGAAAGCTCTTATTAATAGTATTAATTATTAAACGATTAATAAGTAAATTTTGGAATCCTACACTTTCAAATTACAATCAATAGGTTTTGATAATAATACGCGAAGGAAATAAATATTTAATTATCGGAGCATTGTTTAAATTTGCTTAAAATGTCTTATTTGTTATACTTTTATCTAAAAATGTTTGAAAATCTATTCATTTATTAACATAACATTTAGAATTATAAAGTTTTCAGTACTGCGTTTTTTGTTGTTGAAATAAACTATAAACCATGCTCCAAAAGGGAGCATGGTTTTTTAGTACGGATTTGTTGTTAAATTGGTTGATTTGCATGCTCCAAAAAATGTAAAAAACTATGATATAGAGTGTTGTAGTTTTTTTAATCTGTCCTCATAACCCGAAGGTCGCAGGTTCGAGTCCTGCTCCCGCTACTAGAAAAGCTAAAGCATTGAATTTAAATGTTTTAGCTTTTGTTTTTTC
>NZ_JBSWWU010000025.1:0-20967 GCF_056160245.1 Aquimarina sp. AWH4_224 | reverse complement strand
AAGATCCAGCACCAGCACCATCAAAATCAACAGCCTCTGGTGTAGGAGGCAATCCTAGTATTTTTCCTTGATCATCAGTGATTACCCATTGGCTAGTTTCTCCAACATTCCCTGTAAGGGTTACTCCCGAAACGTTGTCGGCAATACCATCTCCTACAGTAAATGCAAATGGACCACCAGCAATGGTTCCTCCGTCTACGGTTGGTGTAGCTACAGGGTTTCTTACGACTTCGATGCTGTTTGACAAATCGAAATCGCCGGCCAAACCAGCAAGAGTTCCATCAGCAGCAAGACCTGTAATGGTTCCATTATAACTTAGGTGATAGATAAAACAAGATCCAACTCCAGCACCATCAAAATCAACCGCTTCTGGTGTAGGAGGCAATCCTAATATTTTTCCTTGGTCATCAGTGATTACCCATTGGCTAGTTTCTCCAACATTCCCTGTAAGGGTTACTCCCGAAACGTTGTCGGCAACTCCATCACCAACAGTAAAGCTAAATGGACCTCCGGCAATAGTTCCTCCATTAACAGCTGGTGTTGTAACTCCACAATCTGGAGCTGAAGCTGCATTGGTAAAATACAATGTAAATCCTCCTGTTTTGGATACCATTACAAAATTACCCTGATCTTGAGTAACCCAATATGATCCGTCTAATCCTGCTATACCACTTCCTGATAATACAGCATCTGGATTTGCACTATTAAAACTTTGCATAAGACTGCTTCTTAGGTCTACATACCAATCAGGCTGTCCATTATTGGTATTCATTGCAAATACATATAACCCATTATTTGCCAAATCCCAATTGATTGAAAATTCTTGTAGGTTATCCAAGCTTGGCCCGCCATTTCCTAAAACAAAAACATTACTAAATCTATCATTAATGTTTTGCAAAGGATCTGCTGTTGGTGTACCAAAAGTGCAGCTTACACTACCATCGATTGCCGAAATCGTTTTCGTATCGGTATCAATTTGTCCTGCTTGATTGGTAACTGTTAAGGTAACCGTGTAATCTCCAATAGCAGCATACGTAGCAGTGGCAGTTACACCTGTTGCAGTAGTACCGTTTCCAAGATCCCAGCTATAGGTAAGTGTCCCTCCGGCAGGATCTGAAGAGCCTGAAGCATCAAAAGTAACATCAAGAGGTGCTGCACCAGCATCTGGAGTAGCAGTAAAAGCAGCTATCGGACTTCCATCGGTTACTGTTATTGTTTTATTAACCTCTGAAGAAATATTTTGCCCATCACTAACGGTAAGGGTCACTAAATAAGATCCTGGAGCAGAGAAGGTAATTGTTGGATTTACCAAAGATGACGTTTGTCCGTTTCCAAAATTCCAATTATAGGATAACGCATCTCCATTTGGATCTGAAGAAGCCGAAGCGTCAAAAGAAACATCTAATGGAGCAATCCCAGTTTCTGTAGAAGCTGTAAATGATGCCGTTGGCGTGTTTCCTCCATCAGGTTCATTTCCAAAAACAAGAACACCATTATCATAAATTGGAATATTCTCACTTTCGATCTCAGTTCCACCAATTCCCTGAGCAGACCAATCATTTGTGGTATCATAAGGAACACCGTTGGCTACTCTAAAATTAAGTTGTGTTTCTCTTCTGAATTGAGGATCTCCTATTGGAGCTATTTGTTCTCCTGCTAAAGAAACCTCTGCATAATAAATATTTCTACTAGCATCCCAAGTCCCAATAGTTATAGTACTTGACCCTTGTACTGCATTTAATGTAGGTTGGTAATCTGCTATTGTCAACCCTTGGGCAACACCTTCAGAGATATCAAAGAAATATCGATACGAAAGTTGATCCGTAACTCTTGCAGGCCAAGCCGTTCTGTTCTGAACACGAATTTGCACCGTGCTTCCTGAAGCATTATTGCTATTAAACTTCGATACTGTTCTTACTTCTGCTCGCGTTGGTGTTCCTGCCGAAGCTGGCGGAAAATTAGCCAAAGGGGTTCCTCCAAAACTACCGTGCATCCATGCTAATACTCCTGTGATTCCTGCATTATAATCACATGCTACTTCATTGGCTATAAATTCACATCTATCATCCGCAAAACCGTCATTTGTAGGACTTTTAGGTCCTCCAACTACAGCTCCGTACAAAATGTGACTAGAAGTATCTGGAACGCCTGAACAATTATTAGTCCATCCGCCGTGAGCTCCTCTGTGATGTGGTTTGTTTGCTGGGTTATTACCAAATCCTATCATAAAACTTCTATTGATAGGATTGTCTCCTAAGGTATAGTCAGCCATGAATTTTGCATAATTTCTATAGGCTGTCTGTTGTGCTGAGTTTGTGGATACTTTATCACTGTATACCAATGCTAAAAATGCCTCATTATTGGCATATCTAAGTGTTCCCCATTGTCTGATATGCGGAAGTCCTCCTGGAGTTGTAGGTACCACATCTCCATTTACTCCTACACCTGTCCACCAATCTAAGTTTCGCTCTGCATCCTGCTTGTACTTATCTTTTCCTGTTAGGATAGAAAGAAGTACATAAGCCCCATATGCTTTATCATCCCAAGAAAAAGCCTCTTTATATTTGGCCGTGGCACTTTGTCCTTCTCTTTGCATATTGTCATATTCCGCTTCTGCTTTAACAAGATATTTGTTATCGTTGGTGGCTCTATATAACCAAGCCGCTCCCCATACGATTTCATCTTCAAAGTTGCTAAAGGAACGATAAAACCCTGCAGCATCAGTGATCGAGTTAGAATACGCTTCTCTTACACGATCTGCATAATCATATAGCTCTTCTGCACTTTGTAATAAACGAGCACTATATGCAGGATCATCATCTTTTAATAAAATACTTACTGCGGCAAGTGCTGCAGCCGTTTCTCCTGCTAAATCAGATCCTCCATTTGCGCCCGAAATCTTGAAGGACTCTCTAGGTTGAGGATTTACCTCTGCAGGTCCCCACCATGCATGATCTATTCCTCCTGCTGCTACCTGCCCCCAAAGTTCGTCAGGACCGGTATGACATTTAAGGAAGTAATCTGTTACAAATCTTAGATTTCTTTTTAGTATATCGTACTGACCGGCTTGAATGTAAGCATCCTTGAATTCTATTCCTCCCCAAGCAAGTGTGGTAACAGAATAAGCCATTGGGAAATTAAACTTTACATGATCACCTGCGTCGTACCAACCTCCTGTGAGGTCTAATCCAACATCTGATCCATCGTTTAAAGCCGAATCTCCTCTCCAAGGCACTCGATTCCAGGAAGGTAACTGCCCAGATTGTTGTGCTTCATAGAAAAAAATCGACTTCTGTAAAGCCTCTCCATAATTAAACTGTGCAGTCAATGTACTACACCATAGGTACAATAAGGCCATTGCACCTAGTTTCATAAAGTTTTTCATGAGTTGTGTTAGTTTTTAAGTTGATTTAAATTTTACGTCAAACCGCATTATTTCTTATGTGTTAGGAAGTCGAAGAAACAACTAGGGCTTGGTGTGTGCTCTGTATAATAAAGAGCTGCAAATCAGTGTTTTATAGACATAATTTTACCGCAAAATTTATACGTCTTTTCCTTATTTTAAATTGATGTTTATTCTTTGATTAATTGCAGTTTTGACTTACCTGCAATAGAAATAATATAAACTCCAGCCTCCAGGGAAGAGATCGAAATCAATTCCCGGTCTGATTTTGCAATTGTTGATGAAACAATTTCTCCCAGCAAGTTGTACACGATAATTTCTTCTCCTTTATATTGTCCCATAATGGTAACAACATCTTTTGCCGGATTAGGAAAAAGACCTATGATTCGGCCCAAAGTATCATTTGATTTACTAGCATCTGCCGGAACTATTTTCCATTTCTGATTGGCGTTTGTAGTGTTGAAATCCCATATCTGTACATTGGCATTGTTAGCACCTCCAGATCTGTCTAGACCCGATTGTAAACAATGTAATGGTTGTAAGGAGTATGAATTATTACCGTTAGCTATCACTTTCCACTTCTTATGATTGTCATTAGCATCGGTCCAGGTGGCTACATTTTCACCATCTCCACAACGTGCATACGGTACTTCTAAAAATCTACCCGTACCCAGATTTTTGATGGTATATACATTGTCCCCAAGATGAGCAAATGTCCATTTTTGATCATTAAAATTTCCTGGATCATGCATTCTTGCACTATGATTTTCTAAACCTCTGGCCAATACTCTTTGGTTGTTTACTGACGAAGCAATAAAATAGGTTCCATTTGCTATAAGTTGAGGGTTGGCAGAAACTACGGTTACATTATTTACCTGATCGTTATCCAACGCCTGTTGCCAGTTCGTACCTGTTGGGCGTATATGTGCTTTGTAGGCATAACCACCACCAATAGCTGGAGAAGATGGTAAGGTAACGGTGATGGGTTGCACTCCGTTTCCTTTGGCCACCTTTTCTACTTTACTAGCTACCCAAGTGTTGTTTTTCCAGAAGCTCACTGCTATTTCTCGTTCGGCAGAAGCACTGTATTCCATATCAAAAGTATATGCACTCGCTGGATTAATCGTGGTAGGCGCATTATTGAATGCTACTTTGTCTTCAAAAACTACTTCATTTTCGACAGTAACGTTATTGACCTGATCGCGATCCAAAGCTTCTCGCCATGTAGTACCTACGGGACGAATATGGGCCTTATACACATACCCAGATCCTGCTACAGGCGGAGAAGGTAAATTCACTGTTATTGCTCTTGTTCCCTGACCTTTTGCTACGGTTACTTGTTGTTGTGCTATCCAATTGTTTGCAGACCAAAACTCTACTACGATTTCTCGATCTGTTGATGCCTGATAATCCAAGTTGAACGTATAACTGGATTGTGGAGTGATCGTAGTTGGTGCATTATTAAAAGCCACGGCATTCTGTCCAGGTCCTCCATTATCATCTACAAGCTTGTAAGTATGTACCCAATCGTAATAGGTCGTTCTGTTAGCAGCAGTATCGTTCATTCCATCCTGACCTGCCTTTGGAGGATTCCAGTCATAGGTTTCGGTTACCAATCTCAAATACATCGGTAGATCAAAATCTGCAGGTGGTTTTATCTTATAAACAAATTTTCCGTCGAGATAAAATAACACCTCATCCTTGCTTTTCCACCAGGCACCATAGGTATGATATCCTTTCCACGAAGGCTCTCCTAAACTTGCTTTCCCACCTTCTTGTCCTACAGGTGTATTATTACAAGCGGTACCACGGCTGTGCGTGTTTGAGTTCATGTTTCTAATGGTGTTGTTTACCCAACTCGCACCATTAGAATTAACCCCAACAGTTTCTGTGATATCAAGCTCGGTAACCCGAACATCACACCCCGAACCTTCGTTACGTTTATTGATGAGCCAAAATGTTGAAGACATAAAGGTCTTGTTGGCTTTCATCCTACATTCGTAATACCCATAGGTTTGACTTTTTAGCGCTCTTACCAATGCGCCCGCATGAGTATATTGATTGCCATTTACAGTTTCTGGAGATGATAATTTATATGCGGTAAATTGTAATGATCCATCTTTTACTTTTACAGCATTTTGCTTAAAGATTCCTGGTGGTCTTCCTATCCAGGTGGATACATTTATTGCCCACTTCGAGGTATTTAAGTTGTTTCCGTTGAATTCGTCGGAGAGTGCTTCTACTTTTTCCCATTTTTTACCATTGGGAGGTGTTGGTTGTGCTTGAATTTGCAGAATACTTACACAAAATATAAGCGCTGCAAAAAAGATTTCAATGCGTTTCATGACTTTTGGTTTTAACAGTTAGTTTTGTTCTGTAACATATGTTATCCTATCTGTTTTTCAGCGGGTTACCAAAAAACAAAATAGTATTGGGATTCATATATAAAAAGCTGTAAATCAATGTTTTGTAGACAATTGATTTCCTCAAAAATTATACACTTTTCCCATATAAAGGATTATGGTAATACACTATGAACTGTAATTATTTATTCCTGTACAATTGCGGTGATCAATGCTCAAATTGATAGTAAAATGAGTAAAAATCATTTTATGGATCACTAGGGAATATGCCGTTAATAATTCAGAATAAGTATTAGATATTTTACCACTCACATTTGAGTGAACAGAACGAAGATTTTTTGACGACTGACTGTGTTTTGGTATTGTTAATTTCATTTTAGAGTTTGCGTTAGATTGTGTGGTTTTCGAAAATTTTGATTTTGTGAGTTTTAGGAGTTCATACTTTAGATTTATTAGGTTAAATAGAATATTATCAAGTTTTTACCGTTAGTTTTTGTAACCAAACTGTGTTTTTAAAGAACGTCGGTTTTCTATTTTATGGAGGGTACATATGGGGTACATCCAATAAAAAAAGAATACATACGGCGTACTATTTTTTAAAAACAACGTTATTACACAATTCGTCTAAACTAACCACTCAAAAAAGTGAAACGCTTAACCTACTACACACTCATCTTTTTATGGATGCATACCTATCATATGGTCCATTCTCAAGGAGCTATCAATCATGAGCTTCAAATCAAACAAATCGACAGTCTTTTCGAAATCGCCAATCAGGATCTTATTGGTAACGGAGACGTTTTAAAAGATTTAATCCAACGTTCTAAAAAAGCCAACTATCCCAAAGGAGAAGTTCGCGGTCTGGTCAATCTTGGTGTTTACTATATGAATAATGCTATGAATGACAGCGCAAATGTGGTGTTCGAAAAGGGCCAAAAACTTATTCAAAAGCATCCAGATCTGGAGTTTGTACTCTCTTACATCTATAACAATAAAGCCACGATTTTAACGAATCAGGACTTGCATTACCAAGCGCTAAAATATTATCACAAGTCACATAAGATCAATTTGAAACGTGGTGATCAAAAAATGGCTATGATCATTAAAATGAATATTTTAACCTGTCATCTTGCTCTTGGTGAACCCGATAAAGTATTGGCTTATTCTAAAGAGTTAATACATGATTCTATCGTTGTTGCCCAGGAAGATTTGAAATATAAGTTATACACCAACATGGCTATGGCTCATTTTGATAAAAAGGAGTATCGAAACGCCATCAACTGGTGGGATGCAAATCTGGAAACCATAAAAGATACAGATCAGATCGGAGAGATCAGTTATCTCTTAACCTCTATTGCAGATGCTCACCGAAGCCTGGGAGATTATGACATCGCCTTACAAAAAGCGTTAGAAGCCAAAAACATTCTGGAAGCCAAACCCGAATTAAGTTCTTATGCTGCAGTTAATGCATTGGTATTAGCCAAAATTTATAATTCTCTGGATAATCCCGATGAAGCTATAGTATATTTTGAAAAAGCAGTGCTTAAAAACCCTGATGATCCCATGGATACCGCATTTGCCTACAAAAATCTGGCTGCGATCTATAAACGAATGGAATCTTGGGAAAAATCTACGCAGTTTTACGAAAAACACGGGGTGCTTATTGATAGTTTATACAAAAACAGAAATGAAGATATAGCCAAAATCTCCGAGGGTAAATTTCAACTTTTGGAAGAGGAACATAAAAACGACTTACTCACCAAAGACAACGAAATATTGTCCTATAAAAATGAAAAACAAGAGTGGTATATCATCTCGCTTGCTGTAGGCCTGTTTAGTGTATTGGTGGTTTTTTTATCGGTAATACTTTATCAAAAATATGCTAAAAGCGAACAAGAAGTAGAACTACTAAAAGAAAACGAGAAAAAAATCCTTGAACAACATTTACAGAGTCGAGAGGAAGAATTTTTGGCCACTATGATTTCTGTAAATGAGCGATTGAACAGGTTGACGACTATCAAAAAAATCCTATCTACAGCTATCCGATATAACAACAGAGAAGAAATCATCGAAGCCGAAAAACGATTGGATAAATTTATCTCTTCTACTTCAGACCTTACCGTTTTAAAAGATCGTATAGAATCACAGTATCCAGGTATCACCGCTCAAATCAATACGCGTTTCCCTGAGCTATCATCAAACGATATTAGACACTGTTTGCTTATGAAATTAAACCTGTCAATCAAAGAATCCGCTCAATTATTGAGTGTCTCTACACATGCTGTAAAAATGGCTAGAAAGCGACTGAAGAAAAAAATGAATATTCCAGAAGATATTTCACTAAAAGACCACTTACAAAATGAAATTATTTAGATATTCTTTTTCAAAAAAATGAGTTTTTATACTCTTAAAAAATACGTAGTTTGGTCGTCTGAAATTAGTATCAGGTTATGAGCTGGAGAGTTATATGGATCGGTGTATTGTTTTTTGGATTAATATCCTGTGATAGTTTTGTGCTGAAAAAAGAGAACAAAGAGGACATCGTAAAGGATGGACTCAATAAATTAAACTGGCATGATGTCGAGCAACCTCCTTTCTTTAATTCTTGTAAAAACAGAGCAGAGGAAGAATTGGAAATCTGTTTTCAACAAACCATCACACAGCATATACAAGAACATTTGGCCAAACAATCTTTTTCGGTAAATTCTGCCATAGAAGATACCATTTGGATACCCCTGTTGATCACCAAAGACAGTGAAATTCTACTACAGGATTTTGAGCTACCCGATATTATTATTTCTGAAATACCTAATCTGAAAGACCTCTTAAAAGAAGGCATTTCTACCTTGCCCGAAGTAGCTCCTGCCCATACGCGTAGTACTCCTGTAACTGCATTGTACAAGCTTCCTTTGGTAATTCGTATCAATTAACACCCATGCTACTAACGAAATGCGTAGTTTTGTAGGAAACAAAAGCATTTCTGAATTTGAGTAGCGAAAAAATTATACTTGGTATTGATCCCGGTACAACGATCATGGGATTTGGACTGATTAAAGTTCAAAATAAAAAGATGTCTTTTTTACAATTGAACGAACTTCAATTAGGGAAGTATGACGATCATTACCTAAAGTTAAAACTTATTTTTGAGCGTACTGTAGAGTTGATAGACACCTATCATCCCGACGAAATTGCAATTGAAGCTCCTTTCTTTGGTAAAAACGTACAATCTATGCTAAAACTGGGTAGAGCCCAAGGGGTGGCTATGGCGGCTGGATTGAGCCGAGAGGTTCCGATTACTGAGTATTCTCCAAAAAAAATCAAGATGGCGATTACTGGAAACGGTAATGCCAGTAAAGAACAGGTAGCCAAAATGCTTCAAAACCTGCTTCACATCAAAACATTACCCAAAAACCTGGATTCTACCGATGGGCTAGCTGCTGCGGTTTGTCATTTCTACAATATGGGTAGAGCGGATATTGTAGGTAAAAGCTATACAGGATGGGCTGCTTTTGTCAAGCAAAATGAAGGGCGAATCAAAAAATAAACAGTATCAGCGGTATCTACATACATATTCCCTTTTGCAAGCAAGCTTGTCATTACTGCGATTTTCATTTTTCGACTTCGCTAAAGAAAAAAGATGAAATGATCGACGCCTTGATTCATGAGATCATTTTACGAAAATCAGAAATAGAAGATGCCGAAATCCAGACCATCTATTTTGGAGGAGGTACTCCTTCTATCCTTTCGGTAACAGAAATACAACGTGTTATCGACTCGATCCATGCACATTATACAGTTATCGAAGATCCCGAAATTACCTTGGAAGCAAATCCAGACGACCTTTCAAAAGAAAAAATACTGGAACTAGCCGGTAGCGCGGTAAACCGACTTAGTATCGGTATACAGTCTTTTTTTGATGAAGATCTGCAATTGATGAATCGAGCACATAATAGCCACGAAGCTTTGGATAGCCTAACCATGGCCTGCGAGAAGTTTCAAAACATCTCCATCGATTTGATTTACGGCATCCCCAATATGTCTATCGAGCGCTGGCAACAAAATATTGATAAAGCTCTGGAATATAATATCGCTCACATCTCGTGCTATGCACTTACCGTAGAACCCAATACTGCACTACCCAAGCTCATTGCCAAAGGAGAAATCCCGGCAGTAGATGATGACCTAGCGCAGGAGCATTTTGAATTTTTGATCACGCATCTGGAGCAGCATGGTTTTGTGCATTATGAACTATCAAACTTTGGTAAACCCGGATATTTCAGTAAAAACAACACTGCTTACTGGCAAGGTAAACCGTACTTGGGCATAGGCCCTTCTGCCCATTCGTATAACAAAAAACAACGAAGCTGGAATGTTAATAACAACATCAAATATATACAGGCGCTGCGGCAAAACACACTTCCTGCAGAAATAGAAGAGCTAAGCATTACCGATCAATACAATGAATATGTGATGACTGGACTACGCACAATTTGGGGCGTCTCTCTCAAAAAAGTAGCATCTGAATTTGGTAAAAAATATTGCGAATATCTACTGCTACAAGCTCAAAAACATATCGAAGAACATCTCTTGTTTTTGGATAATGACACCTTGTTAGTCACCAAAAAAGGAAAGTTTTTGAGTGATGGTATTGCAAGTGATCTTTTCTTAGTAAATTTAGGCTAACTTCCAAAGCACTGGGGCTATGACAGAAAAATATGATATCATTGGGGTAAACTATAACGCTACCCGAAAAGCTGATCCTTATCTTTTTAGCAGATTACATGCGCTACTTGATCCAAACCCAAATGGCACCTATTTGGATATTGGATGTGGTACCGGAAATTACACTTCAGAATTTGCTAAAAAAGGATATCAATTTATAGGGATAGACCCTTCTTCCGAAATGCTGGAAAAAGCAAAACGGCAAAACGCCCACATCTCCTGGAAAATGGGTAAAGCAGAGCATATCGAACTTCCGGATGCAAGTATAGATGGTATTGTAGCCAGTTTAACCCTGCACCACTGGCAGGATTTGATGCAAGGGTTTTCAGAACTGCATCGCGTTTTGCGACCCGAAGGGCGAATCGTCATCTTTACAGCTACGCCCAAACAAATGGAAGGCTATTGGTTGAATCATTATTTTCCCAAAATGCTTGAAGATTCGATGGTGCAAATGCCAGCCTATGATCTGATTTCTTCTTGCGCTGCCCATGCAAATTTGAAAATTGAGAGTACCGAAAAGTATTTTATCCAACCTGATCTACAAGATCTGTTTTTGTACTCTGGAAAACACAACCCCAAATTGTATTTTGAACCTGGAGTACGATCGGGTATCTCTTCTTTTTCTTCGCTCTCTAATGCCAAAGAGGTAGAAGAAGGCTTGATTACATTGCAACAGGATATCGCCTCTGGCAAAATAAAGGAGATCATACAAAAGTATCAAAATGAAGATGGAGATTATTTGTTTATGACTCTTACCAAATCTTAGTATGTATTTATGATTACAACGATTACCTATAAGAACAAACCGTATACTATTGATCTTACACAACCCCTGGATATTTCGATTCCGATTAGAAATTCAGAAGAGAATGTAAACGCCTGGTATATTGAAAGACCTACCATTGCCCCCGTAACAGACAAGGATTGGGTAGGTAAAGTGTCTGAGGGGGCGTCAACCAATTTCAATACCATTACCTTTAATCCCCATAGTCATGGGACTCACACAGAGTGCGTGGGGCATATTTCTTCAGAATTTTATAGTATCAACAACGCGCTCACCACCTTCTTTTTTATTGCCGAAGTTATCTCTATACAGCCTATATCAAAAGGAGATGATCATGTGATCACCAAAGACATGATTCAGGCGGCAATAACTTCAGAAGATAATCAGGCACTGGTGATAAGAACGCTTCCGAATACAAAAGATAAACTGCAAAAGCATTATTCGCACACCAATTGGCCCTATTTTACCGAAGATGCTATTATTTACATACGAAAAAAAGGCATTACTCATCTATTGGTTGACCTACCTTCTATCGACAAGGAAAAAGATGAAGGGAAATTACTGGGGCACAAAGCCTTCTGGAACTATCCCGAAGCGATACGACATGACGCCACGATTACCGAATTTATATTTGTCCCAGATGCTATTGAAGATGGAACCTATTTTCTGAACCTTCAGATCGCCGCCTTCGAAAATGATGCAACGCCGAGCAAACCGGTACTGTACAAAATACAAAACTTATGAAAACAACACTACAATTAGAAGAAATTGCGATGATGGGACTGGGTATTTATCTTTTTAGCCTGCTTCCCTATTCCTGGTGGATATTTTTGGTATTGTTTTTGGCACCGGATATTGGTATGATAGGCTATCTGATCAATACTAAAGTTGGTGCTGCTATGTACAATATTTTTCATCACAAAGGATTGGCGATTGCATTGTATTTAGCAGGTGTTTATCTATCCAATGATATACTTTGTTTGTCTGGGACTATACTTTTTGCGCATTCGGCTTTTGATAGGATTCTTGGATATGGCCTAAAATTGGAAAAAGGTTTTAAATTTACACACCTAGGAGAAATAGGTAAAAAAAATTAGTATGGAGTTATTGTTTATTGGGCTTTTGGGTGGTGCCATTCTCGCCTATTTTATTTTTTCCAGATTTAGTGCTGCCAGAAACAAATCTGCTATAAAAACGCAATCCACTGTTCTTATGGAAAAGATCAAAAGCGTTTGCAAACTAGTTACCGTAGAGGGTGATTTTGCCGAGATTTATCATTATGAAAGCGTAAAAGAAAAATTCTTTAAGCTCCTTACAGGCACAAAAAAAGCCTTGATTCTTATTGATGCCAAAGCCTATGTAGGTTTTGATTTGTCTAAGGTAAAGCTAGAAAGCGATACCAAAAACAAGCGGATTATTTTAACTCGATTTCCGCAGCCACAACTCCTTACGATTGAGACTGATTTTAAGTATTATGACAAGAAAGAAGGATGGCTAAATCCCTTTACCTCGACCGATCTTACCGAACTGAATCAGGAAGCCAAACAATTTATCAAAGATAAAATCCCAAATAGCGGATTGATGGAGGCTGCCAGAAAAGAGGCACTAACCGCAATTTCGCTAATGGAAACTTTGGCCGAATCCATTGGCTGGTCGCTGGATTATTCGGCTTTGGAACTCGAAGACACATATCCCGATAAAAAAACATTAAAAGAATAATGGCAATAGAGATCTCTACCGATACCGATAAGCTGGATATCGATGTGATACATCAGTTTTTAACCCATTCGTATTGGGCCAAAGGCAGAACCAAAGCACAAATACAACAAAGTATAGAGCATTGTCTTAATTTTGGAATATACCTAGAGGGGCAACAAATTGGTTTTGCCAGGATACTAACAGATTATACCGTTTTTGCCTACATAATGGATGTTTTTATTCTAGAAGAGCACCGCAAAAAAGGCTATTCCAAAATGTTGATCAAAGCTGTTGTAGAACATCCCGATTTACAAGGAGTAGGACGATGGATGCTGGCCACCAAAGATGCTCATGGTCTGTATCGACAATTTGGCTTTGAATCGGTGGAAGACCCATCGCTGTGGATGAACAAATTAATAACGAAAAAATCATGAATAATGTAGAGGCATTTAGAGACTATTGTTTGTCTAAAAAAGGTGTTACCGAAGAGTTTCCGTTTGACGAAACCACCATGGTATTCAAGGTGATGGGTAAAATATTTGCGATTACCGGTTTAGAGCGTATTCCTTTCAGTGTAAATCTGAAATGTGACCCAGACAAAGCCCTAGAACTGCGTGAATACCATTTTGAAATTATCCCTGGGTATCATATGAATAAAAAACATTGGAATACCGTAGATTTTACCGGTAGCTTATCTCCCCAACTACTATGCGAACTGATCGATCACTCCTACACCCTGGTAGTAAACAGCCTGACCAAAAAACTGAAAAATGAACTCGAAGCATTGTAACTCATAACAATAGGTTACATTTGTCGTTTATCTATTGCATACGGATTGTAACAAACTGCCCCAGTTGTTGTACTTATACAAACACGAATAGTTTTATAACACATAATGAGTATCCCAAAAGAATTTTATAGTGCTCAAATTGCACTACACCATACATCATTAAAAAAAGTAAAGAAACAGCTTGCGGTATCCAGCACGATCCGATTATTGGTTTTTCTGGCGATAGCAGCAACGATTTATTTGGGGTATCCCAATACACAAATCATTTTGGGTGCCATCGGGATCGGGATTGTTGTTTTTATCTTTTTGGTGAACCGACATACGGACTTGAGTTATACCAAAAGGAAACTTGAAAAACTGATCCAAATCAATCAACTAGAGCTGGATGTTTTTGATGGAGATGTGAGTCAACTCTCTTCTGGAAAAGAGTTTATAGATACTACACATCCTTTTAGTCATGACATTGACTTGTTTGGAGATCGCTCCTTCTTTCAGTATGCTAATAGAACCACTACCGAAGCTGGAAAATCTATGCTTGCTCAAAGTTTGACGGCAAATACTATAGATGCCATTCCAGAAAAGCAAAAAGCGATACAAAACGTATCCAAACTAGCCGAATGGCGACAAGATTTTTGGGCAACTGCCTCTCTGGTCCAGGTCACGGTCCCTATTGCAAAAATCCAAAAATGGTTGGATGGGTTTACTACTTTTCTACCCAAAATAATGCGGGTGTTGCCTGTTATTGTTTCTGCTATATCAGCAGTTTTGGTTGTTCTCCTCTTTTTGAATATCATCACCTTACAGGTATTGGTCTTCTGGTTTTTTATTGGTTTGGCGATTACAGGTACACAAATCAAAAAAATCAATGCCTTATATAACGATGCAAACAAAGTAAAAGACACTTTTGAACAATACTACAAGCTGGTCAGTAAAATCGAAAATACCGAATTTGAAGCTGCCCTACTCAAAGAAAAACAACAACTGGTGATCAGCGAAAAAGAAAAAGCTTCGCAGACCTTAAAACACTTTGCCAGTATCCTTAACGCTTTTGATCAACGCAACAATATGATGTTTGGGGTTTTGGCCAATGGATTATTGTTATGGGATATCATACAAAGCTATCGTATTGAACAATGGATCGCCAAAAATCGACATAACGTAAGCCAATGGTTTGAAGTGATTGCTTTTTTTGACGCCTATAATTCTTTAGGGAATTTCGCTTTTAACCACCCGAATTATGTATATCCGGAAATTACCGAAGGAGTACATATTATCAAGGCTCAACAGCTGGGACATCCAATGCTTGCTACTGCAAAAAGAGTAGATAATGATATTACTATCTTAAAGGAGCAATTTTTTATAATTACCGGAGCCAATATGGCTGGAAAAAGTACTTTTTTGCGTACGGTGGCCCTACAAATCATGATGTCGAATATTGGATTACCCATATGTGCTACTTCCTGCGAGTACAATCCTATCAAATTGATATCCAGTATGCGCACCGCAGATTCTTTGACGGATGATGCTTCGTACTTCTTTTCAGAATTGACTCAGCTCAAAAAGATAGTCGATGCCCTGGAGCAGGATGACTACTTTATCATTTTGGACGAGATCCTAAAAGGAACCAACAGTAAAGATAAAGCCGCGGGATCCCGAAAGTTTGTCGAAAAACTAGTTGCAGCAAAAGCAACGGGTATTATTGCTACTCATGATCTGAGTCTATGCGAAATTGCAGAAGAACTGGATCAGGTACAAAATCGATTTTTTGATGCTCAAATCGTGAATGACGAATTGTATTTTGATTACAGGTTTAAAGATGGTATCTGCCAGAATATGAATGCTTCCTTTTTATTGAAAAAAATGGGAATTGTAGCTTCTTGATCCTACTAAATTTTGAAATCTATCGTCTATACACTATTTCATATATCCCTGCCAGGTAATTAAAACATATTTTTTCTTTCCCTTTTCTTTGAGTTCGAGAAAGCCATATTCGTAACAGAACAAATATACTTGTCCCTTTTTATTTTTCCAGTAATGGGTAAAATACTTTGGGTTAAATCCTTCTTCAAATAACTTTTCTGCAGTTACTCTAGCCAAACCGGCTTTATTGTAATCTTTAAGGATTCTCCGATTGGCCTTGAGTTGCCTATCTATAGTTTTGAATAGAGAATCCTCTTCTTCTTTATTTTTTTGATAATGATATGCAGAGCGACAATAAGGATTACAAAATTTCTTGTCGGATCTACCCTCTAATTCTTCCTTACAATATAAGCATGTTGTATTCATAATGTTTTTCTTTTATCATAAGATGTTTCTAAAATTACTTTATTACTCATAGAATTAAACGTTTAATATACGTCTATTTCTACGATTATTTTTGTTTACCCACCGCTCTTTCATCATTTTAGCTCAATGAGTTCTCTACAAAAACATATTACTTTAAAACATTTATTGATTGATGATCAAAAAATGATCGGACTACAATTTAATGCAGACAAGGTATTACAGGCCTTGGTTAAAGAATTACCTAATTGCGTATGGAGCGAAGCTTACCATATGTATTATATCAAAAACTGCAGGAACAACTTAGATCTTGTTTTTAATATTTTCCGTGGAGTGGCCTGGATTAATGGTAATTTATTTTATAAAGACACTCCTATTAGAAACAACACCTCTGTAGATATCAACTGGTATCGCAAAAGAGTTAAAACAGATTCTTATCGATTTGTACCCGAAGCCTATCTTACCAAATTGGAACTTAAAAGATATGCATTAAACACTTGTAAGGTTTATGTTTCCCATTTCGAGAAATTTATTAATCACTATTTTCATATTGAAATAGATCAAATTACAGAACAAGAAATACGAGCGTATTTGCAATACCTTGTTCAACAACAGCGCTCTATTAGTTATATCAATCAAGCCATTAACAGTATTAAGTTTTATTATGAAGTTGTATTGGGAATGCCTAATAGATTTTACAGTATCGAACGTCCTTTTAAGCAAAAACGGCTTCCTGATGTGCTGTCTAAACAGGAGATTATTGCTATGATTGCACATACTACTAATATCAAGCACAAGTGTATTATAAGCTTATTGTATACTTCGGGTCTGCGAAGAAGTGAATTGCTTTTTCTTAAGCCCGAAGATATTGATAGTAAACGGATGTTAATCAAGGTGAGACAAGACAAAGGTAATAGAGATCGATATACCATTTTAAGCCAGAGTGTTTTGGAGCATTTACGGGAATATTACAAAATTTATAAACCGAAAGAATACTTGTTTGAAGGTACAACATCCGAAACCCCTTATAGTGCATCTAGTGTATTAAAAGTAGTGACCACCGCTGCAACAAAAGCAGGTATTGCAAGAAAAGTATCCCCACATATGCTAAGACATAGTTTTGCAACGCATCTATTAGAAGAAGGTACAGACTTGCGATATATACAGGCTTTATTAGGACATCAATCCAGTAAAACCACAGAAATTTACACACATGTTGCGGTAAAAAGCTTTAGTGGGATCAAAGATTTATTAACTTAGCTATTATAAAATAGATATATAGTTACCTCTAGTAACTATATACATACGTTAGGTGTAATAACTGACTGAATTAAATTTAAGAATGGTAATATTGAACAAGATAATCGGATTAATTATTATTTTATTCAATATTTATATTGTTTGGATGTACCTTAATTTGTTTTACCAGTACCATTTTACTATGATACTTTTCTCATATAAGATTCCTGATTTAATTTTATTTTGCTTGGTTTTGATTGGGCTAATTGGAATTTTTATTGGCAACAGAGTATATACATCTAAATGGTCAATCAAAAAAGGTGTATTATTAGATCTAGGTCTCATTACTTTCGCCTTTATTATTGGTCAATTGACAAATCTTTGATTAAATTAATATGGCAACACAAATTTGTCCAAAATGTAAAGAGGATTCATTCACTTGGAGTGTGAATGACGAACTATCTGACTTGACAATTTGGGGTTGTTATAAGTGTTATTACCAAGCTTTTGAAGATGAATCAGATGAACAGAATTGCAAAAAATGTGGAAAGAAGACCGAATCAAAACTGAAAGACGAAGAAAAACAATATTGGTGGTGTTCAACATGTGACGCTATCGAAATAATAAAAAACACCTAACAATTTGTATAATGCATATGCTCCCTACGGGATGCAAACGCACCATACAAGAGACGTTGTAACACATTAAAACGAAGCCAACACCAAAATGACAGAATTCAAAGATTGGAAAGAGTTTATTAATCGAGTTTTAATTGACAGCGGACAATTTAAAAATCCAAAAACTGAATTTAAAGGCGAAACAAAAATTGAAACGTTCAAATCTTCTGACAAAAATTCTTTGACTGAAATAAGAGTTGGATACTTAAAAGATGATATGCTAATCTACATGCAAATTTTTAATCCTAATGTTCCTGGCTATAACAAATACGTAGAAGGAGAATATTTTTATCAACATGATTTTGACGAGAAAGAAAGTTATGGAAATCCAGCATTGGAATTTAATGAAAAGAATCGAAAGGGAATTCTTTCAATACTCAAAAAAGGATTAAAAGGAAAAGAAGAGCAGTTCGTAAAGAATAATAAAATTCTTAAATCCAAACTATACATTATTGAATCTCAATCCGATTTCAGCTATTCCTATGATTTCACAGAAAGAAGTTTTTGGAATAAAATATTTGGAAAGAAAATTGACAAAATGGAGGGTATCGAAAAAAGAGAAATAGAACTAAATAAAATATTTAACGGAATATAAAACGTGTTACAACAACGTGTATAATTAATTGCGGCGGAATTTCCTCAATGGAAATTCACACGCATTAATTATCTTTAGCAACGGCGGAAAGTACCTGCGTACTTTCTCGCAACTAATCATACACAAAACGTTGCCAGTAATTTGAAAAAACTAATAACCAAAATATTAACTCTTCTATTAATTCCACTATTTATGTCGTGTAATTACTATCCAAATGGTGAACGAATAATTCCGAAAGAAGAAGTAATTAATAATATTAGACTATTTAAAAAAGCTGGATTCTTTAAAGAGTGGAAAAATCTATCTGCTGAAGTGACTTATGATTCTCTTTACGAACTAAGAAAAAAAGAATATAAAGAAATTTTCGAAAGTGACTATGATCCAGAAATGAATTTGGAACCAATTGAGATAGCACAATACGATCAAAGTAAATTATTATTTCTAGACTTGGAAGCCGATGTTTTTAATGGTAATGAAGTTTACAAATTCGTAATTAATAGATTCTCAGAATTATCAGACGGAAAGTTCAACCCAACCAAACTAAACGAAACTTGGGAAAGTAACGGAGGACCTATAAAAGTTTCATTTGTCTCGGACGGTGAAATCACGGAATTTGAACCCGAATATAACAATGATTGGCTTCACGAAAGTGTATTTTCTATATGCAGAAAAAAAATTGCTGATAAAAAAGTGCGTTTAGTTTATTGCTTGGATGAAGACGGTTATGGTTATGGGCAAGCAATTGCAATAATGAGATTAACGGAATCTGAACAGAGAATTCTTGAAAACGGATTGAAATGGAAATTCGAAACAGAATAAAAACTACTGGCAACACGATATATGTGCCATAGCAACAAAGTGATCAATCCAATGGTTATTATATTTTTGGTAAGGCGCAATGCTTGCAGAATGAAAAGTTAGCAACCAATGCGAAGAAAAATCGAAAAGCTAGGTAACATTTTGCCCTGCTACGACACATATATTTAACGTTTATAAGTAATTTTGACTTAGCAAAATGAATAATCAAGAAATAACCAAAATACAGCCAAATATAATTATTGGAGAAGACTATGATGGTTGGATCAATTTGACTGCTTGGAAAGGATTCGAAAGTCGAAATGGATTTTATGGCTCTAAAGATTCTGAAAAAGAATCGGATGGAACAATTAAAGTTCATATAATTGGAGAATCAATTGATTATGTCTATGTGTTATCTCAAGCCCAATTCAATGCGATTAAATTCTTGAAAGAGAATTCGGAACTAATTCGAGATTCATTATTGAATGGTCTTTTGGAGGACTATCCAAATGCTAAAGAAATTTATGAAGATTTTATGCCTGAAATAAATACCATTGCTGACTATAAAAATAATCTTGGTGTTGCGTTTTTACACATAATGGATAGTGAAAAGGATGATCACGCCTATGTAGGATTTGAATTAGGTTGCTCTTGGGACGATGAACACGGAGTTGGAGTAATGATGCATAAAGACAGAGTAGTTAAAATAGGACTAGCAGACGAATCATTTAATCATTGGAACTGTTATCATGATAATGGAACCTCTGAACATGAGCAAGGGAAATGGGAAGTAACTCAAAAATTGACACATCAAAATCAAAAAAAATGGTGGGAATTCTGGAAATAAACTAATTATAACATTATATATGAAATCAGAGCAATTTAGTGCTAGTTCGAAAGGTAATTCCCTTTTGCAGTAGCGCTAGAATTTTATAAATTGAATAAGAAATAAAAATGCGCAGATAAATCAATTGGTTCTGGTACTTGCCTTGCTCCGATTCATATATTTGGCGTTGTAGCCAATTTGACCAAACAATCGAAAAGTGGAATTTATTGAGAAAATAGAACTGTCAAAAACTGATAAAAAAGAGATTCTAAAACTTTGGAACAACGAATATCCAGAAAAACTGAATTATCAAACGCTTTCGGAATTTGAAAACTATCTCGAAAATTTAGCTGAACAATCGCATATTTTAGTGAAAAGCGAAAATCAAAGTATTAAAGGCTGGTATTTTGACTTTATTCGTGAAAAAGAAAAGTGGTTTGCCATAATTTTAGATTCAAAGTTTCACGGAAAGGGACTCGGGACAAAAATTCTGAATCTTGCGAAAGAAAAAGAATTGGAATTAAACGGTTGGGTAATTGACCATAATAGAGATAAAAAGAAAAATGGTGAAGCTTATATTTCCCCTTTGAATTTTTATCTGAAAAACGGATTTGAAAAACTGACTGAAAACCGATTAGAAAACGACAAAATATCCGCAGTACAAATAAAATGGAATAAATAAAAACTGGCTACAACATTGGTAACCGTTGCACAAGCCCATAAAACATCAAAAAGCAACCAATAATCTTGAGTATAAGTCCTGATTTTCTGGGAAGACAGATTAATATT
>NZ_JBSWWU010000024.1:0-22782 GCF_056160245.1 Aquimarina sp. AWH4_224 | reverse complement strand
CACAATGTGCTGCACCTACGCCAGATATTACTGTCGTTACTGATGAAGCGGACAATTGTGGTACACCTACGGTTGTTTTTGTAAGTGATGTAAGTGATGGTAATAGCAATCCAGAAGTGATCACTAGAACCTATAGTGTTACCGATGCAGCAGGGAATAGCATCAATGTGACTCAGACGATCACCATTAATGATACTACAGATCCTACAGCGAGTAACCCAGCACCAATCACAGCACAATGTGCTGCACCTACGCCAGATATTACTGTCGTTACTGATGAAGCGGACAATTGTGGTACACCTA
Source organism: Aquimarina sp. AWH4_224 (assembly GCF_056160245.1). Lineage (NCBI taxonomy): Bacteria > Pseudomonadati > Bacteroidota > Flavobacteriia > Flavobacteriales > Flavobacteriaceae > Aquimarina > Aquimarina sp. AWH4_224. Next base: position 22,479 of record NZ_JBSWWU010000024.1, on the reverse strand, counting down.
CGGTTGTTTTTGTAAGTGATGTCAGTGATGGGAACAGCAATCCAGAAGTGATCACCAGAACCTATAGTGTGACTGATGCTGCAGGGAATAGCATCAATGTGACTCAAACGATCACCATTAATGATACGACCAATCCCACAGCAAGCAACCCAGCACCAATTACGGAACAATGTGCTGCACCTACGCCAGACATTAACGTAGTTACCGATGAAGCAGATAACTGTGGTACACCGACGGTAGCTTTTGTCAGTGATGTAAGTGATGGCAACAGCAATCCGGAAGTAATCACCAGAACCTATAGTGTGACTGATGCCGCTGGGAATAGTATCAATGTGACGCAGACGATCATGATTAATGATACTACCGATCCAACAGCGAGTAATCCAGCACCGATCAGTGCTCAATGTGCTGCACCAACTCCAAATATTACCGTAGTTACCGATGAGGCCGATAACTGTGGTACACCAACAGTTGCTTTTGTCAGTGATGTCAGTGATGGCAACAGCAATCCGGAAGTCATCACCAGAACCTATAGTGTGACTGATGCCGCTGGAAACAGCATCAATGTAACTCAGACGATTACCATTAATGATACGACCAATCCCACAGCAAGCAACCCAGCACCAATTACGGAACAATGTGCTGCACCTACGCCAGACATTAACGTAGTTACCGATGAAGCAGATAATTGTGGAACGCCAACGGTGGCATTCGTAAGCGATGTAAATACTAGTATTGGAATAATTACTCGAACTTATAGTGTGACGGATGCTGCAGGGAATAGTATCAATGTGACTCAAACGATCACCATTAATGATACGACAGATCCTACAGCGAGTAATCCTGCACCGATCACAGCACAATGTGCTGCACCTACGCCAGATATTACCGTAGTTACTGATGAAGCGGATAACTGTGGAACTCCTATTGTTGCTTTTGTAAGTGATTTAAGCGATGGGAACAGCAATCCTGAAGTCATCACCAGAACCTATAGTGTGACGGATGCCGCTGGGAATAGCATCAATGTGACTCAAACAATCACCATTAATGATACCACCGACCCGACTATTGCTTGTCCTTCAGATATTACTCAGCAAGTAGATATGGGATCATCATCTGCAGTTGTTAACTTTTCTTCTCCGGTAGGAATGGATAATTGTTCAGGAGTATCTACAACTCAAGTAAGCGGATTGCCATCTGGATCAACGTTTCCTGTTGGAGTAACTACGAATACATTTGAAGTAACGGATGGAGCAGGGAATACTGCTATTTGTAGTTTTGATGTTATTATTTCGGCAGAAATCATAGCTAATGATGATGAAGTAATCATAGATGGAGGTTTAGGAGGGAACTCCATAAACGTAGTGGATGGCAACGACCTTTTAAATAATAATGGAGCTATGCTCGGAGTCAATGTGTCTATTACCAACATTATTGATCCTGATCCTTCAGATGGTGTAAGTTTGGATCCATTGACGGGAGAGATATTAGTATTACCAGGAACGCCTTCCGGAGAATATAATATTACATATGCTCTATGTAATACAACCGCACCTATTGTATGCGATGATGCTGTAGTTAGTATCACGGTTACCAATAGCTCTAATGCAAATTTATCACTCACAAAGACTGGTAGTTATATTGATAGTAATGGAGACAATACATTGAATGCAGGAGATGAAATACACTATACTTTTACAGTTGAAAATAATGGAAATGTCGATGTAAATGATATTCTTCTAATGGATGAGTTAGCAGGTATAGCCGTGGTGGGAGGACCAGTGGATTTAGCAGTAGGCGAAATTGATGTAAACAGTTTTAGCGCGATATACGTATTGACTGAAGAAGATGTTTTGGCCGGAAGTGTTTCTAATCAGGCAACTGTTGCCGGAATTACACCTAGCGGACAAGAGGTGATAGATGTTTCAGATGACCCTTTGAATACTACTAATGTAGATCTAGATGGGGACGGGGATTTTGAAGATGTAACAGTAACTTCAATTGGGTTTGATGAAGATGTTACTATATACACCGGATTTTCTCCAAATGGTGATGGTGTGAATGATGTATTAGTGATTAATGGAATTGAGCAGCTAGAAAACAAACTGGAAATTTTTAATAGATGGGGTATTATAGTTTATGAAGCTGAAGGGTACGGAAGAGATGGTAATTTCTTTGAAGGAATCTCAAATGGAAGAACTACAATTAAAGGAGGAGATCAACTACCAGTAGGGACCTATTACTATGTGCTCGAATATGTGCTAGAAACGGGAGAACGAAAACGGAAAGTTGGCTTTTTATACATTAATAGATAATTATAGAGGGTATGCATATTTCTCTGTATTGCTATTCTGAATATTAAATTGAATTGAATGAAAAATATACAATTAATTAGTATTACTGTTTTGAGTTTGGTATTTCATAGTATTTATGCCCAACAAGATGCACAGTATACACAATATATGTACAATACGATAAGTGTAAACCCTGCCTATGCTGGAAGTCGAGGAGTAATGAGTGTCATGGGATTGCATAGAAGTCAATGGGTGGGTCTTGATGGAGCTCCAAGAACCCAAACGCTAACCTTGAATTCTCCAATAGGAGAGAACGAACGTCTTGGAATCGGACTTTCTGTGGTCAATGACGAGATAGGGCCGACGAATGAGACATATATAGGAGTTGATTTTTCGTATACTATTCCTATTTCAGAGATGGGTAAGCTAAGTTTTGGGATTAAAGGAGGCGCACACTTACTGAATGTTGATTTTCAGGAATTAGTACAGTTTAATCAAAATGATGCGCTGTTTGAGAATAATATTGACAATAAGTTTAGCCCTCAGGTAGGAGTAGGGGTCTACTATCACACTAATAAGTTTTATTTGGGGTTAAGTGCTCCAAATTTATTAGAGACAGATCATTTTGACGAAAGCTCTACCAGTAGTGATAGTGATGCAGTTAGTTTTTTGGCAGAAGAACGCATCAATTATTATTTAATCGCAGGTCATGTTTTTGATATTACAGATGATCTGAAGTTTAAACCCGCATTGTTAACCAAATTGGTTTTTGGTACTCCGCTACAAGTAGATGTGTCTGCTAATTTCTTAATGTACGAACGCTTGACTTTAGGAGTTGCATATCGATGGAGTGCAGCGGTAACTGGACAAGTTGCGTTCCAAATATCAGATGCTATGATGATCGGATTTGCATATGATAGAGAAACTACAGAATTAGGTCAATCACAATTTAATGATGGAAGTTATGAAGTAATGCTACGATTTGAGTTATTTAAGAAATACAACAGAATGCTAACTCCTCGTTTCTTTTAATGTAGAATTTGAAAATAGAGAGTATGGCAATCAGCCTTGATGAGAAAGCGAATCAGTGCATTTATTCTGATTAAATAAAAATAAGATAACATATGAATATATTAGTACGAAGTGAAAAATTGCTTTTTTTGGGAGTATTTCCCTGTTGATGAGGGGTAAACTCTAAATAAAATTAAATTTTACGGTTTTAACGTAATAATTGTGAGGTTCAAAATTATTTAAGTTTAGTAAAATGTACTTATCTTTAAAAAGTATTATGTTATTGGGAACAGAAAGTAATATCGAAGGGAAAGGAAAGTTTATTTTTTGCGCCACCTTGAGCTTTCTTAAATTCAATTATTTTTAGTACGTAAGTGTACAAAAGATAATGTTCTTCTTAAGAAACAATTTTAGGAAGAAGGAAGTAAGAGGAATACGAAAACATATATTGTGAAATGAGTCAAAAACAGTTTCTTTTTTCGATACTGTTATAATAAATGATATGTTGTAAACTTTAGATTTCTAATTAAGTGTTTTAGTATAAGCAATTAATTAGAGAGCTAAAAAACAACCCCGCTATTTGTAAAACTTTGGCGAGCCAACAAAAGCAGGGTGTGAATAACGATTAATAGTAAATTAACCATTATGAGAGAATTATTACTTCTTGTGTTTACCAATTTCTTGGTACTTCTTCATAAAAAAATATTCCTCATTGCAGAGAAATGTAAGTACTTTCAACATTTTCTAATGTGTTCGAAAGATAGGAATTCTGTAGGTTTTTTACGGAGTATCCGTAATATTTTTAAGATTTTCTTAACAAGATTCTTTTATAGATCACCTTCTTTATTGTTTGGTCGTTTTGATAAGGCTAAATCCAACGAATTGATGGTGAACACGATATCCTTATTGATACATATAATAGTACATAAAGTTCCATTTTCTAAAAACAGATTAACAATGGATACGAATTTATAGTAGAACAAAATATAAGTTCTGTGTGAGAATACAGAACTATAACGATGCATTTTGACGATGTGTTTACTTTAAACCCCCCGGCTTTAGGGGTAATTCTGGGGGGTTTTACTTTGAAAAAAATAAACCACAAACATATTTAACTTTTAGTGTTTTAGTAAATTAAATGTAGATTTTAGGAGATTCGCCCGACATAATGATCGGGCGAGTCTATTTATAAAAGTATTTATCATTCAATTTTATATTTTAGCATTTATGATAGATACCGATCTTCTCACATATTTAGAATCTTTTCTTACACCCAGACGACTTGGGTTGTATGATAGTGTATTGAGTAAAAGAACTAACCACTTTACAGTAGCGATAGAAGATGTGTACCAATTGCATAATACCAGTGCCGTAATACGGAGTTGTGATGTTTTTGGGGTGCAAAATGTTCATATCATTGAAGAGGTAAACCAAAAAAGAATTGATAGAGAGATCGCAATGGGAGCTCAAAAGTGGGTAGATGTTAACCAATATGCTACTACAAAAGATTGTATACAATCTCTCAAAAAACAGGGGTATCAAATTGTAGCCACAACTCCTCATGAGGATTCCAAAGTTTTGGAAGACTTTGATATTACAAAACCTTCGGTTTTCTTTTTTGGAAGAGAACAATTTGGGCTTAGTGATATTGTTTTGGAAGCCGCGGATACCAATCTACATATTCCTATGGTTGGTTTTACAGAAAGTCTTAATATTTCGGTATCAGCAGCAATCATATTACAACATGTGACCAATAAGTTAAGACAATCGAATATCGTTTGGCAATTGTCTGAAGAAGAAAAGCTTGAGAAACGAATGGAGTGGGCCAAGAAAGCAATCAAAAGTCATGAAAAAATTATTGAACGTTACTACAAAGGTCAAGAATCATAGAAAGTTTTGAGATATTACTTTATAGCACACTTTTAGAGAATACACATAATTAGTAGTAACATTCACATATTTTTTTGAATACCTCATAAAATGTAAAGTATATTGTAGTTGCTAACATCTAAAATCGTACAAAATGATAAATTGGTTCGAAATTCCTGTAGCAAATATGGAACGTGCAAAAACATTCTATGAAATCGTTTTTGACCTGAAAATTACCGTTCATAAAATGGGGGATCTTGAAATGGGGTGGTTTCCTAATAAGAATGCTTCGGGGATGGCTACAGGTACCTTGATCCATGCTGGAGATCACTATAAACCAAGCAAGGATGGAGTACTGATTTATTTCTCATGTGAGGATGTAGCCAATGAAATGAGTAGAGTAGCAGAAGCAGGAGGACAGGTTATTGCTGAAAAAAAGCAAATTTCAGAAAGCAATGGGTACATGGCTTATTTTCTGGATTCTGAAGGCAATAGAATAGCTTTGCATTCTGTGCAATAAATCTTTTGGGCGTTAAGAAGTAAAAGGGATTATTATTTTCTGTCTAACACTTTATACTCTTCATAACATTCGCTAATGGCATCCAAAATTTGAAGGTCATTTGCAAATTTTATGAAGTCGGCAGAGTAATTACAGTTTCTCAGGATTTCATCAATATCGAGGCGCTCTATTTGCAGTAGTGCCATTAAGGTGGCTCTGTCAAACTTATTTTCAAGAAGATTTCGTATTTCGTCGTCCTTTTTCATTTTGCGCAATTTTCGCAACTCCTTAGAACGCTTGCTGAATATATTATAGAGAAAATCGGCGGGGTTAAATATGGCACCCAAAACTTTATTTACGGCTCCAGGTTGTCTACTACCTCCTTCATAACCCGAGTTAAGTCCAGAAATACTGTATCTATAATTGTTATAAACTGGAATACGTTTGGCATCAATCTCCAAATATCCTGTAAGCTGAACATCTGCCACCACGACCTCTTCCAAAGCAATACCAAGCTCGGTCATTTTGATCTTTACATCTCCAAATTTGATCCAGTCGTTGGTTACTCTCACCTTCAAAGGTTTGTATCCGATATAAGAAAAGTATAAGGTGTCGTTTACTTTTGCAGGAATGGTAAAATCCCCTTCACTGTTGGTAATGGTCCCGATAACCTGGCTTAAGTTTACGATATGCACATTTTCCAGCTCTTGATCATTGGCCGCATTCAATACCTTACCAGATACCTCTCCAGTGGTTTCCTGACCATAAGAAATGATACCAACTATAAGTGTAATATAAAATATTAGTTTCTTCATATATTATATATGACGTTCATTATACATGAAGATAACATAAAAATCGGGCCAAAATTCATATAAGGTTGTTAATTAACCTCGAATTTACCTTCGATCTCTGCGTTTTCTTCGATCTCTTCTTGAGGAATCATTATTACTACGTCCCTCATTTTTACTGAATTTATTTCTTCCTTTGGGTTTAAATCCTTCGCTTCTTCTTTTTCCCTTGAAGCCGCCTCCATCTCTTTTTCGTTTCCCGCCTTTTCGACCTCCAGGGGCCTTCGAAATTTCTACATTGACCTTGCGACCTTCCATTTTGAAGTCTTCAAAAACAGCCAAAACACGATCTTGATATTCTGAAACCGTATTAAAGAAGGAGAAGTTTTCTTTTACATCAACACGGCTTAGAGAATTACTGTCTAATTCCAACACTTCTTTCAAGAAGTCCTTTAATGTCATCCAGTCAAATCCATCTTTTTCTCCCACATTGATAAAGTATCGTGTAGTACCATTTGCACTATGACCATGATCACTATCACCACCAGAGGCATTAAGATCTTTAGTGTTTTTATAGTAATTATGAAAACGTGTAAACTCAACAGAGAAGAATTTTTTAATTAATTCTTCTTTTGAAAAACCTTCCAGAACCTCATGAATTGAAGGTAAGTAAGGATCAATTTCATGATTGATTTCAGCTTTTCCTATATCGCTGGCCAAGTGAAACAACTGTACCTGACAGATTTCTTCTCCACTTGGAATTTCTTTCTTCTCAAAACTCTTTTTGATGATACGCTCAATCGACTTGATCTTTCTGAGTTCACTTTTGGATACGATCACCATAGAAACTCCACTCTTACCTGCACGTCCGGTTCGACCACTACGGTGGGTGTAGGTTTCTATTTCGTCTGGTAATTGATAGTTGATTACGTGCGTTACATCGTCTACATCAATCCCACGAGCAGCAACATCAGTGGCAACCAGCATTTGGATTTGTCTGTTTCTAAAGCTTTTCATTACCAAATCTCTTTGGTTCTGACTTAGATCACCATGTAAAGCTGCAGCATTATATCCATCTCCGATAAGATTTTCTGCAACTTTTTGAGTATCTCTTTTGGTTCTACAAAAAATAACAGAAAAGATATCGGGGTTCGCATCGGCCAAACGTTTTAGTGCAGCATAACGATCTCTAGAATTTACTACGTAATATTCGTGAGATACATTTTTTGATCCAGTGTTTTTATGACCAACAGTTATTTCTATTGGTGCGGTCATAAAGCGTTTGGCAATAGAAGCTACCTCTTTGGGCATCGTTGCCGAAAACAACCATGTATTTTTATCTTCGGGAGTATGGGATAATATTGCATTGATATCTTCAAAGAATCCCATATTTAGCATTTCGTCAGCTTCGTCTAGCACACAATATTCTACATTAGAAATGTCAACCATTTTTCGATTGATCATATCCTGCATACGACCTGGAGTGGCTACTACGATTTGCGCACCTCTCTTGATCTGTTTTGCTTGTTCAGAAATACTAGCTCCTCCATATATTGCTACAGTATGAAGCCCAGGGATATATTTGGAATAATTCTTCAGTTCGTTTGTAATTTGCAAGCAAAGCTCACGTGTAGGAGATAAGATCAATCCTTGTGTAATTCTACTCTTGTGATCGATTTTTTCGATTAGCGGAAATCCAAAAGCGGCAGTTTTACCGGTTCCAGTTTGTGCAAGGGCGACGATATCCGTATCATCGTTCAGTAAAATAGGAATTGCTTTTTCCTGAACCTCACTTGGGGTTTCAAATCCCATATCATTCACCGCCTTTATAATATCTTCACCGAGGCCTAAAGCTTGAAATTTATTCATGTTTATAAAAATAAGCCGCAAAGGTACGGTTTATTATTGGTCTATAACAATAACGGGATACTTATTATAGTGTTGCAATATATTTTTATATCGCTAGAAGATTATTAACTAGATATGTATGTTTTTATCGTTTAAGCAAGTATGTAGAAGATTTACTTAATGATCTCAATTTCAAAAAGTTTGTCCCAGTTTTTTCCGGTAACAAACAGTTGTTTTGTATCTGCTTTGTAAGCAATACCATTCAATACATCCAAATCCTCGTGTTGCGTAACTTTACTTCTAAGATCTCTAAGATCCACTACAGCCTCGATAGCTCCATTTTTTGGGTTGATAATGGTAATACTTGTTTTTAGATTAGATTTATTTGAAGATCCTTGTCGCGGCCAAGTATTCGCATAAATTTTTCCATCTACCCATTCCAGTTCGTTAAACTTGGTTTTAATTCCTTTATTGGTCACTACCTGGATATGCTCTTTTTCTGCCAGCGTCTCAGGGTCAAGAATCCAGATCTTTTCTGTACCATCGCTTTTATAGATTTGTTTTCCGTCGTTACACAATCCCCAACCTTCTTTACTTTCATTGTAGGCAAAGTTTCCAGTTTTATTCATGGTATTGAGATCATATATGAACCCTTCTTTGGCTAGCCATGTCAATTGAAATATTTTATCATTCAATATGGTAATTCCTTCTGCAAAATATTGATCAGGTACTTCTTTTTTTACCAGTACTTTCCCAGTAGTAAGATCAACCTTACGCAATGAAGATTTTCCTTTTTTACCCGTACTTTCATATAAGGTATCTCCAAAAAATTCTAACCCTTGAGTAAACGCTTCTTGATCATGGGGATACTCTGCAATGATCCGATATTTATATAATTTTGGAGAAGTGTTGGTAAGCAATGTTACTTTTTTGGTGATGGTATCTACATTGCCATTATAGAAGACTTGTGCTTTTAAAAGATGAGTCCCTAACTTTTCGTCGTCAATTTTTTCTGAAAAAGAATAACCAGCAGATGCAGGAGTTTTTTGATCCCCTAAAAGATAAGTTACCGAATCAATAGGGATATTTTGATCATTTTTTAAGCTAGCTTTTAAGGTTTCACCGATCCTAAAAATAGCCTGATCGTTCTCTGTAGTGATCGAAAAATAGTTTTTTTTCTTGTCTTGATTGCTGCCGCAAGAAAAAACTAAAGTGCTTAATGTAATGGCGACGAAGTAGTTACAGATTTTCATGATTATGATTCTTATTTGAGGCAAGATATTTATTTTAATTGGGTTTAAAAAATGGTTGTTTTATCTATTAAAGATCGTATCTTTGCAGCGGCAAGTCCTACACAACCAGCTCCTGTTGAATCCTCCAGGGCGGGAACGCAGCAAAGGTATACGGTCGTAGCGGTGTGATGTAGGTAGCTTGCCTTTTTTTGTACCCTTTTGTGAAATTTTACTCCTTACATTTCCTCTTTTTTTTATGCATAATTCGTTAATCAGAATTGTATATTTGCGATCATGAATTCAGATCAAAAAACTACTGTTGTTCTTATCACTGGAGGCTCTTCGGGGATAGGGAAATCTATAGGGACTTTCTTGACAGAAAAAGGATTTGTGGTTTATGGTACTAGTCGTAACCCTTCTAAATTTAAAGACTTTAGACCCTTTACCTTATTGCAATTAGATGTTGCAGACAAACAAAGTATACAAGGAGCTGTTGCTGAAATTGAAAAGCGTCATGGTAAATTGGACATTTTGATTAATAATGCAGGTGCGGGAATTACCGGGCCCATAGAAGAAATTCCGGAAGAAGAAATCCTAAATAATTTTACGACCAATTATTTTGGTGTGATTAATGTAACCAAAGCGGTATTACCACTGATGCGAAAGCAAGGGAAAGGATTGGTAATCAATGTTACTTCTATTGCTGGATATATGGGATTGCCTTATAGAGGAGTGTATAGTGCATCAAAAGCGGCTTTAGAAATCACTACCGAAGCCTGGAGAATGGAATTGAAACAGTTCAATATAGAAATGACAAACGTTGCGCCAGGGGATTTTGCTACTAATATTGCCGCAGGAAGATATCATGCTCCTTTATTAGAGGATTCACCTTATCATCAAGCGTATGGCAAATCATTGTCTTTGATGGATGAACATGTTGATGCAGGTAGTGACCCTATGGATATGGCAAAAGCAGTCTATAAGGTTATTGGGGCTAGTAAACCCAAGGTACACTACAAAGTAGGAGCTTTTATGCAAAAGTTTTCTATTGTATTGAAGCGAATATTACCGGACAAAGTCTACGAGAAATTATTAATGAATCATTACAAATTGTAGCGCTTCTTTTTAAGAAATAAATAGCTGGATAATAGGAGATAATTTCAATTTTGAATATTTATCTTCGCAACCAGAAAGAAATACAATAACTAAACACAACAAATTAAATATCACATTATGAAATTTTTTATTGATACTGCAAACTTAGACCAGATTAAAGAGGCAGAGGATCTTGGAGTTTTGGATGGAGTCACAACCAATCCATCTCTTATGGCAAAAGAAGGTATCACAGGTAAAGAAAACATTATCAATCATTATAAAAAGATATGTGAGATCGTTACCGGAGATGTAAGTGCAGAGGTAATCTCTACAGATTTTGAAGGAATGATCAAAGAAGGTGAGGAGCTTGCTGCTTTGCATGATCAAATCGTAGTAAAAGTACCGATGATCAAAGAAGGAGTGAAGGCGATTAAGTATTTTAGTGATAAAGGAATCAAAACAAACTGTACATTGGTATTCTCACCAGGGCAGGCATTATTGGCAGCCAAAGCCGGTGCAACTTATGTGTCTCCTTTTATCGGTAGATTGGATGATATCTCTACAGATGGATTGAATCTTATTGCAGAAATCAGAGCAATTTATGATAACTATGGTTTCGATACGCAAATTTTGGCAGCTTCTGTAAGACACACGATGCATGTAATCGACTGTGCTAAGATTGGTGCAGATGTAATGACTGGACCACTTTCTTCAATAGAAGGATTATTGAAACACCCTTTGACAGATATTGGTTTAGCTAAATTCCTAGCAGATTATCAAAAAGGAAACTAAAACAACAGTATTATAAAAATGAAGAGAGCCACTTTCGAGTGGCTTTTTTTATTACTCCAAACTGGCTAATCTTGTGTATTGCATCAACTGCTTTTCGAACACCGAAGAAAATAGATTGGCTTTGGCATTGATAATTCTGCCTTCCTGATCTACCAGGATTACCTTGTTGGTAGAATGGATTACCAATTCTTCTGAAGAACATTTAGGATATTTGAACTCGTATTCTTTACCTAAATTATAATGGTGTCTTTTGATCGTCTTTAACCAATTTTTGGTTTGTTCGTCATCCGTGTTAATGGCGATAAAATCGATTTCAGGATATAAGGCACTTAGGTATTCTGCTTTTTTGTGTGCTCTAACATAATGATCTTTACTTTCCATAGACCAGAAGTAAAGCGCGGTAATAGACTTGTTGAAAAGAGAAGAGAGCTTTACTTGTTCTCCTTTGGAAGTAATCAGATCCTGATCAGGGATCATATTACTAGGTTGCAATCGGCCGATAGCTCTTGCTAATTTTTTTAATTCTCGCTGTGATTTCTTATTTGAGCTTACTGATAAGTAATGCTTCAATACCTTTTTGGAATCGTAATCTTTTTTGCTGTACAATAAAAAATTGGTGGTAACTCTTCTTAAAAGATTGTTTTTGATATATGGATGATCGATAACACTATCGATAAGATCTAATTTGTAAATCACACTACCAACCCGTCCCTTATATTTAGAATGTTGATTGCTATATTTTGATAAGGAAGCATTAGTAAAGTAGTAATTCAAAAAGCGATTGTATGAATATAGCTTCTTAAGGTCGTTATCGTTGTAATTGATTTCGTTGCGATAGTCAAAAAATGAATCGGGTAGATCTTTGGCCATATCCATACCTCCGATACCATATCTACTATGAAAATACAACTCATGTCGAGTATAGTAATCAAACACAAAACTAGCTTGTGTTACCTTCTTCGCCAGAGGACTTAATTCGTACTTATCTGTAAATCGTTTGTAGCTATTTAGCTTGATACGTAATAAGGAGTCTTGATTTTTTCTGAAATAGTTCGGAGAAAGTTGTAGTCCAGATCTTTTTAACCGTTCTCTTTCTACTTCATTCTGAAGATAGATATCAACCAAAAAATTGTTTTTTCTGGCACCGTCACCAGTAAAAACAAGAGACTCATCAAATTCTAAGGTGTTTAAGCGAATAAGAAGACTATCTCCCTTTTCCAATAACACCAATTGATTTTCTGGTTTATGTCTAAACGCATATACACCCTCTTCTAGATCCTCTATTTTATGAAAAAACCTATTATTTTTATCAAGGTATAAGGTATCACCAGGTTCATCACCCTTGGACAGGATAACGTAATTGATGTTTGGATTTACAATTTCCCCACCAAAATAGGTATAGTTTCTGGATGTTTTCTTTGAAGAATCACAGCCACAAAACGCTACAGATAATACCACAGTATATATCAAATATTGTAAAGGAAAGAGCTTCATTTTGGGTGTCTAAATTATCGAACTATTTCGCCAAAAATAGTGGGAAACCGTATCTACGTTTGTTAAGGATACGTTAATTCTTTACTAATTAGGATATTATTAGAAGTTTAGCGCACGATATCCTTCTTTTTTGAAACATTAATTATTTCGGGAACCTACTTTTTTGTATCTCGTAAAAGCTGATAATTTAATGGTAGATTGTTTCTAGATCTGAAAGCATTTTTCTACTTTTGCGGCGAATTCGAACTTACAATTTATTATATCATGTTATCAGTTTCTAATCTTTCGGTTCAATTTGGTAAACGCGTGCTTTTTGACGAGGTAAACGTATCATTTACGCAAGGTAATTGCTACGGTATTATTGGAGCAAACGGGGCCGGGAAATCTACTTTTCTAAAAATCCTTTCGGGGGTGTCTGAGCCTACTTCGGGTCATGTACATCTCGAACCAGGAAAAAGAATGTCTGTTTTAGAACAGAACCATTATGCATATGATGAGTTTTCTGTGCTGGAAACGGTAATTATGGGTAATAAACCTTTGTACAAGATCAAAAAGGAAATAGATGCCTTGTATGCAGATTATACCGATGAGAATGCCGAGAAGATAGGAGAGTTACAGGTCGAGTTTGAAGAAATGAACGGTTGGAATGCAGATAGCGATGCAGCTGCATTACTTTCAAATTTAGGAATCAAAGAAGATTTGCATTACACGCAAATGTCTGATCTGGATACCAAACAAAGAGTACGAGTATTGTTGGCACAGTGTCTTTTTGGAAATCCAGATGTATTGATCATGGATGAGCCTACCAATGATCTGGATTATGAAACGATCAATTGGTTAGAGCACTTTTTAGCGAATTATGACAATACAGTGATTGTAGTATCTCACGACCGTCACTTCTTGGATGCCGTTTGTACGCATATATCGGATATTGATTTTGGAAAGATCAATCATTACAGTGGTAACTATACGTTTTGGTATGAATCTTCTCAATTAGCGGCAAGACAAAGAGCACAGCAAAACAAGAAAGCAGAAGAAAAGAAGAAGGAATTACAGGAGTTTATTGCTCGTTTTAGCGCCAATGTGGCAAAATCGAAGCAAGCTACTTCTCGTAAGAAGATGATAGAAAAACTGAATATCGAGGATATCAAACCATCAAGTCGTCGTTATCCTGCGATTATTTTTGAAAGAGACAGAGAAGCCGGAGATCAGATTCTTAATGTAGAAGGATTAGCTGCGAGTATTGAAGGAGAGTTGTTGTTTAAAGATATTGACATTAATCTGGCCAAAGGAGATAAAGTAGTAATATTCTCAAGAGATTCTAGAGCTACAACCGCATTTTATCAAATACTTAATGATAAGCAAAAAGCTGATGCAGGAACATATTCCTGGGGAATCACAACAGCACAGTCTTATTTACCTGCAGACAATAGTGAATACTTCAGTAATGACTTAACACTTGTCGATTGGCTACGCCAGTGGGCAACTACAGAAGAGGAGAGAGAAGAAGTGTTTATCCGTGGATTCTTAGGTAAAATGATTTTTAGTGGAGAAGAAGCCTTGAAAAAATCAAATGTACTATCTGGAGGAGAAAAAGTACGTTGTATGTTATCAAAAATGATGATGACCAGAGCCAATGTAATTATGTTGGATGAGCCAACAAACCACCTAGACTTAGAGTCTATTACTGCGTTCAACAATTCTTTGAAGAAGTTTAAAGGAACCGTACTGTTTACTACTCATGATCATGAGTTTTCTCAAACCGTAGGTAATCGAGTGATCGAACTTACGCCCAATGGTGTAATTGATCGTTATACTACTTTTGATGAGTACATGAGCAATACCAAAATAAAGGAATTAAGAGATAAGATGTATGCGGTTAACGTATAATCATAACTTTATAGAACTAACAAAAAAGCCTGCTTAAGCAGGCTTTTTTTATATCATTAATCCTTCAAATTTTAGATACATATAATCTTTGATAGTGGATTCTAAAGTATCTTTACTTTGGGTAAAAAACTGATCATCTGTAATGAGTTGCATGATGAAGTATTCGTCAAGTTTAACCAAAAGATCTACAGAAACAGGCTTAAACATATCGCTCTGTATGCCCAAAAGATAAAATTGTTTAAAATCCTGAAGCAGGCTATGTAAAAAATCTTCGATGATTTTCCAAGCAGTAGGATAGTACAGTTTTAGTTGCCTTAGATAATGGGCTGATATATCTTTGGCACCTTCAGCTAGAATACCTGCGAGCTTACCATATTTGTAATTAGGTTCTATAATTTCTTGAGTAATTTCATTCTTATAGTTATACAGTCGGTCTATACGAACTTGTGTGATATATTCAAAAATCTCCTCCTTAGTAATAAAGTATTGATAAATGGTGGATTTGCTTTTATTCATTAATACGGCAAGATCGTCCATAGTCAAATTACCTAAGTCGGCCTGTTTAAGTTTAGGGAGTATGGCTTGGGTCCATTGTTCGACCTTTTTGTTTTTATCCTTCCTGTCTTTAGATAGCGATTTCCTTCCCATTTTTGCTATTTTGATAAAATCGAACTATATTTATCAAATAGTTCGAAAAAATATTTTCGTTTCTCAAACATAATCAATTAGTTTATGAACAATCAAGCGGTATGGCAAAAATATTCAGGAAAAGTAGCTTGGCCTACGATATTTTTGTTTGTTGGACTTTTGATAGGATATGTCGCGCTCACTTATTTTTATGTAAATGGATTATCAGGAGTTTGGACATCAGTAATAGGAGCATTGTTAGCTTATGGAATGTTTACTATCGCTCATGAGGCAAGTCACAACAATATATCAGGGGGTGTAAAGTCTTATGTGTTTTTAGAGAGTATGCTTGGATGGATCTCTAGCGCTTTGCTCTTGTTTCCTTTCAGTGCATTTAAAGTAATTCATCTTAGACATCATGCGCATACCAACGACCCTGCAAAAGATCCAGATCATTACGTTAACGGGAAAAATGCATTTTCAATTTTCTTTAGGTGTCTTACATTAATAGGACATTACTTTGGTTTAACTCTTGGAGAAGATAGCAAAGCCGATCCTGCTATGCGATCAATTCGTAAGCAGTCTGTGGTTTTTATTACATTCCTGAGTGCCGCTTTAATTGGATTAATAGCTACAGGAGCTGGATTAACTTTGTTGTATGTTTTTATACTTAGTGCGCTAATTGCTGCACCAGTTTTGGCATTTTCATTTGATTGGATACCACATTATCCACATAACAATCTGGATAAGTATCATAACACCAGGGTGATTACTATTCCAGGATTAGAATTTATTTCATTGTATCAAAGTTATCATTTGATGCATCATTTGTATCCCAGAGTTCCTTTCTACAATTACAAAGATTGTTTCCTGGATTACGAAAAAGAATTACTTGCAGAACAATCAA
Organism: Aquimarina sp. AWH4_224; assembly: GCF_056160245.1. Classification (NCBI taxonomy): domain Bacteria; kingdom Pseudomonadati; phylum Bacteroidota; class Flavobacteriia; order Flavobacteriales; family Flavobacteriaceae; genus Aquimarina; species Aquimarina sp. AWH4_224. The sequence continues at coordinate 6,130 of NZ_JBSWWU010000024.1, read as the reverse complement.
TAATAGAGGGATTCAGAACTCAGGATTCGGGATTAATGAAAAGAAAAAACACCTATGTAGACCTAATTAAAGGAAGTACATGGAGTTACATTCTTGAAGTCGAAAATGTATTTCAGGAAACACGCGATACGATCAAAATAACATTCAAGAATTTGGATCAAATTCCATTTAAGTTTAAACCAGGGCAATATGTTGTGATTTCAGATTATGTAGATGACGTATTAGTAAGTAGATGTTATTCTATCTGTGAAAACCCAAATACAGGAAAACTGTCGGTTGCCGTAAAAAGTGTACCAGGGGGTAAACTATCCAACCATTTGCTGGCAAATGTGCGAGAGCATTATAAGTTAAAAGTATCAGGTCCATTTGGTGATTTTACATTGCCGGAGACTGTAAAACAACCTGTTGTTTTGATCGCAGGAGGAAGTGGTATTACGCCAATACTGTCTATTTTAAAAACATTTCTAAATAGTAATAACCACCATATCACCTTGCTTTATGGATGCAGGAGCAAAGAGGATGTGATTTTTAAGGAAGAATTAGAGCAATTGGCAGACGCGTTCGAAAGCAGATTCAGTTATATTTTAAGTTTTGATATGCTGGACAGCAATCGACAATATGAATTACTGAAATTTATAGCGTCGAATTCATTGTGCTATATCTGCGGGCCTCAACCTATGATGGATGCTTCAAAAGAGGCGTTGGCAAAACTGGGAATTGTAAATGATGATATTAATATCGAAGAATTCGTTATAGAAACATCAACACTCTCTGGTATATCGAAGGAGGTATCGTTCACCATCCACCAAGAGGAAATTTCATTTTCAACAGATACCGAGGAAACCATTTTAGAAGGGGCAATTACATCACAAAAAGAGATTCCGTATGCTTGCGGGATGGGGCAATGTGGGACTTGCAAAACCAAACTCATCGAGGGAGAAGTATATTGGAAGAAAACCGAGAATATTGCTCTTTTGGAACATGAAAAGGAGCAGGGATATATTTTACCTTGTATTTGCAGTCCAAAAACAACTATAAAGCTAAGTGTATGACAGAAGAAACCTATGATTATATCATTATCGGAAGCGGGTTTGGAGGATCAGTAAGTGCACTACGCCTCTCCGAAAAAGGATACAAAGTATTGGTAATCGAAAAAGGAAAGTGGTACAAACCTCAAGATTTTCCTAAATCTAATTGGAACCTAAAAAAATGGCTATGGATGCCTTTTTTTAAATGGTTTGGTATCATGAAAATGTCGTTTTTTAAACATGTAGTTGTGATTTCTGGTACTGGTGTTGGAGGAGGTTCTTTGGTCTATGCCAATACTTTACCAGTTCCAAAACAAAAGTTCTTTACTTCAGGAAGTTGGGGAGCGCTAGCAGATTGGCAACAGGAACTGGCTCCTTTTTATAAAACAGCTTTGCATATGCTGGGTGCGCAGAAAAACCCTGTTTTTTTTGATGGAGATAAAACGCTGAAGGAGATTGCAGGTAACATGAATATTGAAGATAAATTTGAAGCAACTGATGTAGCTGTATTCTTTGGAAAACCCAATGTAACTGTACCAGATCCTTATTTTGAAGGTAAAGGCCCTGATAGAACAGGATGTAATTATTGTGGAGGGTGTATGACAGGATGTAGAATAGGAGCAAAAAATACTTTAGACAAAAACTATTTGTATCTAGCGCAGCAATTGGGAGCTGAAATACTGGCAGAACAAGAAGTGTATGATGTGATCCCAAATGCCAATGGGTACGAAGTGAAATGTAAATCGTCGACACGATTTTTTAAATCTAAAAAATCAATACTCACCAAAGGAGTGATTTTTTCTGGAGGAGTTTTAGGAACTGTGAAGCTCCTTTTAAAACTGAAGCAGAGTTCTTTGCCTAAACTTTCGGATCGGTTGGGATATGATATTCGTACTAATAATGAGAGTTTGATCAGTGTGACCAATTTAGACGGTAAAAAAGACATGTCCAAAGGAGTGGCCATTGGTTCCATTTTGAATACGGACGAAAACAGTCATTTGGAGATTGTAAGATATGCCAAAGGATCAGGATTTTGGCGATTATCTCATTTGCCATTAACTCATGGTAAAAATACCATAGTAAGGCTCGCCAAAATGATTACTAGTTTTATCAAACACCCACTATCTTATATCAAACTATATACGGTTAGGGACTGGGCAAAAAGTACCACAGTACTATTGTTCATGCAAACCTTGGATAGTACCTTAAAATTTAAGCGAAATCGATTAGGAATTATGAACACCAAGGTAGCTGAAGGGAAAAAGCCATCTGCATTTATCCCGGAATCCTTACAATTAGCCAAAACCTATGCCAAGGCAGCTATGGGAAAAGAAACTGTATTTGGACTAGAACCTTTGGCAGGAATACCTTCTACAGCACATATCCTAGGCGGAGCAGTGATGGGTGAAGATGAAACCAAAGGGGTAATCGATAAAGATAACAAAGTGTTTGGATATGAAAATATGTATGTGTGTGATGGCTCTATGATTTCTGCAAATCCAGGAGTGAACCCATCGTTATCCATAACTGCTATTTCGGAAAGGGCGATGCACCAAATTCCTTCAAAAAGTTAATCTTGGGGAGGTTGTAGAAAATGTCTAAAGATTAAATAACCCCCAAAAATGATAAAGATAATAATGGTGATTGATCTAAAATTCCATTCTCCTTGTTGTTGAATATGATTGTACAATCGCAAGCTACCCAACAACACCAAAGAAATACCGATCATAAGGTTCCAGGCACGACGAGGAGTTTTATTATTCTCTTCTTCCATAAAAAGTTAGGATAGGCTCTTTTCAATAATAGGAAGTGCTTCTTCCATATCTACTTTTTTTACAAAAAGCTGGATGTGATCTGGGATTCCACCACCGAAACCAGCCATCATACCTGATTTCATATCGTCTCTGGTGATAGAGTTAATTCCACGGTCTTGTAGAACAGTTTGTAGAAATTGTACATTGATTAAACTACCAGTATAGACTCTTTCGTATTCGCTTTTGGGGAACATAGAATGGTTTTATGCGTTAAAATATTTACTATTCCATATAGCGGTGTTGAAGTTTTTACCTAATGCAAAACCATAAAACAAAACAACCGCCGCTACGGATTTAAACATAAAGAAAAAAATCATAATAAAGGTAGAAGTGTCGCTAGTTTTACTAAACAGTCCATTGGGTACCATAAAAGTAAGTAATACACTGACCAAAAAGGTAAGAATCAATAGATTTTCGAAGCTTTTAAAGAACCACATCATTACTTTGCGCAACGGATGTAGATCATTCCCCCATTTATGTATCAAATAGAAATACCCATTGCCCATAGGAGCAAAGAGTAGGGGGTCGTCTGCATTTTCCAGCTTAAATAATTTTGAAGGCGCTATGATTTTAAACCCTTTGAGCTCTAGATCATGTTTTTTTTCCAATTCTTTGATCGCTGAGACCGCCGAATTGGGAAGCTTTCCTTTAAAATATTTTGAATCTAGAAAACGAAGGCGGTAATCGATACATATTTTTTTGATTTGATCGATATGATAGATACGGTGAGTTTCTAACTGATCAAAATCGAAATCATTTTGTATTTCAGGAACATCGGCATCTAGATTTTCCAGAATTCTTTCTTCATGTTGGGTATCTTCGAGAAGTACTTGTTGCACTTGTGCCCTCCAGCTATCTGGATCAAAAGCTTTATCTCTTACTTTACTCAGTTGTTTTTGAATATTTGTTCTAGGCAATAGCATAATCCTTTCTTTTTCTTAAGCACTACTAAATTAAGGATTTACCAAAAGTTTTAAAAATATTGATAGCGTAATGTTCTGAAAAGGAGAAGTTTTAACGGTTGTTGAATCATGATATGTATTGCTGATTTATGTTAGAATAGATCCTAATTGTATATTTAAATTTCTAAAGTAATGGTGCTAATTGCCCATAAATGGTCATTTTGATATTTTGTATGGTATTAATTTTTTATCAATTTTCTGCTAATGATATACAAAACTGACGAAGACTCTTAGAAAATTATTCAAATTATAGGTTACGTTTTTGATGTGCTTGGTAATTCCTTTGGGGAATGTAATAGTTGAAAGAGTAAATGGAACCTACAAAAAAAGTAGCTTGATCTTATCACGATAGTAGGGAATATACCGAAGAGGTTTATTCTGTCCAAATTGAAAACTATAGCTAAAACATCGCACAAAACCAACATTTAAGATTTGATAGATTCAACTCTCGGATATTTATATCTGTAATTCTTTAAACTGCTCTATTTCTTGAATACGCTATTTTGTTTTATAAAATAGAACAAAACCAAATCATATTTTTACACTTCCAGAACAACTATAAAGATCAACAAAATTTATAATCAGGTTTTATTGCTAATAAAATATAATTTTCGATCTTTAGGATTCAAGATAAAAAAATCCACAGATAGGGGCTCTACCTTATTGTCATCATAATAAAATGCCGAATAGTAGCTTCCTGGTTCATTTATTATGTTACTCTGAAACATCTTAATTAAACACTCACTTTCTTTAGCAGAAAAATTATTTGTTGAATGATTAAATAATCCAGCATCTTCTTCTAAAATTGGAGTTTTTTTCCAATTTAAAACATACCAATTATTTCTAAATTCTGTTTTGATAGGAAAGTTTTTATTGTTTTTATCATTTAAAAACTCATTAATATTATCTTCACTTAAAGAATAGATAAACATAGAAAAACCTTCTCCTTGAAAAGTAAGAACCTGATCATATCCACATAAGATATCATAATCAGTAGTTTCGATTCCAATAACTTTTTTCAGTAAGTCATTATGATAACTTTTATCACAACTACTAATAAAGAAAAGTAAAAAAATAAAAAATAAATATTTCATAAATTATCTGTGTATTGGTATTCTTGCTTGACCATAACCATAAATATTAAAACTGGTTCCTCTACGATTTAAAGATTGATCTGCATAAATTTCTCCTATTCTAGTTAACCCATCTCTCACAAGTCTACCATCTAGGTTAAAATCATATATATCTACTAAATTATCGCTATGTCTACCTATATGAACCCTTCCATTTGCGCCTTGAAGAGTAATAGTTAAAGTTCCATACAAAAGATTAGAGGATGGGTTAAAAGCAAATTCTTTGGTAGCCCTATTAATAAAATTATAACTTATACTTTTTCCATATTGATAATTAAAATGTTCTTCAACGTTAAGAGGAAATAAATCGATTTTACTTCGATCTACAAATAAATTAGCTCCATTACCAGTTCTGTAATGATTATTTGCTTCACTTAAAGTCAAAATACCATCAAAATCTGGCCTATTAGGAAGTCCTAAAAAGTGAGAAGTAATATTATGAAAGGCAAGACCATTAGAAAAACTTGGATTTGAAGTTAGAAAATCACCTAAAAATTGCCCACCTCCATTAAGTATATCAGATTGAGCCATTCCATTGGTGAATTCTCCATCGTAAATAATAGCTTCACCTTGTAAACCAAACTCGTCAACTCCTCTAAAATTTCCATCTGAATCATATATTGGATTGTCATACCCTCCATCGGGATCAATATTATTTAGCCAATTATTACTCATTGATAAGTAAGGACTAGGATGTTGACCTGCAGGATCCGGTGTTAACCATCTATTTATACGTGGGTCATATAATCGAAGTTCGAAGGCTGGTTTTCCTGTTTCTGGATCTACTTCTTGCCCTTGATACCCATATCTATAATCCCCTTGTAGGTTTCGGTTAGGCATGGCCATCCCGCCTGGATAATAATCGGTAGCATTTGTAATTCCAATGGTTTGTCCGGTATTTGTTCTTCCTACTACAGCTCTTACATTGCCTAAATGATCTGTAAGTTGATACAGATTGGTTCCATCGGATTTTCTCACACCTAAACGATTTGCTCCATAAATGGTATTTTCGACGATTTGCCCATTTCTGTATATAGCCAGGGGGTTTCCTGTAGCATCCCGTACATAATGTTCGGTATAACTTAGATTTCCATTGGATAGATTGTATGCTTCTTTACGTACTCTATGGTTTTTATCATTGTAAAAGAACTTCACTAATGTTTGGTTGTTTTTTTTGATTTCATTGACCAGTC
>NZ_JBSWWU010000023.1:0-25025 GCF_056160245.1 Aquimarina sp. AWH4_224 | reverse complement strand
AACTAGACTCTAACAAAGAAACATCTAAAGAACCTTGCAAGCGAACAACCTGTGGCATATTATAGGCCAAGGATAAACGATCAAACTCATACAAAAAATACAAACGCTTCTGGGCAGATGATAAAGGATAATACAACTGCTGGGGAGCTAAGGGAATAGGCGCAAAATCTTCCTGTCCTTGTAATTGCTTTAGCTCCTCTAATATTTCTATTTTATTTGCTTTCAAGTAAGAAAGCAAATCCTCATTTAAATGACCTTTGGGATCATAAATATCTAGATGATCTCCATTGGCAGTTAGCGATATATCTAACTTCGCCAATTTTATAAGAAACTTCTTCATAAATTTAGATTGTGATCTTACTCTCTTCGTTATTAATTCTTTTTGCATTTTTGGACATCGACGCGATAATGATATGATCTGCTATATCCTTTATGGTGGGTTCATCAAAAAAGTTCCCTAATTGAATTTTTATATTAAATTCTTTTTCAATGAGATTGATAACATGTACAGCTCTAATAGAATTACCTCCCAACTCAAAGAAACTTGTAGCAGTTCCTATTATCGATGTATCCAATTTTAAAACCTCTGACCATATCGAAACTAAGCGCTCCTCTGTAGCTGTACTCGGAGCCTCATAACTGCTACTCGCCTCAATCTCAAAATCTGGAAGAGATTTACGATCAATCTTACCATTGGGCGTCATCGGAAGAATATCCAACTCCTTAAAATATGATGGAATCATATAATCTGGTAATCGATCTTGAAGATAAGAACGTAGGTCTGACACCTCTACATCTTCGCCAGTGGTAACATAATACCCTAGCAAATACTTCTCGCCCGATAACTCCTTCATCCGAACAGCAGACGATTTAATAGCAGGATGGCTCACTATTGTACTCTCGATCTCGCCAAGCTCAATACGATATCCTCGTAACTTGATCTGATCATCTATACGACCACCTAACTGAATCTCTCCTGTAGACAACCAACGACCTACATCTCCTGTCTTATACAACAACTCATGACCTAAAACGCGATGTGGATTCTCTACAAAACGCTCCTCTGTCAAAGTAGGACGATTGTAATACCCCTTGGATAATCCCAATCCTGATATGTACAAATCTCCACTAACACCTTGTGGTACCAAATTTAAATGCTCATCTAATATATAAAGCTTGGTATTGGCTATCGGACCACCTATGGTGATCAAACCATCTGAAGGTACTAAGCAAGCGGTAGAGTAAATTGTAGTCTCTGTAGGACCATACAAGTTCCATATCGGAGCTCCCGAAAGCGAAACCAATCGATCTCGTAAGGACGAAGAAAAAGCTTCTCCTGCGCTCAAAATGGTGACACCTGTACTATTGTCCCATCCCGAATCTAATAACATCTGCCATCGTGAAGGGGTCGCCTGCATATGTGTAGGACATTCTGAACGTATTAAATCCTGTAAAACCCTGGGGTCTTGAACAGATACATCACTACCTATAATTGAACGACCGCCAACACATAATGGCATATAAAACTCTAAACAAGAAATATCAAAACTGTAAGTGGTAACACTAAGCAAAGACACTGAAGCATCTATAGACAATCTATCAATTACCGAACAGATAAGATTATGTAATGCTTTATGAGAAATCATCACTCCTTTTGGGTTACCCGTTGTACCTGAAGTATAAATCACATAACACAAATCATCTCCCGAAATAGAAATATCAAACTCTGGATCCAACGAAGAGATCACAGAACGATCAGTATCTATATTCAAAACGGTACAATCAAATGAAGATACCAAAGAAAAAGTAGCATCTTCTGCAATAAGAAATGGACTTGCAATATCATCTACGATATAACCTATACGATCAACCGGATAACTAGGGTCGATAGGAACATAAGCATTACCCGAACGCATTACCCCAAGTAAAGCGATAACCATATCCAAAGAACGCGTCAAACATACTGGGATGATCTCTGAACGACCAACCCCCTGCGCCACCAAATAATTCGAAAATTGATTTACCTTGGCCCATAAATCTTTATAACTAATAGATTCACCTTCATAAACCAATGCAATACGATCTGGATCAGAAGCTACAGTAGCCTCAAACAATGATAGAAAACTATCAGCTTCGCCATAATTTACATCTGTAGCATTAAAAGAGTACAACAACTCTTCTCGCTCTTCATCACTCATAATATCATTCTTGCTCATTTTTTGAGCTCCATCTTCAGCAATACATTGAAGTGTTCTTTTATAATATTTAAAAAAATCTTTTACAGCTTCTTCAGAAACGAAACTAGATACATAGGTTAAAGAAAGTTGTAAATCCTCTCCTGTTTTATCTACATTTAAATTAAACAAAGAATTATTACGAACCCCTCCTGTCCCAAAAAACTCACTATCCAGCTCTTCGATTTGATCCAATTGAGTATTATCCTCTCTATCAATCGTAGATTGTTCAAAATCGTTATACACATAGAAATCAGTATAATTAAAAAGTATATCCGTAACTGGATTTTGATCAATTAATGGTTCCTGAAGCAACGCTACTATCTTGGAAAATGCAAGCGCATCAAACCTTTTCAGGCTATTTAATTTTGTATTTACCAAACCTACATACTCTAACCAAGTTTTATCATTAGGTATATTGAATCTTACCGGAATAGTGTTTAGGAAACATCCTAAAATTTTATCTCCATCTTCGATTGTTGGGCGATTGTTAGCTACCATTCCTACTGTCAAATCATCATCGTACGAGAAGGCACTAAGTGCGTATAAAAATGCAGAAAAAGTCAAGTTTTTCAGGCTGATATTTGATGCTTTCGATTTCGATTTCAGTTTTGACAATACATTTGCATCTAACTTTTCTTCCCAGAGTCTAAACTCACTCTTATCTTCTACCGAATCAAAAGAAAACCTTTTGTACCCTTCTAATTCTTCTTTCCAAAACTCTTTAACCTCAGTATTCTTTGATATCCAGTTTTGTTCTATCACAAAATCTTTGTAACTACTCTTCAATGGAGTTAGTTCATACGCTGAATTTTCACTCAAAGCGATTAAAACATTATTCAATTCTGTATTGAAATTAGCATCGCTCCAACCATCAATAATCGCATGATGACAAACAAAACAAATGCAATACGAATCATTTCCTAAGTCAAATACCAAAAAGCGAAATAACCCAGGATTTTTAATTGAAAAAGGATGTTTTCTATCCTCAACTAGCACATCGTTAATAGTTTGCTGTTGTTCATTTCTTTTTGCTGATGAAATATCAAAGTGAGTAATATTTAACTCCGCTTCTTTAAAAACAACTTGTAGTAATTCTTCCTTACTTTGATAAAAGGCTGTTCTAAGAATTGAATGCTTCTTAACCAGCAATTTGATAGCCTCCTCTAAATTATCTATGATGTTTTTTGGATAATGTAGTATATGTACCATTTGGTCGTGATACAGCCCTTGATCGAGCATCGAATAATAAATCATTCCCTTTTGAATATCTGTTGCGGGATAAATATCTTCTACCTCATCTATCTTATCTACTAATGTGTTTTCAAGAAGTTCATTCTTGTATGTTTCGAATTCAATTTTAATTTTCTCGATTTCGGTTTCGTCAAGACTATAACTTTGATTTTCTTGAAGATTTTCGCTTATCCCGGCGATTGTTTGGGAAACGAATAAATCTGCAATTTGTAGTTTTACATCCAATTCTTTATTGATCCGATTTACCAATTTAATCGCAATCATAGAGTCTCCTCCAAGATTAAAGAAATTACTATCAATTCCTATTTCATCCACATTAAGCACTGCTGACCAAATGGAGATCATATTTTCTTCGAATTCATTTCTCGCCGCTCTAAATACACTTGTATCTTCAATTATTGGTTCTGGCAATTTTCGCTTATCTATTTTTCCATTGGAAGTAAGTGGTAATGTATCCATCTGCACGAAGTAAGATGGTATCATATAATCTGGTAGTGTTCCTGATAATTGCGTTCTGATCTTAGCAATATCCATTGTTTCTTTTGATACAAAGTAGGCGCACAACGTATTATTATCTAACTTGTCTTTTCTTACAACAACTACCACATCGTCCCATGCAAAGCATTTCAAAATCTGATTTTCTACCTCTCCGATTTCTATTCTGAAACCTCTTATCTTCACCTGATTATCAATTCGTCCTATATACTCTAATTCTCCATTTTTCAGGTATCGTGCAAGGTCTCCAGTACGGTACAAACGTTCATTGGGTTTATAAGGATTAGAAATAAACTTGGTGTTTGTCAGCTCTTCTCTATTGAGATATCCTCTGGCTACACCGTCTCCTCCTACGAATAACTCGCCTGTAACTCCTTGAGGAACCATTTGTAGATTTTTGTCAAGGATATAAACAGATAAGGTTGGGATAGGTACACCGATATTACTTATTCCATTTTCAATTTCTTCTAAGCCTATTTCTTTGAACGTAACATGAACCGTGGTTTCAGTGATTCCAAACATGTTGATTAATTTGGTGTTAGGATATTTTTGATACCAAGTTTTCAATTTCCCTGGTTTCAGGGCTTCTCCTCCAAAAATCACATACCGAACACCAGGAATAGTGGTATTACTGTTGGCGTCAGCTTCAATGAGATTATTAAACGCGGATGGAGTTTGATTAACGATGGTAACTCCTTTATTAGAAATAACATTCCAATACGCCTTAGGATCTTTAGAAACCATTTTAGGAACAACTATTAATTTTCCTCCGAAAAGAAGAGCTCCATACATTTCCCATACGCTGAAATCAAAGCAATGGTTATGAAACATCGTCCAAACATCATTTTCATTAAAATCGAACAATGGCTCTTCATTAAAAAACAGTCTAACAATATTTTTATGTTCAATCATTACACCTTTAGGATTCCCTGTTGTACCAGATGTATAAATGATATAACATAAATCGTTTGGTTGATGAAGTGTTGCTAAAGGCTCTGTATTTTCTGACTTTTGCAACGCTTCGCTAAATAAAACCACCTTAATCTTGTCAGCTACCTCATAACCCTCTTGATTAGTGACTACGATGTTGGTCTGGCTATCTTCTAGCATATAATCAATACGCTCTTTGGGGTAATCTATATCAATTGGTAAATAGGCTCCCCCAGCTTTTAAAATAGCCAACATACTTATTACCGTTTCATGAGAACGATCGGTTAGCACACCTACAATAGAATTAGGGCCAACCCCTTCTTGTTGAAGAACCCAAGCCAATTGATTACTTTGATCATCCAGTTCTTTGTAAGTCAATATTTCTTCTTGAAATTCTAAAGCAACTCTATTGGGGTGTTTCTGCACTTGATCTCTAAAAATGGAACAGATTGTTTCATTTTCCGGAAATGAGACCTCGGTTTTATCCAAAGCATTAAGAAGTTGTATTTCCTCTTCTTGGTCTAAGATTTGGATATCTTTTAATTTGATTTCACTATTATTTGCAATAGTTTCTACTATTCTGTTGAAATAAACTTTAAAATCTTTGATAGTACTTTCTATAAATACATCTGTAGCATACTCAAAATTGAGATGTAACATATTCTTAGACTCCCCAACCGTTAGGGCTAAATCAAACTTCGCAGTCTTATGCCCATTATCATAGCTACTAATTTGCAAACCTTCAATATTCAACGCTGAAACCTCAACATTTTCGTAAGAAAATGAAACATCGAATAAAGGGTTGCGGCCTGAATTTCGTTCAATATTTAATGCTTCTATTAAATCCTCATATTGAAAGGACTGATTATCAAAACATCTTAGCGCTCTTTCTTTAACCTCCTTTAAAAAATCAATGAATCTCGATTCTCCTTCCGGATAATTTCTGAGCGCAACTGTATTTACAAACATTCCCATTACATTCTCAAGATCACTATGGGAACGACCTAAAACGGGCGTACCAACTACGATATCATTTTGGTTGCTAAGTTTACTTAGTAAAACATTATAAATCGACAGTAAAACCATGAACAAAGTTGTTCCCTCTTTATCTGCCAAACTCTTCAGGAGATTCGTTGTTTCTTCGTTAATAGAGAACTCAACGGTATTCCCTTCATTGGTTTTATGTATAGGTCTTTGATGATCTAATGGCAACTCAAGTATGGATAACTCTCCTTCAAATTCCTGAAGCCAAAACTCTTTTTGTTTTGCCACTTTCTGCTGTTGTTCATCACTTTGCTGCCATTCTGCATAATCTTTATATTGAATGTTTAACGCAGGAAGCTCTTCATTACCATAAATCTTCATGAAATCATGTATTAAAATTCCATGAGAAACTGCGTCGGTAATGATATGATGGATATCTACTAGAAGGAAGAAATCTTCTTTTCCCATTTCTACTAATCCCACTCTCAACAATACGTCTTTCTCTAGATCAAAAGGTCTTACAAATTGCTTTAAAATCGCTTGTAGGTCTTTTTCTTTTCCTTGGTAATGTTCAAGTTTAAAATCTACATCTTCATAAATTTTTTGAACTGGTTCATCTTCTATCAGCTCGATGTACGTGCGTAAAATCTCATGTCTTTGTAAAAGCTTATTAAAAACCTTTTTCAAATGTTTTTGATCCAGGGTTCCCTGTATACGAACTACCTTTGGCATATTGTATACCAAGGATTTCTTATCCAAACTATACAGGAAGTATTGTCGCTTTTGTGCAGAAGACAGAGCGTAAAACTCTTTATCCTGAACTTGTGGTATTACTTCTGTATTGTCTTCTCCAGTTTTTACAAGCTTTGCAATAGCTGCAATCGTAGGTGAGTTAAAGAAATCGGACAAGGAGATTTCTTTTTTAAACTTTGTTCTAATCCCATTGATCAGATGCATTGCCTTTAATGAATCTCCTCCTAAGTCGAAGAAATCATCATTAACTCCAATTTCATTATAACCAAATAGATCTTTCCAGATTTCGGATAATTTTTCTTCATCTTCATCATTAGGCAACTCCATTGGATTTACCAACTCTGGTCTACTCAATTTTGGGACTTCAGTTTGTTTTTCTGAATCTTCTTCTATCTTGAGCACCCACTTATTTAATCTATGTTCTAAATCGATAACCGATACTATTACCTGATTATGATTTAATATCTTATCAAATTGTTTAAAAACCTCAATTCCTTCGGCCGCAGTGATAGCATTCGTTGCATTTTCATCTTCTCCATTTTCAGAAACGGCCCATCCATCCCAGTTGATTGCTACCCAACGTACATTATCTTTTCCATTATTGATTTCAGCAAAACGATCCAAATAACTATTTGAAGAAGCATAACCATAATACCCTATACCTCCTAAAACAGAAGATATAGAAGAAAATAAGGCTACAAATTTTGGAGATCGTTTGGAAAAAACCTGCTGAATATTATTTACACCATCAACCTTAGGGGCCAATTGTTCTAAACAATTTTCAGGATTTACATATTGGATTAGATGTTCCTGGCTATGATCAATTTTGGCTGCGGATAAGTGAAATACTCCATCTATTTTACCTAGTTGTCCCTCAATCTTTTCAATGGCATTTTCAAAGGCGTTTAACCCTGTAATATCTGCTGAAATATAAATAACTTTGTTATTTAATGATTTCAAATATTCAAATCTTTCAGATTTTACTTTATCCTCTGGATTCCCATTCGCATTAATTTTTGTTCTACCAACCAAAGCTACTGATGCTCCTATCTCACATAAATGTTTTGCCAATACAAATCCTACATTTCCTAATCCTCCTGTGATTACATAAACATCATCTTTATCAATTCTTAATGCGTTATTCGACTCCACATCTGAGTCGATAAAAAGCTTTTCATAACAAGGCTCCCATCTGGTTTGTTTTCCTCTTAAGGCTACAGTAGTCGAATTGGTATATCCCATAGCCTCATCACATATTTGTTGATATAAAGTTTCAACCTCTGAGGTATCAGAAATAGAAACATCAATATTTTTTGATCTTATATGGAAGTACTCTTGTGATATTACTTTTAATGCCGCAGGTACAATTGATTCTTTTACATTCAAATTCTCTGTCCCCAAAACATTGAAACTCTCGTTAGTCACATAATTTAAGTATACTTCTGGGATTTGAGTGAACTTAGTTATTCCCTTTACCAACTGTAATAAATGGGTATATGCTGCAGTATTAATAAGTTCGTCTGAAGAGAAGTTATTATCCCAACTATCAACGAATGTCGTATCCAGAATATGTAATGGTGTTTCGGTATCAAGATGTTTCAGAACTTCTGTATATGCTTCTTTATTACTTTGATCAACATTAAGAATAACCTCGTTCTCTGATACTGCAGTATTATCATCTCCCAAAACTAGTAAGCTCACCTCTTTACAATAAGGACGTATATATTTGGCTAATTGAATAATGGTCTCTTTTTTCGAACCAATGACCAACCAATTTGCCTCACTCTTCTGAGGTTGTTCCAGAGTCACTCTTTTTTTCCATGAAGGAAGATAAAACCAATCTTTTACCTCTTTTTTATACTCAGCATTAAGCGCAGTATTCCCTTGTAAAAAGTTTGTCAACAGGTTTGGATCTAATATAAAATCCTTACGAACGAATGGATATCCTGGAAGAGGAATTTTTTGAATATTTTTATTTGGATAAAGTGCATTCCAATCTATGGTTATTCCATCTAACCATAAATCAGCTATTTTCTTAGTCAAAAATGTTGAATCACCTACATTAGTCGCTTTTACATGTCTGGTAAGATTATGAACTTTATGATTGTTCGCAAAAGCGTTATTTTTCTTAAAAAACGTAGTTAATGAATTTCCTGGGCCTACTTCGATTACAACAGCTTCTTTGGCTTCTAGCAGTGTAGAAATTCCTTTATCCAACTGCACTGTATTTTCTAATTGTTTTGCCCAATAATCTGGTGATTGACATTCCTGTCCTGAAATCCAATTACCAGTGATATTGGAGATGAAAGGAATTTTAGGTTGACGTAAAGTAACCTTAGATAATTCTTCTTTTAATTGCGCAGCCGCTTTTCTCATCATTGGCGAATGAAAAGCATGCGAGGTTTTCAAGATATTATGCTGTAATTCTAAGTCAGCGATTTCTTTTGAAAAATTTTCAATCTCTTTTTTGTCTCCAGAAAGTACGAAGTGATCGGGGCTATTGATTGACCCAAAAGAAAGGGCAGCTGGTTTGATTTTTAGAATTTCTTTCCAATCTGCATTTATCGCCAACATATGCCCTTCTTGCATTGATTGCATATATTCTCCTCGTTTGGAAACAATATGAAGAGCTTCTTTGAGGTCAAAAACTCCCGACAAACATGCTGCAACGTATTCCCCAATGCTATGACCAATAAATCCATCTGCTTTTATTCCCCATGAATTTAAAAGTTGTGCCATTGCGTATTGAAAACTAAACAAAATCGGTTGGCTATTCACCGTCTGGTTGATATGATCACCCTCTGCGCCTTCTGCACTGTATAAAATCGTTTCAAAATCCTTTCCTGTGATTTCCTTTAGAATGCCAAAACATTGGGTAAGAGCAGCATCAAAAACAGGTTCTTTCTGTCTCAAGCCTTTACCCATATCCACGTATTGCATTCCTTGACCGGGAAATGCAAAAAATACTTTTTGATTTTTTGAATAAGAGGTTACTTCCTTGAATTTATTAGTGTCTAGAGCCTCTATCAGATCTGATTTCTCTTCACAAACGAATGCTGCTTTAAAGGGTAGATTTTCTCTTCCCGTTTGTAAAGTGTAAGCTACATTCGCTAGTTGGAGTGTCCTATTTTCTTTTATAAATTCGGCTAAAGTCCTTTTTTGGGCCTCTAATGCTTCTTTGCTCTTAGCAGATATTGCAATGATATGCTCTTCATTTTCTATTTTTTCATTGCTTTCCTTATTCGAGAACTCCTCTAAGATAACATGTGCATTTGTTCCTCCAATTCCAAAGGAACTCACACCAGCTCTTCGCATGGTGTTAGACTTCCATTCCTTTGGTTGATTACTGATCAAAAATGGGGAATGATCCAATTCTAACATGGGGTTAGGAGCACTGAAATTGACTAAAGGAGGAATCGTTTTATTTTTCAATACCAGCACAGTTTTAATAAAACCAGCAATTCCTGCTGCGGCATCAAGATGACCTATGTTAGCTTTTGTAGCACCCAAATAACAATATTCTTCTTTTTGGGTGTTGTAGGCCTTTTTTAAAGATTTGATCTCTATAGGATCACCTAGTTTTGTTCCTGTACCATGAGTTTCAACAAATCCAATACTATTGGGATCAACTTTGGCAAAATTTAATGCGCTTTGTATTACATCTACCTGCCCTGGAATACTTGGTGCCGTATATCCTCCTTTTCTATCTCCATCATTATTGATGGCACTACCTTTTACTACTGCATAAATATGATCATTATCTGCTATTGCTTTATCCAATCTTTTTAGGACAACCATCCCTGAACCTTCTCCAAAAATTGTTCCTTGAGCGTCCAAGTCAAAAGGTCTGCAATGACCATCTGGAGAGGCGATCAACCCTTCTTCATACAAGTACCCTTTTTCTTTACTTACGCTTACTGTTGCTCCTCCTGCCACTGCCATATCACACTCTCCCAAAAGAATGGATCTGGAAGCCATATGGACAGCCACCAAAGATGTAGAACAAGCCGTATCAACATTAATACTAGGTCCTTTTAATCCTAACTTGTAAGATACTAATGTGGAACCAAAATCCTTATTTATAAAGTGAGCAGCAGACCATTCTCCAACTTTGGACGATACATCCGAGATTTTGGAGAGAACTTCCCACAAGGGATTTGGAGAACTTCCCGTAAACAATCCGATTTTACCTTCGTATTTTGACGCAGGGTAACCCGCATCCAGAAGAGCATTGTATACATTTTCATGAGTCAAACGTATTTGAGGATCCAATAACATTGCCTCATCTACTGTGTAATTGAAAAACTCTGCATCAAAGCCAAATTTGTCAGATATTTCTCCACCATTAGAATTTACATAATCTTTATTTTCTACTTGGTTTTTTGGCACACCAGAGTCTATGAGTTCTTGATTACTGTAAAAGGTAATTGACTCTTTTCCTTCACTGATATTTTTCCAATATTCATTAATATTATTAGCTTCCGGAAATCTGCAGGACATCCCTATTACCGCGATTTCTAAACCAGTATATTCATTTTTTTTATCCGCCTTCACTTTAAAAAGATTTATGTGTTCTTAGAATTATTTTTGTCAGACTCCCTTTTAATATTAGCATATTAAATCTCTAGCAACGATTTCAAATCATTGCTTACGTCTTATATCTACCTATGTTGAATTATTTTTGGGTACTACTTAATTGTTGATTTTACGCATCAAATCGATCGATAAATCATGTAAGTTTTCAGTTTCTGTAGAAGTAGTGTCTTTGGTATCCGTAGAAAAGAAGTTCTTGATCACAGCGCTAATCGTATCATAATCGAATAGTTCTGCAACTGGAATGGATACGCCAAATTCATTTTCAATTTTTTGACTCAATTGCACCACTTTTAATGAATTTCCTCCTAAACCGAAGAAACTATCATTAATACCAATTATATTCTTCTCTACCCCAAGAATTTCTTCCCAAATTTCTACTAATTTGATCTCTGTTTCATTAACAGGAGGTAAGTACGTTTCTTGCTTAGAAATTTCCGGGACTGGTAGTGCTCCATAATCCACCTTTCCGTTTGTGGTTAGTGGTAAGGAATCCAAATGCAATATAAATGCTGGGATCATTTGTTGAGTGAGGTACTTCATCAAAAAGGTTCTGATTTTTTGCTCATCCATTTCATTCTGAGCGATGTAGTAAGCAACTAATACGTCTTCATCATTTAAGCGCTTGACAGATACAACAGCTCTTTCTACCTCTTCAAGGAGACACAATACATTTTCAATTTCTTTTAGTTCTATTCTATACCCTCTAATTTTGACCTGCTCATTATTATGAATACGACCTAGGAAAATGAGTTCATTTGAACTGTTGTAGAAACCTTTATCTCCGGTTTTATAAACCCTAATGGATTCGTTTTCTGGAAGTGTTAAGAATTTTTCCTCGGTAATATCTTCTTTTAGGTATCCCTGAGCAAGAGAATCTCCCGAAATATAAACTTCTCCTGGAACCTGATTCGGTAACACATTCATATTATCATCCAAAATGTAAATCTTTGTGTTATCTATTTCTTTACCTATAGTAATTGGCTCATTTTCTTGGGTGATTCTTGAAGCACTACATGCAACTGTAGCTTCTGTTGGACCATACTCATTAAAAATTACCATTTCAGGATTTAATTTTTTCAATATTGAAACATGATGAGGAAGCAATGCTTCACCTCCAAGTATGGCTTTTTCTATATTCGTATTTTCTAATCCTAACGATCCTAATAGATCGATGTGCGCTGGAGTAGCCTTGATAGCCCTTAGGTTGGAAAGAAAAATTCCTTTCAGACTCTTATCCACCGAAATCCCATCTTCATAAATACTAATTGATGCTCCTCTGGATAATGGTGAAAAAATACTAGTTAATGTAAAATCGAAAGATATCGATGTAAACAATGGCAGATCAAAAGTATCTTGATTTTCAAAATAATAACGGTTCGCCCACTGTACATAGTTGCTCAATCCTTTTTGTAAAATCTTAACTCCTTTTGGGTATCCAGTAGAACCCGACGTAAATAATATATACGCCAAATCGTTGATATCCCCATTAAAAGGTTCTGGGTCTACCTCTTCTAAAGCCTCCATCTGTACATCTAACGCAAATACAGTGCCTTCAAAAAACGGTAAATTGAACATCTGCTCTGTATTGGTCAGAATCATTTTTGCTCCAGAATTATTTAGTATATAATTTACCCTTTCTTCTGGAAAAGAAATATCAATAGGAACAAAAACAGCTCTTGCTTTCATAGCCGCCAAAATAGAAATGATCAGGTCAGATGATCTCGAATTGTATAATGCAATAACATCACCTGTATGTATATTGCACTCTTCTTTTAAGTAATATGAAAGTTTATCTACGTTCTTCATTAACTCCTCGTAAGTCATAGTCTTACCAGAATCTTCGATAGCAACGGCATTCTTTCTTAATTTTGATGCCTCCTGAATGATATTAAATATATGATCAGAGTCTTTCCAATTCTTGGAAATCGGATCATTTGCTTTCTTATCACTTTGTTTTCCATCAGCAGTAGTCAAATTGATGTTACCTATAGGTGTTTCCGGTTTGTTAACCACTACTTGTAATAGGTTTTTAAAGAACTCACCATACAATACAATAGTTTCTTTCTTAAACAAATCTGCATTGTATTCAAAACTAAATGTCAACCCTTCTTCTCTTTGACTAAAAGTAAACAGAATATCAAAACTAACTTTGTTGTTTTTTTGCTCCACTCGTTCGAGTTGCAGTGTATTTTCCTCTGGTTTTGATGCACTTCTATCCCCTATATCATCGGATGAAAAGACAACATCGAAAAGTGGATTTCTATTCCTGTTTTTTGGAACATCTAATTGGTCCACTAGATTTTCAAAAGGATATTTTCTGTTATCAAAATCTCTATACACATTTTCTTTTACTTTGCTAAGAAATTCTCTAAACTCCAATTTCGAATCAACACTATTTCTCAATGCCATGGTTTCAATAAACATACCCATTACATCATCATAATTAGCCAGGTTTCTCCCCAAGTGAGTAGTACCAACAACAACATCTTCTTCATCTGTCAGTTTTGACATGAGCATGTAAAAAATTGCCAAATTATACGTAAACAGTGTAGCGCCCTCTTTTTTTGCTAACGCTATGATTTGTTTGGATAATGCTGCATCAATGGTAAAACTGTAAAAGTCTCCTTTTTTGTCATTATCGAGGTGCCTTGGAAAATCAGTAATTAATCCAGTAGACGAGGTATAATCTTCAAATCTGTTTTTCCAATACTGTTCTTCTTCTTTTAATTCTTGCTGAACCTCTTCTGAATGAAAGTACTCTACATAGGACGTAAAATCCTTATCCAACATTTCTAAGGTCTTATTTTCTATAATTCGCATCAAATCATTCAAAAGAATTTGATTGGATCTACCATCAGAGATGATATGATGAATATCGATTAGCAAGTAGTCTTTACCTGTACTATTGGAAACTTTTGCGGCCCTTAAAAGTGGGGCGGTACTCAAATCAAATGGACGCTGAAATCCTTTTGCTACCTCATCAAATTCTTGATCATTCTCTATTGAAAATTGTTCGAGTGTAAACGTAACGTCTTGATGTATCTTTTGAACAGGTTCGTCTTCTACAATTTGGTAAGACGCCCGTAATACTTGATGTCTTTGGATCAATTGTTCAAAAGCTTTTTGCAATTGATCTGTGTCAAAGGTCTCTGCTTTGAAAATAAAAACTTGATTGTAATTGGTTTCTTCAGGATAAAGCCTATTGAGAATAAACATCCTTTTTTGCGAAGGAAGTAACGGATAAGTTGTCTTATCAGCCTCTTCTTTGATTACTAACTCAGGTTTTGCTTTGGTTTCTTCTTGTTTTAGCGCTATAACCTCTGCAAAGGATCTCATTGTCGGATGCGTAAAAAACTCTTCCAACGAAATCTTTACATTTAGATTTTGTTTTATCTGGTTGATAAATTGAATTGCCGCCAAAGAATCTCCTCCTAATTCTAGGAAGTCATCATCAATTCCAACTTTATTAATTCCAAATAACGAACAACATAAATTGGTTAAAGTTTTTTCTAATTCAGTAGTAGGTTCTACGTAAGAAGTGGTTAGATCTGGCCTTTCGTAAACAATTTGGTCCATTTCTTCACCGATCCCGGCATAAGAATCCTCTTCACCAAGCTTATGACTATTGAAATCTTTAATCAAATCAGATTTGCTAATCATAATATTTGAACTAGAGTTGGCTAAACTTTTTCTAAATACTTCTACCCCTTCTTTGGGAGTTAACCCTTCTTCAATCAATACATCAATCTCTGCATCTGTTTTTTCATGAGTATCAGAAATTGCCTTTACCGTCATTCCTACCTCTTTCCAATCACACCAATTTATGGTAAAAACATTACCTTTTCCAGAATACCCTTGTGAATAACCATCAAAAAACTCGTTGGCAACATTGTAGGCTACCTGACCAAACTTTCCTTTGTAAAACAGATTACCAATAGAGGAGAAAAGAGCTACAAAATCCAGTTCTTCGAAATCTAGTATTTCTTCTAGTGCTAAAAGCCCATGTACTTTTGATTTTATATTGGCAATAAATTTTTGAGTGTCCCTATTTTGGATCACTCCATCATAATCTATTACTCCAGCAGCCCAAATAACTCCATTTATTTTTCCCAACTCATTTTTTACTTCTTGCACTACTTCGGCCATTTGTTGAGAATTCGAAACATCTGCGCTTAGGATCATAACTTTTGCCCCAGTATCCTGCATTTTTCGAATTTCTAATATCTTTTTGCTTGTGGTATCCTCTTCTCCATGCACTTTCAACCAATCATTCCATTCGTCTTCATTTGGGAACTTTCTTCTGGTTATTAAGGCTAAGTTTGCCTTTTCGTTTTCAGCAATATCTTTGGCTATCGAGAATCCCATCCCGCCAAATCCTCCAGGGATCAGGTAACAACCATTTTCTCTTATACGAATATTTTCTTCCTCCTTGTTTTCTAGCTTTTTTATGGAGTAAATAAATCTTTCTTTTTGTCTATATGAGACTATGATATCTTCTTTCTCTTTTTGAGCAATTTCATTGTTAATAATCTGCAGAACATCGAACTCTGGACTCTCCATTTCTGCTACATCCAAATCGATCATTTTACAATTCAAATTGTCGTATTCTGTGGAGATGATTTTTAATGCCCCAAGATTCATCGTCTTAAAAGGACTCACTTTATCTTCTGAAGTTATTTTTGTGGTTTCCCCCGTAATTACTGTAAAGTCCATATCATTACTAAAACCATTACTTAGTAGCTCTTTTGCCAAAAATGCAAGACTCAAATATCCACGATTTAGGGCATTTTGTAATTGGTTTTCCGTCTCCGGAATACTATCTACACCTTTACAATGAATTATTCCCGAAAAATGATTATTTCCATTACTTTTTAATTGTTCAAACAGAGATTTATAAGATTCCAAATCATTATAGTTAAAGGTATACTTGATCGGACTAATTTGTTCAAAAACATCTCCCTCAACTACTTCAATGATTTGATCATAACCCGCTGCGTTGAATTCCTTAATTATTCTGCTTCCTAAACCTCTATTATCGCTAAATACCAAAAGCTTTTGCTCTTTGTCTACATCTGAGATGTCAACATTCAAAATTGAACTTTTCACCCATCTGTGCGTAAATAGCCAATTTGACATTTCTAAATCTACGTTTTGGGAAACACCATTGGATGGATTACTTAAACCATTCAACAACTTCTCTAAATTAAATTTTAAAGGGAATCTCGTCTTTTCAAAAGGATAGGTTGGTAAGTATACTCTTTTCGCGTTTTCGGATTTATACAATTCTTGCCAATCTATGGTAGTTCCCAATTTCCATATTTCAGAAACCTTTTTGATAAAGTAAGCATCGTTTTGATTTTTTTCGTCTGCAGCGTTTAATAGATCTACTGTTACAACGTTCTCTTGTTTTTTAGCTATGCGATCGATCAATTTAGTTAATTGATCTCCGGGCCCTATTTCTATAAAACTAGTATACCCCTGATCAATCAATGTTCGAATTCCTTTAGCAAAATGGACTGTATTTCTTAGGTGCTTACTCCAATACTTCCCATCGATTGGTTCTTCAAAAAACGCTCCGTTATGATTAGAAATTAATGGAATTCTTGGTGTTCCAAAAGTAAAATCATTTAGAAACTCCGAATACTCATCCAATACCCCATCCATCATCGAAGAATGAAAAGCATGTGAAGTTTTTAGTTTTTTGGTGTATATATTTTCTGATTTTAAAACGGAGACAAATTGTTCTATTTCGTTGGTATCGCCAGAAATTACTGTTAGCTCATCAGAATTTACTGCGGCAATAGAGATACTTTCAGGACACAATTCCTTAATCGTTTCCTCATTCGCAAAAGCGGCATACATTGCTCCTCTTTTGGCTTGTTGCATTAATTTAGCTCTCTTCCCAATAATTTGTATAGCATCATTCAAATTGATCACTTCAGCAATTACAGCCCCAGCATACTCTCCGATACTGTGTCCAATAAGCGCTGAAGGTTGAACTCCTAAATCGATCAAAAACCGTGCAAGTGAATAGCTGATTGAAAACAACCCAAGCTGGGTATACAAAGTTTCATTGATTTTGATATCGTTTGCCTCTTCGGATTTGAACAACTCTACTTTCAAGTCAATGTCGTGATACTCTTCTATCAATTTGAAACAGCTATCCAAATATGTTCTGAAAATCTCATGTTTGGTATACAATTGTCTACCCATATTTAAATATTGAGATCCCTGACCAGAAAAAACAAAAGCACATTTGTTATATGCCGTAGGATTTTTCACCTCATTAACCGGCGTTTGCAGCTCTGAAATCAGATCATTTACTGTTCTTGCTGTAAACGACTTTCTTACTGGCATATCTGCTCTTCCGCAATTGAGTGTATACGATATATCGGCTAAGTTCTGGTGTTCATTCTTTTGCAAGAATGAGATCAAATCCGAACGCAGCGCATTTAACTTATTCGTATTTCTAGCAGACAAATTGATAGCATATTCATAATTGGTAGTAATGTCTAAACTCTTTTCTTCATAAGGCTCTTCCACAATAATATGGCAATTAGTACCTCCTATCCCAAAAGAACTAATACCTGCCCTTAGTTTATTAGAATTACTTTCCCATGGTTTCAATTCATTATTTACGTAGAAAGAAGATTTATCGAAATCAATATTTGGATTAGGCTTCTTGAAATGTAGACTAGCAGGAATCTTTTTGTTTTCCATCATTAGCAACACTTTGATTAGAGAAGCTACTCCTGCTGCGGTATCTAGGTGTCCAATATTGGTTTTAACAGATCCAATAGCAGTTTTTATGGAATCATCTTGTTTATAAGCTTCTTTTAAACCATCTATTTCGATAGGGTCTCCTAATTTTGTCCCTGTTCCGTGTGCCTCTATATAAGAAATTGAATTGGGATCAACTCTTGCTATTTTAATAGCGTTTTGAATCACTTTTCTTTGACCACTAACGCTTGGCGCAGAATATCCAATTTTATCATTTCCATCATTATTGATCGCGCTTCCTTTGATAATCCCATATATTTTATCATTATCTCGAACGGCATCTTTATATCTCTTTAGAATTACCACGCCTCCGCCTTCACCGTTTACCGTTCCTTTCGCTTCGGCATCAAAGGCGCGACAATGCCCGTCGGGTGATAAAATGAGGTTTTCATGATATTCATATCCTCCCGCATCTAATAACGATGCCGAAACACCTCCCGCAACCGCAATCTGGCAGTCTCCGGTTTGTAGTGCTCTTGCTGCTTGATGCACTGCCACCAAAGACGAAGAACAAGCCGTATGTGTATACATTGCCGGTCCTTTTAAATTTAAGTTATAAGAAATCAAAGAGCACATAAAATCCTTATCCGCCAAATATCCCGAAGCAAAAGCATTCACCTTATTGCTTCCATCCAACATGACCATACTTTGCCATATGCTGTTATTGCTGGCGCTAGCATACAATCCTATTTTCCCTTTTGTTTTTGAAGGTGTATAACCAGCCATTTCCAGTCCTTCCCAAACAATTTCATGAAAAATTCTGGTTTGGGGATCCATCACATTGACCTCTGCAGGAGTGTAACCAAAAAAACCTGCGTCAAAGCAATCTTTATTCCCTAAAACCCCATTTGATTTGATATAGTTTTCCTTTTGGAAAAGTTCTTCGGCTATTCCCAAAGCTTTTAACTCATCATCCTCAAAAATGGTAAACGTTTCTTCTCCTTTTGAAAGACTTTCCCAATAGGCTTCTGCATTTTTACACGTATTAAATCTCCCGGCATATCCAATAATAGCAACTTCTAGCCCAGTAAGTTCGTTTTCTATTTTTTTGTCATTTCTTAAATTCATAATGAGATTTTTTCTGATTCAAATACCAGTTATGAATACCAGTATATGTGTTGACCTCCCCAATAAAAGTGGCCAACAACTTTGATTTTGTTTTATTAAATATTAGAATGTTGATTATTTTATAATCATCCACAAACACCCCGTTTAGTTGTATGGGGTTGTTCTTTTTTTGCGGTTAATTATTCATCATCTATGTCAAATAGATCCAATGTAGAGTTAATTTCTTCGAATGAAACGTCTTCTTGTTCATCCTCTGTATCGTTTGTTTGTCCTATATTTTGATCTATGATCTTGGAAAGTGCTTCGATAGTAGGAAATTCAAATACGTTGACTACTGAAATTTCATATTCAAACTCTTCATTGATTAAATTCACCATATTCATCAATTTTATAGAGTTTCCACCGATCTCGAAAAAATTAGTTTTGATTCCTATCACGTCTTGAACCAGGTCTAGTACTACACTCCAGATTTTAACTAATCGTTCTTGTGTTTCATTTTTGGGACTTACGTAATCCTCTCCAACTTCAATTTCAAAATCCGGTAGTTTTTTCTTATCTATTTTACCATTAGGTGTTAATGGAATTTCTTCTAGCTGAACATAGAAAGGAGGAATCATGTACTCTGGCAACTTGTTTTGAAGAAAGGTCTTTAATGCTGACCTATCCAACTCCGTTGTTCCTACAAAATAACCGATCAAATGTTTGTCATTATTTTTTTCAACCACAATTACTGTGACTTCCTCAATGTTAGGATGTTTTAATAGTTGATTTTCTATTTCTCCTAACTCAATTCTAAATCCACGTATTTTTACCTGATTATCTATTCTACCTATAAACTCTATATTACCGTCTGGAAGCCATTTGGCCATATCCCCAGTTCTGTACAATCGCACAGCATTAAAAAGCTCGGTATCCATAAATTTTTCCTTGGTTAACTCGGGATTGTTCAAATAGCCTTTGGCCAAACCTACTCCTCCGATAAATAATTCTCCAGGTACTCCAATAGGTAATAGCTCCATATTCTTACCTAGAATATAAATTTCAGTATTCGGTATAGGCTTACCTATGATCCCTCCATCACCTATTTTTATACCATTGTTATAGGTAACCGCAATCGAAGACTCTGTAGGACCATATTCATTATTTACCGAAACGTGAGGTAATATTGCTTTTGATTTCTCCAACAGCTTATCAGTTGGGCGCTCACCCCCTACTCCTATGAAACGTAATTGCTCCATATTTTCACTGCTTTTTAATTCATCTAATATGGCATTATAAATCGCAGGCGTAGTACAACAATTAGTAACCTTTTCTTTTTTAATAGTATCTACGATATGTTTTGGATTTACTCTATTTTCTTCGGAAACAAGAACCATAGTAGCTCCAGAAAGGAGACTGGTATAAAAGTTTGTAGCATATGCATCAAAAATATAAGGAAATAACTGTAACGTAACATCCTCTGGATGATATCCAAATTTTTGAATCCTCCAGCAGATATAGTTCAATACTCCTTTTTCTTTTACTTCGACACCTTTAGGATTTCCGGTAGTACCAGAAGTGTAGATAACGTTTAATAGATCTTCCTTATT
Organism: Aquimarina sp. AWH4_224; assembly: GCF_056160245.1. NCBI lineage: Bacteria > Pseudomonadati > Bacteroidota > Flavobacteriia > Flavobacteriales > Flavobacteriaceae > Aquimarina > Aquimarina sp. AWH4_224. The sequence continues at coordinate 4,342 of NZ_JBSWWU010000023.1, read as the reverse complement.
TTTTTGGATACTCGTTCCTGTTTCAGGAAATTCACCATCTTCTTTTTCGGTATGATCAAAACAAATAATTTGTTCTTTATCAAAAGATAACTGATTAAAATTTTCATCTGCAGACAATCCCTCCTGTACAACCACCAGATCAGCTTGACAATCCTTAAGGATATATGCATTTCGTTCTGCAGGTGCTGAAGGAGCAAGAGGTACATATACACTATTTGCTTTTATCACCCCTAAAATTGATGCTATCATCTGGATAGAAGGATCAAAGTAAAGTGCTACCTTGCTTTTTGTTTTAGATTGTTTTTGAATAATTTTCTTCGCCACTTGATTAGCCAAAGCATTTAGCTCCCGATACGAAATTTGTTCCTCTTCGAAGATCAAAGCAATCTTATCCGGATCCCTTTTCACTTGGTTTTCGAAAAGACTAATGATCGAATCACCAGTCTCATTGATCACCGGAGTGCTTTTAAAGTCATTCAATAAAAGGAGCTTTTCTCCTTCGGATAAGATATCTATATCGGATAATTTGATACCCTCATTTTGAACTACAGATGAGATGATCTTTTGAAGATATTCGCTAAACCTCTCAATAGTTGACGATTTAAACAATTTTGTGGAATATTCGAAATACACAAAAAACTGATCTCCTTCTTCTTTTACCGACAACATCAAATCCAATTTGGAAGCTGCATGATTACTTTGATATGGACTCAAAGAAAGATTAGGAATTTCTAAAACATTATCCTCAAATTGCTCAAATACAAAAAGTACATCAAACAAAGGGTTATGACCAGCTACTCGATCTAATTTGAGTTCATCAACGATATCATCGTATTGGATTTCCTGATTATCCAAGGCCTGCAAGGTTCTCGTTTTAACTTTTGCAAGAAACTCGACAAACTGTAAACTTCCATTCGGATAATTTCGCAAAGGAATGGTATTTACAAACATTCCTAGCATATTTTCAATATCGGTATGCTGACGTCCTGCCACCGTTGTACCAATGGTTACATCTTCAAGATTTGTTAATTTATTCAGCAGAATGTAATAAAAAGATAAGAACAACATAAATGTGGTCACATTCTCTTTTTGAGCAATTTCTCTGAGTTTTTTACTATCCTCAGAATTTAGCAAGAAATTCAATCCTGCTCCTTTATTGACTTTATCTGATACTCTTGAGTAATCTATTGGTAGTTCTAATACCTCAGGTGTTTCTACAAATTCATTCTTCCAAAATGCTTTTTGACTTTCAATATTTTGTTTTTGTTCTTCACTCTGTTGCCAAACTGCATAATCTTTATATTGAATTTGCAGTTCTTCTAAATCTTTTCCGTTGTAATAGTTGATAAAATCCCTCATCAAAATTCCTTGAGAAACTCCATCGTTAATAATATGATGAATATCGAGCATCAATATATGATCGGATGAGTCACGTGTGATTAAACCAACTCTCAATAGAGGAGCTATTACTAGATCAAATGGTCTTATGAAATTAGACACAATCTCATCTACATCAGCATTAAGATGATCATGATATTCGATCTTAAAATCAACGTTGTCGTTTATATATTGTACAGGTTGTCCCTCTTTGATCATGAAACTTGTTCTTAAAATCTCATGACGATCGATGAGTTTCTTGAAAGCTTCTTGCAGCCGTTTTTTATCCAGTTCTCCCGTTAATTCGAAAACACTAGGCATATTATAAGCAAGGGATTCTTTATCAAACTCATACATGAAATATACCCGTTTCTGTGTAGAAGATTGAGGATAATAATCCTGCTTATCCGCTCTTGGAATTTCGATATAAGTGGTGGTATCTTTTTCTGCAATATATTGTGCTAATTGTCTAATATTTTGATATACAAATATGTCTTTAAGAGATATTTTCACTTTTAATTCCTGCGCTATTCTATTTACCAGAATGGCTGCTTTGAGCGAGTGTCCACCAAGTTCAAAAAAGCTTTTAGCAACACTCAACACTTCTTCTTTAACACCCAGAATATCAGACCACAACCCTCTTAATTGCACTTCTAAAGCATTGGATGGTTCTTGGTGATTTTCCTCCAATTTAATTTCGGGCATTGGCAGATTATTTCTGTCCACTTTGCCATTTACAGTTAGAGGTAGTTGATCTAGTTCAACAAAAAATGAAGGTACCATGTAATCTGGTAATTTTTGCGATACATAACTACGTAGTTCTGCCGTGTCAATTTCTTGTTCAGTTGTATAATACGCAACTAGGGTTTTACCTTGAGCCTCACCTTTTGCTGCTACAATCACATCTATTATTCCGTCGTACAGTGAAAGGTTATTTTCAATCTCATCTAATTCAATGCGATACCCTCTAATTTTGACTTGCTTATCTTTTCTTCCTATATATTCAATATTTCCATCTCCTAACCATCTTACCAGATCCCCAGTTTTATATAAGGTGTTGTTTTCTTTAGGATCAAAGAAGTTTTTGATGAATTTTTGTTTGGTCAGCTCAGGATTATTTATGTATCCTTTGGACACCCCTACTCCAGAAGTTAATAGCTCTCCCACAGCACCTTTGGGAACCAGGTTTAAGTTTTCATCAACTATATATACTTTTGTACCCGCAATAGGTTTACCGATAGGAATTGAGGTATACAGATCTAAATCATTAGGTATTTTGTAAAAACAAGTAAACGTAGTATTCTCTGTTGGCCCATAACCATTATACATCACAACGTTAGGCAACTTATCATAAACAGCCTTCACCGAACCAGGATGTACTACATCTCCCCCGGATATTACATATTTCAAGTTCAAATCTGATATATCACTTTTACACCATTGATCCAACAATCCCGATGTTAACCAAATCGTATTTACATTGTTTTTCTTAATTATGTTATTCAACAATTCGATATCGAGATATTTCTGCGGATACATCACCAAAGTTCCTCCTTTCAATAGCGGTATCCAAAGTTCGAATGTAGCCGCATCAAAAGCAATAGAAGATAACTGAAGGGTTGTTGTAGAAGTATCAAAAGTAATACCTTCTAAATCCAATAAACGAACTACTCCAGAATGTTTTACCAACACTCCTTTTGGAAGCCCTACACTTCCCGAGGTATAGTTTACATATGCTATATCTTCTAAATCGGTTTCTATCCCAATAGGATTTTGAGAAAAAGAAGCGATTTCGCTCTCAAACAATTGCTCCAAATTGAGTTGATCAATTCCCAAATCCAAGTTGAATGTTGAATCAACCAATACGATTGTTGCATCAATATCTTTTAGGATATGCTTTACTCTATCCTCAGGATAATTGGGGTCAATAGGAACATATACTCCTCCTGTCTTCAAAATCCCTAGTATCGCCATAACCATATCCAGTGATCGATTGATACAAAAAGGAATTAGTGCTCCTTTGTTGACGCCGTTATTAACCAGAAATCTTGCTAATTGATTTGTCTTTTGATCCAGTTGCTTGTAAGTAAGTTGTTCTTTATTGCATACAACTGCTACATTATCCGGGTACTTACGTACCTGCTCCTGAAAGGATTCTAGGATATTTTTTGTTTCAGAAAACGTATCAAAAGATTGATTAAAAGTAACCAACAACTCTTTCTTTTCGCTATCTGGAAGTATATCAAAATCTTTTATCTGTTTTTCTTGATTTTGAACAATTTCTGCAACTATTCTTCTGTAATATTGAACAAACCTCTGGATCGTTTCTTCTTTGAATAAAGAAGCTGCGTATCCAAAACTTAAAGTAATGGTGTCTTCTTCTTCGATTGCCATCAAAGTTTGATCAAACCTAGCTATATTATGTTCATAAGAAAATGGAGAGACCTGCAAATCTTCTAACTTCAGTACTTGATCCCTAGAATTTTCGAAAGCAAAAATGTTATCAAATAAAGGATTCCTGTTAGAGTTTCGCTCTAGTTTCAATTCATCTATTAAATCTTCGTATTGAAAGTCTTGGTGATTAAAACAATCGAGAATATTTGATTTTACATATTGTAAAAAATCGGTATAATTATCTTGCAGATTTATTTTGAAACGAACAGGGATTGTATTTACAAACATACCGAGCATATGCTCCAGATCAACATGTTGACGTCCTGAAGAAACGGTACCTATGGTCACATCAGATTGGTTACTGATTTTGTGTAATAGTAGCACATATACGGATACTAACACCATATACATAGTGACTTGCTGTTCTTCTGTTATTTTTCTAAGCTCGTTTGTTTCTTCTTCTGTAAATTGAATGAGCACTTCTCCTCCTTCCCGGTCATCTTCTGCATTCCTATCAAAATCAGTTGGAACTTCTACAACAGGTGCATCTGTGGCAAATTTTTCCAACCAA
>NZ_JBSWWU010000022.1:0-35206 GCF_056160245.1 Aquimarina sp. AWH4_224 | reverse complement strand
TCTTGCCTTGCATACTTAAAGATAACATACCAATCCAAAATCAATAACAAATCTATCTTACATTTTTGTTAACTTGTGCAACAGGCACAATGGCTATAAACAATTGCTACTACAGGTTTATGCTGAAAATTACGCAGGAATTTTCAGCTTGTCGTGTATTTGCAAAAGTCCGTACCAACCTACGGAACTGTTCATAGCTGAAACCGTTATAACTAATTAAAATATAAAAAATGAAAAGGACAATATTTTTAGTATTTATGATTCCATTTCTAATTGCGTCAACGGGATTTATGCAATCCAAAGACCAACCGATTAAATTTCATAAAATAGAAATAACAGCTTCATCTATTAATTTGGTAAAATTCAATATAGCTGATACATCAAACACTGCATTTGTGCAGGAAACAATTGACGGTCATGGGCGGACTAAGGAATTAAAATTCTATAATTCAAGACACCAATTGACATACACAGGATCTGGGTTTTATGGAGGACCGATAATTCGATATAATTATTCTAATAATACAATTGTAGAAACTTTTTATAGTGATGAAAATCAAATAGCGAACGACTTTAAAACTTCAGAAGTACCTTACCGATTTATATATCACCTGGATGATGCTAAAAACATCAAGTCAATTGAGAAGAAATATATAATGGAATTTGAATGGACTCAAGAAAGCTTGGATGAAACAGTGAAACATTTGGAAGTATACAAAAAGTATGCTTATGAAGGATCTGAACTGACAGATGTATTTGGATATAATTATGCAGTGGGTAAATTAAATGGAATAAGTCCTAAGAAAAAATAAAACCCCTGTTAATACAGGGGTTTTTGTCGTGTTTCGCGGAGAAAGAGGGATTCGAACCCCCGGAGGTGTGACCCTCGCCGGTTTTCAAGACCGGTGCATTCGACCACTCTGCCATTTCTCCAGTGTTTGGTCTCATCAGGTATTCCCTGATTGCGGGTGCAAATATAAAACCTTTTTTAATTCTAAAAAGAATATTTTTAAAATAATTTTAAAGGTTTTTACACTCCATAACCTATTGTTGAAAAGATATCCTCCGAATTAAGTATCTTGTACCCTCAAAATTAAAGAATTGCATGAAAAACACATTAATCCTACTGGGATCCATTATTGTTTTCTGTTGTGGAACCTCACAAAAATCTGTTACAACAGAACCACAAACAGAAAGTATTTTAGAAAGTAAGAAGGAAGTAGCGGTAAAATACGCAAAAACAATCACAGCTAAAGATCTTAAGAAGCATCTATATACTTTCGCTGGCGATGATTTTGAAGGACGGGATACCGGAGAGCCAGGACAAAAAAAGGCAGCAGCCTATCTAAAAGAGCAGTACCAAAAAATGGGGATTCCTTCTCCTATGGGTGGGGATGATTATTTTCAGGAAATCCCCAAAAGTTATTTTAGAGGAAATATCAATGCTTCAGAAAATGTATTGGCTTTTATCGAGGGTACCGAAAAACCCGATGAGATTATCGTGTTATCCGCCCATTATGACCATGTAGGAGTGGATTATGATGGTAATATATATAACGGAGCCGATGATGATGGTTCGGGTACGGTAAGCGTTTTAGAAATGGCAGAAGCCTTTATGAAAGCCAAAAAAGATGGAGTAGGACCAAAACGTTCCATTCTATTTTTACATGTAACTGGCGAAGAAAAAGGGTTATATGGGTCTAGTTACTACACAGAAAATCCAATATTTCCTTTAGAAAATACCATAGCTGATCTCAATATAGATATGATTGGTAGAATTGACAAAGCCCATGATACCGAAGATAAAAGAAATTATATCTATCTAATCGGTAGTGATCGCCTGAGTTTAGAATTACATAATATCAGTGAAGCAATAAACAAAGAATATACACAACTGGATTTGGATTATACCTACAATAGAAAGAATGATCCCAATCGTTTTTTTTACAGAAGTGATCATTTCAACTTTGCGAAACATAGCATCCCTATCATCTTTTATTTTAACGGGGTGCATGATGATTATCATCAACCCTCAGATACTCCAGACAAAATTGAGTATGATTTGTTGGCTAAACGCGCACAATTGGTATTTTATACTGCCTGGGAGATTGCGAATCGCTCAGAACGCATTTATGCAGATGTGCTCAAAAAGAAAAAAGAGCAGAAGTAATATTATAAGCTTAGCGTAGCTCATTTTGACAAAATCTTTTGAAAAAATTTGGAATAACTACGGTAAAACCGTAATATTGCATAGTCAAAATGCAGAAATTGGGGGAATTACCCTTAACGTAAGCACAGTATAAATAATTGGTGTAGCCCTAACTGCACCTTTTTTTTGTGCCCAATGGGGAGCTCTTCTCTTCAAAAGATTTACGAATAGATTTTAGTATCTTTAAGCATGTCAAAATAAATAGTATGCTTAATCTCACACAATTTAGATCTTTATCCAAAAAAGAACAGACAACTATCAATGGAGGAACATTACCTGAGAACAAAGACCTCAATGCAGGTGATTGTAGTGACTTTATTGCATTAAACGCAATGCCAGAACCAGGTCGTTATTGCAAGTCATAGTTTACTTTCTTTGTATATCAAATAATGATACGCATAAGTTTTTGTAGGGTTTATGCGTACCCTTTGTTTTTTTAAGCAATAAGATCGTTGTACCCATAAACGACAAAACCCCGCTATAAGCGAGGTTTTTAAAGGCGGGTGGAAGATCGGTCTCGAACCGACGACCTCCTGAACCACAATCAGGCGCTCTAACCAACTGAGCTACAACCACCATTTAATTTTGGTTTGCAAAAATAAAGTATTTCTGTATTTATGCAAACATTTTTTTCAATTAAATTAAGTCAAAAATGGAATCTACTGCTACAGAGCGTTCTACAGTGAAGCCTTCGGCATAGGCTACCCCAATAATTCTACCTAAATCGGCAGCTCGATACTTAATACTCTCCATAAAGTTCTTACTGGAGATAGGAGTAGAAGGTTCTTTACTATTTTCGTCATAAAACTGAGAAGCATAAGCCCGCACACTTTCCATTTTTTTGTCCATATAACCGCTTACATCCACGACAAAGTCGGGCTCAATATTTTTCCATTGGATGTAGTGATACACCTGTTTTGGTCTCCACGGATCTTGTATTTTGCCATCCTCCTTAGTTTCGATCATACGTAAACCTGATAGGAAACAAGAATCACTAGCCAGTTTGCTACCTTTTGCATGATCTATATGACGATCGTCTATAGCATTACAAAGTACAATCTCTGGGCGGTATTTTCGGATCACTTTAATAATTTCTAATTGATGCTTTTCGTCATTTACAAAAAAACCATCTCTGAAGCCTAGATTTTCTCTTACGGTTACTCCCAGTGCCTCTGATGCTTTTTGCGCTTCTGCGGCTCTTATTTGGGGTGTTCCTCTGGTACCTAACTCTCCTTTGGTAAGGTCTAGTATACCTACTTTTTTTCCACGGTCAACTTCTTTGGCTATGGTACCAGAACAACTTAGCTCGATGTCGTCTGGATGTGCGCCTATGGCCAGAATATCTAATTTTATCATTTAATCTTGAAGTGCTAAAGTTTTTACTTTGTTTAGAGCTTGCGCAATGTCTTGTATTAAGTCGTTTTCTTCTTCAATACCTACACTTAGTCGTAATAGACCGTCATTTATTCCTTGGCGCTTTCTTTCTTCTTCGGAAAGTAATGCATGCGAGGTAAGTGTAGGAGAGAGGATGGTGCTTTCTACCCCGGCAAGGCTCATTGAACTTTTAATCAATGTCAACGCTTTCTGAAATTGCGTAGCATCCAAATGTGATTGTAATTCAAAGGATAACATTCCTCCAAATCCTTTCATTTGCTTTTTAGCAATTTCATGATCTGGGTGTGTTGGTAAGCCCGGATAATGCACGGCAGCGATATCTTCTTGCTCGTCTAACCAAGTAGCAAGTTTCATTGCGTTTTCGTTTTGTTGTTTTACCCGCAAACCTAAAGTTTTGATACTTCTTTCGAGCATCCAAACGGTAAAATCACTTAGGCTTCCTCCAAAGTTTTTGGCAACTTCAAAAACGCGATTCATATATTCTTCAGTAGAAATTACCGCTCCAGCCAAAATATCACTGTGTCCACCTAAATATTTTGTGGCAGAGTGGATCACAATATCAATTCCCAATTCTATAGGATTTTGATTTACTGGTGAAGCAAAGGTATTGTCAATCATGCTAACAATGCCATGGCGTTTTGCTATAGTCGCAATGGCTTTAATATCGGTTATCGTTAGCAATGGATTAGATGGAGTTTCTATATAAATTACTTTGGTATTAGCTTGAATCTTTTCTTCAAAACCAGCTGCGGTTTGTGAATCTACATACGAGAATTCAATCCCGTGCTTTTCAAATTCTTCATTCACCAGATTCGCAGTACCCCCGTACAAGGTTCTTTGCAATACGATATGATCTCCTTTTTGTAAGAATGCAAACAAAGTAGTACTAATTGCGGCCATACCGCTACCAAAAATTAAAGAGGCTTCTCCTTTTTCAAGAGCAGCGATTTTTTTACACAAAGCTTCCTGGTTTGGAGTGTTAAAATACCTTGGGTATCGTTTTACATCAACATCTTCAAAAGCGTAAGAGGTGGATAAGTAAATCGGAGAAATAGCTCCTTTAAATTGTTGGTCTTCGATTTCTCCCAGATGGGTACAAATGGTATTGAAACCTATTTCTTTTGAACTCATAGTCGTTTAGTGCTGTAATTGATTTTGCATCTAAATTAAGACATTCAAAAGAAATCGAATAGGATTTAACAGTTTAGAAAGAAATATTAGTAGGAAATGGGCGGGCTAGGGGATTAAGCCATTTTTACTTTGGAGATATTACGCATAATAGTCTGGAAGAATTGCTGTGTATCATATGGTTTGATAATCACATCATTCATTCCTACTGACATGGCCTGATTTCTGATTTCTCCCTCTTCTACAGCGGTTAGTGCAATAATAGGCATATGCGTATTGAAGGTTCTGATGACTTTGGTAGCTTCAAGACCATTCATTTCTGGCATGTTGATATCCATCAATACCAAGTCGAATTTTTCTTCTTTCAACATCTCGATTGCCGCCATACCATTGCTAGCAATATTACAAGTATATCCTTTTTTCTTCAGGATGTTTTGAGTGACGATCTGGTTGATCTTATTGTCATCTACAATCAGTACATTAAAGTTAGTCGTACCAATACTCAAAGTTTCTCCTGTTTGTAAAGAAATTTCCTGTTCTTTGATAGCTTTCTCATAAATCAAATCAAAATAGAATTCAGATCCTTTACCTTCTTGACTATTTATTTTGATCTCGCTTTTATGTAGTTGTATCAGTTTTTTTACAATGGCCAGACCTAAACCAGTACCTTCATACTCCTGATTTTCATTCTTGACTTGAGCAAAATTGTCGAAAATCGATTTTTGCTTACCCTTCGGGATACCAATTCCATCGTCTTTTACCAAGAAACGTAACAAATAACGATCATCGTATTGTTGTAAACATTTTACAGAGATCCAGATATTACCGTCTTTTGTAAACTTCAGGGCATTACCGATTAGATTGATCAGGATTTGAGATAACCGAACAGAGTCACCTAATAAGGTGCTGTTTATTTTGGAATCAATATCGATATGAACTGCATTGTTGTTACTTTTTTGCTTGGTATGTAAAGAATTTACAATTCCTTCAATAAGCGATCGGATTTCGAAGGATACTTTTTCTAGGGTAACTTCGTTAGTTTCTATTTTACTAAGCTGCAATACATCATTGATCAAAGCTAATAAATAGTCTCCAGAGAATTTTAAGGATTCCAGGTATTCGTTTTTCTTTTTTTCGGCTGGATTTTCCATCAAAAGCGAGGTCAATCCAATTACTCCATATAATGGAGTTCTAAGTTCGTGACTTACCGTAGATATGAACTGAGATTTTAAGGTAGAAACTTGCTCAGCAGTTTCCTTGGCACTAACCAGTTCTTTATTTTTCTCGATCAATACATGATTCAATCGTTTCTTTTGGATATTGTTTTTGTAAGAACTTATTAAAAATGCCAATGAGATCAGAATTAAAATAATACCAAGAATGATACTAATTCTCCATTTAATCACCTCTGATTCGCTTTCCTTTTTTTCATTTTCTGCTTTAGTTGCTCTTTCTTCTAATTGATCTACTTCATATTCTGTGATAGCTTGTCTTAGTTCTTTAAATTTCTTGTATTCTTTTCCTTTTAGAATATTCTGAAATTGTTTCTTCTGAAAAATATAGGCTTGTAAATAGTCTTCCTGAGATTTGTATAGTTCTGATTTGGTTTGATAAGCAGAAGCAAGCTCCTCGTGATAGGTAGATAAAACCTCGTCACTATTTTTTTTGTTGGTCGTTCCCTGTACGGCATAATTAATAGCCTCATTGATGAAACCTTCGGCATCTTCATATTTTCTGATGCTCAAATAATATTTACCCAGCAATCCGGTTAATTTGGTTTTTGCCAAATTAGGGGATTGATCATGAATAAGTTTTCTGGCAGGAGCTAAATACTCGTAAGCACTATCAAAATCATTTCTAGTAATATAGTAATCTCCCAAATTAAGCAAGGGAGTGGTCATTCTTATAGTATCATTAATCTTGAAAGCCAAAGAATAGGATTGCTTATAGTTTTCTACACCTCGGGCTCGGGTCAAATTATGTTTGGTATTAATTCTACCCAAGCTATTGAGTAAGTCAATTTCAAGTTCTCTACTTTTAGAACTTCTGGAAAGTATTAATGCTCTGCTATAATTGTATCTTGCTTTCGTATCATCTTCATTGATGTCATAATTCTTTGCAATGATATTGTATATCTTGGCAAGACTTTTATCATCATTATTATAAAGAGCGGTTTGTAATGCCACGGTAGCAATCTCCAAGGATTTTGTATACTCGTATTCTTCTTGTAATTGTTTCGCCTTTTCGATATAGCTTTGAATACTATCCGAAATAATAGAAGTTTGGGATTGTACTAGATGAGTGAAACCCATTAGCACTATGATGGTTATATAGTGAATATATTTTTTCAACTTTCTAATTATTCTTGGCTCGTTTCCTTGGACCAAAATACGAAAATTGATGAAACAGAGTGCAATTCACCGTAAAAAAAGTGCTATTTATCCGTAATTTTTGTAAGGAAATGTATTGTTTTGTAAGAATTTAATACATTTTGTGGTCTCGATAATGGATAATTAGAAAAAACTATTCATACATAAAAAATTAAAATAAAGGGGTATTTCTAGTCCGTTATCAAGATGTATCTTTGCGCTGTTTTAAAAAATTAATCAATTATCAATTTAAAAAATACAATATGACATTTGTAGGTAAAAAATTCCCGAGTTTAAACGTTGACGCAATGAACGATATGGGGGATACTTTTAAACTTAACGTTTTGGAAGAAGCAAAAAATAACAACAAAAAGGTGTTGCTTTTCTGGTATCCAAAAGATTTTACTTTTGTATGTCCAACAGAATTACACGCTTTTCAAGAAGCGATAGCTGAATTCGAAAAGAGAAATACAATTGTAATCGGGGCATCATGTGATACACCAGAGGTGCATTTTGCATGGTTAAATACCGCTAAAGACGACGGAGGAATTGAAGGAGTAACATATCCAATTCTTGCAGATTCTAACCGTAATCTTGCTAGTACTCTAGGAATCCTTGATATTACTAACGAAACCTATAATGAGGAAACTGGAGTAGTGACTGTAGAAGGAGATAATGTGACCTATAGAGCGACTTACCTTATCGACGAAGAAGGTACAGTATTTCATGAAGGAGTAAACCATATGCCAGTAGGAAGAAACGTTGCAGAGTTTTTAAGATTAATCGATGCCTATGCGCACGTTCAGAAAAATGGAGAGGTTTGTCCTGCAAACTGGGAAGAAGGAAAAGAAGCAATGAATGCAAATAGAGAAGGTGTAGCGTCATACTTGGCAGCTAACTAAAACAGTAACAGACGCACTCCTGGGTACACTGTGATCTAAGAGTGCGTTTTTTAAATCATATAGTATGGTTCAGGAACTAAATGAAGATAACCTTTCTCAAATTGTTGCAGGTTCTCAAACAGTAGTGGTTCAGTATTCTGCTTCATGGTGTGGTAACTGCAGAATAATGAAGCCAAAATTTAAAAAATTGGCTACAGAAAATAGCGATACTACATTTATCGTTGTAGATGCCGAAAAATATCCAAACTCGAGAAAGATGGCTACAGTAGATAACTTACCTACATTCGCTACTTTTAAAAATGGAGCTTTTGTGAATCAGGTCCAGACGAACAAATTTGAAATCTTAAAAGACCTAGTAAATGAAGTTACCAGTAATTAAACATCTTACTAGTTTTATAGAAGAAAACGATGAAGATTTTGTTGTTGAAACTATAGAAACTTTGGAAGCCTTAACAGAGGTTCCTTCATTAAAAGATGAAGAACTGGATGTAATAGGGGAACTGATATCGAATATGTATGGTGCCTTAGAGGTTGATAAAATGATCAAACAAGGTACTCCCAAAAAAGAAGCGCTCAACAATTTTATGCAGCGAGTTCTGGGGTCTATCGATACTTAATAAAGAAAAAAGTAAACCTTCCAATCGGGAGGTTTTTTATTTTATAGAAACTTTACGAAAATACGATATAATCTTTTTAATTTTAACACACAAAAAACAATCATTTATATTATGGCTACTATAACTTTACAAGGAACAGAAATACACACTATCGGTACATTACCTGAAGTAGGGCAGAAAGCTCCTGATTTTGAATTGGTAAATACAGACCTGTCTACTTCAAAATTATCAGATTATAAGGGACAAAAGGTAGTTTTAAATATCTTTCCATCTATCGATACCGGTATATGTGCTGCTTCAGTTAGAGCTTTTAATAAAGAGGCTAGCGATTTATCAAATACGAAAGTATTATGTGTTTCCAGAGATTTACCATTTGCACAGGGACGTTTTTGTGGTGCAGAAGGACTTGAAAATGTAATCAACCAATCCGATTTTAAAACCGGACAGTTTGGAAAAGACTACGGAGTTGAAATCGTTGATGGACCTATGCAAGGATTACACTCTAGAGCAGTTGTAGTTGTAGACGAAAACGGAACAATTGCCTATGCAGAACAAGTGCCAGAAATTGCACAAGAACCAAATTATGAAGCTGCAATTAATGCGCTCTCCAAAAAAAGATGAGTAAGATCACCAAGTTTATCGTAGGAAGACTAAAAGGATGTGGTTATGCATTTACCGGAGCAATGTTATTGCTTAAAACAGAACCAAGTATTCAGGTACAAGCGGGTATCGCTGTAGTTATGACCTTTTTGGGATTCTTTTTTAATATCACTTCTACCGAGTGGATGTTGCAGATTTTTGCCATAGGGCTGGTAATGAGTATCGAAGGCTTAAATACTACGATAGAAGCAGTAGCGGATTTTATTCATCCAGATTTTCATAATAAAATAGGGTTTATAAAAGATGTTGCAGCTGGGGCCGTTTTTATTGCCGCGGTAACTGCAGTGATCATTGGTTTGATCATTTATATTCCTTACATGTTTTAAAATAATTCAAAAGCCGCTTTGAAATAAACATAAGCGGCTTTTATATTCTTATAAAGGGATTATTTAATCTCTATAAATGTAGTTTTACATTTTTCTATTTTTATTTTTCCTCTTCCCAGGATGACGTAATCGTTTCGGTTGCTGCCGACAAGGCTTTTCTGCTTAATAAAGAAAGGATAACTTTCTGCTTCCATATTATTAAAATACCCTCTGGAACCTGCGATAATGGAGATTTCTTTAAAATCGCCGTAGACACCATCGTTTTGTTGCTTTTGAAGGCTCACAATGATATCTCTTCCTGTTTTATTGATAAAACCATAATTTCCAAATCCTCTGGAGCAGTCTACAGGAGCTGTTTTGGTAACGCTTCCATAATTATCAACATTAGTGAAAATATCAGAGCTTTGAACGGCTTTGGGAGTAGGATTAGGAGCAGGAACGGTTATGGGAGTAGGACTAGGAACTGGAGCGGGGACGAATTGATTTTGAGCATATCCTTGTGGTGCAGCGTAACGATTTGATGGATTTGGATTTGCATAATTATTTCCAGCATTACCATACTGGGGGTTAACGTTTTGCGGAGAAGGATTTACAGGTAAAACGTTTGCAGATTGATATTGATTTTGTCCTTGAAAGTTCTGAGTTCTCTGAGGATTCTGGAAATTTTGAGCAGGTTGGGCATTAGGATAGGTTTGGGGTTGCCGATAAGTATTTGTATTGGGATAATCTTGAGTATAAGTACCGGAGTTTGTGTTTGCTACAAATTGTTGATTTGAATTGGGAAGCGGTTGGTTTTGTACATTGTTTTGAACATTAGGGCTGTACGATTGTTGATCCCAGGCATTAGCCCGAGCAGCAACACCTTGATTCACAGCAGGCTGTGTATTAGTATATTGTTGCCGGGTTGGGGTCACACTTTGATTAGAAATTCTATTGGTGTAATTCTGATTAGGAATTGGAGTAGTGGTTGGTTCGTTGGTTGCGGGTAATTTTTTTACACTTTTTAGGTCATTAGCCCTGAAGGTAAAATTGTAACCATCCTGAGTTTGTATGGACACGTTACTGTTGTAGTTAAACTCGGTAATCTTACCGATAATGACACTTCCATTTTTTAAAGTAATGACGTCATTGGTGTTTTGAGTCCAACAGAATGAAGAAATTAATAGCGCAAAGGATAAAAGTAAATTTTTCATAACATTTTTTTTAAGCATTTAGATTTAATGTGAATACAACGCAGTATAGCCGTTCTAAAGCAATAGTAGAACAGTTACCTGGTGAACGTTACTTTTTTGGAAGGTAAGTTGATGGATACAAGAATCAAGCAGTTCTTGAAATCTCTTCAAGATACTGATTATTAATAAATTAAATCGTTAAGTAATTATTAAATTCAGCCCTCAAAATGTTATAATTCTATGGTTTTAACTTTTGGTAGTTATAAGGATAAAAGAAAATTTTTAAGGCATTTTTACGTTCCAATATAGATATTCGTATTTTTGCGATAAGACATTAAAATAATGGCTAAAAGAAAAGTAAGTACAAAAAGGAAAACCACAAAAAAAACAAAAACCTCTTTAAAAGAAAGGTTCACTTTATCCAGGCAACAGAAAGTAGTTTTGGGTAGCTTCTTGTTTTTTCTGGGAATAGGATTATTTTTCGCGTTTATCTCATTTTTCTTCAATTGGAAAATGGATCAAAGCGAAATTTCAGAGTTTTATAATAGAAGTTCTACTGCAAAAAACTGGTTAAGTAAATCTGGAGCAAAAGTGAGTCATTTTTTCATTTTTCAAGGTTTCGGAATATCAGCTTTGGTGCTTCCGGTGCTTACTTCACTTACCGGGGTTTACCTGTTCTTCGATTTGAATAAAAAGAAGCTGGCTGGATTCTGGTTTTGGGGAGTTCTGGTTATGATCTGGGTATCGGTAGTTTTTGGTTTTGTGCAAAAAGAAGGTGGTCTTTTGGCCGGTGTAATAGGATATGAGATCAATGACCTTTTACAAGATTATGTAGGTTTTATTGGTACGGTATTGGTATTGGCGTTCTTTGCCATCATATACATTGTAATCCGTTTGCGATATACGCCGGAGAAATTAACTGCCTCTATCAAGAAGACACAAAAAGTGATTGCAGATGATTTTGAAGCATCACCAAAACCTGCTGCGGTTAATAATGAAGTAAAAGAAACAATAGAAAAAGAACCTGAGACTTCTTCTTCTGGGATTAAAGAAAAAATTGATGCCATTATTGCCAGATCCAAGAATGGAGAAAAAGTAGAAAAGAAAAAGGAAGAACCAGTAAAAGTTGTTGCAACCAATACTGATAATAATGAAATTACGCTGAATCCTACTATCAATCAGTTTTATGGGAATCCTGAGAATAGAGATAATGATGTTCCTGACAAGCTAGTTATTAAATCCGAAGATAATCCAGAAGATATTGCGATGGAGGTAGAGACCACTACCGAAGAAGAACAAGTTAAAAATATCAGTAATAAACTGGTGAAGGATTTTGGGGAGTTTGATCCTACTTTAGAGCTGGGGAACTTCAAATTTCCTACCATTGATCTATTAAAGGATTATACGGCAAATAGCAGTGGGATCACTATTGATCAGGGAGAGCTTGAAGAAAATAAAAATAGAATAGTTGAGACACTCAAGAACTATAAAATTGAAATTGCTCAAATAAAAGCTACTGTAGGGCCTACAGTAACACTATATGAGATCGTTCCCGAAGCTGGTATCCGAATTTCAAAAATTAAGAATCTTGAAGATGATATCGCTCTTTCTCTCGCTGCTTTGGGTATTCGGATTATCGCTCCTATACCTGGTAAAGGAACTATTGGTATAGAGGTGCCAAACAAAAACGCAACTATTGTTTCAATGCGTTCTGCTATAGCATCACCAAAATTTCAGAATGCTGAAATGGAATTGCCATTATCTCTAGGTAAAACCATTTCTAATGAAACCTTTGTAGCGGATTTGGCCAAAATGCCTCACTTGTTGATGGCTGGTGCTACAGGACAAGGTAAATCGGTAGGTCTTAATGCGATTCTGACTTCGCTATTGTATAAAAAACATCCGGCAGAAGTTAAATTCGTATTGGTAGATCCTAAAAAGGTAGAATTGACCTTATTTAATAAAATCGAAAGACATTACTTGGCAAAATTACCTGATGCTGAAGAGGCAATTATTACCGATAATACCAAGGTAATAAATACACTCAATTCATTATGTATAGAGATGGACGCCCGATACGATCTGCTCAAACAGGCCATGGTGCGTAACATCAAAGAGTACAATGCTAAGTTTAAGACTAGAAAATTAAATCCAGAAAACGGACATCGATTTTTACCTTATATTGTTTTGGTGATTGATGAATTTGCAGATTTGATTATGACTGCAGGAAAGGAAGTTGAAACTCCAATTGCTCGATTAGCGCAATTAGCGCGTGCTATCGGGATCCATTTGATCATTGCTACGCAAAGACCTTCGGTGAATGTAATTACGGGTATGATTAAGGCCAATTTCCCTGCGCGAATTGCATTTAGAGTAACCTCAAAAATTGATTCTAGAACAATTTTAGATACGGGAGGAGCTGATCAGTTAATCGGTAGAGGAGATATGTTGTATACCCAAGGAAATGATATTATCCGTATCCAGTGTGCTTTTGTAGATACTCCAGAAGTAGAACGCATTACAGAGTATATAGGTAGCCAAAAAGCATATCCAGATGCGCATTTGCTTCCAGAGTATGTGGGAGAAGAAAGTGGCACAAGTCTTGATATAGATAAAAGCGATAGAGATAAACTGTTTAAAGAAGCAGCTGAAGTTATTGTAACAGCACAACAAGGATCGGCGTCTTTATTACAAAGGAAACTAAAATTAGGGTACAATCGTGCGGGTCGTTTGATCGATCAGTTAGAGGCTGCCGGAGTTGTAGGGCCTTTTGAAGGTAGTAAAGCAAGACAAGTGTTGGTTACAGATTTGGTGGCACTTCAACAGTTATTAGATAATGAGTGATCATAGAATTTAACACCCAATTTATAATGATACACACAAAAACAAAGAAATTAAATAGAATGATTAAAAAGGTAGTATTTGCAGTACTTTTTATGGGAGCCGCTGCAATGCAAGCTCAGGATGCAAAGGGGTTATTGGATGAGGTTTCCCAAAAGGTAAAAAGTTACAGTAATATTGTGATAGGATTTAAATATGCTATCAATAATCCAGCAGAAAATGTATCTCAGGAAACTAGGGGAGACGTTACTTTAAAAGGAAATAAATACCTTTTGAATTTGATGGGAACAGAGCAGATGTATGATGGTAAAAAGTTACATGTGATTGTACCTGAAGATGAGGAAATTAATATTTCGTCGCAGGATGAAGATGACGACAACAGTATTACTCCATCCAAAATGTTGACTTTTTATGAAGAAGGGTATACCTATAAAATGGATATTGTTCAGAATGTGCAAGGTCGTAAAATTCAGTTTGTAAAGTTGATACCGATCGATTCGAGAAGTGATCTGAAAGAAGTATTGCTAGGAATCGATAAGCAAACAAAGCACATTTATAAAATGATTCAGAAACAAAACAATGGTTCTAATGTAACCTTTACAGTAACCAGTTTTAAAACGAATCAACCGCTATCAGAGACCTTATTCATTTTTGATGAGTCTAAGTACGATAGCTATTATATCAATCGTTTGGATTGATCTGCATAAAATTATGATAAACAAAAGAACGGGTATTAAAAAATACACGTTCTTTGTCTTTTAATAGTTTTTGAAATGGCATTATGTAGTGTCACCTGTATGAATATTGATTAGGAAATTAAAGTGAATGAAAATTCTTGACAGATATATTTTATCAACCTTTTTGAAGACGTTTTTTCCACTGTTCTTCATTATTATGTTTATTCTTTTATTACAAACAATCTGGTTGTTTATATCTGAGTTGGCAGGAAAGGACCTGGATTTTTCTGTAATCATTAAGTTTTTGACGTTCGCGACTCCAAGGTTAATTCCTATGGTACTGCCGCTTACAATTTTATTGACTTCCATTATGATTTTCGGGAGTTTTGCAGAAAATTATGAGTTTGCTGCAATGAAATCATCAGGAATTTCTTTACAACGGGCGATGAGAACACTAGCTGTTTTTATCTTTTTTGTAGGAATAGGAGCTTTTCTTTTTTCGAATACTGTAATTCCATCTTCAGAAAAAAGATTCATTAATCTCAGGAAAAACATTGTAAAGGTCAAACCCGCTATGGTAATCGCTCCCAATCAATTTAATGATCTGGGAGATATCAATATTAAGGTTGCCGAGAAGTATGGGGATAATGATCAATTTCTAAGAGATATCATCATCCACAAAAAAGCAGCAAGACCAGGTAATTTTACAGTAATTAAAGCGGTAGATGGAGAATTGAGAGGAAGTACAGATTCTGACTTAATTACACTGATACTTAAGGATGGGAATTATTATGACGAAATCCAGCAACGTTCTCCACAAAGAAGAAAAAAGATCCCATTTGCCAAAACTCATTTTGAAAAGTACTTACTTAACATAGATCTGTCTTCTTTGGATAATGTAGATATGGATGCGCAGCAGTATCGAAAAGGCTACAATATGTTGAATGTGAACGAACTGAGGCACGAGATCGATACCTTGTCTGATCGGGTAAATAAAGATTTCGAATCGGTAATAGACAATATTGAAAAAAGAAATGGCTTAAAAGAACTAAATAAGAATATTAAAATAGATACACTCCCGAAAGCAACCGAAGATTCTTTAGACCTGAAGGATTACTTTGATACCAAACAAAAAGTACAGATTTATAAGTTGGCTTTTTCTAATGCTGATGGAGTTATCAGACAAATTAACTCTACCCAAAGTACAACTACAGCGCTCAAAAGAGCTTTGAATAAATACGAAATGTCACTGCATGATAAATATGCTTTGGGAGTTGCTTGTATTATTCTGTTTTTTGTAGGAGCACCGCTAGGAGCAATTATCAGAAAAGGAGGAATGGGATTGCCGATTGTAATCGGTGTAGTGCTGTTTTTGACCTATCATTTTATCGGTATTTTTGCAAAAAATAGTGCAGAAGAAGGAGGGATACCCCCTTTTATAGGTTCCTGGCTTTCTACCTTTATTATTTTTCCACTCAGTATCTTTCTTACTCGAAGAGCAACAACGGATCAGGGTATTTTTAACTTTGATAACTTTGTTCAGCCTGTTAAAGATTTCTTTGCAAAACGATTCTCAAAAGAAGAAAAATAGTCTTCTTTTTTGAATATCTTTGCATCTAAATTATACGGAATACTATGTCAGAAATTAAGGAGACTACCAGTAAGATCAAGTTGAATACTATTCAGGAAGCTATTGAAGATATTCGGCAGGGAAAGGTGATCATTGTAGTAGATGATGAGGATAGAGAAAATGAAGGGGATTTTTTGGCTGCTGCAGAAAAGGTGACTCCAGAGATGATCAATTTTATGGCTACGCATGGTAGAGGACTTATTTGTGCGCCACTTACCGAGAACCGTTGTGAAGATTTGAGATTGAATATGATGGTAGGGAATAATACAGACCCTATGGAAACGGCTTTTACCATTTCTGTTGATTTAAAAGGGAATGGAGTTACGACAGGTATCTCTGCTGCCGATAGAGCAAAAACCGTGTTGTCACTTACTGATCCAAATACCAAACCTCATGAATTGGCGAGACCTGGTCATATTTTTCCTCTCAAGGCAAAAGAGGGGGGAGTATTAAGACGTACAGGTCATACTGAAGCCGCAATAGATTTTGCCCGATTAGCAGGTCTAAAACCAGCAGGAGTTATTGTAGAGATCATGAACGAAGATGGTTCAATGGCTCGTTTACCACAGCTGGTAGAAGTAGCCAAAAAGTTCGACCTAAAACTGGTTTCTATAGAAGATTTGGTAGCCTATAGAATGCAGCATGACTCTTTGATCGAGAAAAAAGAAGATTTTGATTTGGTGACTCGTTTTGGGAAATATAGATTAAGAGCCTACAAACAAACTACAAATAACCAAATCCATATAGCACTTACTTTAGGGAACTGGAATGACAACGAACCAGTGTTGACTCGAGTAAACTCTACCTTATTTAATAATGATATTTTGGGAACCTTGACCAACAATGCGGATAAACGTTTGGATGCTATGTTCCAAAGGATTAATGCCGAAGGAAAAGGGGCTATTATTTTTATCAATCAGGAAAGTCAATCCTTGAACCTTTTAGGACGTTTAAAAGGATTAAAAGAAATTCAGAATGGAGAAGATGTAGTAAAAGCACCAAAAATCATGATGGACAGTAAAGATTTTGGTATAGGTGCACAGATTCTTCATGATTTGAACATCCATAAAATTCGATTAGTCTCTAATACGGTACAACAAAAGAGAGTAGGGATGATTGGTTATGGACTCGAAATCGTAGATTACGTCAATTATTAGTACGTAATTAATCTTTTACACTTAGTGCGATACAAATAGAACCGAATGCTATTTGGTTTTGTTAAAAAATAGAAGAAGAACTAGCCATATGGTGGATGAAACACGTAAAGTTTAATAAAAGTTTATGCGGAGTCGATCTTCTTCTTAATGTGCTGCGGATCAAATATGAAAGTAGCATCGTCTTTTCTGATGATGTATATACTACCGACTTTTTTCAAATTGTTTTTATCAAGGAAGCTAATGGTACATTACTGCTAAATGATCAAACGATTACTCTTGAAGATAATAGCATTGTATTCATTACTGAAAATCAACGTTATCAATGGGATGTGGATCAAGAAAAATTTGATGCTACAGTATTAGTCTTCCAAGAAAATTTCTTAAATGATTTTTTTGCCGATCAATATTTCACATATCGTTTACTGTATTTTTATCAAACAGATTTTCCATTACATCTCAATGTTTCTGAGAATATTAAGAATGACTATTTAGCAAAGCTAAAAGAAATAAAAAACGATCTACAACATCCTAAAAGCGATAGCGTTCATCTTATTCGTTCTATTTTGTATTATCTTCTAATTCAGTTAAATCGCTTGTATTCAGAGAAGTATGGTATTGCTTCTACTATTTCTAATCATAATCTGGCGTATCAGTTTCGAAAATTAGTGGAACAACATATCTACGAAAAACAGCGTATCGATGATTATACCGATATCTTGAAGGTAAGTAGAGTTACTTTGAATAAGGCGATCAGTAAACATTTTAATGTAACGACCACCGAATTTTTAAAATCTCGATTAGCTTTTGAAATCAAAATGAAATTACTGTTTACCATGTCTACAATCGAAGAATTAGCAGACATGTTTCACTTTTCTGAATCGAACCATCTATCGAGATTTTTTAAGAATCAAACAGGCCTAACTCCAAAAGAGTATCGACTGTCTTATCAAAATGGTAGTTATTCGTAGCCGTTTGGTATCCTTCTATTCATTTCATATTTAGATTTTTGTAGTGTATTTTTTTTAAAACCTAATAGAAAATGAAAATTCATCATATTCGAAATGCTACTCTGGTCATAGAAATAGAAGATAAAGTAATCCTGGTAGATCCAATGTTGGGACAAAAAGGAGAAACGGGACCACCCTTTACCTTTTTCCGTTTCAGACCGCAACGTAATCCTACAGTTGATTTACCCACTACCGCTATGGAGCTTATCTCAAAGACAACACATTGTTTGCTTACTCATTTGCATCCGGATCATTTGGATAAAAAGGCAGAGCATTTCCTTCGTTCCAAAAACATACCCATTATTTGCAGTGTAAAAGATGTATCTGCTTTGGAGAAAAAAGGCTTGAATATTTCTCAGGAGATTAACTATTGGGAAAGAGTAGCCTTTTTAGGTGGTAAAATTGAAGGGATTCCTGCTCGTCATGGCTATGGTTTTATTGCAAAACCTGCTGGTAATGTCATGGGGTTTTATATGCAGTTCCCTAATCAACCTTCAATTTATATCAGTTCTGATACGATTTATACGGATGACGTAAAAAAAGTGCTTGCAGAATACCAACCAGATATTAATGTATTGGCAACAGGTTCTGCTCAATTTGATATATTCAAACCGTTGTTAATGACTATGGAAGACATTCTTCAATTTATCAAGGATGCACCGGGCCATGTTATTGCCAACCATATGGAATCTGTGAACCATTGCCCAACAACCAGAGCACAACTAAAAGAGGAAGTTGCTAACATAGGTTTGTCCGAAAAAGTATTCATTCCAAATGATGGAGAATGTATGATCTTTTAATTCGAACTATATAGTTATAATACACTTTTGATAGCGGCTACCATGTTTGCAGCTCGTTCTTGGGTTTCCTCTTCAGACCAACCCAGTTTCACTAAACAAGAAATGGTTCTTCCCATCCATGCATCGCTGGCATCAAAAGACCGATTGTTCTTTTGTAATCCGGACTGTACTTCGGGAGACAATTTGCCCAAAGACTTTTGTTCTAGAAGGTGCTCCCATTTTTTGTAATAGTGCCAGTTGTTGTCAAACCAGTAGAAGCAAGCATCTACACCATGTGCTCCCAATGCTTTATGCGCTTTTCTTGCGATATCTTCATTGGGTAAAAATATATTTAAGAAAGAGTAGTTTTCAACTCCGGGTTCCGGTACACGTCTAAAAGTAACTTCAGGGATTTCGGTTAATGCATTTCTGAATACCGTGTAATTCTTTTCTTGTACAGAAAGCGTATGATCTAATTTTCGCAATTGAGCAATTCCAACCGCTGCGTTTAATTCAGAAATACGATAGTTGTATCCCAAAAATGGATGCGTTTCTGCACCTCGATCATTACCAATATGGTCATGTCCGTGATCGTGATATTTGTGAGCTCTATCAGCAAATAGTTCAGAGTTGGTAATAATACCACCACCTTCACCGCAGGTCACTGTTTTCACATAGTCAAAAGAAAAACATCCTAAATCCCCATAGCTTCCCAGAGGTTTTCCGTCATAAGTACCTCCAATAGCCTGACAGGCATCTTCCAACAAAATAAGCTGATGTTTATCACAAATAGCTTTTAGTGCGGCTAAATCTGCCATAGATCCACACATGTGTACAGGCATAACTGCCTTTGTTTTTGGGGTGATGGCAGCTTCTACTGCTTTTGGATCCAAAGTAAGCGTATCATCTATATCACATAGTACAGGAACAGCGCCTACAGAAAGTATGGCTTCAAAGCTTGCCACAAAAGTAAAAGTAGGCATGATTACCTCGTCTCCCGCACCAATTTCTGCACAAGCTAGGGCAACAGTAAGTGCTGCAGTACCACTAGAAACTAATTGAGCGTATTTGGTTTCCATTCGCTTTGCCAGATCTTTTTCAAGTTCGAGGGCCTTATGATGACCGTTTCTCATAGGATCAAAACCATAACGCATTAAGACTCCATTATCCAAAACGTCTTGTACTTCTTTCCTTTCTTCTTCACCAAATAATTCAAATCCTGGCATAGCTAGTTGTGGTATTATATTAAAAACTCTTTTCGGCAAAAGTACCGAAAAGAGTTCTTATATGCTTGTTGCTATTTTATATTTTTTTAACTAATATTTATTATGGTGTCTTCGGTAGAGCGTCGTACTTTCTTAAAATCAGAGAACATGTCATCTTCTGCTCGATACCCAACAGGGAGTACCAAGACAGAGGTCAAACCTTTTTCGTCAAGTTGTAAAATTTCATCATATTTTTGAGGGATAAAACCTTCCATAGGACAGGCATCAATTTTTTCTAAGGCACATACCGTTAATAAGTTACCCATAGCAAGGTAGGCTTGCTTGGCGGCCCAGTTTGCAATCTCTTCGTTAGGTTTATTTTTAAAAGAATCTACCAGTTGGTCCCTAAAAGGTTTCAAGATTTCATCGGCAGTATTTCTTATGGCTTTTACATTTTTAAAATAAGAATCGATATATGTTTCTCCTATTTGCGTTTCGATACAAAAAATGAGTAGATGTGAGGCCTGGACCACCTGATTTTGGTTCCAGGAATGCGCTACCAATTTTTCTTGTAACCCTTTATCCTGTATCACAATGAGTTTAAGTGGTTGAAGCCCATATGATGTAGCAGTTAGGTTAAAGGCCTCGGTAAGTATATCGATCTTTTCTTTTGGAAGAATTTTTTCAGCATCAAATTTTTTGGTGGCATAACGCCAACGTAAACTTTCTATAATATCCATTGGAAGTTTTTTAAATACATAGCAAAGATACTGCGATATGATTTACCTTTGGCATAAATCTATATAAGAAAAAACTATATCATCATCATATGAATACTATTGAAGAATTAATAGAAAAATCTGAAACCAGAATCTTTAAAGCCGTTTTTCCCAATACCACAAATCACTACGAAACCTTGTTTGGAGGTACTGCACTGCAATTGATGGATGAGGCATCTTTTATTTGTGCAACTCGTTTTAGCCGAAAGAAGGTAGTTACGATCTCTTCGGATAAAGTTGATTTTGAAAAACCAATTCCAGGAGGCACCATTGTAGAGTTAATTGCAAAAATAGAAGCAGTTGGGAGAACCAGTTGTACGGTAAAAGTAGATATTTACAAAGAGGACATGTATAGTTTTAATAGAGAGCTTGCGGTTACAGGATCTTTTAAATTTGTCGCCATTGGTAATGATAAAAAACCAATTCCGATTGTTGACGCATAATCATAAAAAAAAGGAGATTCAAAAGAATCTCCTTTTTTATTTTTTTATCGAATTTAATTCTCCTTCAGTTGTTTAATTTTTATACGGAAAGCAGCAAAGATCAAGGTCATAAAGAAGCTTAACCAATTAAAGATCGCATAGAAGGCATAATCTACAACAGGAACACCTAATACACCACTTTGATACGCTCCACAGGTATTATATGGAATAAGTACTGATGTTACTGTACCCGTATCTTCAAGTGTTCTACTTAAGTTTTCTGGTGCTAACCCTTTATCTTTAAATGCTTTTGCATACATACGTCCTGGTACTACAATCGCCAAATATTGATCTGAAGCAGTAGCATTCAAAATAAGACAACTTGCCGCTGTACTTGCAAATAGACCAAACACAGAATCAAACATTTTTAATAATGCTTTACTGATAGTAGCCAAGGCTCCAATAGCGTCCATGATACCACCAAATACCATAGCACATACAATCAACCATATAGTGCCTAGCATTCCTGCCATACCTCCAGAGGTAAATAAATCATTGAGTTGTGCATTTGTAGTCTCTACCGCAGTATCAACTGTCATTGCTTTCATCACTCCCTGATAGGCGGAGGTAAAGGTCAGTTCTGTACTTTCTGTAATGTTCATAACAATATCAGGTTGTGCGATTATTGCAGCGATGGCTCCTAATAAAGTACCTGCCAACAAAGCAATCAAAGGAGGTGTCTTCCTTACTATAAGAACAATTACTAGAATTGGAACTATGAACAACCATGGCGTAATGGTAAACGCCCCTTTTATCGCTGCTAATTGTTCTCCTATCTGTGGAGTTCCAGAAGTATCTATGGAAAAACCAATGATGATAAAGACAATAAGTGTAATAGTAATGGTTGGCACCGTGGTGTATGTCATGTACTTGATATGAGAAAACAAATCTCCACCAGCCATAGCAGGAGCGAGGTTGGTAGTATCCGAAAGGGGAGACATTTTATCCCCAAAATAAGCTCCAGAAATTACAGCTCCGGCCGTCATCCCTAATGAGATTCCTAAAGTATCACCAATTCCTATAAGTGCAATACCTACGGTAGCCGAAGTAGTCCAGGAACTACCTGTGGCAATAGAGATCACTGCACAGATAATTACACAGGCGGCAAGGAAAATCGTTGGATTTAAGATTTGAAGCCCATAATAAATCATCGTAGGGATAATTCCGCTGATAAGCCAGGTACCAGCCAAAGAACCTACCATTAATAAAATGAGTAAAGCCCCAGTAGTGGATTTTACATTATTGGCTACTTCTTCCATCATTTGTTTGTAAGATACCTTGTTGAAGAATCCTACAATCGCAGCCACGGCCGCTCCCAACAACAGAATAAACTGATTACTTCCACTCAACGCATCATCACCAAAAACAAATACATTATAGAATAGCATAATTACCAAAATCACTACAGGTATGAGTGCTTCCCAAATATTAAGGGCTTTGTTTTCTATAATTTCTTCATTTTTTGGGGTAGAAGGAGTAATGTCTTGACTTTCCATACGTGATTTTCAAAATTTTCGGATGTAATGTTACGATATTAATGAAATTTATGCAACGTATGGGATCAGTTAATTAGTAGATAAAGTCGGTACTCATCATTTAAAAACTCCCTCTTTTTTAGATTTTTTACATGAAATTTTGCTTTTAATCGATTATTTATGTTTTTTGTCGATAAAATATTGTTTTTGAATCCCTCTTTTTCTATAAAATCTCGAATACTGTACTACTTTTGAAGTGTAAATGAGAAAAGTAAGAGAAAAAGAAAAATTTGAATTGTTTGTTTGATTGTTTTTAGACTTTTTTTGTCCCTGGAAAAAATAATTCCCCCGAATTATTGACCCCAAAACTTGTTAAAAAGCCTCTTCCCCCAAGAGGCTTTTCTTTTTGAGAATTTCCGTAAAAAATTAACATTTTTAACACTATTTTTGCTTTTTGTCGATTAAATTCGTACTTTGACGATCAATATTGATAATAATGTAATTTTGTTTGTAAGATGTATTACGGATTACCACATATACGACAAGGATTACAACCGATATAAATTTTTAAAATATTGATTAGCCCCACTGAACTCAACTTGGCTTAAGCCAAAATTAATTACCCCTAATAAAAGGCCTCTACACCATAGAGGCTTTTTATATGCTATGATTTCTTTAAGTTGAGAAAGAACATTTGTTTAAAATTTTATCAAAATTAACCAGATGTTGTGTTCTTTCATTTTTTATAATGAAATTCGTAAAAAACTCTGCTATGTATAATTCCGCTTATAAAGGTTTTGAATTACTATTTCTTTTTGTGCTATTACCCATTAGTTTTTTATTTCCGTATCCCGCATATATAAAAGCTGGACTTACCGTTATATGCTTTATATACATACTGATATTGCTACGAAGAGGAGGTCTGTTGAAATTAAAATTTCCTCCTAAGACCTATTGGAAATCCTTTTGGAGAGAAACTATATTGAAGTTAGGGATTATTATTACGGTAACCGTTCCGTATGTGTTGTTTGTGGCTCCTGATAAATTGTTTTTTGTAATGCTTAAAAGACCAGAGTTGTGGGTAATGATCTTGTTTATCTATACATTTTTATCCGTTTGGCCTCAGGAAATCATTTATAGAACTTTTTTCTACGATCGATATGAATCTCTGATTAATAACAAATGGTTATTCATCTTTATCAATGCTATTTTGTTCTCTTTGGCTCATATCTTTTTAAAAAGCTTTTTAGTACAGTTGCTTACTTTTTTGGGAGGATTACTTTTTGCGTATACCTATCAGAAAACAAAATCAACGACTTTGGTCTCTGTAGAACATGCAATTTATGGTAACTGGTTGTTTACCGTAGGTATGGGGGAGATGCTTGCTTTTCCAGGAGTGAATTAACCGTTCAAAAAATCAACCAATTGTTGTACTGCTTTTCCACGATGACTGATCTTGTTTTTTTCTTGAAGTGATAATTCTGCAAAAGTATGTTGATGTCCATCAGGTAAAAAAATGGGATCATAACCAAACCCTTCATTTCCTTTTTTATCAGTGGTTATACTTCCCTCGCAAATCCCTGTAAAGGTATGAAGCGTATCTTCTAGTTCTAATGCGATAACCGTTTTAAAATGTGCCTTTCTATTTGAATTACCTTTTAACGCAGCTAGCAGCTTATCCATATTGGCATGATCGTCTTTCTGGTCACCAGCATATCGGGCAGAATACACTCCTGGAGCACCATTTAACGCATCTACCTCAAGTCCGGTATCATCTGCAAAACAATCATAGCCATAATTTTGTTTGACATGCTTTGCTTTAAGAATAGCGTTTCCTTCAATAGTTGATGAAGTTTCCGGAATATCTTCTGTACATCCAATATCAGTAAGGCTTAATAGCTCAATAGACGTAGGCAAAAGTTTTTGCACTTCTTTTAGTTTGTTTTGATTATGCGTTGCAAAAACAAGTTTCATAAGTTAGATTTTTCCTATGGTTGAACTTAAAACGATCCTATCATTTGTGTCTATGCTTCGGCGTCAAAATCCGAAATCCATTTTCCCTGAACTTTTAAAACCTGTTCTATAACATCTCTAACACATCCTTTTCCTCCTTTTTTGAAAGAAACATACTTTGATACTTCTTTAATTTCTGCAACGGCATCTTGAGGACAGGTGGGTAATCCAACCAATTGCATTACGGGCAAGTCGGGGATATCGTCACCCATATACAGTACGTTTTCAGGTTTAATATCGTAGATGTCCATATATTCATCTAGTTGATCTACTTTGTGATGTGCTCCCAAATAAATGTCTGTAATACCCAAACCTTTTAGACGTTTACGAACTCCTTCATTCTTTCCTCCAGAAATGATACAAACATTAAACCCCTGTTGTACGGCAGTTTTAAGGGCATATCCGTCTTTGATGTTCATTGTTCTTAGGAGTTCTCCGTCGGTATTGATAATTACAGTTCCATCGGTCAATACACCATCTACATCAAAGATAAATGTGGTGATGTGGTGTAAGTATTCTTTATAGCTTTTTTCCATGTTTTGATTGTATAGCTTTGGTAAGGATAGTATATATTTCTTTTTGCGAGTCGGTATTCATTATTTTTAAATGCCGCGCTATTGTTTGTTGATCATTTCGTATTGCAGGGCCTGTTTGCGCTTCTTTTGCAGGGATTTCCAAGATCTTTTTTGTGGTTTCCTGGATCAGAGGATGCAAAATCTCAAAAGGAACATCATAAGCCTCACAAATATCGGTGCCAATAGTATAAAGATGATTGGTAAAGTTATTTACAAAAACCGCCGATACATGCAACACATTACGTTGAGCGGATGTAATTTCATATACTTTGTCGGATAAGAGCGAAGCCAATTTTTTTAATGTATTTAAATCTTGGGTTTCCTCGGCTTCAATACAGATAGGAATTATATTGAACTCTACCGATTTATCTTTACTGAAAGTTTGCAAAGGATAAAATACACCTTTTCGGTTATCACCAGCAATAGCAGTCATAGGAACGCTTCCCGAGGTATGCACTACCAAACGATTTTGGAAAGGTAATTGATCTGAAATTTGAGCGATAGCGTCGTCACTAACAGCAACAATGTATACATCTGCATCTTTTAAGGCAGCTATGTCGGTTATTACTTGGGTAGCATCTTGATTGGGATGAAGTTGTATTCCTTTACGATTGTAACACTGAATAATATTCACATCTTCCGTCCCATTCAATGCTTGGTATAGGTGTGTTGCTACGTTTCCGGCCCCCAAAAGACAAACTTCTATCATGCGGCAAAAATAAGGAAGTAACCTTAAAATTAAGAATAGAAAACCATTTACTACATGAATTGTTGAAAAATGGGTATTTCCTATTATGTTAAAACTCAAAATACGGTTTAGCTCTAGGACGCATACACTTCTACTACACATCTTATTCTAATTGTTAAATAATACTGCTTTATCCTCATAAAAACCTTAAATTTGCCGAGCTAAAAAAAGAAGTCACTATGCAGAAAAAACTTGCAAGTATTTTGTTCTCCACAAGATTAATGGCCATATTGTTTATTGTATTTGCGGTTGCTATGGGAATAGGCACTTTTTTGGAAGATGCCCATGGTACTACAGCAGCACGAATTTGGATATATAATACATGGTGGTTTGAAGCCATAATGGTCTTTTTTGCAATCAATTTTTGCGGAAATATAGTGCGCTATCGTCTGTACAAAAAAGAAAAATGGGCTACACTGTTATTGCATTTATCTTTTATCCTGATTATCGTTGGAGCGTTTGTTACTAGATATGTTAGTTATGAAGGAGTAATGCCGATAAGAGAAGGAGAGACCACATCAAAGTTCCTTTCTGAAAAAACATACTTAACCATTTTTATGGATGGTGAAATTGATGGAGAACCACTCCGTCGTATTGTTTACGAACCGCTAGAACTTGCTGAAGCTACGGGTAATGATTTTACCATTCAGACCGATTATAACAAACAGCCGGTTACCATTGTCTACAAAGACTATATCATGGGAGCAGAAATGGGCTTAGTTCCTTCAGAAAATGGTGAGAATTATTTGAAAATTGTAGAGTCAAGTGGAGGGAATAGACATGATCATTTCCTAAAAGAAGGAGAAGTAGCCAATATCCACAATATATTGATGGCTTTTAATGCTCCTACCAAAGGTGCTATCAACATTACTTACAAAAATGATGAGTATTTTATAGATTCTCCTTTTGATGGATCCTATTTACGTATGGCGGATCAACATCAGGGATTGGTATTCAAAGATAGTTTGCAGCCTCTACAATTAAGATCTCTGTATCAAACGGCTGGGATGCAATTTGTAATTCCAGATCCTGTAATCAAAGGAAATTATGATGTAACACCAATCGAGATTAAAGACAAAGGTCAACAAGACGCTTTAATTTTTGATGTAACTTCAAACGGTGAAACAAAAGAAGTAAAACTGCTAGGAGGTAAAGGATATCTTAATGATATGACACAAGTATCTCTGGGAGGACTAGAGATGTATTTCCAATATGGATCCAAGCAAATGGAACTTCCTTTTTCATTAAAATTAAATGATTTTATTGCTGAAAAATACCCGGGCACAGAGAACGTATACAAATCCTATATGAGTAAAGTAGATATTGTAGAAAATAATGACTCTAGACCATACGATATCTACATGAACCATATTCTGGATCACAGAGGCTATCGATTTTTTCAAGCTTCTTTTGACCCAGATGAAAAAGGAACTGTGCTATCTGTAAATCATGATCGCTGGGGAACCGGGATTACCTATGCAGGTTACATGCTATTATACCTTGGATTAATGCTTATTCTGTTTACCAGAGGATCACGTTTTAAAGATTTGGAAGCGATGTTAAGCAAAGTGAAATCGAAGAAAAAAGATTTAGTAACTATTCTCTTATTAGGGATATCAATATCCTCTTTTTCGCAAGAAGTACCAGGGCATTCTGATCATGTACAAACCTTCCCTACAAAAGCGGAATTGGATTCTGTGATCAAAACCAACGCGGTAACCAAAGAACATGCAGCCAAGTTTGGAAGTATCGTGATTCAGGACGAAAGAGGGAGAATGAAACCCGTAAATACGTTTTCTTCAGAATTATTACGAAAAATAAGCAAGAAAGATACCTATGAGGGGTTAAATGCAGATCAGGTTTTTGTTTCTATGGTAGAGAATCCATTTGTGTGGTATAGTGTTCCGATCATCGAAATACAACGAGAAAATGATAGTCTCCGTAGAATTTTAGGGGTACCAAAAACTGAACGAAGAGTATCACTGATCGATCTTTTTGAACCAGATGGTTCCTATAAGTTGGATCCATATTTGGAAGAGGCTAGTAAAACCAATACTCCAAGTAGTTTTGAGAAAGATTTCTTAAAAACACATGAGAAATTCTATTTGCTAAATCAAGCATTAGGCGGTGGTATTCTTAGGATTTTCCCTGTGCAAGGTGATGAAGGAAACAAATGGGTTTCGATGCCAGAACTGAACGAATATAAATTCTCTGGAATGGATTCGGTATATACTCGTCAGATCATTCCGATTTACAGACAGTCTTTGCAAGAAGCTCGAACCACAGGAGACTACAGTAAATCAGATCAATATGTAGAGAGTATTAAGAGTTACCAGAAAAAGTTTGGAAGTGAGGTACTGCCTTCAGACAAGAAAATCAAGGCAGAGATCGCTTTAAACAAGTACGATATCTTCCGGACTCTATATCGCTACTACATGATGATAGGACTGTTCTTGATGATATTTGTGATTTTCAGGATTTTTAAAGACTCTAAAGTTATTAGAGGACTTATTTCGGGTACCATCGGGATCGTAATCTTATTGTTTATTTTGCATACCGCAGGATTGATTATACGCTGGTATGTTTCTGGCCATGCTCCTTGGAGTGATGCCTACGAATCTATGATATATGTTGCTTGGATGACGCTGGCTATTGGTTTGGCCTTCGGTAAAAGAAGTAATCTAACCATAGCAGCTACTACTTTTGTGGCAGCAATAATATTGTTTTTTGCTCACCAAAACTGGACAGATCCAGCCATTGCCAACTTGCAACCGGTATTGGATTCCTACTGGGTACTTATTCACGTTTCTATTATTGTGGGTAGTTACGGACCTTTCTTTGTCGGGGCAATTTTAGGAATATTAGCATTGTTACTTACGATTCTTACCACAGAGTCCAACAAGAAAAGAATGGAACTTAACATCAAAGAAATTACAATTATCAATGAGATGGCTCTTACTATCGGTTTGGTGATGTTGACGATCGGTAATTTCTTAGGAGGTATGTGGGCTAATGAGAGTTGGGGTAGATACTGGGGTTGGGACCCTAAAGAGACCTGGGCATTGATCAGTATTATGGTATATGCCTTTGTAATCCATATGCGTTTGGTACCAGGGTTAAGAGGAAGATGGACATTCAATTTACTATCTGTAATCGCTATTTACAGTGTATTGATGACCTATTTTGGAGTGAATTTCTATTTGAAAGGATTACACTCTTATGCTAGCGGGGATAAAGTGATTACTCCTAGCTCAGTATATTATTCTATCGTCTTTATCCTGATTTTAGGAGCTTTGTCTTATTGGAGACACAATGTGCATTACAAAAAGAAAAAAGAAATTTCGTAGTCAGAAATACTCATTCTCAAAAGCCTTGTATCCAACAAGGCTTTTTTATTTGTAAACAGCATCCTCTCAAATTAGTTATAGTTGAGTATCAACTATAGTTCCCGATTTTTGTAGAAGTTTTTTTGATATTTAAGAAGCTGATTAATAGTGTCTTATTTTTCTCTACGTCTATTTTTTTTGAAAAAACAAGACTAACTCTCAAAAATTAGTAACTTGTATACAGATACAAAACCGACCAACATGTACCTGAAGAAATGTTTTTTTATTTCCTTAACGTTATTGTTGTCCTTCAGTGCTCGTGGTCAGTCAAAAGAGAATAAAGCAGCTCCCAAACCTACTACAACAATTTTTCAAGAAGAAGAGATTCAGTATATCCAAAACTGGTTCGATCAAATAAGAAATGATGCGAATATGGATGAGGAGACCGTGCGACGATTTGGTATCATCACCTCATATTATAGTTTGAAGATGAAGCAACTTGGTGAAGACTCAGATCTTACAAAAATAGAACGCTTAGATCATTTTAAGACTTTGGTAGAAAAACAGAATCAAGAACTTCAGTCCATATTACCAGAGATATGGTATGAAGAGTTTTCAAAGTTCTACGAACGTTTGTATTGGTCGGTGAGCAAAAGATTAAATCAGCTATAATTTAGCGAAGAAATAGTACACACAATCATCTTTGAAATATGAAAAAAATAGGATTACTCGTATTATCCTTAGTTTGTTTATTGGGATATTCACAAACTACCAAAACTGTGAATATTGGTGTCTTGGCAGATAAATCCACTCCGGAGACCAGACCATTATTAGAGAAATTAAAAAACGAAGTCAAGGCTGTAGTAGGCCAAAATGCTACTGTAGTCTTTCATACATCGAGGTATATTGAATTTTAAACTTCCATTTTGGATTAAGGCTTATAGGATCTAGCTCTAAATATTTAGTAAGTTGAGGTAATTTGGCAATAGGGATATCAAATTTGTAAATGACTAAAGTTTCATTAGAGGACAGGGTAGTATAATCTTCCACAGAAGCGGTTTCTGCAATATTGCCATACGCTTCAATTTGTGGAAATTTTTTAATTGCAAAAGCATCGAAGTCTAGTTTGTACTGCTCTTTTTTGTACAGAATATTTGCCTTTTGCACAATGGCAGGTCCAAGCCCTTTGTTTTTTACCCATTGGGTAAATGAAACGATAGAGTCTCCTGTAGTTTGCGTAATTCCAAAGGATAGACGAGGTTTAACCGAAAGCTTGCTTTGTCGGTTAATAATGTTGGTTTGATAAATAAAAATAATCAATGTCAGGATACTCACAATCATTGCTGAAAGACTTAGAATTCTTTCTGTCTTGGGAAACTTTATTTTCATGAACCGCAATAGTTAATTTGTTTTACTTTTTCTATTTACAATGAAGAATACAAATAAACCCTATTTTTTTCGGTTTTTGCATTTGATATCCTAAAAGGCAAAGTGGATCCTGGTAATTCCAAGTGATGTACTATTAAATTGATTTTTGCAGTTGACGAGTAGAATTAATCATTCTTCAAATTTTTCTTTCCCAACAATAACAAACCCAATTGATAATCCCAAATAACTATTGTCGATGGTTCCGATGATCTGATCATCGGCGATTTTAATATCAGCTTTTGGTATAAAATTATACTCCAATCCAAATTTTGTATTCCCAAGTTGAAGCCCTCCTCGTATCAAAAATCCAAGCTGGTTCTTAACATTGCCTTCTACTATTAAAGCAGTGTTTCTATTTGAAACATCAATATTGTTGAATAAATAGTATCCAGTACCTAATCCCAGGTAAGGTTTAATGCGATTGATGTTGAAATAATAATCAAATGTGGGTATAAATGAAATGATACCATTGTCATCTAATTCATCGATAAAAAAAGACGAATCGTTGTCGATGTTTATTTTTTGAGGATTTACTGCAATTCCAAATCTCAACCCTATTACAGTTTTTTCTGAGGCCTTTACATGTGGTTCAATATTGAGCAGTAGTCCTAAGTTTTCAGAATCAGTTTCCAGAAGCACTCCCGGTTCTACTTTTAATTTAACCTGAGCATTTAAACCAGACAAATAGAAAAACGCTACTATAAACACTAATCTTGCTTTTAGCTGAAAGTTGCGGGCAGAAAAATGGTTAGGTCGAAAAATTGTAATACGTATTTGTTGTTTAGCTATTACTTATTGAACGTCGGTTTCTGTTAATCATTGTAAGAGTATTTATAGTACATATGTTGAATATAGGTTTGATATTAGTTAGGATTAATCGTCAATAACATTTACGGAATAGCACTATTTTGGTTTTTCCATTTCATAGAGATCAAGTCCTTCTCCCCAATAATTTTTTTCAATTCGACAGGTATTAAATCCAAATATTTCAAAAAACTGATAGGCATGTTGTGAGGTGGTTACTACAAATTTTTCTACATTACTATGGCTGTTTAACAGTTCTAGGCAATGGTATACAGCCTGTTTTCCTAGTCCTTGCCCTGCATATTCTGGATCAAAGAAAATCCAGGTGATTCGGCCAGATTTGTCATTTTTATTCACATAATATCCTGTGCCGCCCACAATACGATTATCAACCTCAATAGTCAAATAGGTTGAAGCGTTTTCTTGCAAATACGCTTCAAAATCCTTGACTTCTTTTTTATCAAAAAATTGAGGAGTATTCAAGGCGAAAATTCGTAATAGTTCTTCTTTGTCAGCTGATGTATAAGGTCGGATCATTTTATATTTTATTTTGTTTCAAACTTATATTTGGAATCTTTGAATAAGTAGGAGGTTAGTGAATATAAACAAAGCTTTTTATACCACATTTTTGAAAAAATCATTTCCAAAATATAATATAGCTAAGCTAATTAAAAGACAAGGAAATAACCCACTCACAAACCCAGTTGGGAATCCATGCTGTATAACCACCAAAAAGAAATAAATGATATACCCCAATCCGAATTTTAACATCCGTATAGTGCCACTTATTTTTTGACTTAGAAATACGATAAAGAATGGAAGAAAAATGCTTACTAGAAATCCTCCAAATATACTATTTGTATTTGCATTAGAATCTAGAGTCAGAAATCCAATGATTCCCGTTAATATTAAATTAAGTGCTACGATAAAAAAGAGGTTTACTATTTTCTTTCCAATGTTTTTTTCTTGATTTTTCTTTTCTTCCGAAATCAACTCCACTGGATCAATTTCCAAAACCTCACAAATCAAACTAAGAGTTTTACCTCTCGGTTCATTTTCTGAGTTTTCGATTCGTTGAATGGTTCTTAAGTTTACTTTTGCTTGTTCTGCTAATTCCTCTTGTCTGAGTCCTTTCTTTTTTCTGATTTCACTTATTTTACTCGCAATCCAATTCATTTTCTTGTTTGTTTTATTTGGTGCTAAAAGTAGTGATTCACCCAAAGTATGATAACGGTTTTTTATTGACTTTTATACGGCATTTGCTTTGTTATCAAATGTCATAGCGTTGTCTAATGTATAGAAGTATCATAAGAAAGTATGTATTAGTTTAATTTCTTCTGGGATTAAAATACATCAGTTGTATATCCAACAGCACTACTGATCTTTTGAATAAACTTTTTATTGGATTTGGTTGTGCCTTGAATGGTATACATAGTTTTACCTTCTGCATTAAACAATCTTAAAACATTAAAAATGCCATAATACTTGGTTTTTGCAACTTGAGACCAAGGATAATTAACACTATTCCCTTTTTTGATGATTGTAAAACCGTCTTTATTATAGCTAATCTTCGTGCCTATATATCGAATTAAGACTAAACCAACATATGCACCATATCCAGCAAAAAAAGTAATTACCGGGATACCACCAATAGATAGAAAGCCTTCTTTTTGTATTAAGATTACCATCCATAAGATGGAGAATAAGGTTATAAAACAAAAAACAAGCACAACAATATAGGTAAGTGCCCGATAGAATAGGGGGGTAAGTATGATGTCTCCAGTTACCTTGTTTTTGTGGATTTGCCTTTCTGCAGCTTCTTTGGTCATACGTCTTTTTGATTATTGATAGGGAATCTCTAAGGTAATGAAATAGTATTGAAGTATCTTGTTTTTATTAGGCCGTTAAAAACAAAAAATTATACATCTTCATTAATTTCAATCCAATAGCCATTAGGATCTTGAAAATAGACCTGTTTGATCCCGTCTTTTCGAACATAATCCTTATTTGGCGTATCTCTCCAGTCAGAGTAGTCAATGTGTAATGCTTCCAGATGTTTAATAAATGGACTTAGATCTTCTGTGGCTAAGGCGAAATGAACAGCTTTATTGGTTTTTATCTCTGCATCCGGGCGAGGAATGAGGTGCAATTGCTTGCCTTCTCCCAGAGATAACCATCTGGTTTTGGAGTTGGATGCTGTATTCTCAATTTCATCAAGCTGCAGTACTTTTTTATAAAAATCAATAGATTCGTCTACATCTTTTACCGAAAGTGCTATATGATTGAATGAAAAAGTAGGCATTTGTTTGGATATATTATTTTGATACAATATTCTACCCTTACAAAGTTCTTATTTTTTTGATTCTAATAACTCTTTTACCATTAATTTTAGCTCCAAAATTTCTTTTTCTTGTTTAGCTAATGCAGAATTTTGTTGTTCTATTTCCTTTTGTTGTTGAATGGTATACAGCGTTAGCTCTTCTATCTTTTGAAGTAATTTTGCATCCATTTCTCCTAGAAAAATTCCGTTTTCTTCAACTTCTTTTGCACTTGGGATATCTTTTAAATGCCCTTTTTCTTTGATATGATGTTCTACTTCATCAAGTGTTGGTAATCTGTAAGTGTCATAAAACACAAAGTCAGACCATCCTGTTTCTACTTTTATTTCTTTTGCTCTAATTTTACCATTCACTGCTAATTTCCAGCCATTTGGCGTAGTAGTACCAATACCTACGTTACCATTGGATTCGATGACCATTTTTTCTGTACCGGGAGTACCATTATATTCAGTGTAAAAACGATGATTACTCTGACTGAAATAATCTAAATCTCCATTACTAATTCCGAAACCAAAATAATTATTAGGACCACCAGACCACAGCGTAATTTTGTTAGGGTAGATTGAAGGATTAGAATAATTTGTTCCGATGTCTAATTTACTTTTTGGATTTGATATTCCAATTCCTACATAACCATTGGATTGGATGACCATTTTTTCTGTACCAGGAGTACCATTATATTCAGTATAAAAGCGATGATTGCTTTGACTGAAATAATCTAAATCTCCATTGCTGATTCCAAAACCAAAATAGTTGTTTGCACCTCCAGACCATAGCGTAATCTTATTGGGATAAGTAGATGGTTCAGAGTAATTTGTACCGATATCCAATTTGCTTTTTGGCGCTGTTGTGCCAATTCCAACATTTCCACTTTGGGTAAAAACTATTTTATCATCGATACCCCCAGGTTGGAATCTTATGTTTCCTACGGAAGATCTAAGGATCAAACCATTGGAGAGTTGACTATCGGTTCCAAGAACACCGGCCCTTGCCCAGGTACTTACCTGATTGTAATTTGAGGATGTAGAAAGTAAGTATACAGAGTTACCCGGTAGTCCGTTACCAATAGAAATTCCTCTTCTGGCCAAATTTCCTTCACTACTATTACTTACTTCAATAAAAGTAGTTCCGTTATGATTTTTTTCAACATCCAAAATTGCACT
>NZ_JBSWWU010000021.1:0-48785 GCF_056160245.1 Aquimarina sp. AWH4_224 | reverse complement strand
TATCTCAGCTAGCAAAAACTAACCCTAAACCATTGTAATCTCTTCTATGAACTTCGCTTCTCTCTCAAAGCGGGTGCAAATATACAACCCCGTTTTTATCCACCAAAACTTTTTTGAAATATTTTTAAAAAGTTTTTTCGAAGCTGTCAATGAACATTACTAAACTACACATCTCCTCAAATCTCTTCCCCGTTTAGCGGCTGCAAACCTAAGCATAGTTTCTTAATCAACAATGAATTTTTTGAAGATTTTTTTAAAGAAATTTCGAAAAGTCTGATTTTAAAAAAGATAGAAAGCGAAGATAATAAATTTTATGAAAACGGAGAGGTATTTTTTTAGAATTTTCGGACTTCTCAAAAACTCAAAGTGTAAGAATTGCACATTACTTTCTTAGATTATTGTTTTGCAGTCTTACTATCGCCGGGATCAGACCATTTATTCCTCAAATCATAAAAACTAAAATCTAAAGCTGTTTTTTGCTCTTTTAGTACATTCGCTTGAAAACTTCGCTGTAAAATATCCTCGATCCAATAGTCTTCTTCCACATTTATAGGATCATACACTTCTTTGAGTGATATATCAAAAAGGCGAGCTGTATTATTATACCAAAAGGCTCTCCAACCACTTCGGTATTCTTTGATCAGCTCAAACATAGTCTTACCTGTTTGTCGATTAACCAATTTCACCAAAATCTGACCTTCCGTACGCGTGAGCTTTTTTAATTCTTTGGTAAACTCCTCCTCCATATACTTTTGAAGTCTTTTTACATATTTTTTACGCGCTCTTTTAGAATCGATTGATTCTAATCGCTCATTGAGTGTTGTTAGTCGATCTGCCGCCAACTTTGCATACGGATATACTTTTCTGGTTTTACGTCGTAAAATCAAATACTTTCTTCTGGACAGATTATCTTTAAACTTTAACCGGCCAAGAATTACTACTTCATCCAGATCTATAGCTTCATGAGGAATGGTATCGCCTTCAATAATATAATACTGTACGTATCGCGTAGAATCAATTTTGGAAGAATCAATAGGCGTCTTTCCCTTCTCCTGAGAAAAGAGCATACTAGTGGCACCAACCATCAATATAACACACAAATGTCTTAACATAGTAAATTTAGGTCTTCCAAAATTATTCCAAAATTAGTAATTAACATATTCTATAGCGTAAAATATATGTGAATATTATTAAATTCGTGAAAACTAAATTAGATTATACATAACTATGGCTAAAAAAAGCAGCATATTAAACAAAAAGTCATTGACTTTTCTTGAAAAATACTTAAACAATCCTGCCCCGACAGGATACGAATGGGAAGGACAAAGGATA
The DNA here is from genome assembly GCF_056160245.1 of Aquimarina sp. AWH4_224. NCBI lineage: Bacteria > Pseudomonadati > Bacteroidota > Flavobacteriia > Flavobacteriales > Flavobacteriaceae > Aquimarina > Aquimarina sp. AWH4_224. Next base: position 47,453 of record NZ_JBSWWU010000021.1, on the reverse strand, counting down.
TGGATGGACTATCTAAAACCTTATGTAGATGATTTTATCACGGATACTTACGGAACTGCTGTGGGTGTTATCAATCCGAAAGCAAAATACAAAGTAGTTATCGAAGGTCATGCTGACGAAATTTCATGGTATGTCAATTACATTACTGACAACGGATTAATTTATGTCATTAGAAATGGAGGAAGTGATCATCAAATTGCTACTTCGAAAAGAGTTAACATACATACCAAAAAAGGGATTGTAAAAGGCGTATTTGGATGGCCTGCGATACACACAAGAAATAGAGCAAAAGAAGAACCACCAAAATTAGATAACATTTGCATTGATGTAGGTTGCTCTACAAAAGAAGAAGTACTAAAACTGGGAGTGCATGTTGGATGTGTGATCACCTATCCCGACGAGTTTTTTATCCTTAATAAAGACAAATTTGTTTGTCGTGCGCTAGACAATCGTATGGGAGGTTTTATGATTGCAGAAGTAGCTAGACTCTTAAAAGAAAACAAAAAGAAACTTCCATTTGGACTTTATATTACCAACTCGGTGCAAGAAGAAATTGGATTGCGCGGTGCAGAAATGATTACTCACACTATACAACCAGATGTCGCTATTGTAACCGATGTTTGTCATGACACCACTACTCCAATGATTGAGAAAAAGACTCAAGGAGAAACCAAAATTGGTGATGGTCCTGTAATCTCGTATGCTCCAGCGGTACAAAACAGGCTGAGAGAGTTATTAATCCAAACCGCTGAAGACAAAAAAATCCCATTTCAACGAATGGCATCCAGCAGAATGACCGGAACAGACACCGATGCTTTTGCGTATAGTAACGGAGGCGTTGCTTCAGCATTAATCTCCTTGCCATTGCGATATATGCATACTACGGTAGAGATGGTACATAAAAATGATGTAGAAAATGTAATAAAGTTGATCTATGAAAGTCTTTTAAATATAAAAGCAGGAGAAACTTTTAGTTATTTTGGAAAATAATAACCATATAATCTAAAAACAAAAGGGTGTTTGACTGCAAATGCCCTTTTTTATTTTAATGCAAATGCAAAAAAAGTAATGGCTGACGAACTGATCGACATATTAAATGAACATGGTGAAGTTACAGAAGATGTACGGCTTAAATCTGAAGCACATCGATTAGGTCTATATCATGCGAGTGTACATATTTGGTTTTACACTCAGCACAAAAAATTGTTGTTTCAAAAGCGAGCAGCAAATAAAGATACCTACCCTGGTCTTTGGGATATTTCTGTGGCTGGACATATTAGCGCTGGTGAAGACCCTAGAACATCTGCTATTCGTGAAATAGAAGAAGAAATAGGGTTGTCAATTTCGGATCACGAATTGGATTTTTTGAAAATCTATCCGTCTCAAAAGAGACCTTCTCCTGGAATTATTGATAATGAATTTCATCATATTTATGTATCTGAACTGAAAACACCTATTACCCAACTCACGCTTCAAAAAGAAGAAGTTTCGGACGTACAATTATTGGAAATTGACAAATTCGAAGAAATCAGGAAAAAACCATTACAAAATCAAGGGTACGTACCTCACGATTCTGAGTATCTGGATTTAATTCTTAAAGAAATCACAAATCGAATTGGATAATCTTATTATCACTATTAACTATTATAAATTTGAGATAAGCAGTTAAACTATAATAATTTTGTATTGATTTTAAATAACAAATAGACAAAAACTATGGAGAATTCAAATACAATTAGTGCGCTTAACAAGCTACTAGCCGATTATCATATGCATTACCAAAAACTGAGAAACTTTCATTGGAATATTACAGGCCCTCATTTCTTTGAGCTTCACCAAAAATTTGAAGAGCTTTATGAAGATGCAAAATTAAAAATTGATGAGATTGCTGAACGAATTTTAACCCTACGCGGTAAGCCTATAAGCAACTTTACCGACTATCTTGACACCTCAAACATTAAGGAGTCAAATACAAATCTTGTTGACCAGGAAATGGTATCAGCTGTATTGGCAGACTATCAAGTATTGTTACAACAACTTAAAGAAGTAACTGCTGCTGCAGAAAACAGTAAAGATGACGGAACGTTGGACATTACCGGAACGTATATCGGAGAACTTGAAAAATCAAGCTGGATGCTCAATGCCTGGAATCAAAGAAACTAAAATACTATTCGCATTTTATCTTATTGTTCTGGCAACTTGCACTATGAGTTGCCAGAACAATACATCTACGGATTTAATAAAAATCAATACCCTATCTAATACTGTTCATGAAGTTTCGGGTATTACCAGTTTAGGCAAGGATCATCTTTATGTTATCAATGATTCTGGTAACAAAAACATCTTATATCGATTAGACCAAAAAGGGGGTGTTTTGGACAAAATTAAACTTCCTGACACCCAAAATGTGGATTGGGAAGATCTTGCCTACGATACCCAAAACAATATCTATGTAGGAGATTTTGGAAACAACAACAATAAACGTAAAGACCTTGTAATCTATCGTGTCGGGGGTGTATTAAAAAAAGATATCTCTGTTGAAAAAATTTGGTTTGCTCTGGAAGATCAAAAGAAATTTCCTCCTAAAAAAAAGAATTTCAATTATGACATTGAGGCTTTTATTCATCTCAACAACCAGCTTTATCTTTTTACAAAAAACAGAAGTTCTAAGTTTGAAGGGACTACCAAATTATATAAGCTTCCTGCATCACCAGGAAAACACGTAGCTAAACTTATTGGTACTTACCGCACGTGTAAAGACAATGCCGATTGTTTTGTTACAGGAGCCACAGTAAACCGAAGTGGAGATACCATTGTTTTACTCACCTACAATAAACTGTTTGTACTTTCGGACTTTAAGGGAGATGATTTATTTGGAGGATCGATTCAAAAGATAAAATTAAATCATTATTCCCAAAAGGAAGGGGTGTGTTTTAAAAATGATTCTACACTCTATATCACCAACGAAAAAACCAAGCACCATAAAGCTACGCTTTATGAATATCCTTTACGTAAGTAATATCTTAAAAATCTAATCCGAAACCAAAAGTAAATCGAAGTCCATCATCACTATTAAATAACCCGAGCTGCCCTCCTACTGCATCTACGGCATTCACCCAAAATCCTCCACCAAAAGAATCATGCCATCGGTCAGAATCCTCACCATCTAACCAGACTCTTCCGATATCATATCCACCGAAAATTCCAATCTGTAATGGCAATAGACCTGTTTTAAAACGATCAAAACTGTATCGTAGATCTCCGCTAAATGCCAGTGCACTTTCTCCTGTAAAACGTTCTTCTCGAAATCCTCGTAATCCTTTGGTTCCTCCCAAAGTCGCAGCTTGATAAAACTCAAAATCATCTCCGATATTAACCTGCGCGAGCACATCTGTTTTAAGCACCAATTTTCTATTTCGAGAGATGGCACTATAAAAACCGAGATTGGTATTTATATATCCAAAAGTAAGATCGGTATCTTCTACATTGGTTGTTGTTCCTGTTTGTAGATCAAACTTCATTCCTCGAGTAGGATTGACTTTATTATCATAGCTCTCATAGGTATAATGAAGATCAAGATTTGCAAAAAACTTACGTTCAAAAAAGTCTGGATCTCCAATGATAAATCCTAATCCTGAAGTAATAAATCTTCCAGGAGTATCCTGCACTTCTATCCCCGTGTAGTTCGCATTAATCGCAAAACGACTTCCATAATTATTTCGTCTGGACATTCCTAAACCAAACGACCATATACTAGTCTTGACACGATTGAAATCCAACCCAAGGTCATCATCAAAGTTGGGAGTATTGTTTCCGAAGCCAAAAAAGTTCTGCGCAAAATTTTCGCTGGTATATACTCCATTGATCAAAATATTCCAATTCCCAATGGCGTTCATAAACTCACCGGAATAAGTAATATCATATCCTTCGGTAGCAAAATAATACCCTGCATGTAATCTATGCTTACTATGATAGGGGTTGTTTTTGAAACCATTAACAGTATATATGTCTGAAATACTTACGCTCAATCCATCATCTGGGTTAAATCCAACAAGAGGTGTTATAGTATTGTTGGCACTACGCACCTTATTGTAATCGTAAATATTGTAATTATAAATATCGGTCAATCGTATTCGGGCTCCACTCTTCTTGTTTACCGTGTTTGGTTTTGATCGATGATCATATACTTTGATCTTCCTGCCATTCTCTATAGTATATTGATCATTATTTTGCCCTCCTACAATTCTAATTTTTATAGGGTTACTCCCTTTTCCATTTACCACAAACTGATCATCATCATCTAATCCATAAATCCAAATTTCTTTGGTTTCTTTGGAACTGAATGTATTCTCTAAATACGGAGGTTCAATTTCGCCCTTTTTGATTCTGGAAACCTTTACGGTAGTTGCTTTATTCTTTCTTGTAATTTCGAAATAATCGTCTTTATCTGTCCCTGTAATAATTGCATGTTTTGACAGATACTCATAATAGCGAGTAGCAATATCCTCTATATTATCCCTACGGCTCTTTAAAAATCGTTTTATGTTTTGAATCGTTTCATCTTGTAATTCGGTAGGTATATCTTCAAATGCTTTTTCGATGGCTTCATCGGTGAGCATAGTTTTGATATGGTTTGCCTGATCGATCCAAATCTTCTCATCTGACTTTTGAATTAACGCTCGGTCTAATCGCAAGCCAGATAAATTGATCCATCTTACCTTTTTCAGTTCCTCGTCATAAGATTGAAATTTTCTTGATAATGGTGACACAAATTTGACCAATCCCAAAATAAGACCATCATAATTACAGAACACCTGATCTCTATCTCTTGGTATCGGTCTGTATATCATTCCGTTTTCAGTGTCAAACTCGGCCCATCTCCATTGATCGGGATGCCTATCCCAATCTCCTAAAATCATATCAAAAAGTCTGGCTCTGATATAACTTTCTTCATCCAAAGTATACTTTTCATCTTTTCTCAGTTTCTTCAACATATCATCTGTACTCTCGATATCATCTGGATTTCCAAAGGAAGCTACATCTTTAAATTCTTTTCCAGGACGTTCTTCCAAAAAGTACAATTCATCTCCGAAGCTTTCATTATACTTACCCAAAGCAGGGTGTTTAGGAATATAATATACTTCTGGATTTGTATGATAAACTCCAATGGCCTCTGCCAGATCATCTACTGCCAAAAAAGCATATGGATAACTTGAAGTAAAAAAGTCAGCCAATACATCTACCGTATATGTATCTTCAAAACCATCGTCTAGATAGGTGTTTCTAAAAGCTCCTTTTTGCAAAAATTGAGTCACACTTTTTCGCAGTGCTCTTAAGCTATACTGCTTACCTTCTTTATCTATTAATCTAAGGGATCTGGTTTGCTGTCCTCCTCCTTGTCGATCGATACGGAAGCCTCCCATTAATGTATCTAAAGTTGCTACAGGAACTTTAATATCAGTACCAAATACATATCGATAATGATCTCCCCAAAATGATTTATAGAATTTTGATTTCTTTACTTCTTTCTTATTATATATCGAAGCAGTCTTTTCTTGAGGAAAAGAAGTATTCAAATCACTAGTATCATATTCTTGGTCTTTTTCAAATACTTTTGTTTGAAATACTAGTTCTGGTTGTTCTTGTTCTCCGCCATAGAAACGAACATTTGATGAACCATCCGTATAAACATCCAAAATTGCAAACCCTTGACCGGGATAAGAAAACAAACCGTCTTTTCCTAGCGCAGCTGCTGACACTTTGGAGCCAGAACCTGATACAATTTGTTTTAAACCTTCGTCTTCTAAATATTGTAGTGAATGTTCATGTCCAGAAACAAAAACTACCTTATCTAATCCTTTGGCCATAGTAGCCAGTCTACGCATAAACTTATTATACAATGCATTTGAAGCATCCTGCGGAGAAACACCTCCTTGTGATCTCATCATTGCAACCAAAGACGCGAGGCCTGGCAGAGGTATTTTCTTTTTGGAAGGAAAAATATGCTTACCAAAACTAAACTTTCCTCCATGTGGTCCATTGGTGTACATAGGATGATGCATCGCAACCACAATCGTTTTTTCGTTATGCTTTTTAAACTCCCCTTCTAGTTCTGTAAAAAACTTTTCTCTAGTTTTAATTTCACAATCGTCGTTGATGGTTGGATTTTTATCCCAATTAGCCAAGTACCATTGCGTATCCAGAATTAGAAGATGTACGCCATCATTAATCTTTATACTTTCTAAAGGACAACCCTGATTGGGCAAAAAAGTTTCATCATTGTTGATTTGATCGATCACATACTTTTCCTGTCTTCTTAATCCTTCTACTCCTTTATTATACCAATCGTGATTTCCAGGTATGATAATAGACTTACCTTGAAATTTTTTCACGATATCAATTTGCACATTCATTTTGTGCTCTGCCTCTTCTCTATCCTCTTCTCCCTTTTTGGGCATTCCTTTTTGGTAAATATTGTCACCCAGAAAAAGTAAGAAATCATCCTTTGTTTCGGTAGTATCCAATACTTTTTCGAGAAGGGCTAAACCCTGAGTAGTTTCACCCAATTGAGCGTTCCCAGCATCCCCAATGAGGTAAAATCTCTTTTCCAGAGATTTTTGCGGTAATTTTTTTGAAAAATTTTCGACTTTATACTGAGGAGAATATGTTGCACAAGAACTAAATAACGCAACGGTATAAATAATGAGAATCTTAGTATATTTATTCATTGTTTGGAGTACAATCTCTTTTTTTTAATTATTTTGGTGATCGAAAATCTACATGTATGTCTTCTCTTTTAGAAAAAACAGATAAATTCGTTTTGGAACTTTTTGAAAAAGAACTTCCGAATTCTTGCATATATCATAATTATGATCATACCAAAAGAGTATTTAAAAGTACAAAAGAAATCCTTGATAACACCAATTTACCGAAGGAAGATCAAGAAGTTTTGTTATTAACTGCTTTGTTGCATGATACCGGATATTCTAAAAGCACAGATAATCATGAAGAACACAGTGTTACTATTGCCAAGTCTTTTTTAGGTCAACAAAATGTATCTCAGGACGTTATCCAAAAGGTGTCTGACCAAATTATGGCTACAAAAATGGAACATCATCCTACTAATTTTATGGAGGAAATCATAAGAGACGCAGATGCTTCCCATTTTGCTAAAGACTATTATGGAGAAACTAGTGAGTTGTTACGTAGAGAATTTAAGCTAAATAATGTAAAAAACCTTAGTTCTTCGGAGTGGCTAAAAGCCAATATTGAGCTATTTCAGAATAAACATCACTATTATACAGACTATGCCAAAGAACACTGGCAACCTCGAAAAGAGGCAAATCTGGCCAAAATGCTAACAGAACAGGAGCGTTTAAGAAAGCAGAAAAAAAAAGAAAAAGACAAACTAAAGAAGCTTCTTAAAGAAGAAAGTCCAGAAAAAGGGATACAGACCGCATTCAGGGTAACGCTTAGAAACCATCTTAAACTTAGTGATATTGCAGACACTAAAGCCAATATTCTGCTTTCGGTAAACGCTATTATTATATCGCTGGCGTTATCTAACCTTATTCCAAAATTAGACAATCCTTCTAATCAATATCTGATTTACCCCACCTTAATTTTCTTGTTTTTTAGTATCGTTTCGATTGTTCTTTCTGTTCTTGCTACACGACCTAATATCACTAGCGGAGAGTTTACTCAAAAAGAAATTGAGGAAAAGAAAGTGAACCTGTTATTCTTTGGTAATTTCCATAAGATGCCATTGACCGATTACAAAAACGCAATGCATCAACTTATGGAAGATAAGGACTACATCTATGACACTATGATCAAGGATTTGTACTTTTTAGGTAAAGTATTGCACCGAAAATACAAAATACTTCGGGTAACGTATACCGTATTTATCATAGGAATCGTAACCTCGGTATTGAGCTTCTTTATTGCCTTCAATACCCTTCAGTAAAACTAAAAGGTTTTTTTATTTGCTATTTGCTGATTTCCTTCATCAGATCTTCGTAAGTGTAATACTCTTTATCATTTTCTTTTTTATGATATAGAATATTAACCCGTAGCGCTTTTAAACCTGTAACACCTTGAAGATCATCTAATTCAACAATTTCAATCTCATCTTCCAGATAGTTTTTAGATTGTAAGAAATTGATGTACTTGATATATTCTCTCTCATCTGTTTTTTGTGAATAGATAACTACAAGCTTTCCTTTTTCGGTAACACGTTGATCGGTCCCTTTTATTTTGGATTTATCGACACGTTTTTTCACTACTTCATAGCGTGCATTGTACGTGCCATCTACATCAAATCGTTTTTCATCCATTCTAAATCTCACGGATAAAGACGTATTAAAGACAAGAACCATAGAAGCTACATCCAACGCAACCGGAAGATCTTTTTGCATTTGGTAATAAGCGTTTTCCATTTCGCACATTACCTGCAACTGCCAAAGTCTTAAATTATAGAGATAGATCTTATTAAAACTCTTTTGCTTGGTAATAGACTCCCCGATATACATATTATGCTCTACCCCATCAGATTTAAATCGTTCAAAATAATGAGGATACATTCCTTGAGCTTCATCTTGCTTCTGATCTAATAAGGATGCCATCTTTTTATTGATCAACATCACAGATTCATCATATGCTTTACGATGTTTATATACAGTTTTTAAGCTTCTATCCAATAGATTATCGTACTCATCAATAAGATCTGACAGATCTGAATTTTTCTTTTTCAGGTGCTTGAATAACGGAGTTATTTCTTTCTTAATAAAGTTGATAATGGTTTGTTCACTATCTACCTGTAATTGTTCTTGAACAACACTGATATAACTATTTGTTCTATACTTTAACTGCTCATAAATAGGTAACGGATCCATTTCTATCACCCTATTGATTACTTTAGAAATCCCTCTTAATTGCAATACTAAATCTTTTTGTATCGCATGATTACGGGCATCAGAAGAACCTTTAATATCAATTTGACCATACAAAGGATACACATCTTCAAACACCACCTCTCTAAATGAAACTGGATTTTCTTCTACAATTGCACGCATAAAACGTTTTGCTTCTTGTCTAAACTTCCAGTGTACACTAGGATGGATAGATGTACATTCTTGCTGAATTACCAACTCCAATTCATTCTCAGCTTTCGATTTTGATCTCAATACAGAATCCACCAGATATGGCATTACATCCTGTAATTTATTGGCGTTGATACTATTTAACTCATGTACGTTTGGAGATACGATTTCCAAAATCCCTAGTAATTTACCTTCGCTTTTGATAGGGGCGATAATAGCACTATTAATTCCTTGTGCTACCAGATTCTTATACATCTTCTCTTTTGGAGTAGACTGCTGAAATTTCTTTACATCAGAAATGGCGAAATACGTAGACTTTTCGAACATGTAGTAATAAGTACCTTTGCATAAAGCGGACTGACAACTGTCAGAAAACTTATCATACAACACATAACTATCTATATTTTTGAAAGGCACACGTTCAAAAACTTCGTCCTCATGATTATAATTAGAAAAACCAACTTTGATTTCTTTCAAATTAAAGATAGATCTGAAAATATCCTGAAAACTTCCAACAAAATCACCCTGGGTTTTATCGTATTTGATTAAGCTAGTTTTGAAATCAGACAAAGAAACATCGGTAGTAACATCGAACATATTCGCAATTACAATTCCTTTAAATACCCAACTACTTGGTGGAAACTTCTCTTTCCAAATTTCGATGTTATCGAAGTTATCCAACAATTCGGCCACATCGGCATCGGTTATTTCTTTGGCTTTATCGGTTTTTATGATTTCAATAAAATCCCCGTTATACATGATTCTATAATGCCTCATGATGCCTAACGCATCAGGAATATCATAAAAGAACGGTCTTCTGAAATCGATTTTATATCCGTAATAATTGTTCAGAATAATGCTACACCCCATGATGTAATAATGATCCTCATCCAAATTCTTAATTTGAGGTTCAAAATCTTCTCCTGCAGTTGCTATAATATTTTGAAAGCGCTTAGTAGATTTAAGCACCGTATTATGAAAAGGAATAGTTGCGATTTTGATTTCATTTTGTTGAAGCACCTGCGCAAACGAATCCTCAAGGATCATATCGATCTGCGGAAGCAGTTCCAACACCTTTTCTTCTTCCTTAATCCCCTCATCTAATTCAGGATACGCTTCTGCTAACTTCAGGATATGAGAAGCCCTCTCCCTAAGGAGCACGCTGTCGCTATTCAAAAAATTTCTGTATTGTTCAAAAAATTTCGAAAAGCTAATCCATATGTCTAAAGGAAAATCCTGCTCTAACACCCTCATAATTCACCAATTACGATATTTTTAACAAAAATACTACAAACTTAGCTCACTAGACAGATATTAACAATTAATTAAAATTATTCTATCCTTAAAGTTACGCTCTTTTACTATATCAAACACAAAAAATTAAAAACACCCTAATAATACCTATTTTCAGGTATAATTAAACGCTTTTTGTTTTTATTAAGACGATCATAGTTATAAAACTTGGACTCAAAATCCAGATTTTTACTTATTGTTGATTATAGTTCAAAATTATAATGGGGTTACCCATTAGACTCCATTTATAGGCATTTTGTTACACCCTAACCTCGTTTTTTTGCTAAAAAAAGATAAAAAAGATTATATGTTTTTATATCAAAAAGTTAATTTTTGGTGTTTATAGGTTGTATTCTTTATTTTTATCACCTGTAAATTAACACGTAATGAAAAGAATCGCTCTATTTGCTGCTATACTCCTACTTGTAGCTTGCCAAACCAAAGAAAAAGGATATTCAATAACTGCTGAAGCACAGGGTTTTGAAGATGGTACCGAGGTATACATCAATTCCATTAGTCAATCCGGAAGACCACTTGTGATCGATACCGCAACCATCCAAAAAGGACAATTTAAAATCGATCTACCCGCTCCAGAAGCCAATGACTTCAACTATTTGACTTTTCAAAACTTGAGAAGTAATGTATTATATATTGCTGAAAACCATCCTTTTCATATGACTATTTATAAGGATAGTTTACGATCTTCTATCATCAAAGGAGGTCCGGAGAATGAATTATTATTTAAATATATCAACACTATCAAGACGTTTGGAGAAGAACGTGTTAATCTAAATACGCAATATCAGATAGCTTCAAAATTGAAAGAGGCTGATAAAGCGTTAAGACTCGCCACAAAACAGGAAGAGTTGAAAGAAAAAGAAATTCAGTTCCGTCAAGATTTTGCAGACAATAATCCGAACTCCCTAATTGGTGTAATGGCGCTTACAGATTTATTGAACCTTAAATCATTATCTGCCAAAGATGCTAAAGCCAAATTCACCAATTTACCAGATACGTTAAAAACTTCACGACTAGGTAAAAACTTAGATCGACTTATTAATAATGCTGTTGCTGTATCCATGCAAAAAAGAATAGATATCGGTACTATGGTAGATGATTTTTCTGCCCCTAATCCAGAGGGAAAAACACTTTCCTTAAAAGAATCTATGGGTAAAATTACCATTATCGATTTTTGGGCATCCTGGTGTAAACCTTGTCGATTAGAAAACCCTAATGTAGTACGAGTATATAAAAAATACCACGACAAAGGCCTAAACATTATTGGAGTTTCCCTAGATAAGAAACAAGAATCATGGACAAAAGCTATTACTGATGACAATCTCGATTGGAACCACGTATCCAACCTGAAATTCTGGCAAGATCCTATTGCAAGGGCGTATGGTGTGCGATCTATTCCTGCTACATTTATTATAGATGAACAAGGGCAGGTAATTGCCAAAAACTTAAGAGGTCCAGCTTTAGAACAAAAAATATCAGAACTATTAGGAGAAAAAGCGCTGTAGTTCTAGTAATCATAAACAAAAAAACGATCTCAAATGAGATCGTTTTTTTGTTTATGTATGGTATGTTTTCTCAAATTTTACCTAAACGCTGTAAAACAAACAATATAATAATCGGAATTGCTAAAAGTCCAACCATCAAGGTGTTATCATACAATATCCAGGGTGCCAAAATCAAGGTGATGATATAACCTCCAACAGCTCCTCCGAAATGGGCGTCGTGCCCAATATTTCCAATTCTGTTTTTCATTCCGAATATAGAATACAACAAATACCCGATACCAAAAATATAGGCTGGTATAGGTATGGGGATAAACATCAGGTATAAACTCATATCGGGTCTAAACAGTATTCCTGCATAAATAATCCCAGAAACTGCACCACTAGCTCCTACCGCACTATAATGATATTCATTCTTATGAAAAAACAGAGAAAACAAATTACCAACAATGAGACTTCCAAAATATACGATCAAGAACTTCACATTCCCCAAAAAGCCTACAACAACCGGAGCAAAGAAATACAAGGTGAACATATTGAAAAACAAATGCGTCATATCCACATGTAAAAACCCAGAGCTAAGCATTCTTATCTGTTCTCCACGACGTATCCCTCCAATATTAAACTTATATCGTTCAAAAAAAGAAAAGTCATTAAAACCTTTTAATGACATTAATACATTTACAGCAATTATTACTATTACTACAATATCTAGTTGCCCCATTCAATTCGAATTTTGTTCAAATATACATATATTTTACCCTCTTTTTTAAAAGTGATCGCACATATGCTATTTGACAAAAGTTTATGATAATTTATCGCAATAATCATATCTTTGTGGGCTTTATGAGTTAATTCTATGCAACTAATAGTTTATAGTATCGCCTACCCTTTTTTATGGATAATTTCAAAGTTACCATGGAGGCTATTTTATACCTTATCTACATTTATTTACCTTTTAGTATATCATGTTATACGTTATAGAAGAAAGACGGTTCATGAGAATTTAACTTTGGTTTTTCCCGAAAAAACAAATCAAGAGATTCAAAAAATTGAGAAAGAGTTTTATAAGCACATGTGCGATATGTTTCTTGAAATGATCAAAACCTTATCCATTTCCGAAGAAGAATTGGTAAAGCGCTTTAAAATTATAGATCCTCATACCGTTCAAGAGTTTGAAAAACGAGGACGAAGTATTATGGTGTTATTTGGTCACTATGCAAGTTACGAATGGTCTATTGCTGCCTATTTTACATTAAATCTACCAATTGCTGGAGTGTATAAAAAAATCAAAAACAAATATTTTGATCGCTTAGTACATCGTATGAGAAACAGGTTTGATGCGAAACTAATCACCAGTAGTAGCGCTATGAAAGAAATCACCAAAGACATAGAAAAAGGTAGAGTTTGCGCCTACGGTTTGGTTTCTGATCAATCACCAAAAATATACAATGCCACGTATTGGACAGATTTTATGGGAATTAAGGTTCCTGCTTTTTTGGGAGGAGAAGTATTAGCCAAAAGATTAGAGATGCCAGTCATGTATTTGAAAGTAGAAAAGGTGAAGAGAGGTTATTATCAGGCTAAATTTGTTCCCATTACCGAAGATGCCTCTAAATGTGATGACTATTTTGTCGTAAAAACCTATCTCAAAATGCTCGAAGAGCAAATCAAGGAACAACCCCAATACTATCTATGGACACATAAGCGTTGGAAGCACAGAAATACTAAACCTCCAAAAGGAGCCACAATAGACTAATAAAAAAAGCGAGATGAAAATCTCGCTTTTTTATTTTTAAACAGGAAACTTTCTAGATTCCAGCAATTTCCTTTAATGTCTTTATCGTATCTTCAGCTAATTGATCAGCCTCGCCCTGACTTTTAGCTTCGGTATAGATTCTAATAATTGGCTCCGTGTTACTTTTTCTTAAGTGCACCCAGCAGTCAGCAAAATCTACTTTTACACCATCTACAGTAGATACTTCTTCAGCTTCATGTTTTTTGTGGAATCCTTTCAAAATTCCGTCTACATCCAAGTCTGGAGTAAGCTGAATCTTATTTTTACTCATAAAATAAGAAGGATAACTTTTTCTCAACTCACTAACACTGCATTTCTTTTCTGCCAAATGAGTTAAAAACAAGGCAATACCTACTAGAGAATCTCTTCCGTAGTGTAGCTCTGGATAGATAATCCCACCGTTTCCTTCTCCTCCGATAACCGCATTATTAGCTTTCATTTTTTCAACGACATTTACTTCTCCCACAGCACTGGCCTCATAAGAACCATTATGTTGTTCTGTAACATCTCTCAAAGCACGACTTGAAGATAAATTTGAAACCGTATTTCCTGGTGTTTTACCTAATACAAAGTCTGCACAAGCTACTAGTGTATATTCTTCTCCAAACATCTCTCCATCTTCACTCATAAAAGCTAAACGATCTACATCTGGATCTACAGTTAATCCAAAATCTGCGTTTTCTTTTACTACCAAAGCAGATAGATCTGTTAAATGTTCTTTTAAAGGTTCTGGATTATGCGGGAAATGTCCATTTGGCTCGCAGTACAATTCGATTACATCTACTCCCATTTTTCTTAGAAGCCTAGGCACGGCAATCCCTCCTGTAGAGTTTACTGCATCAACCACTACTTTGAAACCAGAAGCTTTAACCTTATCTGCATCTACCAAAGAAAGGTTTAATACCTCATCAATATGCTTGTCTATGTACGTATCATTTACTGTGATGTTTCCAAGATCATCAACCTCTGCAAATGTATAGTCATCGTTCTCTGCAATTTCGAGTATTCTCTTTCCGTTTTCTGCATTTAGAAATTCTCCCTTCCCATTCAAAAGCTTTAACGCATTCCATTGTTTAGGATTATGACTAGCTGTCAAAATGATTCCTCCATCTGCCTTTTCGATAGGTACCGCAACCTCAACAGTAGGAGTGGTTGAAAGCCCTAAATCAACTACATGAATACCAAGTCCAACCAAACTATTCATTACCAGTTGTTGAATCATGGATCCTGAAATACGTGCATCTCTTCCTACTACCACTATTGGGTGCTCTTTGTTGGTTTCCTTTTTTAACCAGCTCCCATATGCCGAAGCAAATTTTACAGCATCGATTGGGGTAAGATTATCACCTACTCCTCCTCCTATAGTACCACGTATTCCTGAAATTGATTTGATTAATGTCATAATGTTATATTAATTCTGTATTTGAGGGCAAATGTACATCCTAAGAAACATTACTACAACTATACTATTAAAGTTTACAAAAAAACAACACTACATTTCTAAAAAATTGTAAATTTCGATAATGAATTTCTTAGCTCATATTTATCTTTCTGGAGAAGACCCCGAACTTAAAATTGGTAATTTTATCGCCGACTCCGTCAAAGGCAAAAAATATTTAGAATATCCCGAGCAAATCAGCAAAGGTATCATCTTACATCGCAAAATCGATTCTTATACCGATACTCATCCTATTGTGAAGAAGAGCGCACAACGGTTATATCCAAAATACGGACGTTATAGCCCTGTTATTGTTGACATTTTTTATGATCATTTTCTAGCAGCACGTTGGGAGGAATATTCTGAAATTCCTTTGGAAACCTACACGCTTCAATTTTACGAACTACTACAAGACAACTATGACATACTACCGAAGAAAGTACAAAACTTCTTACCCTATATGATTGGTGATAACTGGTTATTAAGTTATGCTAGTATATCGGGTATTGGCAGTGTGCTTTCCGGGATGAATCGCAGGACAAAAAATCGTTCTAAGATGAACCTTGCAGTCGTTGAACTCGAGGCCTATTATGCTGATTTTGATCAAGAATTTCAAGCTTTTTTTAAAGAACTAGAGCTTTTCACCAAAAACGAAATGAAAACCTTATGAGACTACTCTTATCCTTTTGCCTTTTGATAGTGTGCTTTTCTTGCGAAGAAACACCAAAACCCATAGTTAAAACACCTGTAAGAGGTGTAATCACTCAAAAAGCAATGGTAGTATCGGCAAGAGAAGAAGCTTCAAAAATCGGAACCGCTATTATGCAAAAAGGAGGTAATGCCTTTGATGCCATGGTCGCTACAGAAATGGCATTGGCCGTGTCCTACCCTTATGCCGGAAATCTAGGAGGTGGAGGTTTTATGGTGTATCGCATGGCCAATGGAGATACCGGTGCTTTGGATTACAGAGAAAAAGCTCCGTTAACTTCTACAAAAGACATGTATCTTGACGAGAATGGAGATCACATCCCCGAAAAAAGCCAGCTAGGAGCATTAGCCGTTGGAGTTCCTGGTACCATCGCAGGGATTTTTGAAGTACATCAAAAGTTTGGGACTCTGCCCATAAAGGATATTCTAACTCCCGTGGTAGAACTAGCAAACCGAGGATTTGTAGTGACAGAAAAACAGGAAAAACGATTTCAACATTATAAAGAGCTATTCTTGAAAGCCAATAAAGATACCATACCTATTCTAAAAGGATATCAGGCTAACGACACCTTAAAGAATCCTGCTTTGGCAAATACTCTACAGCGTATTATCGAGAATGGTAGAGATGAATTTTATAATGGAGAAACGGGTCAAAAATTGGTTGATTTTATACAATCCTATGGAGGTATTATGACTATTGAAGATCTAAATAAATATGAAGCCAAATGGAGGGATCCTATTCAATTTAAATACAAAGATCTAGATATCATCTCGATGTCACCTCCTTCTAGCGGCGGTATATGTCTGGCTCAAATCATGAAAATGATAGCTCCACATGATTTAGCAGACTATGGCCATAACAGTCTAAAAGCAATACAGGTAATTACCGAAGCTGAGCGAAGAGCCTATGCAGATCGTAGTTTCTATTTGGGTGATCCTGATTTTGTAGACATACCGGTAGATACCCTTCTAGGTCCAGAATATCTAAAAAATCGAATGAGTGATTTTAGTTTTGATCGAGCGACCTCATCGACAGCCATAAGTCACGGAGCAATCCCTGGTTATGAAAGCAGTGAAACCACGCATTACTCAATTGTAGACACTTTTGGAAATGCAATTTCTGTGACTACTACTCTAAATGGAGCCTATGGTTCTAAATTATATGTGGATGACTTAGGTTTCTTCCTCAATAACGAGATGGACGATTTTAGCGCTAAACCTGGTGCCCCTAATATGTTTGGACTTATCGGTGCTGAAGCCAATGCTATTGCTCCCGAAAAGAGAATGCTAAGTTCTATGACACCTACCATTGTGGAGAAGGATGGAAAATTCTGGATGACAGTTGGCACCCCAGGTGGATCTACTATTATTACTTCGGTATTGCAAACTATTCTAAATGTAAAAGAATTTGGTATGACCATGCAAGATGCAGTTAATGCTCCTCGTTTTCATCATCAATGGTTACCAGACGTAGTAGTCTTTGAACCTAATTCATTTGATCCAGCTATACTAAAAAACTTAAATGCTAAAGGATATGAAATCAATGAAGAGGAATCTCGAATCATTGGCAAGGTTGATGGCATCCTGGCACTACCCGATGGAAGTTTGGAGGGCGGAGCCGATAAAAGAGGTGATGACACGGCAGTAGGGTTTTAAGCAACCTTTTGCTTTTGGTAGTATCTATAAATAAAAAGTATACTCATCTCCTTTTTGTTTATGAAAAAGATTATTCCAATAGTATGTGTCATTTTACTATCCGGTGTTTATGTTCATGGTTTTTCTAAAAATTCTGAATATAATCCTATATATAACTTCAACTCGGATAGCTTAGTCATCAAAAAGAATGGTTCAGATAAGGAAGTAGTACTATTCCCCGGAAACACCTTAAAAGTCTGGAAATACGACGATCGTAAAAGTGCTAAAGGTGTCTTCAAAAAATTCGAGAATGGTTATTTGATAATCGTAACTAAAGAACAAACTCCCGTATCAATACCAGTTCAGGACATCAAAAAGATTAAGTTACTTAAGGAGAAAAGAACGATTCCTACCATAATTACTGTCATTGGGTATACTGCAATGATTGGAGGAGTTGGTGCCGTATGTATAGGAACCATAGCATTGTTAGTAGGAAATACAGCAATCCTTGGATATGGTGCCTTATCCTATGGAGTGGGAACAATAATTACGATAACTGGTCATGCGCTATCCGGTAAAGTTTTGAATTTGGAAAAAAAATGGAGCATACAAACCAATTAAATATACTATCATAATTTCTACATTGACCTGATTCTTCTATACTATAGAATGTGTATCTTGTTATCATGGATTTTTTGAGCACATTACAATCTAAACTACAAGAGCGATCTGACCCAGATAATGCTATTGCCATGAAAGCCTATATGAAAAACCGCTTTCCGTTTTATGGTGTAAAAGCTCCCTTAAGAAAGGCTATATTGAAAGAAACACTTATCAATTTTAAAGGATCGGTAACGCCAGAAAATTGTTCGGAGTTGACGCTACAATTGTACACTGCAGAAGAAAGAGAATTACATCTTTGCGCCATAGAACTCGTCGATCAAACACTAAAGAAAAAATATCGAAAAGAAGATATCGCACTTATCGAGAAGCTAATTACGACCCATTCCTGGTGGGATACTGTGGATTTTATCGCCAAACATATTTTGGGAAAATACCTGCTTCAATTTCCTAATGAAATAGCCACTGTGATCCCAGAATTCTCCAGATCAGAACATATGTGGCTCAATCGAAGTGCTATTCTTTTTCAACTTGGGTATAAAGAACATACGGATAAAGCATTATTATTTTCTTTGTGCGAGGCTCATAAATCATCGGATGAATTTTTTATCAAAAAGGCGATTGGTTGGGCGTTGCGCGAGTATTCAAAAGTGAATCCAACCGATGTTCAGGATTTTGTATCCAAAACGGTATTGAAACCTTTGTCTACAAAAGAAGCACTAAGAAGAATACAGGCATAAAAAACACGGTCGAAACCGTGCTTTTTATTTTATATGGATATTTCTATTAATAGAACTTATACCCTACTCCTAACTGGAACGTTCCTAAGTTGGTATCGAAGCCATCTACATCTGAAAGATTAGCAATACCAGCGTTATATCGTAGGTTAAATAACAAGCCGATATCTGTTAGCTCATAACCAGCTCCAAAAGACAATCCAAAATCAAATGATTTGGTCGTATCTTCGATTGCATTATCTGCAGAGACACGAATACCAAACTGTGGACCAGCTTCCAAGCTAAAACCTTCTACGGGGTAATACTTCCCAATCCCCAATACTCTAATAAAATTCGCTTCGATATCCTCAGACCCTTCTGATGAATACAAAAGTTCTGGTTGGATATGAAATTGTTCATTGATGGTAAAATCGGCAAGACCACCTATAAATAGGCTTGTTCTACCGTCTGCATCAGCATCCTTTCCAAACTTAGAAAAGTTAACCCCTGCTTTTACTCCAAAAACAACTTCTTGAGCATTCATTGTTGTTAATGCCCCCATTAAAAACAACACTAAAAAAACTTTTTTCATTTTCGATAATTTATATGATTAAGTAATATCAAAAGTAAAAAAGATCACATGTTGGAGTATTGGGTAGTGCTGTTAAAAAAAGAATATTCTTTTGTTAATGAACTCCTAATGAAACAAAAAAAGAGAGCCAGAATTGGCTCTCTTTCTTAATATATGAATAGGCTAACTATTCTTACTTTACTTCTTCGAAGTCTACATCTTCTACATCACTTCCTTCAGATCCACCACCAGAAGAATCTCCTCCTGCACCGGCATCAGGACCAGGTTGCCCTTGTTGTGCTTCTGCTTGTGCTTTGTACATTTCTTCGCTAGCTACTTTCCAAGCTTCATTGATTGTATCAAGAGCCGGTTGGATTACCGCGATATCTTTAGACTCATAGGCTTTCTTCAACTCTTCTAAAGCATCTTCGATTGGCTTTTTCTTATCATCAGATAATTTATCACCAAATTCACTCAATTGCTTTTCAGTTTGGAAGATCATTCCATCAGCTTCGTTAAGCTTATCTGCTTTTTCTTTAGCTTCTTTATCCGCTTCAGCATTTGCTTCTGCTTCTTTCTTCATTCTTTCGATTTCTTCTTCGGTTAACCCTGAAGAAGCTTCAATACGAATATCCTGAGATTTATTAGTCGCTTTATCAGTAGCAGACACTTTGATAATACCATTGGCATCGATATCAAAAGTAACTTCAATCTGAGGTACACCTCTAGGTGATGGTGGAATTCCATCTAGGTGGAAACGACCGATAGTTTTATTATCTGCTGCCATAGGACGCTCACCCTGTAACACATGGATTTCCACAGATGGCTGATTATCTGCTGCCGTAGAGAACACTTGTGATTTCTTGGTAGGGATAGTTGTATTGGCATCAATTAACTTTGTCATTACGTTACCCATAGTCTCAATACCTAGAGATAATGGAGTTACGTCAAGTAATAATACGTCTTTAACATCTCCAGTTAAAACTCCTCCTTGAATAGCCGCTCCAATAGCAACTACCTCATCTGGATTTACTCCTTTACTAGGCGCTTTACCGAAGAATTTTTCTACTGCTTCCTGCACTGCTGGAATACGAGTAGATCCACCTACTAATATAATTTCGTCAATATCACTAGTCGATAAATCTGCATTTTTAAGTGCCGTACGACAAGGCTCAATCGTTCTCTTTACTAAATCGTCTATTAATTGATCAAACTTTGATTTTGTAAGCGAACGTACCAAGTGTTTAGGTCCACTTGCTGTTGCTGTAATATATGGAAGGTTGATTTCTGTCTGCGAAGAAGAAGATAATTCAATCTTAGCTTTTTCTGCAGCTTCTTTCAAACGTTGAAGTGCCATTGGGTCTTCACGAAGATCCATATTCTCTTCTCCTTTAAACTCTTCAGCTAACCAATCGATTATTTTTTGATCTACATCGTCTCCTCCTAAGTGTGTATCTCCATCTGTAGAAAGTACTTCAAATACACCATCACCTAATTCAAGGATAGAAACATCATGCGTACCTCCACCAAAATCGAATACAACGATTTTTTGATCAGTACCTTTTTTATCCAAACCGTAAGCTAACGCAGCAGCGGTAGGTTCGTTTATAATTCTTTCTACTTTAAGACCTGCAATCTCTCCTGCTTCTTTTGTTGCCTGACGTTGCGCATCATTAAAATATGCTGGTACAGTGATTACTGCTCTAGACACATCTTGCCCTAAGTAATCCTCTGCAGTTTTCTTCATTTTCTGAAGTGTCATCGCCGATAACTCCTGTGGAGTATATAAACGTCCGTCGATATCTACTCTTGGCGTATCGTTATCACCTTTAACCACTTTATAAGCTGCTCTTTGAGCTTCTTTAGAAGACTCAGAGAACTTATTACCCATAAATCTTTTGATAGAAGAGATTGTTTTTGTTGGGTTAGTAACTGCCTGACGTTTTGCAGGATCACCTACTTTAATTTCTCCTCCTTCTACAAAAGCAATTACAGAAGGTGTTGTTCTTTTACCTTCAGCATTAGGGATCACTACAGGCTCATTACCTTCCATTACAGAAACACAAGAGTTGGTTGTCCCTAAGTCTATTCCTATTATTTTACTCATCTTTATACTAAATTGTTATACTGTTGTTCGTAATAATTCAAACCTGTAAGGTCAATCTTTGTGCCATTACGATTTATATGACAGGTTGTCACTAAACCTATATCTTGATCCGCCAGAAGGATTCTTTAAGGATTCAAAAAACGGTATTAACTATTCTTCAAAAAACAAGTATTTTCTTTATCAAAAACCTATATTTACCCCTGTTAATATTTCAATAATTACGAATTATGGAATGCATCAGTATTTTCGACATGCTGAAAATAGGAGTTGGCCCCTCCAGTTCTCACACCCTAGGTCCATGGCGCGCTGGTCGTCGATGGATTGCAGAATTAAAAAAGGATGGTCATTTCGAAAATGTGACAACCATCACCATTGATCTTTTTGGATCTCTATCACTTACTGGTAAAGGTCACGCTACCGATATTGCGGTGATGCTTGGACTTTGCGGATATGATCCACAGACTATAGATGTATCTTCGATATCAACCATTATTGACCATATTAACACCGAGAAAAAAATTCATTTCAATACCGAGCTTTGGGTGACATTCGATCCTGAAACGCAAATAGTTTTCAATAAAGAATTTAAAGAATTTCATCCCAACGCAATTACTTTTCATGCGCATCTTACTGATGGACAAAAAATATCCTCTTCTTTTTATTCAATCGGTGGGGGCTTTGTCATCAAGGAAGAACGGAAAAGAAAAGAAAAGAAAATGGAAGAGTTCCAAGGCTTCCCATTACCTATTCAAAAAGCAACCGATCTTTTGGGTTATTGTCATGAAAAGGGCAAAAAAGTGTCCGAGATTGTATTAGAAAATGAGCGATCGTTGCGAACTGACGAAGAAATCGATCAGAGAATACGGGATGTGTGGAGTGTAATGCTAGAATCGATGTATACAGGTTGTCATACCGAGGGTACACTACCTGGAGGACTTAATGTCAGACGTAGAGCTTTTGACACTCATAAAAAGCTTATCGGGGACACTACGTATACCTCTCCTCAAGAATGGATTGAAGCCATTCGAGATACTGAAGTTAAATTTCGCCAGATATTGAAATGGGTTTCTTGTTTTGCTTTAGCGGTAAACGAAGTCAACGCTTCTTTGGGTCGTGTGGTAACAGCACCCACCAATGGAAGTGCTGGAGTAATTCCTGCAGTGATGATGTACTATATGGTGATTGAAAATCACGATGCCAATTTTGATGATGTAAAACAATTTATGCTGGTGGCTGGTGAGATCGGAAGCCTATTCAAAAAAGGAGCAACCATCTCTGCAGCTATGGGAGGATGCCAGGCAGAAATTGGGGTTTCTTCGGCTATGGCTGCTGGTGCACTAACAGAACTTATGGGTGGTACCCCAGAGCAAGTCTTGATGGCTAGCGAAATTGCTATGGAGCATCATTTGGGACTTACCTGCGATCCAATCGCCGGATTAGTACAAGTCCCTTGCATAGAAAGAAACGCAATGGGCGCGGTAAAAGCGATTAATGCCTGTGAAATGGCACTGGATACCGATGCTGCAAATGCCAAAGTACCCTTGGATAAAGTGATCGAAACCATGTGGGAAACAGCCCAGGATATGCATACCAAATACAAAGAAACTAGTGAAGGAGGACTTGCAGTTAAAGTAAGTTTGAGTGACTGTTGATATATTCCCTCCGCAGCTTTCTTATTCCATAATCTCTCCTGTATTCAATAACTAGTTGTTTTTTGTCTTCCTCTATTTTAGCTAAGCTATTTTAACGTATTTCTTACTTTGGTTTTGGATATTCTAAATTTAAAGACCTAAATTAGAAGAAATTATAAAAACCAAAAAAGAGATCACAATTGTAAAAGTACGTTTAAGCTATTGCTGACACTTATGAAAAAACCAGCCCCAAAAACCAGCCCCAAAAACATCAACGCTAAAAAGACAACCCCAAAAAAAGCAATTGTAAAGAAGATAGTTCCCGAAAAGGCAACCGCTAAAAAGGTAGCTTCTGAAAAAAAAACTGCTAAAAAGGTAACTCCGGAAAAAACAGCAGTTAAAAAGGCCAATCCTGAGAAATCAACTGCAAGAAACGTTGCTCCCAAAAAGAAAACTATTAAAAAGGCAGATCTTGAAAAAACACCTGCTAAAAAAGTTAATCCTAAAAAAACAACCCCTAAAAAAGCAATTCCCGAAAAGACAATTGCAAAAAAGGTAGTTCCTAAAAAGACAACTCCCAAAAAGACAAAAACAAGAACAACAACTAGAAAATCCGCTCAAAAAGAGCCGAAGACACCCAATAAAGCTCTTGGACTTAAAGTCAAACAACTTATTCTTTATAGCATTGTACTATTTGTTTTTACCATGTCCTGGGTGATCTTTCAAAAAATATTAAATGAGAATGTAGCAAGTATTGATTTCACGATATACGAAAGCAAACAACAACAAAATGCCTTTCAAAAAAATCCAATCGAACTGTTTTTCTCTCTTGTATTAGTTATGCCTATTCTTGAAGAACTAGTATTTCGAACACTTATCAAACCTAACAAATCAGATCTGTTACTATTTCCCTGCGGAGTCATTGGACTAGCATTGGTTCTCACATTGGGTTCACAATTTACCTGGTATTATACGTATGCAGGTATCGCTGTTTTGATGATTGGCCTATTCTTATTATTAAAATCAAAACTGTTTGAAAAGAAGTTCTTATTGCAAACCGCCAAATTTCTCCAAAAAAAGGGCATTATGATCACCTTACTTATTGCCTCTTCCCTCTTATTTGGGGTATCGCATGCTTTGAATTACGGAACACTTTCAGAAATTAATTTGGTCATCCTCTTACTCACGATACCTCGTATATTTTCGGGCTCTATCTATGGCATTTTTAAGATAAAAAACGGTATTACATGGTCTATTGGTTTACACGCTCTAAGAAACCTAATCCCATTTCTTATTAGCATCATTTAGTTGCACCCCTCTCGCTTTCTAGTATCAGCAATAGCCATAATGCGCCACGAGGAGCCATCGTGATATAGTTGAAAGACATTGACTCCACAATGACTAAAATTATCATTTACATAAAATTCATAAGGTGTCCAAGCATTAGCAATACTACCGTCTGCTTCAATGGTAAAAGAAAGTAAACGTTCATCCCATTTTTGCTCTGAAGGTCTGTTTTGAATAGCATCCAAAAATTTATCGATATCGGTTTGAGCAATCCTAATTTTTCCTTCTTTATTCTTTACTACGGTTTTTAAAACCATTTGAGGATCTATAGTTTTCTTCATTTTTGCGGTATCACCTTTATGAAATCCATCAAAAAACTCTAAGATAGTTGCCTTTACCTCCTCTTTGTAATCTTTAGCTTTTTTATCTTGGGCAAAGGATTGAATACTAATGAGTAAAACTGTAATAATACAAACCGTAAATTTATTCATAATGATCATTTTTTGATTCTCGTAAATGTAAGCTTTTATTCGTAGTTGGGTAAAAGATTAAGGCAGTCTTAACAAGACATTTGCCGCGATATCCCTAAATGATTACTTTTGCAGCACTAAACACACATAAATATGTCCACAGCAAAGAAAGATTACAAGAGAGTTACCGTAAAATCTCTTGTTGAGATGAAATCTAACCACGAAAAAATATCTATGCTTACCGCATATGATTATACCATGGCCAAAATTGTTGATGGTGCTGGTGTAGATGTGATTCTAGTTGGAGACTCTGCATCCAATGTAATGGCAGGTCATGAGACGACACTCCCTATTACCTTGGATCAAATGATCTATCACGCTTCTTCGGTAATAAGAGCTATTACCCGAGCATTAATTGTTGTCGACATTCCTTTTGGTAGTTATCAAAGTGATCCAAAAGAAGCTTTACGATCTGCTATCAGAATTATGAAAGAGTCCGGAGCTCATGCCGTAAAAATGGAAGGTGGTAAAGAAGTAAAAGAATCTATCAAAAGAACATTGAATGCCGGAATTCCTGTAATGGGACATCTTGGATTGACTCCACAGTCTATCTACAAATTTGGGACCTACACGGTAAGGGCGAAAGAGGAAGAAGAAGCTAAAAAATTGAAAGAGGACGCCCTTATGCTTGAGAAAATAGGTTGTTTTGCCGTTGTACTTGAAAAAGTTCCTGCAAAACTGGCAAAAGAAGTGGCAGAAAGTATCAGTATTCCTGTAATTGGGATTGGAGCTGGAAATGGTGTTGATGGTCAGGTACTGGTAACTCACGATATGTTAGGTATGACTCACGAGTTTAATCCTCGTTTTCTACGTCGTTATTTGGATATGTATACCGAGATGACCAATGCATTTAAACAATATGTGAGCGATGTAAAATCAGTGGATTTCCCTAACGAGAATGAGCAATACTAGTATTCGAAAAGATGACTCAGTATTCAAGTTTTAGTGACTCAGAATTAATTGAAGTTCTTCAACTATTAGATTCTCTATCTCATGTTGCCAAAGAACAGCTCTTAAAAGAAATACAATCCAGAAAGAATCAGGAAATACGTTCTTTTATTTCTGATTTATCAAAAAGTATTTCTGAAGAAACAGAGAACATTCAAAGCCTAACTTATATTAAAAACTTAGGCTTTGATGTTAAATCTATTGATCAAAGTAATTATACCATCACCCGGTCAGGGCGAGCTATTTTGATTGATGTTATTGCTATCGTTTTAGGAACCATATTATCGGTACTAGGAATTTTTGGTGTTATTTTTTTACTGAGTTTTTCATCTCCTATCAACGGAATTGTGCTTTCAGTTTTTGGATATATTGGGATCAAAATGCTTATCAATGGTATCAACCGGATATTTGATTATTTTGGATTCATGCTCCAAATCGAGAATGAAAATTTTACGTTCAAAAGAAAGTTTGATCTACCCTCTGGAGAACTAAAAGATACGATCCAATCTTTAAAAATCAACAAAAGCGAAGATCAAATCAGTTTGGTATATAAGGATACTGAAATTATAAAAGTAGGTGCCCCAAATGCTATTAATAGTAGTACGCTTGAAGCCATTATATCGTCAAATTAATTACATTTCAATAAAAAATTTTGTCTAAAACGATCTCTACAAAGAACAACCTTCAGGTCTTATATGAAGACAACCATATTATAGCTGTCAATAAACGGCCAGGTGACATCGTACAAGGAGATAAAACAGGTGACAAACCATTAAGTGAAGTTGTAAAAGAGTACATCGCGGAAAAATATAACAAACCTGGCAATGTGTATCTAGGGGTAGTCCATCGTTTGGATAGACCTACTAGTGGCATCGTTGTTTTTGCTAGAACCAGTAAAGCCCTTCCTAGATTAAATAAACTGTTTGCCAACAAAGAAGCGCAAAAAACATACTGGGCAGTGGTAAAAAACAAACCACCCAAAGACAGTGAAATACTAACACATTGGTTAAAGCGCAATCCAAAGCAAAATAAATCCTATGCTCATATCAAAGAGGTTCCTGATAGCAAAAAGGCTATTTTGGAATATCAAATACTAAAAGCGTTGGATAATTATTATCTTTTAGAAGTGCTCTTGCATACAGGAAGACACCATCAAATTAGATCTCAGTTATCTTTTATTGGATCTGTAATCAAAGGAGATTTAAAGTATGGAGCTGATAGAAGTAATAAAGATGGCAGCATACATTTGCATGCCAGAAAACTTACTTTTGTGCATCCTGTAAAAAAAGAACCATTAACTATTATTGCTCCTCCCCCCACAGATCCTATCTGGGATCATTGCATAGTATAAACATCTACCTTGTCACTTGTAGGTCCTAACACTTTCTATCATCACTGAGGTTAAAATCAAAAGCCCACCAATAACAGTGGATAATACTGGAATTTCTTTTAAAAAAATCATACCAATAATGATTCCATACACCGGTTGTACACTACTGATGATACTCGCTGTAGTGATCGAGAATCGTTTAAAACTCCCCAAAAACAAGGTATGTCCGATTGCTGTAGTTAACAATGCCAACGTTAAGGTAGGTAACCATTGTTCTCTTATTCCTGAACTATCCATTAAGAAAAGGAAAGGAGACAACGCAATACTTACTACAACCAACTGATACCACATTAACATAGATCCATTATAACTCCCAACTTTGGTTTTCATAATCAGATTACGCAACGAATAGCACAAAGCAGACAACACCCCAAACAATACCGCTTTGGTGTATGAATTTTCAAAATTGAGATCGGGTACCAAAAAATAAATCCCTAACAAAACCAAAAGCGCTAACAGGAGATGTATTTTTTGAAATTTAGTTTTTAACAAAACAGGTTCCAAAAGCGCTGTAATCACTGGGTACGTAAAGATCGACAACATTCCTACTGCTACATTCGAGAGTTTAAGTGCATAGAAGTAGGTTACCCAATGCAATCCCATCAAAATACCGCTCAATATAATCGTTGGACGGTCTTTGCTAGAAGTACTGAGTGAGATTCCTTTCCATTTACAAAAAATAAAAAGTAAAATACCTGCGAGTATGGCTCTAAATCCAATAATTACCGGAACAGGCATATCAATATACCTGCCTAAAGCTCCAGATGTACTAATCAAAAGCATGGCAAGATTGAGCTCTAATATATTTTTGAAGTGTTGATTATTTTGTGACAAATCTTATAACTATCTTAGTAATGTAAAACTAGACTTAAATTCTTTAAGGACACCTTGCTCCGTATATAATACCTTAAACCAGTATTCACTAGATGGCAACTGACGACCCTGGGAGGTTCCATCCCAATTGCTTTGAGATCCAAGAGTTTTTAAAAGTCGGCCAAACCTATCAAAAATCAAAACCTGGTTAATGGTAACATTTCGCGTACTTTCTATATTCCATACATCATGAAAACCATCTCCATTAGGAGTAAAATATTCAGGATATCCAGATGTTACATTAATAATTGTTGATTCTTCCCCGCATCTTTCGATATCTCTTACCGTAATTGTATGTTCTCCAATAGTCACACCATTAAAAATGGAGGATGTTTGCCAATCACCATCATCAATTTGGAATTCATAATTTCCATTTCCTTCTACAAAAACTTCGACAGTAACATTATTAGAAAATGCTCCAGATATTGACTCTGCCCTAACTTCTTCAGGTGGATATGAATCTTCAACATTAATACTTTTGGAAATAGAACATCCATTAATTACATGAGTAACTTCTACACTATATTGGCCAGAGGCCTCAGGTATAAAAATAGCGTTGGTTTCCCCTGCTATTTCATTACCAGATATAGGTTGGTTTCCTAGATACCACTGAAAAGTATATTGAGCAGGATCAAGGTTTACCTCTATATCTTGGGGAAATATATTTATAAGGCTTCCATCAGCATTTAGACATCTAATATATCGTTCTTCTAAAATTATTGGTTCGACAGGAATACTTTCAATTGTAAATGAAGTTACTTTATAGCATGTTTGTGTCGATTCTGCAATCCTTAGCCAAATTGTTTGTACTGCTGAAGTGTTCATAAAATCACCCGGGTTAGTAATGGTATTGGTTGAACTTATCCCTGTGTAGTTTTCTGCATCTTCTTGAGTAAGGTGATACGAAACTTCATAAATTGCAGCATCTTGACCTCCTAATACTAAAGCAGTATTCGCAGTCAGGTCAAATAAAGAAATACCATCATTATCCAGATCACAAGAGTCAAGATCATCGGGTAGGCTCGTAATGACCGGTGGGATTGCAAATTCAATTTCTACGGAATCTGAAGATGAACAAAGACCGGAAACATCAATATCCACGCTGTACAATCCATCTTGAGTCACTTCAAGCCTTGCTCCTCCATCTAATATTGTGGTTCCATCTCCTGGTCCAACTGGAGTTCCGTCTTTGAACCAAAAATAGCTTGAACTACTCCCAACTGTTGCATTAAGTATTATAGGAGTACCCTCACATCCTGGATTACCATTGGCAATAGTTCTATCTTCACCTAGATCTCCGCCGATGTTAAAGCTTCCTGCTGCCAAAAAAACAGCAGAATCTAATCCCGGATCTAAATTATCGGCTATTACCATTTTTATGGTATATCGCTCATTGGGAATCACACTCCCTGAAGCTTTTAATACTTTTGTATATCCATTAAAATTGATTGGCGCATCTGTACCTGGGGTAATTACTCGACCAAAAAATTCTTGATTTCTGGGCGGACACTCGTTCTGGTCATCAACTGTATCTTCAAAGTCTCCATCGTTATTTAGGTCCACTCCGGCATTTACTGTGGTGACTTTAATGGCAGTTGGTGGATTTGTTCCGGGTACTACCGCCAAATTTCTAGAATTGCCGGAAGAATCTGTAAGAATAAAAGCAAAAACATCAGAAAAAATACAAGGAAATACGCCTACATATTCTTCTGAAGCAAACAGAAAATCGAAAGTTATAAAATCGATACTCGGAATAAAATCAAATTGAATAAAGGTAGCATTAAACAAAGGACTCGTATTAGTGATTCGACCCAAGTCATTATCTCCTCTCCAGGTTTCTCCCCCTTCACTTAAAGGGTCTATTCCGTTTGGTCCAATTGCACTTACCGCGTTACCTGTACTCAAAACAATACCCCTTTCAATTTGAAAGCCTGAACCGTTAGCTTCGAAGTAACCAATTCCGTTAACTCCTACCGAAGTTCCTGTGGATGATATTATATTTTCTACTCTTGCACAAGGACTATCAATCAAAACATCTTCAATAAGTTGTTGATCACTAAAAGAACTATCGTCAACCCTTATCTGTGCTGTTACAGAACCCAAAAAGGGTATGAAAAGAAAAGGTAATATTTTTACCAGCACATATCTGTATTTCATATTCTGTAGCTACAAATATTTTGATTCATTAGTTTATTTTAAGAGTTTATTTATTGATGCGGCTAAAATAACCTAATCCTTACTAATATCATTAATTATTGACTAACATATATCATATCTATACTATCACCGAACAAGACCTTTGGCTTTCTCTTTGATAATGTCGGCTACTGGTCTTCCTTCAATATTACTTTCTAACCAAGACAAAATATCCAAGTAGAGGAATGCTCTTTTTTCATATGGGTGATTCTCGTATTGCTTTAATCGTTTATGAAGCTTTCTGAATTCATCTTTGATTTGATGCGGATAAATATCTCCTAAATTTCGTAAAAACTTGATCATTTCTTTTTGGACCTCGTGCAAGTCATCCATTTTGATCAAGAAACGATATGTTTCTTTTAACTGGCTTTCCAAATGATAATCCATTCCTGCTTCATAATGTGCTACCAAGCTTAGAACTCTTGAGAAACACATTAAATCTTCTCTCATTTTTAAGGATCTGTTATTGATAATTTTGGCTAGGTATTCTATGCATTTTTTATGTTGCCCCATACCAAAATATAGACAGCCTATTTTGTAGTAAAACACCATGATGTGATGATCGTCTAACCTATTCTTAAAATTTTCTACTCCTTCCAGAATTTCCTTGACCAGGTACTCCCCTTCTTCAAAGGAGCCTTCTAAGAAATGAACATTAAGTTTGTTATTGTATATAAATTGAAACGACAGTACTTCAATATTGTCATCACTAGGAAAACTGTCTTTTGCTATGGCTTCTTCAAACTGGGTCAGCATAGACTTCAATTGTGTCTTATCTTTTATGAGATATAAAGATTCTAATAAATAATGATTTCCACGTAAGAAAAACACTGGATTTAATCCAATCATTTTGGGATGCTCATAAAACAAGTCCACCCATTTCTTGGAGTATTTATAGCAGGACAAAAAATCCTGAACAATAAAACTATACCAAAGATGTGCTTTATATAACCAAAGTTTTTCCCTAAAGCCCAACATACTCCATTCATACTTTGGTAATTTACCATGAAAATAATTGGTAATTACATTGTGCTCTTTATCATTACGGACATAACCACTTTTTAGCATCAATCCATACAACTGAAGAGAAAGATTAGATAATCGGCTGGTCAAGACATTTTTCATACTCAGCATCTTGGCCTCTACCGTTAACTCGTCTGCTCGGTTATTGATACTTCGGGTTATATATTGAGTTTCTATGATCTTTTCCAGCTCTACAATTTCATAAGCAATATTATGCTCCTCATTCTCTTTTGCCAATGCTTTGGCTTTATCAAGAATTTTCAAACTCTGTTTGTATAACCCCTTGTGATATAGTATCGAAGCAAAGTCCAGTTGTTCCCTAATTTGAGATCGTATGTTTTGATGAAGTGGACTTAATCTAAGGCTAATTAAAATCTGCTTATATAAATGTGCCTTGAGATTAGAAAGCTGTTGCTTTTTTACAATTCCTTTCTTCACAATCAAATCTTCATCAAGGGCATCACTTTTATCTAAATGATTAAATAAAGCCAAAAATTTTGAATCTGTATTGACTCCCAAACGCCCTACATACACTTTAAACTGTCGCTTTTCGGATTTGGAAAGTGACTTGATTAAAACAAACAAAGGATCTTTTTGATCATTAGTCATTGTAAGAAAATATATTGTAATTAATTGATTAAAAGAAAGTTAACTTTTTATTAAAACATTTTACCATTGTAAAACCGTAATCCAAATACTTCCCTTTTGAATTCCCAAAATATAAATTCGTAAGAGATTAAAGAAACATCTTTTAAGAATATTTTAAAATGATGTTGTTTTTAAAACAAAGCACATAATTTATAATTCGCGCAATTCTTATGAGTAATAACAAAGTACAAATTTTCGATACTACCCTTCGAGATGGAGAACAGGTCCCTGGATGTAAGTTAAATACAAAACAAAAACTTATCATTGCAGAACAACTCGATTTACTCGGTGTAGATATTATCGAAGCCGGATTTCCAGTGTCTAGCCCTGGAGACTTTACTTCAGTCAATGAGATTGCAAAAGTAGTAAAGAACGCTACTGTATGCGGTCTTACCAGAGCTGTAGAAAACGATATTAAAGTAGCGGCTGAAGCTCTTAAATACGCAAAAAGACCTAGAATTCACACAGGGATTGGAACTTCTGATTCTCATATTAAATATAAATTCAATTCTACACAGGATAAAGTAATAGAAAGAGGTGTTGCGGCAGTAAAATATGCCAAATCATTTGTTGAAGATGTAGAATTTTATGCAGAAGATGCTGGTCGCACCGACAATGAATTTTTAGCACGAGTTTGTGAAGCTATGATCAAAGCTGGTGCGACCGTTCTTAATATACCAGATACTACTGGTTATTGTTTGCCAGAAGAATACGGTGCCAAAATCAAATATCTAAAGGAAAATGTAAAAGGTATTGATAATGTGGTGATTTCTTGTCACTGCCATAATGACCTTGGGTTAGCTACTGCCAATTCGATTGCTGGAGCCATTAATGGAGCCAGACAAATCGAGTGTACTATTAATGGTATTGGAGAGCGTGCTGGGAATACTTCGTTAGAAGAAGTGGTTATGATCATGAAACAACACCCTTACCTGTCTTTAAACACCGATATCAACACAAAACTGTTGTATGAGAGCAGTCAAATGGTGTCTCATCATATGGGTATGGTAGTACAACCCAACAAAGCCATTGTTGGAGCCAATGCATTTGCACATAGTTCTGGAATTCATCAAGATGGTGTTATCAAAAACAGAGAGACTTACGAAATTATAGATCCAGCTGAAGTTGGGGTCACTGAATCAGCAATTGTTCTCACTGCTAGAAGTGGTAGAGCCGCTTTAGCGTATCGAGCTAAAAAAGTTGGATACGAATTAACGAAGCTTCAGCTGGATGATGTATATAAAGAGTTTTTAAACTTTGCTGATCACAAAAAAGAAGTATTGGATGATGACATCCATTTGATCATGAAAAATTCGAATATTGCTGCTGCTGCAGTTGTATAAAAAAATATTGATGAAAAAAACATTATTCGACAAAGTATGGGACGCCCATGTTGTCAAAGAAATTGAGAACGGACCTCAAATTTTATATATCGATAAACATCTAATTCATGAAGTTACCAGTCCGCAAGCATTTTCAGAACTTGAACAACGTGAAATCCCAGTTTTTAGACCTGATCAGATTGTAGCTACTGCAGATCATAATACACCAACAGTAGATCAACATCTACCCGTCAAAGATGAATTATCCAGAAATCAATTGGCACAACTTTCTAAAAATTGTGAGAAAAACAATATTACACTTTATGGCTTAGGACATAAGTATAATGGTATCGTACATGTTATGGCTCCTGAGCTTGGGATTACTCAACCGGGAATGACTATGGTATGCGGTGACAGCCACACCTCTACTCATGGTGCTTTTGGTACCATTGCTTTTGGTATAGGAACTAGCCAGGTAGCTCAAGTATTTGCTAGTCAGTGTTTGTTACTTCAAAAACCAAAAAGTTTACGAGTTAATGTAAATGGTACTTTAAAACCAGGTGTGCTTCCCAAAGATGTAATTTTATATGTCATTTCAAAATTAGGGACCAACGCAGGTACTGGATATTTTTGTGAATATGCAGGAAATGTCTTCGAAGAAATGTCCATGGAAGGTCGTATGACTGTTTGCAATATGAGCATAGAAATGGGAGCCCGCGGTGGGATGATCGCACCAGATCAAACTACATTTGATTATATCCAAGGAAAAGAGTTTGCGCCAAAAGGAGAAGAATTTGATAAAAAAGTAGCGTATTGGAAAACATTACCTACCGATGAAGGAGCTGTATTTGATAAAGAATATCATTTTGATGCTGCAGATATTGAGCCTATGGTGACTTACGGAACCAACCCAGGAATGGGAATCAAAATATCAGAAACTATCCCTGTACAAGACAGTGCTTCTTTCGAAAAATCATTAAATTATATGAATTTTGAAAAAGGCCAATCTCTATTGGATCAAAAAGTGAACTATGTATTTATAGGAAGCTGTACAAACAGTAGGATTGAAGATTTTAGAGTAGCTGCCAGTTATATCAAGGGAAAACAAAAAGCAGATAATGTAACTGCTTGGTTTGTTCCTGGATCTCAACAAGTGGCACAACAAATTGTGGATGAAGGGCTGAATGAAATTTTTGAGGATGCTGGTTTCAAACTTCGTCAACCTGGATGTTCTGCTTGCCTGGCTATGAATGATGATAAAATTCCGGAAGGAGAGTATTGTGTATCCACTTCAAACCGAAATTTTGAAGGAAGACAAGGACAAGGAGCCAGAACTATTTTGGCTAGTCCACTGGTAGCCGCAGCAACCGCGATTGAAGGAAAGATTATTGATATTACTAAACAATTGAATTAAGATGGATAAGTTTACCAAACTAACTTCAGCGGCTATCCCATTACCTATAGAAAATATAGATACGGATCAAATCATTCCTGCTCGTTTTTTGAAAGCTACTAGTCGTGATGGATTTGGAGAAAATCTATTTAGAGACTGGCGTTTTCATAAAGATGGTAGTGCCAATACAGATTTTGTACTTAACAACCCTACATACAAAGGTAGTATCCTGGTAGCAGGAGACAATTTTGGTTGTGGTTCTAGTAGAGAGCATGCCGCATGGGCTATTCATGATTATGGAATCAAGGTAGTAGTATCCAGTTTTTTTGCAGATATTTTTAAAGGAAATGCGTTAAATAACGGAGTATTACCCGTTCAGGTCACTCCAGAGTTTTTACAATCCTTATTGCAAGCCATTGAAAAAAATTCCGAAACTCAAATTGAAGTAGATCTTGA
The DNA here is from genome assembly GCF_056160245.1 of Aquimarina sp. AWH4_224. Classification (NCBI taxonomy): domain Bacteria; kingdom Pseudomonadati; phylum Bacteroidota; class Flavobacteriia; order Flavobacteriales; family Flavobacteriaceae; genus Aquimarina; species Aquimarina sp. AWH4_224. The sequence goes on along the minus strand of NZ_JBSWWU010000021.1, from coordinate 12,248 downwards.
AGCACAAAAGATCACTGAACTCAATTCAGGGAATTCTGCAAATTTTGACATTAACAGTTACAAAAAAACATGCCTGATGAATGGGTATGATGATATTGACTTTTTAATAAGTAATAAATCCGAAATAGAAGCTTTTGAAGCTGCAAGAGTATAAATTTAAAGGAATAGTACACCTGTCCAAAAGACAAAACAACAGAAAAAGATGAAATTAGATATTGCTGTATTATCGGGAGATGGTATTGGACCAGAAGTAACAGCTCAAGCTATCAAAGCGCTTGAGGCGGTTGCACATAGTTTTGATCATACTTTTATATTCAAAGATGCTTTGGTGGGTGCCATAGCAATCGACAAAACCGGTAATCCCCTACCCGAGGAAACTTTACAACTATGTGTGGATACAGATGCCGTGCTTTTTGGAGCTATTGGAGATCCTAAGTATGACAACAATCCAAGTGCTCCTGTACGCCCAGAGCAAGGATTACTAAAGCTAAGAAAAGAACTAGGTCTGTATGCTAATATCAGGCCAGTAAAAGCATACGATACTTTAATCGATAAATCTCCCTTAAAACCTGAGATTATTACAGGTACCGATATTTCTATTTACAGAGAGTTAACCGGAGGAATTTATTTCGGAAAAAAAGAATTAAATGATGAAGGCACCATTGCCTCTGATTTGTGCGAATACTCAAAAGAAGAAATTGAGCGTATTGCTCACTTGGCTTTTAAAGCTGCTCAAAAAAGAAGAAATAAGTTAACCCTTGTTGACAAAGCTAATGTATTAGAATCGTCCAGGTTATGGAGAAAAGTAGTGACCGAGGTTGCCAAAACATATCCAGATGTAGCGCTAGACTTTTTGTTTGTTGATAATGCTGCTATGCAAATGATACTAAATCCAAGTCAGTTTGATGTTATCCTTACAGAAAACATGTTTGGAGATATCATTTCTGACGAAGCCAGTGTAATCGGTGGTTCTATCGGTTTGTTAGCCTCTGCATCTGTGGGAGATACCTGCTGTATGTTTGAGCCTATCCATGGATCATATCCGCAAGCTACAGGAAAAGGAATTGCAAATCCCATAGCTGCCATCTTATCAGCTGCTATGCTATTAGAACATTTTGATTTGCTGGGCGAAGCCAATGCTATACGAGATGCTGTAGAAAAAGCACTAGAGCTTAATCTGACCACACCTGATTTAAATAGGATTAATCCATTGACCACTGAAAAAGTAGGTGATTTTATAGCTGATTATATCCTGAATCCAGAAGATTCAAACATCAATTTTGAAAATATTCATGTAGGACAATCTACGATTATCTAGTTTTTAGATACTAATTTCTGTTTGTAAAGAAGCAACTACTTAAGGTAGTTGCTTTTTTTGTTTAATACCAATTCTAACGAATAATCCCAAAGTAGAAATTACTTATAAAGCACAGAATATCAAGCTTATAAAAAAACTTCAAAAAAACTAAAAATACTATAGTAACATTTTGATTACTAAAGACACTATCTATTAGATCCCTGTTTTAAAAACAAATCTCATTCAGCAACATCCAATCACAAATCAATGAAAAAAATATCATTCGCGGTCTTCATATTGTTTACGACCATTACTTCTGCTCAAAACACCTATCCAACAACTGGAAACGTTACTATAGGTTCTAATTTTGGAGCAAGTATATCCGGCACAACGGGGGGAAATGCTGTATTCGGCACAAATTTGGCATTACAGCAAGGAGGAACCAATCATAATAAATTATATACTCCTTTTTATCATTCAAATAATTATGGATATGCAGGAGTAAGAGCAAGTTGGAGCAGAATTTTATTTTATACTGAAAAAACAAATACTACAGCGGACCAAATTATAAACCCTAGTCCAAGAATGATCATTAATGAATTAGGGAATGTGGGTATTGGAACAGAAAACCCAAAACAAAAATTAGAACTAAAAGGTAAAATTTTTTTAAATTCTGGACCCGATGATGATGGAATTTACTGGGCAAGACATAATATGACAATGGGAACTATCCCGGGTAGTTATAATCACAATAATTTTAAACTAAAACCTGGGGGTGCTTCTCAAGGTGTATTACAATCAGTTTTTCAAATGTACACCGCTAATTCAGAAAGTAGTCATACCGAAAAAATAAGGCTACATTCCTCAGGAAATTCTTTTCTTAATGGAGGAAACATTGGTATAGGAACTACTAATCCAGTGTCAAAACTACAGGTACATGGAGACTTTTATTTATACAGTAACGATGCATATGATTCTGGATGGGGCAAAACCAATTTTTACTGGAGACGTCATTCGTTGATCATGGGTACACCTGTTGGAGCTTATGCTCACAATAAAATTGAAATGAAACCAGGAGGTTCTTCACGTGGAGAATTAATATCCACATTAGAGTTATATCAGGCATTGGGAGAAAACAATCATGAAGAGAGAGTAAGAATAACTTCGAGCAAAACACATCCTACGTATTTTAATGCCGGAAATGTAGGTATTGGAACCAATACTCCGGATGCCAAACTTACCGTAAAAGGAAAAATCCACACCCAAGAGGTAAAAGTTGACTTGGCTGGAGCAGTAGCTCCAGATTATGTATTCTTGGACGATTATAATCTTAAAACCTTGGATGAAGTCTCTCAACATATCCAAGAAAAAGGACACTTACCTAATATTCCTTCTGCAAAGCAAATGGAAAAAGAAGGAGTAAATCTTAAGGAAATGAATTTAAAATTGCTGGAGAAGATTGAAGAGCTTACCCTCTACACTATTGCTCAAGAAAAACGAATCCAAGCCCTTGAGAAAAAATTAGAAAACCAATAGAACATTTGATCACATTCAATCACACAAATCAATGAAAAAATATCTGACACTCCTCGGATTTTTAGTATCCGTTGTTACCTTTTCACAACAACAATATTCCGAACAAGAACCCACTGCCAATATGGAAGGTGGGATTTACTACCAAACCGGACCTGGAAGTAACAACTCTGTTTTGAACTGGGAGTATCCTTATGGCACAAAACTTACCGTAAGCGGTTCTGCGTGCTGTAGAAACTTTGAATTGCTCTCTACCACATATCCGTACGGAGAATTTAAACTAAGACAATGGGATCCCAATGGTAATCAATGGACACAATGGAGATCCATTTTAATGGAAAATAAGGACGGTAGAATTGGAATAGGCACTACTAGTCCTTTAGAAAAACTACACCTAAAAGGTACTTTTGCTATCAATGATGGTGGAGCAGGTTTACCATTCAAACTTTGGGCGGGAAGTGTTGGAGAAACCAACCACATGAGAATTGGAACCGACTTTGGTCATTATGGGGATGCTGCATTAGAAATCTATCAAAATTATGCTGGAGGTGACCAGCGAAATCCTGGCAAGGTAATCGTAAATGGTAAATTAGGTATAGGAACTAACAATCCTTCAAAAAAACTAGATGTAAACGGTAACATTGGTGCTCAAGAATTTATTGCGGTTCAAAAAGGTGGAAGTTATTTACTCGCATTAAATGGCCAAGAACATGGATATATTGCTGGACGTAACTCTAGTTTTGAACACAAGTTTTATATAACTTCAAATGGGACTAGTTACTTCAATGGAGGAAACTTAGGTATTGGTACTTCAACCCCCGACTCTAAACTCACCGTCAAAGGGAATATCCATACACAAGAAGTAAAAGTAGATTTAGCAGGAGCAGTAGCACCCGATTATGTCTTCTTAGACGATTATGATCTCAAAACACTGGATGAAGTCTCTCAACATATCCAAGAAAAAGGGCACTTACCCAATATTCCTTCAGCCAAAGAAATGGAAAAAGAAGGTGTCAATCTCAAAGAAATGAATTTAAAATTGCTAGAAAAGATTGAGGAGCTTACCCTCTACACCATTGCTCAGGAAGAAAAAATAAAGGAACATGAAGAGCAAAACGACGATCTAAGAACTGAATTAAAATCAGAAAAACAAAGAATCAATTTATTAGAAGAAAAAATCGATCACATCCTAAACCAATTACAAAACTAATATGAAAAAAGCACTATATCTAGCAATATTTCTAGCCTCGGTCCTGATACATGGACAAACTGAAATTAAAAAAACTGTGGTAGTCGATGGCCCAGGATGGAAACGTGTAGCTCGACTTGATGGAGCATACGGAAGAGGTTATAACGAGATCACTATACACACCGAAGGTGGTGCCACATCTCCCAGAGTAAGCAAAATTTCATGGATGAAAGGCTGGTCGGCCTATGGGGGGCTGAACATTTCGTCAGTAAGTGATGCAGATCATTGGTCTGATGCAAGAATCACCTACGATGATACAAAAGCCTATTTAGAAATTAATTTTAAAGTAGCCATTGCTGGGCTAAAGGTATATCTCAATCAATCTGCTTGGACAGGTGGGGATATATTTGACGGGACTTTACCTAATGGAGGAGGCTCAGTATTACTTAGTGCTCAATTTGGAAGATTAAACTATGGTGAAAACGATTTATTACTACTACATAATGGAAATTTGGGATTAGGAGCACCAAATCCTGCTGCCAGGTTAGATATCCTTTCTACAACTGGTCAAACTGAAAGTTTAACTCGCTATAGAATAGCCGATGCTCCCAATGATTATTTGCAAATTGCAAATTCTACTGGCTCACCTAATCAGTTTATCCCAGTTATTAAAGGACATCATCAGTCCGACAACAGATACTCGATTCAATTTATGGGTACCACTTCTGAAGGGAATGATGTTGGTGGGAATGCTGTAGTAAATTTTGATGCCCGTAGGACCAATGGCCCGATCGCAAATCGTCCTTTATTCTTATGGACCAGCTATACCACAAAAATGATGACCATGACAGCCAATGGAGATTTAGGAATTGGAACTACTACTCCTGATGCTAAACTTACAGTAAAAGGGAAAATACATACTCAAGAAGTAAAAGTAGACTTGGCAGGAGCTGTAGCTCCAGATTATGTATTCTTAGAAGAATATAAGCTAAAAACACTAGATGAAGTCTCTCAACATATCCGGGAAAATGGTCACTTACCAAATATACCTTCTGCTAAGCAAATGGAAAAAGAAGGTGTGAATCTTAAGGAAATGAATTTGAAATTGCTGGAAAAGATTGAAGAGCTTACCCTCTACACCATAGAGCAGGACAAAAAACTAAAAGAACAAAAAATAATTAATGAGCACTTATTGAATTCAAACAATGAATTAGAAAAGCGCTTGACCAAATTAGAACAGTTAATCATAAAAAAATAATTGAAACAAAAAAGAGTACGAAATGAATAAACTAGCCTTACCCATAGCCATCTTGGCATTAATAGCCGCTGTTGGATCTTTTTTCTATCTGCAATCTTCATCAGAATTGGTTTATGTAGATGTAAACAAGTTATTGGATGGATACAAAAGAACCAAAATTGTTAAATCAGAATTTGACGAAAAAGCAAAAACAATGAAAGCTAATGTAGATAGCTTGATTACAGGGTGGCAGGATGAATTAAAAACCTACGAAAAAGAACGTAGTTCAATGAGTAAAAAGGAGATAGAACTGAAACAGGAATTATTGGCAAATAAGCAACAACAAATCAATAATTATCAACAAGCAGTACAAAAACAATTGATGGAGGAAGATAAAAAAGTAACTCAAACTGTAATCAATGACATCAATGACTTTGTTAAAGAATATGGAAAGACCAAGGGATACAAAGTGATCTTTGGAGCTACTGGAAATGGTACAATAATGTATGGTGAAACATCTGCTGATCTAACAGAGGATGTATTGAAAGAGTTGAACGCAGAATTTGAAGGAAAGTAATGTTCAAAGTAAAAGTTTTTATTGTAATACTCACGTTATTTTTTATTGCTTGTAATAAAAAGTCTTTTGAATCATCAGAAGAACTATTAGAATACCTTCAACAACCCGAAAATGGTTATTTATATACCAAAACGATAAATGATGTTGATTTTTCAATTCTATACAAACCAACTGATTTACTAGTTGATCAAACTTTATCCCAAGTAGTTACAAAATCCAAGGTAGACAGTTTACGTACGAAATACAATGAATATCTGTATTTCTCATTATCGATGTCCAAAAACAATCAGGAGTTATTGAGCAATGTAGTGGGTAATAAACAACGATTTGGTGCTATGGTCAATGAATTAGCTTTTGGAATGGAACAGAAAGTACATTTATATACAAAACAGAAGGATACTATCGCCATGGCCGATTATATCTATCCAAGAGTATACGGTATGAGTGGGGCCACAACAATTCTATTTGTTTATCCAAGAGATGAAAGGTTAACAAATACAGAAGTAATGACACTTACTATTGAAGATCTAGGATTTTATACCGGTGAAGTGAAATTTAAAATTCCAACAAAAATTATCAATAATGAACCGGGAATTAAATTCTAGTTTTTTAATTCCCTTTTATTCAGTTGTAGGAAACTGTATATAAAAATTAATAATAAATCTAAGAGTCGACCACCAAAGAGTAAGTACAAAACCAAAATCAGCTACTCCGGGTGTAATATTAAAACAAAAGTAGTTTTATGAAAACCAAAAACGAATCCAACTCGATTTACAAATGTTTGATGATAAGCTTGATAAGTTTATTTATTTTAACATCTAACAGCACTTACGCCCAAGGGCCAAATGCCCCAGAAGCAGGTGCTTTTGAACCAGTAGATGCCACTGATATGGTAAGTTTACTTACTGGAGACTTTACTTATGTCTTACCTCTTCTTACGGTTCCAAGTCCAGAAGGAGGATATCCATTGGCATTGTCCTACCATGCTGGAATTGCTATGGATCAAGAAGCATCATGGGTTGGATTAGGTTGGTCTGTGAATCCAGGAGCCATTAATCGTGGAGTTAATGGATATCCAGATGACTGGAAAAATGGAATGCTACAAGAAAGTTTTTATGACGTTGGAGGGTCTGATGTTTCAACATCTGTTGGTGTTTCTTATACTTCTATTGCTGGTGCTTGGAGTGTTGGAGTCGGTATTTCTCATAATTCGAACAAAGGTTTTGGTGGGTACGTAAGTGCTGGTTACGGAATTCCAGGAACACCACTATTTGCAGGTGCTACGGTTGGAGTAAGTCCTGGAGGTCAGTTTTATGGTTCTGGTAGCATTGGGTATACCTCTCCCGCAGGAGGCTCAATAGGTCTAAACATTGGAAGCCAAGGAATTGGAATTAACGGGGGTTACAACTGGGGAGAAGGTGAAGATGGTAACTTCAACAGTGGCTTTAATATAGGACTAAACATGAGTTATGAAGGAGAATCTTCGTTGTCGATTTCTTATGCAGAAGGAGAAAAAGGAAAGAAAAATAGTATCGGATTATCATTATCATCAAGAGGACTTTCTGTTTCTGGAGGTGTTGGGGGAGTTGGAATGGGTACGCAAATATCTTTTGCCAACTCAATTTCAATGAATGATTATAATGTTGACACAGATTCTGATTTCTTTGCTTTAGCCATTCCTACACCGATAGGTTCTTTTAACCTAGGATATAGCAAACAAAAGGTAAAATGGTATTTAAATTCACACAAAACCAGTAATGTAAGCGGTGCTTTATACCTTGGAGACGCCATCAAATATGAATGTGAAGTAAAATCAAGATTCAACACTTATGTTGGACAAGGGACCGTATATACATCTGTTGTGTATGTAGATTCTCCTTCAGATTGTAATTGTAATGCATTGTCTAATAATCCAGTTAGCAATTTATTCACTTGCGTTAGCGCTACGTTAATATCATCAGATCCAACCAACGGAGGAAAATACTTTATGGACGTTAATGAAGTCGGAATTACTAGTGGAGCACGTGAATTAAACAAAAACAATGCGATGTTTCCTGCATTTGATTCATTCAACGTATCTGCACAGGGATTATCTGGATCTATGACTCCAAGAGTATCCCGAACAGGGGCTCTTTTGGGCTTACACAGGACATTTGCAAATTCAACAACTTTTGAATCGAACTACAATTTATCCAGATATTCTGGATTTCAAAACGGAGCAGGAGGATCTACAGATGTATATTTCTATTTCAACAATCAATATTCTTCTTCTTTACAAATAAACAAAGCTAGTTTCAATACTAATACCAATAGCAGTAATATCTACGATTATTATAATTCTGGTTCAGGAACTACTTGGAGTCCAAGAAAAAAAGATGGACGCTTTGTTCAGTATTACACTTTACAAGACATGGAAGATGGAACCGCAGAAAATGACGGGCTACTAATGCCAATAGGTTTCGAACCGGCTAATGCTCCAGATGGTGTTCCAATTCCAGAAAATTTAGCCTCTTTCTTAGGCAATGGTATAAAAACTAGTATTGGAGGATTTAAAATAGTTGCTCCAGATGGAAAAACTTACCATTACTCACTCCCAGTATATAACCTAAAAACAAGCACGAGAACTTTTGGTGTTATCCAAAACAAACCAGAGAGAGAATCCTATTTTGAAACTAATCAAGGGGCCTATGCAACGCATTGGCTATTAACGGCGATAACTGGGCCTGATTATTATAATGTTGCCTCAAATACCAGAAATTACCCAGACGAAGGAGATTATGGATATTGGGTTCGTTTCGACTATGGAAAATGGACTAATAATTCTGTATGGAAATCTCCATATGCTGAGGAATATGATGTTTCAGAAGATAACCCTAACATCAAAACGAAAACATATGGAAAAAAACAACTGTATTATCTGGATAGAATCAAAACTAGAACACATACAGCTGTATTTGTTAAAAACATACGATTTGACAATGTAAGTCCAGAATGGAAAAGACGCAACTTCCAAGCTCCGGGCGTCCAGCCAACCTCGTCATATTTTGATGAAGTTAGATACACTATACCCAAACAAAGACCTTTACGATTAGAAAAAATAATCTTGGTAAAAAACGAAGATGATCTTGTAAACAAAGCTCACGGTAGTTCATTGGCAAATACTGGTACCCTTTTCCCTCCGATTAGCGGTGATCCAATTCCAGATTACAACATTCAAGATAATGTTATAGACGTAAAGGATAATATAGCTGGGACTTTGGCCAAAGCAGTAAAAGTTATTGATTTTGGTTCTCATTATTCTTATAGTCTGGTAACGAATTCTCCAAATACTTCAAGCGGAAGATTGACTTTGAATGGAATATCTTTTCAAGGCAAAGGAGGAACTCAACTAGTTCCCCCTTATAAATTTGAATATTTAAACAATCGCAGCTTTAACTATGACATGAAAGATCTATGGGGATATTATGAAAATAATCCTGCTGTATGGTCTATGAACAAAATAACTACTCCAACCGGAGGTAGCATCAATATTAATTATGAGTCCGATGATTATGACATTGCAGTAGCGGAAACAGGTAGAGTTTTCAACAAACATTTAAAGTTTACCTTTTTTGCAAACCAACTTCCTCCTGTTAATGGTTCTTCTGGAAGAGCACAAATCAAAGTAGAAGTAGACGATCAAGATTCGGCAACAGAAAACTTCTTGTTATCTGATTATTTTGTGGCGAATCGAAAAGTTCATTTTGACCTATGGTACTCTGCCGCAAGATTACAAGGTTCATATCCTGCTCCTTTTACAGCTTGGTCCTCTATAGATATTTTACCTCAGGAAGCCAATATCATATCTATCAATCAAGCAGAAAACTCTATGATTGTTGAAGTTAATGCAAGTTACAAAGCATATGCTCCAAGTGTTTCACCTGCATTAGAGGTTGATCCGGTTTCTGTGGTTACTTCCACAAATGGTAATTGGCAAAATCAGAAAAAGCCTAGACCTTTGGTAGCTTCATTAAATTCATATTCTTTAATACATTCTATCATTTCTAACAAAACACCAGACGGTAAAAACGGAGGTGGATTAAGAGTAAAAGAGTTGAGTATTACCGATGGAACCAAAACCTACAAAACCAGATATTCATATAATAAACCTAATTCTAATCAAAATCAGTCTGATTCAAACTATGTTTCTTCTGGAGTGATTAGTTATTTACCATTCCCGGATAATTCTGATCAACCTATTGCGTATGGGTCTCAATTACCGGCTCCAACTCCAATGTATGAATATGTTACTGTAAATACTGGTTTTGATACAAATACGAATTCCTATTCAAATAGATCCGTATTTAAATTTAAAGTTTTAGATGAAAAGGATCCTAACAGCATTAAATTTGGAGAACTGTTTGAGATTTCAGAGCAAACTGTTCTAAATCAGTACAACAGTAATCAGAGTAAAAATGTAAATATCAAAAACTATGAATTAACCAATAATTTTGCTTGTTTAGGACAAATTCTGGAAATAGAACAGTTCAATGGTAAAAACCAACTTATTTCTAAAACTATTAATAATTATGCTTCTAATGGTGAAATTACACAAGGAGTAATTCAAGAGTCTTTCCAATCTTATAAAGAAGTAAATTATAAGAGTCCTGACGTAACGGATGAATGGTTGATCAATACTTCGACCAGAACAATTTATCCTTCTGTATTAAAAAGCACCACTACTATTATCGGAGGCCATAGTTCTACCACTAATTTTGACAAACATGATAACATTTCAGGTCAATTGTTAGAAACTACAACGGTAGACAGCCACGGAAACAGATTTAGGACCAAAACAATACCTGCCTACACTATTCCAGAATATTCTACTGGATTGTATAACATGGGTGCGGTAGTGAATGGAGCAACAAACAAAAACATGCTTACGCAAACAGCTGCTAATTTCACCTATCTTGATGTAAACGGTAACTGGAAACCTATATCAGCTACGATCAATACCTGGTCTAATCAGTGGAAAAATTTCTACATCTTGAATAACACCTATTCAGAACTCTTACCAAACCAAAAGGCTAGAATGTGGCGTAAACATAAAACTTATGTTTGGGATGGAGATATTAATCCCGATGGATCTTATCAAGGATTTAATGGTAACTATGATAATTTTAACTGGGAAATTGATGGTAATCAAACGAATTCTAAATGGATAAATACTTCTACTATAACAAGGTATGACAACTTTTCTATGCCTTTGGAAGTAAAAGATATCAACGATAGTTATGTTGCCACCAAAATGTGCGATCATAATACTAAAGTTTTAGCAGTAGGGAATTCACGTCTTACCGAAATGTTTGCTTCTGGCTCTGAGTATTATGTTACTTATAATACTGGGGTAAATGGGCTGTATGAGGGATCTGTACTGACTAATGCACAACAATCTACAGAAATGTTCCATACGGGTAAATACTCTTCTAAAACCCTTGCCGGCAAAGAAGGATTTAAAGTAGAATTATATGGCCCCCATAACTCAGAGAAATATAAAATTTCTGTATGGGCCAATAAAGCAAATTATACCAATGCTAAAGTCAATATTGGGGGTGGTAATATCTCATTTAACGGTGAAATTGTAACAGCTGGGAACTGGGTTCAATTGAATCATTATTTTGATGTTCCTGCCCAAGGAATAACCGTTTATGTTACATCAGCATCAGGAACCATCTATTTTGATGATTTTAGAATGCATCCAACTAATTCGAACCTTACAAGTTATGTGTATAATGACTGGGATGAATTAACACATATCATTGGAACTAATAATTTAGCAACACGATATGAATATGATCAAACAGGAAAATTAATACGAACTTTTGAAGAAATAATTGATGCTTCTCCATCTGTTACTGGTGGGTTTAAACTAATAAAGGAAATTGATTACAACTATAAAGGAGTAGCTGTTTCAGATTCAAATGGTGATGGAATTGTCGACCCAATAGGAGATAACACTCCTCAATTATATCTTAGTTTAGGTGTAGCAAATCACAATGTCACTACGACGACACTAACCGCATATACCAATGGTGGTAGTGGAGATTATGAATATCGTTGGGCAATCAGTAGCAGCTCTTCTAATCTAAACTATGGTTCATGGGGAACTTCGAATACCAGAAGCCTCACTACTTATTGTGATCCGTTAACTGGACGAAGATATTACAAGTGCCAAGTAAGAGATAAAGTTACTGGTCAAACTACAGAACGGTCAGGTAGCCATCAAAGAGGAAATTGTAACGGTGGCGGCGGTCCCATTGAAATACTAGATCAACAAAGATAATCCTATCAAAAGCTTAAAAAATGAAGAACATTCAAACATATACCTATTATCTGTTTTTTGCTTTACTTTTTATTGGTAAGGTTATATATG
>NZ_JBSWWU010000020.1:0-51434 GCF_056160245.1 Aquimarina sp. AWH4_224 | reverse complement strand
TGTGATAATACACTCCAATTCCTACCTGAGGACTAAATTTATTATCAATATTGTTCTCAAACAAGGCATCATTTTGATTGAACTGAGTCAATTCCTGAAAATCAACATTCAACAAATGAGCACCTCCTTTCAATCCAAAACTCAGCTTTCCATACTCAGAAGTAGGAATCGTATATGAAAAATCAACTCCTATAAAGGTCTCATCGGTAGGACCGATCTCATCGTTGACAATAGAGAGTCCCAATCCCAAACGCTCTGAATCTCCAATAGGAGTATTCAAGGTTAAAGTCTGAGTACGAGGAGCTCCATCCAATCCAACCCACTGGCTGCGGTGAAGACCCATAACACTCAAAACGCCTCGACTACCAGCATAGGCCGGATTTACACTAATCGTATTGTACATATACTGGGTATACTGTGCATCCTGCTGCCCTTGAACTTGTTCAACAAAAATTGTCAAAAGGAGTACAGCTAAAGTTAGTATTTTTTTCATACACATATTCTATTTTTCGATTATAGGGCTATGATTTTATTGCTTATCTATTAATATATAAATATCCTGCTCTGCTTTTTTGTTCTCCAGTTTCCAGAACATATTCTAACACATAAAAATAGGTTCCCACTGGTAACTGATCGTTTTCTTTAACCGTTATTCCTGAAGAAGCCATACCTCTAAAGAAATTATCATTTCTACCGTAATTATCCGATTCAAACACTTTTCCTCCCCAACGATTAAAGATTTCTACTCTGTTTTGTAAACCTTGAATCCCTTGGATAATAAATACGTCATTAAGTCCGTCCCCATTGGGCGACATTCCTGTAAATACCGTAATGCCATCCTCACCTTCAGGAACCGTATTATCATTTGGTTGTAAATAATCCGGAGTACCATTTCCATCAGTATCTACGGCATCTTCAGGGTCTCCATCTCCATTCAGATCTGGATCTTCATCTTGGGTTAACAAACCATCTCCATCGTCATCATTATCCAAATAATCAGGAGTATTATCACAATTGTTATCGATCTCACAATCGGTATCCATGAGCTCTCCCGTATTCGGATTTCCATCTCCATCTGCATTTACTCCTTCAAACTGTGTAAATACCCCATCTCCATCATCATCTACATCTATAAAATCGGGAACGCCATCTCCGTCTGTATCTTCATTTAGCGGATTATTATCATTATCGTAATCCTCAAAAACAGTATAGATTCCATCCCCATCATCATCGATATCCAAATAATCGTAAATACCATCCAAATCTGTATCCTGAGTTTCTCCGGTATCTGGATTACCATCTCCATCTGGATTAGGATTCTCATCAATAGTTGCCACGTTATCTCCATCATCATCGATATCTTGGAAATCATCAGTGGTATCATTATCTGTATCCTGAAGTGTATAATTTACCAATCCCGAATCCGGATCATCCTGCACCACATCTGGAACACCATCGTTTCCAAATGGCCCCTCTAACCTTCCGTCTCCATCCATATCAATTTGTCCATGACCAGCTTCAGCTACATCATTTACACCATCCCCATCAGCATCAATATCCACTCGGTCTACCAAACCATCATTATCCGTATCCAAAGCGGGATCTCCATTTTGCTCTTCAACATCCGTAATTCCGTCATTGTCGTCATCCATATCTACCGCATCAGGCACGTCATCCCCATCACTATCAATAATGATACGAAGTAGGTTTGTGATTTCTGTACAAACCACCCCATTAAGTGTACTGGTATCTATTCTTCTAAACCATGAATCTGCTGTTAATACAAGACTGTCGTATATTGCACTTGTTGCACCAGGAATATCAGTAAAAGGACCAGTAGCACTAACTGTACTTACTTGCCATTGATAAGTTAATACACCATCTGCAATCGTGGAGGTTGTCTCGGTAAATGCAGCAGGATCACCTCCAGCAATAACACTTTGATCTGCTGCTATTACACCTGCAACGATGGTATTAATTTGAACTTCTATGACATTGGTTTCTACACTACACGCCACAGTGTTAAGTGTGGATGTATCTACTCTTTGAAACCAGGTATCTTCAGTCAAGGCAGGGCTATCATAAGTAGCTCCAGTAGCTCCAGCAATATCTGTAAAAGACCCGGTTGGTCCTGTTGTACTACTTTGCCATTGATACGTAACACCCCCATCTGCTACAGCACCACCAGTCTCCGTAAATGCAAGCGGATCTCCACCTACGCAAAAGGTTTGATCAGCAGTTATAGTACCAGCTGTAATGTTATTGATCGTAACTGCAACTACATTGGTTTCTACTATACAAGGTATTCCATTTAAAGTATTAGTATCTACTCGTCTAAACCAAGTATCTTGTGTCAATGCAGGACTATCATAAGTATTGTTTGTTGCTCCTGCTATGTCAGTAAAACCAGTGGTGGCATTGGTTGTACTGCTCTGCCACTGAAAGGTTAAGGTTCCATCCGCTACGGTAACTGCAGTTTCGGTAAAAGCAACTGGATCATCTCCTTCGCATAGTGTTTGATCTCCTGCGATCGTCCCTATCGTAAAATTATTTACCGTAACAGCAATTACATTGGTAATAGCCGTACAACTTACTGTATTCAAAAGTGAGGTATCCACCCTTCGGAACCAGGTATCTTGAGTCAACACCGGACTATCATACACTGGATTGATGGCTCCGGCAATATTGGCAAATGGCCCTGTAGCACCTGTGGTACTGCTTTGCCAATGGTAGCTAATACCACCATCAGCTATAGTACCTGTAGTTTCTGTAAATGCTACTGGATCTTCACCTTCACAAAGAGTCTGATCGGCTGCAATAACACCAGCTGTAATATTATTCACAGTAACTGCTATTACATTGGTTTCTACAGCACAAGAAACACCATTTAACGTATTTGTATCTATTCGTTTGAACCAGGTATCCTGAGTTAAGACAGGACTATCGAATGTGTTACCATTGGCCCCTGCGATATTTGTAAAACCAGTGGTAGCATTTGTAGTACTACTCTGCCATTGGTAACTTATTGCTCCAAAATCAATGCTCGCCGCTGTAGTTTCAGTAAAAGCCACAGGATCATCTCCTTCGCAAATGGTCTGATCAGCCGCAATTACTCCTGCGTTAATCTGACAATTATCTCTAAAGGAAAGGTCACTTGTTAACACTACAGGTGTTGGTGCTGCATCATTATCAAAATCTCCATATACGGTTTGTAAATCTGCAATTGTTCCTATGGTCACAGCATCATTTACATCCCAAACGACACTATTATCTACCGTGTCGAAAAGATCATCAATCCCATCACCATCGGCATCAGCAAAGACAACAATACTATTGTCTGTATCTCCATTTTCAACAATATCCAGAACCGTATCATTATCACTATCAGTATCCCAATAATCTGGTGTGGTATCTGCGGGATCATCAGAGTTTACAGGAGTGAGTCCAGGCCCTGCCAAATACGCATTATTGATTCCATTATTGGTCACAAACTCTGCAGGTGTAGTTGCTACTGGCGCAATATAGCCTCCGGTACTTTGTGCTTCAACGTTATCCGGAATTCCATCATTATCAGAATCCAAATCAAAATGATTCGGTATTCCATCTCCGTCATTATCAAACGTAGGATCTAAGGTGTCACAAATGCCATTTAAATCAGCGTCTAAACAAACCGGTGGAGTTACTGTCCCATTATCATCAAAATCTTCATAGTTAGGAATTGTATCTGCATCAGCATCTGCAGATGGATCAACTCCCAAGCTATTTTCGGTTATATCCAAAATTCCATCATTATCATCATCTCTATCCACACTATCTCCTACTCCGTCACCATCTACATCGTTTAAAAACAGATCACAAGCATCCACTATTCCATCGCTATCACTATCCGGACCATCTTCCCTAAAATCTAAAGTCGTATTGGTATCACTATCTGCAGGAGCGGCATAAGGTAGTGCTGCCGTCACTACTCCACTGGCATTCACAATAGTAGTTGCACTAGCAGGATCTACTCCAAATACTCCGGTATCTCCCCCATCTGCTGTAGCACTATCATAAGCTTCATTAGCATCGCTACAACCATCATTATCGCTATCCAAATTCACAAAGTCATCACTACCATCGGCTAGTGTATCTATTGGGTTGTTAATCCCTGTACCAAAATTAGCGTCAGAAGGTATTCCGTTGGTGGCTGTATTATTTGCATTATCGTCATTGTCATCATGAGTTCCATTATTATCGGCATCTACTCCACCTGCTTCTACCACATCGTATATCCCATCATTGTCACTGTCCAAATCTAAACGATTCACAATATTATCACCATCAAAATCACATTCAGCAGAAAACGTAATTAAACTAATATCTGCAGTATTTGGATTGATAGGATTATCTACAAAAGACCATTCAATTTGTGTCATCCCAGTGGGACTTGTAGCAGTAATCCTAAGACTTCCACTACCACCAAATTCTGGCGGTACCGGATTATTTGTGTTATCTAAGGTTCTTGTACCCGCCACATAAGTCATTAATCCATTTGAAGATACCAATTCTTCGGTATGTTGTGCTCCAGTAAATTGGTAATTGGATCGTTCTACACTTCGAAATTGAAATATGATTTCGAAAATCGGGCGATCAAAGGTCAATACAAAATCTACATCGTTGCCTGCTGTATTTTGATTATCAGCCCGAATGGATATACTTTCTACTGTAGTATTGGGCATAGGTGTATGCTCTGCACCATTAAACACTCCAATCGGTGGAGATCCAATAGCCAAGTCGATAAGGTCTCCTCCATCTTCAGTAATAGTTAAGGTTGCAGAAGTATTCAAAGATGGTAAGTCTATACCTGTAATGGTTTCTACAGGTCCTGTCATCCCAGAGATTACCGAACTATCGTAAGTAGCATATTGAGCTGGACACTCGGCAGTATCCAAAATCCCATCGTTATCGTCATCTCGGTCTACAGTATCCAATACCGTATCCCCATCGGTATCTGTTGCCTGACCATAACTCATTGTAACCCCCCAAAGTATTGCGACTACCAATACTAGTCGATTTTTAGTCATGTAAATTTCCCCCATAAATTTAAATTCCTTTTGACAATGTGCTCTATTTAATTATTGTTTCCCTATTCAATAAAACTACTTTATCACTCCAAAGATCTTTGAACTTCGTAAAGCGGTCTTTTATCCTTTTGAGTAATGACCAAGAATAACAACAATACTGTTGTACTATCCAGTCCTTACTATGTTTGATATTTAATACTTACTCATTTTAATCACAGTGATTCCAGGAATACCAGGAAAACTCTGCTACGTATACAACATATCTTTGGGGAGCAATACATTGCACTTATTCTTCTTTACCTAAAAAATTTTATCGGAAACTTACATGAAACATAGAAAAGGACTACAACGACATAAACTGGGTATGCACTATCTGTAATGAGTGGGGGAGAAAATCAAGTTGTAGTTGCAAGCGTATTTTTTTCTATAAGCGTTTAATTGAGTTTGATAAAATGTGTGTTTTAGGTTTTAATTATGGAGGTAAAAGTATAGATAATTACGAAATTCGCAAAAAAAGTTCTACTTAAAATACGGTTTTAACGTAGCGAACCCAATAAATCCAGTTTTTTCTTACATACACAAGTACGAAATAAGCTATAAAATCAGGTTAATATCCATGAAAGGATTATAGGTTATTCTCATAACTATACCAATTACCTTCGGAATATAACCATTGAAAAACAACACACATTAGCAAATAAAAAAGGCTATCCATAAATGATAGCCTTTTTCTTATATTTTGAGAGATCAGATTATATAAATCCTCTTTTTCTTGCTTCTTCCAACAACTTTTGATCATCGGCCTTGGCAATAGAAAACATCTCTTTGATTTGATTTTTTCTTTTCTCTATAGCGCTTAAGGATAAGCTTACATAATTAGGTAAATTTTTGGTTTTTACCCCACGAGATAAGTGATATAATATTTTTAAGTTCTTTTCATCCAAAGAGAACTTGTTGGTCATCATTTTTCTGAAATGATCATTCACAGTGGCACTGTAATACGCTTTTCCTTTTACAATATTATTAAAGGCTAATAGTAACTCGCTAGAAGTAAGATCACTCTTAATTAAGAATCCCGCAGGATTAATATTCTTTAAGATATTATGAATCCTATGATCCTCTCGATGCATCGTTAATATGATAATCTTGGCTTTTGGTAATAACTCCTTGGCATGCTTAGCTAGATCTTCTCCAGAAGTGATACGTCCATCTTCTGAGGGGGGTAACTTAATATCCACAAAAAGCATATCATAAGCGGTACCCTCTGCAGACTTGACGATCCTATCGTAGGCATCATCGCAATTGGATGCGATGTCAATCTTGATTTGATACTCTTTTTGATTTTCTCCTAACAAGGTATTCTTATACCCTTCGATGATCATAGGGTGATCATCAATCATAAGAACTTTTAGCTTTTTTTTCATTTCAAAAATTTATGTTTATTAGTCTTCAAAACGAAGGTTATCCTAATTTAACTACAAAAGAAATTAAATAGTATAACGGTTCATAAAGAATTGTTGTTCGACATTTTTAAACTGGAACACTAACTGACACTGTTGTTCCTGCATTGGTATTGCTTAAAAACTGAACTACTCCACTCATTTGACTGACCCTTGAGGTGATATTCTTTAGACCAATTCCTTTTTTGACCTTGGCACTCTTGAATCCTATTCCATCATCCAAGATAGTAAGATTTATTTTATCTTCTATATAATCGAAATTAATTTTTATACTTTCTGCTTGTGCATGTTTAAAAATATTCTGCAAAGATTCCTGTAAAATCCTGAATAAGTTGACCTTTTTCTGATCATCGATATGCTCCCAATCGATGTTTTCGTCATTATTAAATTCGAAATTAATTTCATTCACATCGCAGAGATCGCTGATTAAACTCTCTACCGCATCGATATATGCTACATCTGATGGTAAAGACTCTGTACCCAAATCGTGAGAAATCAAACGGATTTCTTTTTCTATAGATTTGAGTTCTTCTATATATTTGTTTCTGGCCTCGGTAAAACCATCATTAGCACGTTGGTTGATCCCATCCAGACTAAGTCGTACTCCAAACAATCGCCCCAGTACCCCGTCATGCAATTCTTCGGACATACGTTGTTGTTCGAGCTGTCGACCCTCTTCTAGTTTGATCTGCTGATTGAGTAGCAATCGATAAATCTCCTGATTGGCTTCTTGTTGGGTTTGCGCAAAAAGTAATTCTTTATTGCTTTGTTGTTGTCTAAATATGATATATCCCAATAAGAATAAGGCGGTTAATCCTAAGATAGCAATGATTAGGATTTCGTTTTCCTTACTAATCTTCAAATTTTTAGCTTCAATTTGTTCTGTTTCAAATTGAATACGAGCAAATTTATCACGAAATAATCTTTCTTCTTTAATTAGACTATCATTAAGTTTAATATAATCATGAGCATAATTTAATCCTTCTTGACTTTCACTTACGTTAGAAAGAATTTCATAAGCTTTTAGCAATTCCTCATTTTTTTGAAGTTTAGAAGCTAACGTAACACATTTCTCTCCATAAACCCTTGATACACTATCCTTCCCAATTGATTTATAATATTCTGCCAAGTGTAACGTATTTGTAGATGTCCCATATTCATCATTTATACTATCCCTTATATTCAGTGCCTTAAAAAAAAGATTTGGAACCAAAGTTGTATCCTGTGACAGAAAATTTACATATGCTAAATTATCAATTAGTCTTGCATGTCGTTTAGGTCTTTTAGCTAAAAAGGCCTGGTGTTTCAAAGCTTTATTATAATATTCTTTTGCCTTATCGTAATTCTTTTGTGATTTATATACTGTCCCGATATTATTGTAGGCCGTTAACTTTTCCTGAACTTCCCTATCTGTTCCCTTTGCAAAATCTATAGTTTTATAATAATAATCTATTGCTTCATCATATTTTTCAAAGTATTTAGCAATTGTACCTAAATTCGTATAACACAGTGGTAAGTATTTTTCATTTTCAGATAATTCAAACTTTTTAATTGCGTCAATTGTAACAGATTCACTTTCTCCATAGTCTTTCACTCTTCTAAGTATTTGAGCAATATCAATTAAAACCTTTCCATGATCAAATGCTATTTCTTTTGAATTATATTTTACAGGATTTAGTAAAGAATAAATTTTGTCTGCTTCATAAAAATTCTTGAAAGCAATCTCTAAATCTGATATTCTATAATATAATCCTACAAGAAAATGGGATTTGGCCATATTCACCGAATCTCCAATCGAACTAGATATTTTTAAAGCTCTTTCATTAAGCCTTTTATATTCCTCAAGATCACTTAAACCGTAATAAACGAAAGAAATCTCATGAATTTTCTCTGCCTTAAATGGACTATTTTCGAGGGTAGAACAAAATGCATAAGCCTTATCTAAATTTTCTCGACGTTCCTTCAGTGAGTTATCTCTATTTTTGGCATTTTCTATATACGACACTATCAAATCAGACTTCAATCTTTGTTTATCATCTAAAGATTTATCAGACTCGTTACATCCAATTAAACAGATCATTAGGAATAGTAATATGACAAAAAAACTCTTAAACATTTTTAATTCATTTTTTTTTCAATTTATAAAAATCAAGTTCAAGAAAAAAGTAAAAATAGAAAAAGAGCCTAAATAAAATTAGGCTCTGGAATAAAATAATATTTATGTATTTTAATTAGCTGGTTGGGTTCTACCTTCCTCTTCTTCTGATCCATAAATATCCAACTCTGTTTCATCGAAACCAATCTCCTCATTAACGTTGTCTGTTTCACATGCTAAAAATAAAGTTGTCAGAAATAATATAGCGAATAATGTTTTTATAGTTTTCATAATATGTAGTATATAAGTTTGTTAAAATGTTTTCTTTATTGGTTATTAGATTATCCTTGTGGATCAGTAGCTCCTTCTTCCTCTTCATTCATACTAAATACATTTTCCATATCTTCAATCCCTACCTCTTCACTTGCTGAATCAGCCTCACATGCGATAAAAAATGTACTTAAAAATAATATTGCGAATAAAGTCTTTATAGTTTTCATAGTTGTTGTCTTTTTATAGTTTAATACTTGTATTTTAAAACGAAAGTTGTTTAAGCTTTCGGGGGGTGATTTTAAAAAAAATCATTTTTATTCTGGGGCTCACCGTGCACGTGAAAAATAGTTTATGATTAATAGTAATTAAATTGTAACTACTTGATAACCTTGATTGTACACTACAAATGTAGGCCAAAATCCCACGCGCGCCCAGAATAAATAGGTACGTTTAGTAGATGGACAGAAGTTAGAAGTGGATGGACCGATTATACGGGTAGATGAACAGATTTTAAAAAATTAGAAAATATATACGTATTTTCTTACAAATGTTAACAAGTTTCAGCAAAAGCTGTTTTAACAAAAAAAACCGATAGAAGTAGTTATCTATCGGTTAATGTTATAATAAAGCTATGTTAATATCAAACCTGCACCAAGCTATTCTTTGCCAAATTATCTTTGATCTCTTCTACCGTATTTTTGTAGGATTTTGAAAATGGAATCATATCATTTGTATTCTTTATCGCACATTTTGCTTTCCCAAAATGGATACGAGAAACATAACGTGTATTAATGATATAACTGTTGTGAATTCTTACAAAATGATCCGGTAATAATTCTTGAAAATGTTTTAGAGTTTTAAATGCTTCTACCTTGTTTCCATTACTCATAATAAAGTCGGTTGTATTGTTATCCGCCTTCAAATACAACACCTCTTCTACGTCTACAAATCGATAATCCCCATACGATTTGAAACATAAAGTGGTATCTGTGTGATGGTCGAAATCTTTTTCGAAACGCATCAAGGTTTTGGTAATCTGGCTTTTGCTTAATGGTTTTAAGATATAATCCAATATACGATTGCGTATTCCCTCTATGGCATAGTCAGACGTTTTGGTAACTACAATAAACTCTGGCATACTAGACATATACTTAGACAATTCTGTGGTTAAAGCATATTTTGTCTTCTCGCAGTTATCGCCAGGAACCTCTGGTTCTAGAAAGACTAAACGCGGTCTTCTTTCCAAAATTAGATCCAATGCTTCCTGTTCATTTTTTGCAATTCCGGTGCAAATATAATCCGGTTTTTCTTCTAGGGCGATCTGGATGGTGTCCACGACGTTTTGATCATTATCAATGATTACATAGGGATATTTCATAGGGTATGAGATTAGTAAATTGGCGTTGGTAAATAAGCACTGCATTATTCTACTTACAAGATAGGATTTTTCGAATTTTTTATGATACGGTTTTACCGTAATATTAATACGGAAACCATTTGAAATCAATTAGTTACAAATTGTATTTTGTCGGGTTATATTAGCTTTTTATCGATGAAAAATAACCGGTATTCAAACGGAAAAAATTGGGTTTAAGTATGTTATTTTCAAAAAAGACGCAAAAATAAGGGTTGAGGCACCAAAAATCATAGACGAAGGGTATGATTTTATAGTTTTTTAACACAAGTATTACCCTTCCCATCGTTTTTCTGATACAAAATGCAGCCCGTTTTTTACAATTTTAAGTACTCAAATAGCCCATTAAATTGTCTTAAAAAATGATCTTAGTTTTCCGGGGTTTCTAAAACATTTTAAATAGCTTTATCCTATCTATACAGATACCTATTATATATGAAGAAAAAAATAGTAGTACTTACAGGTGCAGGAATTAGTGCCGAAAGCGGTATTAGCACCTTTAGAGATGCCAATGGTCTTTGGGAAGGGCACGATATTATGGAAGTCGCCTCCCCTATCGGCTGGCGTAATAATCCCGAATTGGTACTCGACTTTTATAACAAAAGACGGCAGCAACTACTTACTGTAGCTCCCAATGCGGGCCATGAAGCTCTGGTTACTCTGGAAGAAACCCATGATGTTACCATCATTACTCAAAATGTAGACAATCTGCATGAGCAAGCCGGGAGTTCACAAGTCATCCATTTGCATGGGGAACTATTAAAAGTAAGAAGTCAGTTTGATGAAAACCTAGTATTGGATTGGAAAGAAGACCTAAACCTCGGTGATCTATGCGAACATCAATCCCAACTACGGCCACACATCGTGTGGTTTGGCGAAGATGTGCCGATGATGGATAAGGCCATTACTATCACCGAAAGAGCCGATGTATTGCTAATTATCGGGACCTCGATGCAGGTGTACCCTGCTGCTGGCTTATTGCAATATGCTCCCTACCAAGCTCCTGTGTATTTTATCGATCCTAATCCAGCGGTATCCCCTTCAGAGAAACTTACGGTAATTGCAGAAAAAGCCTCTACAGGAGTGCCTAAGATCGTTGATCAACTATTAAACCCATAGCAAAAACGTTATTGCTATAAAAAATAATGTCACTCGAAGCCTGCAAACATGCAGGCTAAGAATGACAGGCGCTTTCAAAATAAGCAAATTGTTGTATCTGTTTATTTAGTGGTTAGGGTGTTGGATGTTTCTACTTGTAATGAATCCATTTCCTTAACATTTGTAGTATCTTCTTCTGGGATTATTGGCTTTTCTCTACGTTGTTTCGCCCAACTGATTAACCGTTCGGCGTCAGTATTGGACAATTCACCATGAATCCAGGTATATGGCTTTAACGGCATTTCCTTTTTCTCAATCTCTTCGATAAACTCTTCCAGTTTATGATCTTGTTGGTTCTCGGTATAGGATTCCCATTCAGAGACATTGAAATGTTCTTTTCCTTCTTCGATTTGATATGCCATCCAATGCGAAACTGGGCTTACCTCCATATACCAGGGATAACGTGTCACATTGCTATGGCAATCATAACATTGACTTTCTAAAATCGTTTGAACTTCTGGGGTGACTGCTGCTTGTTCTTCAAAAGCCGTAATACTATCATAACTCGATTCATTTTTATCGGGTCTCAAAAACTGCGAAATCACAAGGGCTAGCAGTAGTAAGATAAAAAAGTTCTTGAGCATGATTGCTATATTTGATGGTCTTCGGTTACAGCAACAATAACGCTTTTAACAAGTAATTATTATTAGAGTGTATGTTTTTTGAAAGAACTATCTCCTATTCTTCTCCTTTTTCAATTCATTTTTTCCTATTTTTCTTGCTGCAATCCTTATCCTATAATATAGGTAATTATGATATCTCTAGAAGAACATATACAATCCATCAACCACTCTCGCGAACAACGAAACGATTTTGCGCATCTCATCCTGGACAATACAGAATTGTTACCAGAGTTGTTGCAAATCTGCGCCAGGGTAGATGAAGAGATTTCGTGCAGAGCCTCCTGGGGTTTGGAGTTTTTATGCAAAAAGAATTTGGCTGCCATTCTCCCCTATTTGGATCAACTGGTAGATTTGGTTCCAAAAGTCTACAAACATCCCGCTGTGCGACCTATGGCCAAAATATATGAGTACCTGATTCTAGCCTATTACAAAGCCAAAAAACCTGAGGTTAGACAGCATCTTACCCAAAAACATCGTGAAAAAATAACCGAAACTTGTTTTGATTGGATGATTACAGACCAAAAAGTGGCCCCACAAGCCTATTCTATGACCTCTCTTTATCTTTTGGGTACCGAGTTTGATTGGGTACACCCCGAACTAAAAATAACACTGGAAAACAATTATAATTCAGGAAGTGCTGCTTACAAAGCTCGATCGAGAATGATTCTAAAAAAACTCAGATAACTGACAAAGAAGTGTTTAAATTCTTTTTCTGTCATCAACCGTAAATCAAATCTTATATTTTATCTTTGCACCTTTCAAAAAAAACACAACATTATGTCTACATTTCCTTTGCAAGCTATCTCTCCTATCGATGGACGCTATGCATCAAAAACCAATGCCTTGAGTGCATTTTTTAGCGAAGAAGCATTAATCAAGTATCGCGTATTGGTAGAAATCGAATATTTCATTGCTTTATGCGAACTCCCATTACCTCAACTTAAAGATGTAGACACTACGCTGTTTGACAAATTACGAGAAATATACACCAACTTTTCTAGTGAAGATGCATTAGCCATAAAAGACATCGAAAAAGTAACCAATCACGATGTAAAAGCGGTAGAGTATTTTATCAAAGAGCAATTCGATGCCTTAGGCTTACAGGAGTATAAAGAATTTATTCATTTTGGATTAACCTCACAAGATGTGAACAACACGGCTATTCCTTTAAGTATTAAAGAAGCGATGAGCAATGTATATATTCCTCAATATTTTGAAGTGCTCGAAAAATTAAAATCTTTGGTGAATGAGTGGGCTGCCGTACCTATGTTGGCTCGTACTCACGGCCAACCTGCCTCTCCTACTCGTTTAGGGAAAGAGTTTCAGGTATACGTTACACGATTAGAAGCGCAGTTTGATCTCCTAAAAGATATCCCAAGTGCAGCAAAATTTGGTGGTGCTACAGGAAATTACAACGCGCATAAAGTTGCTTATCCCGATATCGACTGGAAAGCATTTGGAACCGACTTTGTGCAGGAGAAATTAGGATTACATCACTCTTTCCCTACCACACAAATTGAGCACTACGATCATATGGCCGCTTTATTTGACGGACTAAAACGAATCAATACTATCCTTTTGGATTTGGATCGCGATGTTTGGACTTATGTATCGATGGATTATTTTAAGCAAAAGATCAAAAAAGGAGAAGTAGGTTCTTCGGCTATGCCACACAAAGTTAATCCTATTGATTTTGAAAACAGTGAAGGAAATCTGGGTATTGCTAACGCCCTATTTGAGCACCTTGCTGCCAAACTACCGGTGAGTAGACTGCAACGTGATCTTACCGATAGTACGGTACTAAGAAACGTAGGGGTTCCTTTTGGACACACAATTATTGCTTTTCAGGCTACGCTAAAGGGATTGAATAAGCTACTGTTGAATGAAGAAAAGTTTGCTGAAGACCTGGAGAACAACTGGGCGGTTGTAGCTGAGGCTATCCAGACTATCTTACGTAGAGAAGGATATCCTAATCCATACGAAGCCTTAAAAGGACTAACCAGAACCAATGAAGCGATCAATCAAAACTCTATTGCTAGTTTTATTGATACTTTAGAGGTTTCTGACGCTATAAAATCTGAATTGAAACAGGTAACTCCTGCAAATTATACGGGGATATAGTCGCTTCGCTTCGGCTACGCTCAGCGACCCGACGCAATTATGATATTGTATTCGGGATTCACTAATTAAAAGTGCGTTTCGGCTGGAAACAATGTACACTTCGGCTACGCTCAGTGTACGTGCCAATGATTAATTATTATAATATGTAAGTACACTGAGCGGAGTCGAAGTGTACGATAGGATGAGTACCTATCATAAATAAATTAAGTACACTGAGCGGAGTCGAAGTGTACGAATAAAAAAAAGCTTTGTCGGTGATGACAAAGCTTTTCTTGTTTTTTGATGTGATGAATGGCAGTTGACCACTAATCGAAGTTCTCCGCTATCTTTTTGAATGCGCTTAGATCCATTTTATCCATGGACTTTGCTAATTTGGCAATATTTTCAGGCTTCATATTATCACCTAATACTCGCACAAGAGCCAATCCCTTTTCAGAATTGGTAGCAAATACGATCACTTCATCGATTTCTTCTTCATTACCCTGAAACTTAATGGTAGCTTTGGTCCCATTAGACCCCATACGCATTAAGGTTTCGTATTTTTCGCTGCTCAAGATCTTATTGATCTTCGCGCTTTCTTCTTCAAATCTTCCTTGTAACTCATCTGTAAGTTTTAATGCCAGGAAGTTTACCTTTTTGATACTTTCTAAAGTTTCTTTTTCATCTGCAGAAAGTTCTACCTCATCTTTATCTAATAGACTAGAAGGAATGTCTACCGCTATAAAATCCTGATCATTTTGATGATCCACAAAATATTGTTGTAATGATGTTTCGCTGCTACAGCTAGCAAATACCAAAAGTGTTGCGGCTGCAAGGCAAGCGATTCTGATTAATTGTATCATGATTTTCATTTTTTTGGTTCCGATTACTCGGAGTAGTTGATTGTTTTTGATTGATGATGATGTTGCCATAATGAGTGGTATCAAACCAATGATTCAACACCACTCAAAAGGACAACGGATATATAAAATAAGTCTTACTTATTCTTTTTTACGTTTTTAAGCTCTTCTCCACCAGGCACATTTAAGTGATCAGCTATTTTAGAAACTTGCTTCAAGTCAATATCTCCTGTGATGGTTAATACCACTGTATCAGGCCCGTCTCCACTCTCTTTTACTCCATCAAGGAACATAAATAATTCGCTTACATGATCTTCGTCTCGCCCTGGTTTAGAGTAGAATTTTACATTTTTACCATCAGAGTTTACTCGCATCAGTTCGTCTAGAGTAGATCCTTTAAGGTATTTAGAAACATCTGCTCTCATCTTTTTTCCGATTTCATCATTATCAGTAGCAAATACTTTGATATTCTTAATGTTTTCTACAAGGTTCATATATTCCTGTACCTCTGCATCGTTACTTTCTATATCAATTTTACTTAATAGCTTAAACATTTTACTGGTTACGATTACAGACGATACGTCTTTCATATTTTCGTATTTATCAAATGCCCCTTGCGCGTTTGTGATGTAGGGTGCTATGGCGAAAACTAAAACTATTACTAACTTTTTCATAATTACTAACATTTAATTCCGGTTGTGTGTTATTTGATCCGGAGTATGGATTTTTGTATTTTACTTTATTAATTTATTCGTGGTG
This sequence comes from Aquimarina sp. AWH4_224, assembly GCF_056160245.1. Lineage (NCBI taxonomy): Bacteria > Pseudomonadati > Bacteroidota > Flavobacteriia > Flavobacteriales > Flavobacteriaceae > Aquimarina > Aquimarina sp. AWH4_224. Next base: position 35,626 of record NZ_JBSWWU010000020.1, on the reverse strand, counting down.
TTTTCAAATTCATTGAGGTATACCAAATTTTGCTTGGCAGTCTCAAATTCGTTAAGGTACACCAGGTCCTTTTTACCCTCATTCATTAATTGCGAAACCATATTGAGGATCTTTTTGGTTTCTTGTAATGCTATTTCAGGATCTTCATAGGTTCCTAACTCCTCTGGTTGGGTTGGTGTCTTGGTAAAAAACAGCCCTGCAATAATTGCAACAGATGCTGCTACTCCCACCCACTTGTACCAATTGGTTTTCTGAACCGGAATATCAATATCCCTGGTAGCGGTTATATGGCTCTCTGCTGAAAAAAACTGAAACAAATCTTTGTATCTCTCCAAATGCGACGGCACAGTTTCTCCGGTAAAATAAACCTTTAATTCTTTTTCTTCAGAAATGGTCGTTTCGCCTTCAAAGTACTTTTCCAGTAGTTTTTCAATATTAGACAACTCCATAATTGTGTTTTTTTAATAATTCTTCTCTAATTTTTTTTCTTCCTCTAGATAATGCTACTCTCACTGCTGTTTCATTAATCCCTAGCATTTCTGCGATTTCTGCATTATCATATTGTTCTATATCTCTAAGCTGGATAATCATTCGCTGTTGTTCTGGCAAACCATTTAAGATTTTACCTACCCAATCCAAACTATCTTTTGCTTCAACTTGTCTTTGTAACGATGGTCGTTCATCTTTATAATTACTATGTACAATTTTTAGGTTGCCTGTTTCTTTGGCTTTTAACTTATCGTAACAGTAATTTTTGGTCATCGTCATCGCAAAAGCTTCTACATTTTTATATTCAGACATCTTACCTTTGTTCTTCCATAACTTCAGCAAAACCTCTTGCGTAGCATCCTCTGCCTCCTCATTACTCACCAGTAACCGCTTAGCTAAACGGAATAGTTTATCTTTAAAACCATTGGTAAGCGTTATAAATGCCTTTTCTTTCATTTTTTGATTGGTTGATGTAAAACTCCGAACTGTTGTATCAGTTTTGGTAGCTTTATACAAGGGAGACGACTATGCTTGTAATTTGTTACAATCTTTTTTAAATTTATACTAAAGTCCCTATTTTTAACGCTATATATAAAAATATGCTATGAAGTACTTCAAATATTTTGTGGGTATGTTCCTTCTCGGAAGTATCACCACTGGATGTTTCGACGACAATGATGATGTTGTCCCTGTGGCCAGTGTTGCAGAAATCAATGATTTTATATGGAAAGGAATGAATACTTTCTATCTATATAAGGACGATGTTCCGGATCTGGCCAATAATCGATTTTCTTCTGAAGAGGAGTACAATAACTTTTTAAACAGCTTTGCTTCTCCCGAAGCTATATTTGAAGCTTTGCAATCCAATATAGATGAGTTTAGTTTTTTGGTAGCCGATTATGTGGCTCTCGAACAGTCTTTTGATGGATTGACGATGAACAATGGGATGGAGTTCGGTCTAATACGATATCCTGATGGCTCGGGAAATGTCTTTGGATATGTTCGGTATGTACTACCTAATACCGATGCAGAATCAAAGGGTGTAGAACGCGGTAATATTTTTAATACGATTAATGACACCCAAATTACCCAGGATAATTTTAGAGCATTAATAAATCTGGATTCGTACACCATCGGTCTGGCAACATTCGACGGTACCAATGTTACACCAACCGGAGCATCAATCTCATTAACCAAGGTACCTTATGTAGAAAACCCTGTTTTTATCTCAAAAACCATTAATAATGGAGGGAATCTTGTAGGGTATTTGATGTATAATGCCTTTACTTCTGATTTTGATGATGAACTCAATGCAGCTATTGGGGATTTAAGATCGGCAGGAATCACAGATTTGGTATTAGATGTTCGTTACAATGGCGGTGGATCAGTAGAATCCGCTATTGATTTGAGCAGTATGATTACTGGTCAATTTAACGGTGAAATCTTTACTGTTGATCAATGGAATAGCGAACTACAAAATCAATTTGGCCAAATACGACGATTTAACCAAGAAATAAAAACTGGAGAAGCTATCAATAGTTTAAACCTATCAAGAGTATATATATTAACCACAGGGCGATCTGCCTCTGCCAGCGAATTGGTGATTAATGGTTTAGACCCATATATAGAGGTAATTCAAGTGGGGACCAACACCAGTGGAAAATTTCAGGCATCTCGTACCGTTTATGATTCTCCGGATTTTGGGAGACAAGATGCCAATTTGGGACACACCTATGCCATGCAACCCCTGGTACTTCGATCCATTAATTCTGTAGGGTTTACGGATTATTTTGATGGTTTTACACCAGAGATTGAGATCGCAGAAGATTTTACCAATTTAGGCGTTCTTGGTGATCCCGATGAACCACTTTTAAGAACTGCCCTAAACGCAATATCCGGCACAAGAATTGCTACAAAATCTCATACCGTTAAGCTCGAATTTATTGGAGACAGTAATATGTTTTCTCCTACATATGAGCGAATGTATGAATAATAATTCTGCAATAGTAACCTACTAATTAACAGTTGTTAGTATTGCGTTGTATTGGATAAAACCATATTTTTACAAAAATTTAACATTTAAGCTATGAATACAATCAAATTAAAATTATTACCCCTTTATGTATTTTCATTGCTATTGATCTTCTCATGTTCAAGTGATGATGGGGACCCTGAACCGGAACCAGTAGTGATAAATAACCCAGATCAAGATATCGACGAATTTATTTGGAGAGGGATGAACCTTTGGTACTTATATAAATCAAGTGTTAATGATTTAGCTAACGACAGGTTTTCTAATACCCAAGAACTATTTCAATTCTTAAATGGTTTTGGCTCTCCTGAGGAAACTTATGACGGCTTAAAGTCTAAAGTGACTGTTACTGTTAATGGAGAAGTTTTTAATGAGGATGCTTTTAGTTTCTTCCTTGATGACTACATTGAATGGGAACAATTTAATCAAGGGATCTCAACCACCAATGGAATGAATTTTCGATTGATACTTGCTTCTCAAGGATCTAATGATGTATTAGGTTATGTAAGATACGTAGCCCCTGGATCTGATGCGGATACGAAAGGTGTAAAGAGAGGAGATTTCTTTAACGCTGTTAACGGGACAAGACTAACTACAAATACAGATTTCGGTGCTGTTTTTGAACCTAGCACGTACTCTATAAATTTAGTAACTGTAGATAACGGAACTATTACTGAAACAGGACAAACCATTTCTCTTACGAAAGAAGTATTTACCGAAAATCCTATTTTAGTATCTAAAACAATAGACTACCAAGGGCAAAAAATTGGTTACTTAATGTATAACAGGTTTGTTTTTGATTTTGACGATGAATTAAATACTGCTTTCGGTCAATTCAAAACAGATGGAATCACAGATTTAATTTTAGATTTCAGATACAACCCTGGTGGTGCTGGATCTTCTGCTGCAGATTTAGGTAGTATGGTGACAGGACAATTTAATGGTGAAGTCTTTTTTAGAAGAGAGTACAATGCTGAAATACAAGCTGCTTTTGAGGCTGATGATCCTGAGTCTGTTATTACAAGATTTCCAAGCAAACTTTTAGCCGATGGAACTACGGATTTTAATTCTTTGAATCTCACAAGAGTATATATATTAACGACAGAAGATTCTGCTTCGGCTAGTGAATTAATGATAAATGCTTTGGATCCATATATTGATGTTATTCAGATTGGCGAAACTACCTCTGGTAAATTTCAAGGATCTATTACCTTATATGATTCTGATGATTTCTCTAGAAATGGAGCAAATTTGAACCCGGATCATACCATTGCTTTACAGCCATTAGTAGTAAAAGCAACTAACAGAGATGGTGTAAGTGATTTTGTAGCTGGTCTATTTGCAGATGTTCCTTTTTCTGAAAGCGTTCTAAATTTAGGAGTATTAGGTGAGTCGGACGAGCCATTCTTGAACGCTGCACTTGAATATATAGTTAATAATCAAGTACCTACCGTGAGAACAAAAAGTGGATTTATGGAAGAGGATCTTGACTGGTACCCTGAAATATTATCTCCAAATTATGGAGGTCTATTATTAGATCATAATGGTCTCCCAAAATCTATTCTAAATTTTCAAGAGTAAAAGATAAACGCTATCTCGTATAATACAAAAAACGCCATTCGTGATCAGAATGGCGTTTTTTTATTGTAGTTATTTTTATTCCTTAGAAATCCAAATTCAATCCAAATCTTGCATTTCTACCACGAGTACTAAATCCAAAAATTTCCTGATAGTCTTCGTTGGTGATATTTTCTATAGTTGCAAATAGACTTACGTGTTTAGACACTCTGTGGTTGATCGAAAAATCAACTAACACATACGAATCCAAAGTAATTGGTTCTGAAGCAAAAGTTGCCAGATTAAAGAAGCTATCGTCTCTCTCATCATTATACTGAAAATTGATCGCTGCGTTCGTATTTTCACTAAACTGATAACCCACATTCGCATTTACTTTAATCTCAGGGATTCTGATTTGCGAAAGATCTTCGTCTACATCGGTATAGGTAAAGTTACCTGCTAATGATAATTTATCTTCTAGTAATCTAGAACTAATCTCAAATTCTAAACCACTTGTGCTAAAGTCTGCATCAATATTTTGGTATTGAAATACAAAACCTCCTGTATCTACAAAGTCCACAAAATTTTCTTCATCACGCTTAAAATAAACCGCACTTATACGTAATTTCTTGTTTGAAGAAAACTCCAAACCAGCCTCTAGAGTGGTGTTCTCTTCCGGATCTAACTCCTGGTTACCAAAATTAGTCGAGTACAATTGGAACAAGGATGGAGTAATGTAAGCAGTAGAATATGACGCCAAAGCTTTGATATAACTCTCATCAAATTTATACGTGTACGAAGGGTTTAGGCTATACACCAAATGTGTTCCATATTCGCTGTGAATATTTAATCTTGCTCCTGCATTTACGTTTAATCCAAAATCAGATACGTACACTACATTTACATAAGGGTCAATAATATCAAAATCTGCTACCTCATCATTAATCGTTTGTTCAAATTCTTGCCCTCTTGCAGATGCGCTAAACCCGTTATAATCATTGTTAGATCCGTTAACCCCTACAACCGTATAAAACATATTGTTGAAGTTGTACTTGTTGTACAAGTCATAAGAATAGAATCTACTCTCGTTTTTGGTAGCAAAGGTATTGGCAAAAAAGTCACGATCTAGCAAAGAATAACTGTTGGTAAATACTATGCTTCCTTTATCATACTTATATTCTGCAGAAGCTCCTGCTCGTAACTGTCTACTAAAAGCATCATTATCTGCATCTGCTCCTGCTCCAGCATCAAACTCGTTATTGTATTGATCCAAGCTTCCAAAAAGATCAATTTTTAATTGTTCGTTTACCTCATACCCTACTCTAGCATTTACATTAAATTTGGAATACGCATCATCTTCAAAAGTAATGTCCGAAGTATCATCTGGTAATTTTTCTGCCGCAGATAAGCCTTCTGCAAAGTGATTACTAAAACTTGCTAAGTAAGTTACCTTACCTACAGTTCCATTAATAGAGGCTAGATTTACAAACTCATTAACATCATAATCCTGATCGTCTTGAGATTGATTGGTTCCTAAACTCGATTGGAAGTTTGCTGAAATCTTTTCTTTACTCCCGGTTTTGGTAATAATATTCACCACCGCCGTAGACGCTCCAGATCCGTATAATGTACTAGAAGCTCCTTTCAGGATCTCGATCTCTTTAATTTGATTTACGGATAATAATCGTAAGTCAAACTCACCAGTAATCGTAGAAGGATCGCTTACGGTAACTCCATCTACTCGAATTACTACTTGTCGATTACGCCCACCACGGATAAAATATCCAAGACTCTGACCAGGAGCACTGGTATTTCCATTAATCTCGATACCAGCAACACGGTTCAATACAGTTGCTACCGATTGTCCCTTGCTTTGCTCCAATTGTTCTGTAGTAATCTTCGTAATTACTTTACCACTTTGTTCTCTTTTTAATCCGAACTTAGAGTCAGAAATCACGACTTCCTCTAACTCGTTTACTTTTTGGTCTTCCTGACTTTCCTGACTTTCCTGACTTATCGCCACAGAAGAACCCAGCAGTAAAAATGCTGCCCCAAAAAACATTCTTGTGTTCATTGCTTAACTATCTTAATTTTAAAAAATTAAGGGAAAAAAGTATGTAGTTTACCCATACCCAAACCTTTATCCCGAAAGTTTGATACTGTTGAATATTGGCAGGTCTCCTGGCTTGCGTCTTGTTATTTACCTTCCCATCTTTACCTAAATAAAAGACAGTGGTTCTATTGTAGTAGCAATAACAAGCACCGATCTATATCATCAGCTTAGCTTACAGTTGCGGGAACAGCTCAGGATTCCTAAATTTAGTAGTGATTGCCAACATAAATTCTTCACCTGATTCCCTTTTAATCCTCAACACTTCGAAAAGTGCCTCAGAACCAAAATTCTGCGCGAATGTATTATATTTTATGGAATTTGTGATCAGTTTAACAAATAAATAATTTATAGAACTACCTTTGCTCTCTTTAAAACCAAAAAAATGTTGTACTACATTACAGGGGGAGAACGTTCTGGTAAGAGCAGTTATGCGCAAAATCTTGCACTACAATTATCCAGTACTCCCTATTACCTGGCCACATCAAGAATTTGGGATGGAGATCACCGCAAACGTATCGATCGGCACATTGCAGATCGTAATGAGCGTTGGACTTCTATAGAAGAAGAAAAAGAAATCTCCAAAGTGATTCCCAAAGGAAGTACTATTGTAATAGACTGTGTAACATTATGGCTTACCAATTACTTTATCGACACCAAAAACGATATTGAAGAATCATTGCGCTTAGCCAAAGAAGAGTTTAATAAATTACTGGATATCGATGCTACCATCATCATCATTTCTAACGAAATCGGAATGGGGGTTCATGCCGCTACCGAAGTAGGTAGAAAATTTACCGAATTGCAAGGTTGGATGAATCAGCATATTGCTAAACATGCTGATAAAGCCACCTTAATGGTATCCGGAATACCCGTAGAAATCAAAAGCACAAATTAATTCTGTTTTATGGAGTTTAACATACAACCACTCTCTGACGAAGATTTAAAAACCAACCTTCAATCCAAAATTGACAACAAAACAAAGCCTGTAGGTGCTTTGGGAGTGTTAGAACAAATAGCACTACAAGTGGGTATGATTCAAAATACAGAAAACCCCGTTTTAAAAGAGCCTGCAATAATAGTTTTTGCCGGGGATCATGGCATTGCCAAACAAGGAGAAGTCAATCCCTTTCCACAAGAAGTCACCGCCCAGATGGTCTATAACTTTCTAAACCAAGGAGCTGCCATCAATGTATTTTGCAATCAACATCAAATACAACTCACCATTGTAGATGCCGGAGTAAATCATGATTTTGAAAGTATTCCCGGTTTGATAGATGCCAAGATTGCATATGGGACAAAAAATTATCAGCACGAAGCTGCCATGACTGCGGATCAGTGTTCAAGAGCTATTCGTAAGGGAGCAGATATTGTAAAAGCTATTTTTGACAGCGGAAGTAATATCATCGGTTTTGGTGAAATGGGTATTGGTAACACCTCTGCAGCATCTTTGTTGATGTCCTATTTTACCAAAATTCCGGTTGCGGAGTGTGTTGGGAATGGTACAGGTAGTGGATCCGAAATTGTAGCCACAAAGCAACGCATCCTAAATGAGGTTTTCGAAAAACACTCGGTGACATCTCCAATGGAAGCATTAGCCACCTTCGGTGGTTTTGAAGTTGCGATGATTACCGGGGCTATGCTTAAAGCTGCCGAACTAAAAATGACAATTGTTGTAGATGGTTTTATTGTTACAGCAGCGTTGCTTGTAGCCCAAGCACTACATCCAGAAGTCATAGACTACTGTATATTTGCGCATAACTCCAATGAACAAGGACACCAAAAAATGCTGGAGTTTTTAGACCAAAAACCGTTACTTAATCTAGGAATGCGTCTGGGAGAAGGCACGGGTGTTGCAGTGGCTTATCCTATTATAGCATCATCCATAGCATTTTTAAATAGTATGGCTAGTTTTGAAAGTGCTGGAGTATCTAACGCATAAACTATGAAAAAAGAGATTCATATTTTCTTTACTGCTTTGATGTTCTTTACTCGTATTCCTTGTCCGAAATGGGTAAATCACGATCCTCAGTATCTACGACTAAGCGCCAAGTATTTTTCTTTGGTTGGTATTATCGTTGGTGGTATTGGAGCTGCTGTTTTTTATGGAACTTCTTTCCTTTTTTCTAAAGAAATAGCCTTATTACTCTCTATGTTTTCTACGATCTATGCAACAGGTGCTTTTCATGAAGATGGTTTTGCCGATGTATGTGATGGCTTTGGTGGAGGTTGGACCAAAGAAAAGATTCTTCTTATCATGAAGGATTCCCGTCTGGGAACTTATGGTACGATTGGAATCCTCCTGCTACTAGCCATAAAATTTGTAGCGCTATCAGAACTACCTACAGAATATATCCCTATTACTCTAATCGCAGGGCATAGTCTAAGTCGTTTTATTGCTTTAACCCTGTTGTATACACATCCCTATGTAAGAGAAAATGATGATAGCAAAGCAAAGCCAGCTGCAAAAAACATTAGCTCTACCATGGTTTTAGTAAGTGCTGTTTTTGGTATTTTACCTTTATTATTCTTTATGAATCCCTGGTTGTTTCTTACCTTAATCCCCATGTACATCTCCAAAATGTTTTTGGGAGGCAAGTTCAAAAAATGGATCGGAGGCCAAACCGGAGACTGTGCAGGAGCTGTACAACAACTAAGTGAAGTTATATTTTATCTTTCAGTAATCGCGATATGGAATTATATCTGGTAAGACATACCACCCCCAATATAGAAAAAGGCATCTGTTATGGGCAGAGCGATATTGGAGTTACCGATACTTTTCCTGAAGAAGTTAAAGAAATACATAAACAAATACCGCTAGGGGCTATTACTAAGGTATATAGTAGCCCTTTGCAACGTTGTAGACTACTAGCTAAAACATTTTCAAAAGAAATCATCCTAGACAAGAGGTTAAAAGAACTCAATTTTGGAGACTGGGAATTAAAATCCTGGGATGCTATCCCTTCAGAGCAGTTAACTCCTTGGATGAAAGATTTTGTTCATGTTCAAGTTCCTTTTGGAGAATCTTATACCATGCTTCAAACCCGGGTTTTGGATTTTTATCATTCGTTAGACTTCCAATCTGATGAGAAGATCGCGGTCATAAGCCATGCAGGGCCCATAAGAGCATTGTTAGCACATTTACAAAATATACCACTTAAAGATTCTTTTGATATTAAAATTGCCTATTCTGAGGTTTTTCGTATCTAAACCAGTGCTAGCATAGCAAAATTGTAATTTGTGGATTTTTCTTTACCAGTTACCTTAATATCCAATGGTTTACGAAACAAGGGAGCGTTGATAACCAACGTATGATACTCTCCATTTTCTCCACATGGGTCTACACCTATTTCTTCTAATTCTTTGAGTAATTGAGTATCTATCTTTCTTCCTAAAAAATCAGGACCTAATACCTGATTGCACGAAGTGATAATAGCCTCAATACCATTTTGGATCATTTCGGTTACCAATGGTGTTCTGGATTCTTGCCATAACGGTAAAATAGCAGATACTCCAGCTGCCTTAGATACTTTTTCCTCCCAGGCTCTATGGGATTCAATATCAATATCACCAAAAACAGAATACCCAAAGCCATAGGATTGTTGTAGTGATTTTAAATTTTTGATATACAATCGTTCATAATCTTCCCAGGTGCTTTCAAAAAAATGAATGGGAAGCCCTAAAGCTTCTCCTTGCGCTTCCAAGATTTCTTTGGGAATACCATGCGAACGAGAACGATCACCGTGTTCGTTTAACACATTGAGTAAAACAGTGGGTTTAAATCCACTGTTTACGGCTTTATGAAAGGCGTAACAACTATCTTTTCCCCCACTCCAAGAGCATAAAAATGTTTTTGTTTGCATGGTTGCCAATGAGATTACTATTTTCGAACCAAAATTAGTTAGAATTCCCTTTCTTTGATTTACTATTTTTACAAAAAACATCATCATGCGTCATCTTTTTTTACTACTTCTGTTATCTTTCTATGTATCAGGATGTAAACAAAACAAGAAACAAACAGAACCGCTAACTGTCATGTATTTGGCACCTCAAAATATTGAGTATGCCAAAGGGTTTTCGGTAACGCATCACAAAACCTATAAGGAAATTAAGGTGACTACTCCATGGCCGGATGCTAAAAACGAACTTACTTATATCTTACATCCAAAAGGAACTGAAAAACCATTCAAATCAAATGAAGCGATTTTTATTGAAGTTCCTTCAGAGAGAGTTGTGGTTACCTCTACCACAGATATTCCCATGTTGGAGTACCTGAATTTGGAGGAAAAACTGGTAGGTTTTCCACATACGGATTATGTCTCTTCAGAAAGAACACGGGCACTCATTGATTCTGGAAAAGTAAAAGAACTAGGAAAAGAGTACAATCTAAATACAGAAATGGTATTAGATCTTTCTCCCGATTTAATCATTGGGTTTTCGGCAACAGGAGATACTAAAGCCTACGATCTTATTCAAAAAACAGGAATTCCTGTGGTGATCAATGGTTCCTGGATGGAAGAACACCCTTTGGGAAGAGCAGAATGGATCAAATTTGTGGCTGCCTTCTTTGGTAAAGAAACTAATGCCGAAGAAATTTTTCAGAAAATAAAAGAAGATTATACACAATCTTCTACTCTGGCTAAAAATGTGGAATCATCTCCTACTGTAATCTCTGGTAGTATGTTCAAAGATGTATGGCATGTGCCTGGCGGTAATAGCTATATTGCGCAGTTTTTAAAGGATGCCGGTACAGATTATCTATGGAAAGACACTAAAAAAAATGGTAGTCTTGCGCTTAGTTTTGAAAGTGTTCTGGAAAAAGGACAAAATGCTGATTTGTGGATAGGTTCAGGTAACTCGACCTCTTTACAGGCATTGCAAGAAAAGAATCATCAATATGCCTTATTCGACGCATTTAAAAATAAAACCGTATATTCTTCGACATTAAAGATGGGCCCCAAAGGAGGTTTAATTTATTATGAATTAGGTCCCATGCGTCCAGATTTGATTTTAAAAGATATCATTCATATTGCGCATCCGGAACTGCTAACCGATTATGAACCTTATTTTTTTGAAAAACTGAACTAATTGACCCCAAACAAATCATATAAAAAAGTTTTTATTGGTATTAGCTTATTGCTCCTGATCTGTTTTATTGCTAATATCAGTCTGGGATCTGTGTTTATTCCCTGGTTAGACACATTAAGTAGTTTATTTGGTGGGAATGTCGAAAAAGAATCCTGGAGACATATCATTATCAACTACAGATTACCCAAAGCAATCACTGCAGTTATTGTAGGCAGCGGGTTAGGCATCTCTGGGTTATTGATGCAAACGCTTTTTAGAAACCCTTTGGCGGGTCCTTTTGTTCTGGGAATTAGTTCTGGAGCTACTCTTGGAGTAGCCATTTTAATTCTAAGTAGTTCGTTTGCCGGAGCTGCGGTATCTTTTTTTATTGTATCCAAATGGGGATTGGTTCTGGCTGCCAGTTTAGGAAGTGTTTTGGTCCTTTTTGCAGTAATGCTCGTTTCTATTCGCGTTCGAGATACCATGGCTATTTTGATCATTGGATTAATGTTTGGTAGTATTACCACTGCTGTGGTAAGCGTTCTATCCTACTTTGCGCCTGCTGATCAATTACAACAATATATTTTTTGGGGCTTCGGAAGTTTGGGGAACTTGACCTGGAATGACGTTTTGATCTTCTTCGGGATTTTTGCTGTTGGAATTCTCCTTACTATTTTCTCAATAAAACCATTAAATACTCTTTTACTTGGTGAGAATTATGCCCGTAGTCTGGGGCTAAATATTAAAACAAGTCGTTTCCTTATTATTCTTTCTACAGGTATTTTGGCCGGAGGAATTACCGCTTTTGCAGGTCCTATTGCTTTTATTGGTTTGGCTGTCCCACATCTCACCCGACAATTGTTTCACACCTCGGATCATAAAACGCTGATTCCTGCAGTACTACTAATAGGTAGTATTATCATGCTGGTTTGTGATAGTATTGCTCAATTACCATCGAGCGAATATACCTTACCTATTAATGCCATTACTTCCCTTATTGGTGCTCCGGTAGTGATTTGGTTATTGGTAAGAAAACGCAAAATGTTATTCTAGAAGTTTACTTTCTTTTATTTCCATTGATTTCCAAAATCAATTATCTTTAAGATCAAATCATTGGATATGAATGCTACAGAATATCTAGAAGGAATACACAAGCAATTTCAATACTACAAATCTTTAGGAGAAAAAACCATTGATCAATTACCCGCCGAACAACTCTTTTGGCAATACAATGAAAACAGTAATAGCATTGGTATTATTGTAAAACATCTCTGGGGAAATATGAGGTCTCGATGGACAGATTTTCTAACTACTGATGGTGAAAAAGAATGGAGGGCCAGAGATGCAGAATTTGAAAGTGACCTCACTACCAAAGAGCAAATTCTGGACAAATGGAACGAAGGTTGGGCATGTCTCTTTAATGCGCTGGATAGTATTACCGAGGATAATTTTGAACAACCTGTTTATATCAGAAATATCGAACACACCATTACCGAAGCGATTAACCGACAATTAGCACATTATTCGTATCACGTGGGTCAGATTGTTTTTCTCGGAAAAATGATTTCGGGTTCGCAGTGGCAAAGTCTTTCTATTCCTAAAGGAAAATCGTCTGAATACAATCAAAAAAGGTTCTCGGCACCAAAACACAAGGCGCACTATACCGACAAATTGATGAAAGATAACAAAGACTGAGAAATTGAATTCCTGAAATAGTCAATAACTCCTTTCGGTTTGTTAATAACTATGGTTTTCTGCATGACCTAATCCTTGGGGATTACAATTATATTTGCGTAAAACTGTACAAAACTAGTCACACATACAAATGAAATTTATAGTATCCAGTTCATATTTATTAAAACAACTTCAGGTATTAGGAGGAGTTATCAATAATAGTAACACCTTACCCATTTTAGATAACTTTTTATTCGAATTAGATGGTAACGCGTTAACGGTTTCGGCTTCTGACCTGGAAACCACAATGTCCGCAAAATTAGAAGTAGAATCTTCGGATCAAGGCACAGTGGCTGTTCCTGCAAAATTGTTGTTAGAAACCTTAAAAACATTTCCTGAGCAACCTTTGACCTTTGTAGTTGGAAACAATAATACTATTGAAATTAGCTCAAATCACGGTAAGTATGCTTTGGCGTATGCTGATGGAGAAGAATTTCCGAAAGCTGTAGAACTGGAAGATCCAAGTTCGACTACTATTCTAGGAGATATTCTGGCTACTGCTATTAGCAAAACAATTTTTGCTACAGGTAATGACGATTTGAGACCTGTTATGAGTGGAGTGTTCTTTCAATTTTCTACAGAAGGATTGACCTTTGTGGCTACCGATGCTCATAAATTGGTGAAATACACTAGAGAAGATGTGCAGGCTTCTCAATCTGCAGAATTTATCATGCCTAAAAAACCATTGAACTTGCTTAAAGGTATTTTGGCAGGAAGCGATAGTGAAGTAATGATCGAGTATAATGAATCTAATGCAAAATTCACTTTTGACGAAACACAATTAATTTGTCGTCTAATCGATGGGAAATACCCAAATTATGAGGCAGTAATCCCAAAAGAGAATCCGAATAAGCTTACCATTGCCAGAACGCAGTTTTTAAATTCGGTGAGACGTGTATCTATATTCTCGAATAAAACAACACATCAAATTCGTTTAAAAATCGCTGGTGCCGAGTTGAATATCTCTGCTGAAGATATCGATTACTCCAACAAAGCGGAAGAAAGACTTACTTGTGACTATCAGGGAGATGATATGCAAATAGGATTTAACTCTCGTTTTTTGAGCGAGATGCTTAATAATCTCAATGCCGATGATGTGCAACTTGAGATGTCATTACCGAACCGAGCTGGTATTCTTACTCCTGTAGATGGACTAGATGAAGGAGAATATGTGACCATGCTAGTGATGCCAGTAATGCTTAACAACTAGAACATAAAATCATTAAAAATACCATTGTACATCCAATCCTATAGCCAGGGTTGGATGTTTTGGTTTATAATTTTCTTTGGAATCCTTCTCTTTTTATAGTAAGTTTATCAAGTAAACCTAAGTAAAAATGGCTACGATAAATCCATATATTACGTTTAACGGAAATTGCGAAGAAGCTTTTCTGTTTTATAAATCCGTTTTCGGAGGTGATTTTCGCTACGTAGGAAGATTTAACGAAATGCCAAAGAATCCTGATTATGCTGTGGATGAAGCCGATTTGGAAAAGATCATGCACATTTCCCTTCCAATTAGTAAAGAAACTGTTCTAATGGGAAGTGATACCTCTGAAGCATTTGGAGGCCCTGTTAATCAAGGAAGTAATTTTTCGATTTCAATAACCGTAGACACCATAGAAGAAACCACAAGAATCTTTAATGCTCTTTCTGAAGGAGGAAACATTACAATGCCTTTGGAGAAGACTTTTTGGGGTTCTTTTTTCGGAACGTTTACTGACCAATACGGTATCCACTGGATGGTGGGCTGTGATGTAGAAAATAATACCCAATAACCCTAATATTATAAAAACACCTACTATGAAAATTAAAATAGTACTAATGGCACTCTTGGTAGGAGTAATTGCCACCGGATTTAGTCCGAAAGAAGATGTTGAAGGATACTCGTATGCTTTAGAAGTAAACTCACTTTCTGGAAAAGTAGAAAGTTTTGATGTCAAAATTGAGACTACTCCAGCGGGTCATACCGAGTCTAAAGAAGTTGTTTTAAGAGGTATGCAAACTCCTTTTAAAAAGACCTTGAGAAGTGGAAAGCACGTTATAAGAGTTATTACCAATAGTGATAAAAAAACTTTAGAAGCAACTTTAATAGGTTTGTTGCATGATCAAAAACAAAACTTTGCTTCATCGGTAAATGATAAAATTAAAACCTTGGAGTTGTTTGCTGGTCCAAATGGAAATTGTGGAGCCTCTCAATAAAGTATTGCCTCACATTTCATTGATCAGAAAATAATCTTAGTCATGGTCAATTAAAAATTCATATAGCATCTTCTTGAGATGCTATATTTGTATAGAGACAAATCATATGCGAAAAATTGGAGTTATAGGAGCTACTGGTATGCTGGGGCATCATGTTGCAAAACTAGTTCAGTCTGATCCAGACCTCGAACTCTTTGTAATCCATCGAAAAAACTCTAACCTCTCTACTATTTCAGATCTTACATTTCAGGCAAGAATAGCGGATCTCAACGACAAGGAAAGTTTAATTACGGCTTTCGAAGGATTAGATTATGTATTGAATTGTGGAGCATACTACCCTACTGTCCCGCGCCCTTTAAAAGAAGAGGTGAATATTGCTAAAAAGCAAATCAACAACTTTGTTGCTGCTATCAAAGAAAGTAGCATCAAGAAAGCACTGTATTTGGGTGGTGCTATCGCTATCCCCAAATCTAAAACCGGAATCGCTAACGAAGATGAAATCTACACCCAAAGTCCTAAAAACAAATCTGCTTATGTACAGGTAAAATGGATAATGGATAAAATTGCAAGAGAAGCTGGTGCAAATGGAGTACCCATTGTTATTGGTATCCCTTCAATGACTTTTGGCGAATATGATTATGGTCCCTCCACCGGGCGTATTATTACCAATACTGTAAACCAAACCTTACCAGGATATGTACAAGGAGATAGAAACGTAGTGTATGCGGGAGATGCAGCCCGAGGATTATTGTTGGCTTGTTTTAAAGGAAAAATAGGACATCGTTACCTTATTACCGGAGAAAATGTCTCTATGAAAACACTCATTGAGACCATTATCAGATTAGAAAACATTGATCAAATGCCAAAATCAGTATCACTGGGCCTGGCGAAACTAATTTCAAAAATTAAGATTACCAAATACAAACTCTTTGGAGGAGAACTGCCTCTTCTAGACGATACTGCTATAGCTGTGATGTCCGCAGGACAGTTCCTAAATGGGGACAAAGCCAAAGAAGAGCTCGGATACTCCCCACAAACTACCCTAAAACAAGCCATACGCCTTACTATTGACTGGTTTATATCACAAAATTACATCTTCAAACCCTAGCACATCATATCTATGAAACTCATTCCTGCCACTGATAGTTATCCACTCTCTGCCCAAATTTACAGATCAAATAAGGACGTTTCAAAAAACAAAGTCTTGATCATGAATTCTGCAACAGCGGTGGATAAGAAATTGTATCATCATTATTCGATATACATGTCAGAAAAAGGGTATGATGTAATTACCTATGATTATAGAGGAATTGCAGCTTCCAGACCCAAAAAACTAAGAGGGTTTACGACTTCGTTTTTAGAATGGGGGCAACACGATTTTTCTGGAGTAGTTGATTTTGCATTGCGAGAGTTCCCGGGTCAGCAACTTTTTGTTTTTGGTCATAGTATCGGAGGAACCATCATTGGTATGACAGAACATTGTAAAAAAATAAGTGGTATCATCAACATAGGAGCTCAAACTGCTTATTACAAGGATTGGGATAAAAAACAGCGACGAAAGATTTATTTTCTTTGGCATGGGGTGTTACCACTCATTACTAAAATAGTTGGTTATTTTCCGGGTAAGAAATTAGGAATGCTAGAAGATGTGCCCAAAGGTGTCATTGACCAATGGCACCAAAGACGTTTGCAAGAAGATATGAAAGAGCAGCTCGAAGCAAACGGAATCCAATTTTTCTATGATGCTTATCCCAATAAATTGCTAACTTTGGGAGTAGAAGATGATCCTATTGGCACCGAAACGGCTATCCGAAGAATTCATGATTCTTTTGTACAAGCCGATAAACAATTAAAGGTAATTCAACTAAAGGATGTACCTACCAATAAAATTGGTCATTTTGGTTTTTTCAGCAGGAAATTTAAAGATACCCTCTGGAAAGAAACACTGCATTGGTTTGATGCTATCTAGGAAAATAAATACGTAAATACTGCATTGTTAATGACGAAACAAGATCTAAAGGACTGTCATACCAGAATCACACCTTATATTCATAGAACTCCTGTTCTTACTTCTCGATTGCTTAACGAAATTTCTGGAACTTCTATTTTCTTTAAGTGTGAGAACTTTCAGCGTATGGGAGCTTTCAAAATGAGAGGCGCTGCCAATGCTATTCTTCAGCTTACCGAAGCACAACAATCCAAAGGAGTAGTTACCCATTCTTCTGGGAATTTTGCACAAGCTTTATCACTTGCAGCCAAAAGTTTGGGAGTAAAAGCTTACATCGTAATGCCTTCTACGGCCCCACAAGTCAAAAAAGATGCTGTAAAAGGATATGGAGGTGAAATCATAGAATGTCCTCCTACCCTGCAAGATCGAGAAAATACTTCGATGCAAATCCAAAAAGAAAAAGGAGCTACTTTTTTACACCCTTCTAATGACCTGGATGTTATTTTGGGACAAGGTACAGCTGCTCTAGAACTATTAGAAGATCAACAGGATTTGGAATATATCTTTACTCCCGTTGGTGGTGGTGGACTTATCGCAGGTACCGCTCTTGCAGCCCACTTTTTTGGAACTAATTGTAAAGTGATCGGTGGAGAACCTTTTGAGGTAGATGACGCCTATCGATCCCTACAAAGTGGTAAAATCGAAACAAACACCAGTACGAACACCATAGCAGATGGACTTAAAACCCAGCTGGGAGAGGTCAACTTTCCTATCATACAAAAGCATGTTTCTGAGATCATACGAGTAGAAGAACAAGAAATTATCCATGCCATGAAATTGATTTGGGAGCGTATGAAAATAATTATAGAACCTTCTTGTGCAGTCCCTTTTGCAGCTTTACTCAAAAATAAGGAGCGTTTCAGAAACAAGAAAGTGGGCATTGTACTATCTGGTGGTAATGTGGATTTAAATCATCTCCCTTTTTAGACAATAAGAAGTCTATCAGCCATTGCCTTAAGCTTTTATTTTTTTTTAACATTTCTCAGAACTCCCCTATTTTAAAAGGTTTACAGAACTATCTCCTAATTTTTTAGTAGAACTACTAATTAATTAGTTGCAAAACTAATCGATTAGTAGTATGTTTGTGCTATACAATTAGAATTATGCAGAAATTAGCCAAAAGAGAAGAGCAAATTATGCAAAGCCTTTGGAAACTGGAAAAGGCTTTCATCAAGGAAATTATAGCTGAGTTACCTAATCCCAAACCTCACTATAACACCACCGCGACCATTGTAAAAATTCTTGAAGAAAAAGGCTTTATTAGTCATGTTGCTTTCGGGAATAGCTTTCAGTATTACCCATTGATCAGCAAAGACGAATATCAAAAAGAAGTCGTGGGCGATGTAGTTAATAATTATTTTGACAACTCTCCTTTGGCATTGGTAAAATTCTTTGCCAAAGAAGAAAAAATCAACTCACAAGAATTAGAAGAAATCATACAACTGATCAAAAAGAAAAAATAATGGAAATCGATTATATCATTCATAGTTCTGCCTTGATAGGCCTATCCTATATTATCTATCGCTTTTTCTTATCCAAAGAGACTTTTTACGGATTAAACAGATGGGTTTTACTATCATTGATCATATTATCTTTTACGCTTCCATTAATAAGCGTACCTCAAAGTCTTTCGTTTAAAAAAGCAGTTGATCAGGAGGTTAGTGTATCGCTACCAACAGAATATGCTCAAAGTTCTACCGCTACTGTTCCTTCTACGTCAGAAATTAATATCCAAGAAACACAGATTATAACTGAAGATGGGACTTCATTGACAGCTTCGGAAATCTTTATTGACTGGAAATCGATTTTGGTCTACATCTACATCCTTGGCATGATGGTATTTGGAGTGCATTTCTTAATTCAATTAGGAGTTTTATTATACCGAATTTTAAGATATCCTACTATCGAAGTAGATGATTACAAAATCATCGAAACCAACAAAAAGCATGCTCCCTACTCTTTCTGGAATCGGATATTTATGAATCCCAGCCAATATCAACCCGACACCTATTTGCAAATCTTAAAACATGAGCAATTGCACATTAAGGGAAGACATAGTTTTGATATGTTGCTGGTGGAGTTATTAGTCACCCTGCAGTGGTTCAATCCTTTTGCCTGGTTATATCGCAAAGCTATTGATAACAATCTGGAATATCTTACCGATGACAGTATGTTGAATATCGGTGAAGATAAAGAGACCTATCAAATGAATCTTTTAAAAGTATCTACCCCAAATATGCCTACAGGTTTGGCAACAAGTTACAATCAATCATTTCTCAAAAAACGAATACTCATGATGAATTCAAAAAAATCAACTGCAAAATCAGGATGGAAATACCTAATCATTGTTCCATTACTGGCGTTAACCGTATTTTCTTTTAATCCGGTACAACCTAATGCTACCAGCATTACTCATGTCGATGAAAACGATATGCCTACAACAACAGAAACCAATATCACTGCTTTAGCAAAAAATGACTATACCAGAGGTGTATGGGATGCCGAAGTGGGTGGAGGTAAATTATGTGTAATGTATCGAAGTGCAGAACCACTAAAACGCAACTATTGGTCCATTACCCGTTGTTATGATCCTTCATACTTTGCTAATTTCCCAGCAGGAGATCGTCAGGAACTGAAAGTAACAGCAGATGCGGGAGCCCTTACATACATCGGTCAGTTTGACAATAAGCTAGGTGATGGTAGATATGTTTTCGAACCTAACGAAGGATTCAAAAAAACACTAACATCTTATGGGTTACAGGCTGAAAATCGAGATCTAATGCACTGTTTTCTTACAGGATTTGACAACAAGTATCTGGCCTATCTAAAGGCAGAGAATTTGAGCCTCGACCAGGATGATTTCGAAGATATCATTCACAAAGCGCTACCACTTGAAAAGTTAAAATCGTATCGTAAAGATTTGGCACAACTTGGATATAGTCAATATAGCATGGAAGAAATTGCAAAACTTAATCTTTTTGATGTAGATGCCAATTATATCAAATTCGTAAACAATCTCAATGGAAGTAAAGTATCACTAAAGAAAATAACCAAAGCCAAAATTCACAGTCTTACACCAGAGTTTGTAAAATCATATGCTTCTGCAGGTTATGGAAAAATGTCTCTGGACGATTATATGAAATTAAAAATTCATAACGTAACTCCGGACTTTATCACTTCTTTCAAAAAAGCTGGGTATGGAGATATTTCTGTAAAAGATGCCAGGAATCTTAAGATCCATAACGTGACTCCCAAATACGTTTCTTCCTTCAAAAATGCGGGATACAAAAACGTGTCTTTAAAAGAAGCTAAAGAAATGAAAATCCACAATGTGACTTTGGAGTACATCAATGACTTGAAAAAGCTTGGATATACTAATGTCACTTTGGGTGAAGCAAAAAAACTAAAGATTCATAATGTAACACCCGATCTTATCAAAGCATACAAGAAATCCGGTCAGAACAATCTAAGTTTACAGGAGGTAATTAAGTTAAAAATACACAATGTAACGCCCGGACAAGTAAAAGCGGCAAAAAACTATTCTTCTGATGGGGACTCTCAATCAAGTTCCACCAACAGTTACGGTAGTAGTCAAGATCTACAAAATACTCCAGGGGATTACATCAAACAGTTTAAAGCCTTAGGGTATAACGACATTACTGTGGATCAAGTAATATCACTTAAGATTCATAATGTAACCCCAGAGTTTATTAAAGGTTATCATAAAGCGGGATACAAAAACATTCCTTTGGATGACGTAGTAGGGTTAAAAATTCATAGAGTAACTCCCGAGTTTATAGAAACCTTCAAAAAGGCAGGGTATTCAAATATTTCTTTGGACAAAGCTATGGCGCTCAAAATCCATAATGTTTCTCCAGATTCTGCTTCAGAATATAAGAAAATTGGGTACAACAACTTATCTATGGATGACCTGATATCTTTTAAAATACATAATGTCACTCCAGAGTATATCAAAGAATTTAAACAATCTCGTTTTGGAGACTTACCCCTGGATGATATTATGTCTTTCAAAATTCATCGTATTACTCCAGAGTTTATTAAATCCTTTGAGGATATAGGATATAAAAACCTTTCTGCCGATCAAATTCAATCCTTAAAAATTCACAATGTAACTCCAGAATTTGTTCAATCCTTAAAGAAAGAAGATCCTAGTATTTCCCTGGATCAAGCGATAAGAATTAAAATCCACTTTTAGTCAAAACTTGTTCATCAATCAAAAAACGAAGGCCGCTAATCCCATTTTTTAGCGGCCTTTTGATTAACACGTATATTGAATAATAAATCATGTTATATTCTTGGAAGATCTCCATCCCCTTTGAGTGGTAGATTAGAAATCCCCATTAAGTATTTATCTACATGATGCGCGGCCTGTCTTCCTTCAGAAATTGCCCAAACGATCAAAGACTGTCCTCGTCTGCTATCTCCAGCTGCAAAAACTCCTTTTACATTGGTAGCATAGTCTTTTTCTGTGGCTTTTAGATTAGTACGAGCATCCAGATCTACTCCAAGTTGCTCTGCAACCGTAGGCTCAGACCCTGTAAATCCTAATGCCAATAATGCTAACTCACACTTCCATTCTTTTTCTGTTCCTAATACTTCTTTCAGTGTAAAACGTCCGTTTTGTTTTACCCATTCTACTTCGGTAGTTATCAGACCTTTTAGGTTTCCATTTTCATCTCCCAAAAACTCTTTGGTCGAGATACTCCAATGTCTATCTACACCTTCCTGATGCGAAGAACTAGTTCGCAATCGCATAGGCCAAAAAGGCCATGGCTGATCGGCGGGACGATCCGTTGTCCCTTTACCCATAATTTCAAAATTGGTCACTGAAGTGGCTCCATGGCGAACCGAAGTACCGATACAATCAGACCCCGTATCTCCTCCACCGATTACGATCACATCTTTACCAGTTGCTAATATTTCTTCGCCCAAGTCCTTTATCCCATCTACTCTCCTATTGTTTTGAGGAAGAAAGTCCATCGCCTGCACCACTCCTTTCAAGTCCGCTCCTTTGATTGGCAAATTACGTCGTACAGTAGCTCCGGTACATAATACCACAGCATCAAAATCTTCTTTGAGTTGCGAAGCCGAAATATCTTTACCGATTGCAGTATTGGTTTTAAACACAATTCCTTCTTCTTCAAGAACGGTAACTCGACGATCGATGATATGTTTTTCCATTTTAAAATCAGGAATTCCATAGCGTAGTAATCCGCCTACCTTTTCATCTCTTTCAAAAACAGTAACTAAGTGTCCTGCTCTATTTAATTGTTGTGCTGCTGCTAATCCTGCAGGACCAGACCCTACTACTGCAATTGTCTTTCCTGTTCTATCCTTTGGCGGATTTGCTTTTATCCATCCGTTTTTGAAAGCTTCTTCGGTAATGTTCTTTTCAATATTTTCGATCGTTACAGGATCTTCATTAATCCCCAAAACACAAGCTTCTTCGCAAGGTGCTGGGCATAACCTTCCTGTAAATTCTGGAAAATTATTTGTCGATTGCAGGATATTGGCTGCTTTCTCCCATTTACCTCGATATACGGCATCATTAAAATCCGGTATAAGATTACCCAATGGACATCCACTATGACAGAACGGGATACCGCAATCCATACATCTAGCTCCTTGGTCTTTAAGTTTACTTTCTGGCATGGCCACAGTAAACTCCTTATAGTTTTTAATACGATCTTCTACAGGTTGATACTGTTCAATCTCTCTTTCAAATTCTAAAAATCCAGTTGTCTTTCCCATGTCTACTATCGTTTATGCTTGTGCTAATTTTTCTTCTTCTAATCGTTTTAACGCCTGCTTATACTCTTCTGGGAATATTTTGATGAATTTTGGTAATTCACTCTCCCAATTTTCGAGTATACTTTGGGCTAATGGACTTAAAGTCGCGTTATAGTGGTTTTCGATCAATGTTCTTAACTCCTCCTTATCATTAGCTTCTACTACAGGATCAAGATTCAACGCTTCTTTGTTGCAATTCTTTTCGAATGTTTTCTTATCATCATAGATGTAAGCAATTCCTCCCGACATTCCTGCTCCAAAGTTTCTTCCAACTTCTCCTAGTATTACAGCAATCCCACCGGTCATATATTCACACCCATGATCTCCGATTCCTTCTACAACAGCTTTAGCTCCAGAGTTACGTACACAGAAACGCTCTCCCGCCTTTCCATTGATATACACCTCACCACCAGTTGCTCCATACAAAGTAACATTACCAGTGATGATATTTTCCTGAGGAACAATTGTAGCCTCATCAGGTACTTTGATGATCAGTTTTGCTCCTGATAATCCTTTTCCTAGATAATCATTAGTATTTC
Organism: Aquimarina sp. AWH4_224; assembly: GCF_056160245.1. Taxonomy (NCBI): domain Bacteria; kingdom Pseudomonadati; phylum Bacteroidota; class Flavobacteriia; order Flavobacteriales; family Flavobacteriaceae; genus Aquimarina; species Aquimarina sp. AWH4_224. Next base: position 12,077 of record NZ_JBSWWU010000020.1, on the reverse strand, counting down.
CATTCACCACCATGGTCAATCCTTTGGTAGCAAAAGCCCCAAAACTCTGTCCTGCAGAACCGGTAAAATTCAATTTCAACGTATTATCTGGTAGTCCTTGAGCACCGTAGATTTTAGAAATCTCGTTACTCAAGATTGCACCTACAGCACGATCAGTATTACTAATATCAAAATCTAAAGTTGTTTTCTCTTTACGGAACAAAGCAGGGTGTGCTTGCTCGATGATATCAAAATCTATAGACTTTCCTAACCCATGGTCTTGGATTTCTGTATTATATACCTCTACTCCTTCTGGTGCATCTACCTGGTGTAAAATTGGGCTAAGATCGATACCTGCAGCCTTATAATGTTCTACAGCTTTTTTATGATCTAATTTGCTTACCTGCCCTACCATCTCATCTACAGTTCTGAAACCAAGTTGTGCCATGATCTCTCTCAATTCCTGCGCAATGAAATACATATAGTTCACTACATGTTCGGGCTTCCCTTTAAACTTCTTGCGCAATTCTGGGTTTTGAGTAGCAATCCCTACTGGGCAGGTATTTAAGTGACACACACGCATCATAATACATCCTGATGCTACCAACGGAGCTGTTGCAAAACCAAATTCTTCTGCACCTAATAAACATGCAATAGCTACGTCACGTCCGGTTTTTAACTGACCATCACACTCTACGACTACTCGGCTTCTTAGATTATTTCCTACCAAGGTTTGTTGTGCTTCGGCAATTCCTAGTTCCCAAGGTAATCCGGCATGTTTTAAAGATGTGAGCGGTGATGCTCCTGTACCTCCGTCAAATCCTGAGATTAGAATCACATCCGCTTTTGCTTTGGCTACACCTGCTGCTACGGTACCTACACCCACTTCAGAAACAAGTTTTACATTAATTCTTGCTTCTCTATTGGCGGATTTCAGATCATATATTAACTGAGATAAATCTTCAATAGAATAGATATCGTGGTGCGGAGGTGGTGAGATCAGTCCAACATAAGGTGTAGAATTTCTCGTTTTGGCAATCTCTGGATTTACCTTTGGCCCTGGTAATTGTCCTCCTTCTCCTGGTTTTGCTCCCTGTGCCATTTTGATTTGGATTTCAGCAGCACTGGTAAGATAGTTTGACGAAACTCCAAATCGCCCAGAGGCTACCTGTTTGATCGCACTATTTTTCCAGTCACCTCCTACATTTTTGTAGAAACGCTCGGGATTTTCTCCTCCTTCTCCCGAATTACTTTTTCCTCCTATTCGATTCATGGCAATAGCCAAGTTTTCGTGAGCTTCCTTACTAATCGACCCATAAGACATGGCTCCCGTTTTGAAACGCTTTACAATTTCTGTCCAAGGCTCTACCTCATCAATCGGAATCGGATCAAAATTTGAAAATTCCAACAACCCTCTTATCGTCATTAGGTCCTTGGATTGTTTATTGATCAGCTCTGCATACTCTTTATATGTTTTTGGATCATTATCACGTACAGACTTCTGCAATTTTGCTACAGAAAGTGGATTAAACTGATGTTTTTCTCCATTACGTCTCCAACGATACTGTCCTCCTATTTCAAGATCTAAATTAGCTCCAATTTCACGTTCTACGTAGGCTCTCTTATGTCGTTTTGCAATTTCTTTTTCTATTTCATACAATCCAATTCCCTGGATTCTAGTAGCTGTATTTGGGAAATATTGATCCACCACCTTGGTATTGATCCCAATACACTCAAATAACTGAGAACTACGGTATGAATTCAAGGTAGAAATACCTATTTTGTTCATCACCTTAAGCACTCCTTTTCCTACTGCTTTATTGTAATTGTTAATTGCCTCTTCAAAACTGAGATCAGAAATATTACGCTCTTCGATTTGCTCTCCTATGATTTCATTCACCATGTATGGATTAATCGCGCTAGCACCATAACCAAATAGCAATGCAAAATGATGTACTTCTCTCGGTTCTGCAGACTCTATGATAATACTTACTTTAGAACGTTGCCCAAGTTTTTGCAAACCACTATTTACGTAAGAACACGCCAACAATGCAGGGATTGGAGCTCTATGTTTGCTTACATTTCTATCAGACAGTATAATGATATTGGTTCCTTCCTCGATAGCTTCTGAAACATTGTCTAGCAACTGATCCAAAGCATCTTCTAACCCATTTAGTCCTCTGTTTATGTTGTACAACATAGGAACTGAAGTTACCTTAAAGCCTTTATCGGTATACGTTTTGATCTTATCCAGATCCTCTTTGGATATTACTGGATTTTGAATTTTAAGCTTGTTACAATGCTTATCATTGATATCAAAAATATTATGATCAGCTCCAAGAGTAAGGCTGATATCACAAATCAGCTCTTCGCGAATACCATCCAAAGGAGGATTGGTTACCTGCGCAAATAGTTGCTTGAAATAATTATAAATCAATTGTGGCCTTTCAGAAAGAACCGCTATAGGAGTATCAGACCCCATAGATCCGATAGGTTCTTTACCCAACTGCCCCATTGGAGCAATAATCGTATCTATATCTTCTTGTGTATATCCAAATACTTCTTTACGCTTAGCAATCGTTTCTTCTCCTAAGAATAAAGGACAGTCATTATAAGGTATATCTTTTAAATGTACCAAATTGCTATCCAGCCATTCTCTATACGGGTGTTTGGCGGCGATTTCTTCTTTAACCTCTTCATCATTTACGATTCTACCCTCTTCCATATTTACCAGAAACATCTTTCCTGGTTCTAATCTTCCGTGGTATTCAATATTATCTGGTTTGATATCTACCACACCAGTTTCTGAGGACATGATCACATATCCATTCTTGGTTACCGTATATCGTGAAGGACGTAATCCGTTTCTATCCAGAACCGCTCCAATATAGTTTCCATCGGTAAATGGAATGGAAGCCGGACCATCCCAAGGCTCCATTGCACAAGAATTATACTCGTAAAATGCTTTTTTGGCTTCAGACATGTCGGGGTTCTTCTCCCAAGCCTCTGGCACCATCATCATCATCACCTCTGGTAATGATCTCCCTGTCATTAATAATAACTCCACAACCATATCCATAGAAGCAGAATCTGATTTACCAGGTAACACAACAGGCAATACCTTTTTGATATCTTCACCAAACCAATCACTCTGCAATAATTCTTCTCTGGATCGCATTCTGGTAACATTACCTCTTAATGTATTGATCTCTCCATTATGACACATGTATCTAAACGGTTGTGCCAAATCCCAGGTCGGAAATGTATTGGTCGAAAAACGTTGGTGCACCAAAGCCAATCTTGTTACTAGTTTTGGATCTAATAAGTCTATATAATATAGTTTAATATCCTCAGGCATTAATAATCCTTTAAATATTAATGTCTTTGTAGACAAACTTGGCAGATAGAAAAACTTACTCTCAGACAGTTTAGAACCATATATGGTATGTTCTGTAATTTTTCTGGCTGTGAATAATTTCAGATTGAAGTCGAAATAACTTTGATCCCCTTTTTCTTTACCTATAAATATTTGCTTTATAAAAGGTTCTGTACTAGCTGCGATCTCCCCCAGATGAATGGGATCTACAGGAACATCTCTCCATCCTAATAAGGTAAGTCCTTGATTCTTTATATTTTCCTCAAAAGTATCTATACAAAATTGTCTTTGGTTTTCTTTCTGAGGTAAAAAGACATTACTTACGGCATACTCCCCAGCCTCCGGTAAATCAAAATCACAATGTTCTACAAAAAAGTCATGAGGAATATCGATCAAAATTCCTGCACCATCTCCTGTCTTTCCATCGGCACTTACAGCTCCTCGATGTTCTAACTTTTCGAGAATTTCAAGTGCTTTATGAATGATGTCATTCGATTTTTTTCCTTCTAGGCTACATATAAATCCGGCACCACATGCGTCGTGTTCGAATTCGGGTAGATACATTCCTTGTTTCTTCATAATGTTTCCGACTTAAACGTGTTTCAAGTTCATGAAATTAACAAATCGTTAAGGAACGAAAAAGAAAACCCCTACAATCAACTTCACTTTTCTGGGCTCTCCAAAAAAAGGCCTTTTAGAATAAAATAATCACAAAATAAGGTCCTCAATTTGCGAATTTGATAATGCGGTTTTTTCAATAAAACCCCAATTATTTCAAGGGTTTTCGCAAAATTCTCACCTATTGATTATCAATAATCTTCAATGAAAACGTTTTCGTAAAATTTTTGATTTTTTAAAGTGCAGAATTATCATTTTTATTAACAAAAAATAAAGACCCCTAATTTTTTAGGGGGTATTTATTTTAAAATGACAAAAATTACGTGTTTACCCTATAAAATTTGGACGTAAAAAACAAATTACCATATTTTTGGATTGAATTTAACATTAATTTTAACTTTTATTCTATATGAAGAAAATAGAAGCAATCATTAGGAGATCAAAATACCGAGTGGTTAGAGAAGCACTACATGATAAAGGTGTATTGTTTTTCTCATATTGGGATGTAACCGGTGTAGGTCACGAACAAAAAGGAAGTGTGTACAGAGGTATTTCTTACAGTACTACAGATATACAAAGAAGGTATTTGTCAATAGTGGTAAACGATGATTTCGAAGAAGCAACCATCTCTGCAATCTTGGAAGCCGCTAAAACCGGAGAAGTCGGAGACGGAAAAATATTTGTGTCTGATGTACAAGATGCATACAGAATTCGTACTGGGGAAAAAGGTGGGGATACGCTAAAATAGGCCTTAGTACAACAAAAAATCAACTAAAAAATTAAAACAAATAGTTTATGAGCAATATACAACAACAAGATGTACAAAAGGCCGTCGAAGCTGCTGTTGAAGGGATTAATGGTGATATGGCAGCCTTATGGATTACGCTTTCTGCCATTCTAGTATTCTTCATGCAAGGAGGATTCACTTTGGTAGAAGTTGGTTTTACCCGAGGTAAAAACGCAGCAAACATCGTAATGAAAAATGTAATGGACCTTGCGATCGGGTCAATTATTTTCTGGGCAATTGGTTATGCTATAATGTATGGAGATGAAGTTATAGCCGGTGGTTTTTTTAGATGGAGTTCAAGCGATCAAGGATATGCCTTTTTCCATGCTGATGACTGGTACAACCTATTTTTTCAAACTGTATTTTGTGCTACAGCTGCTACAATTGTCTCTGGTGCAATTGCAGGACGTACAAAATTTTCAACGTATTTAATTTTCTCTTTTATATTAACCGCTATTATTTATCCTATTTCTGGTAGTTGGTACTGGCCATTTGATGATGATGCATGGTTAAACACCCTAGGATTTGTAGATTTTGCAGGTTCTTCTGTAGTACATGCTGTGGGTGGTGGTGCAGCTTTGATAGCTGCCAAACTTGTAGGACCCCGTATTGGTAAATATGAAAATGGCAAAGTAAATGTTATTCCGGGTCACAATATGCTTTTTGGTGCTCTTGGAGTTCTAATCCTTTGGTTAGGCTGGTTTGGATTTAACGGAGGCTCACAATTAGCTTGGGGAGGAAGTGATACAGTAGGTGCAGGTAGCGTTATTATCAACACAAATATAGCCGCTGCTATCGGAGCTATCGCTGCATTAGTATTCACTTGGATCAAATATGGTAAACCCGATGTTTCTATGACTCTTAATGGTGCCCTTGCTGGTTTGGTTGGAATTACAGCTGGTTGTGGAGCAGTAAGTCAATTTGGTGCTCTAATAATTGGTTTAATTTCTGGTATTGTTGTAGTACTTTCTATTGAATTTATTGATAAAAAGTTAAAAATAGACGATCCAGTAGGTGCTATTTCTGTACATGGAGTATGCGGTTTTCTAGGTACTGTATTGATAGGTTTTCTTGCAACAGATGGTGGACTTTTCTATGGAGGAGGAGTCAAATTATTAGGAGTGCAAACCCTGGGATCTCTATCTTATATCGGATGGGCTGTGCTTACTAGTTTTATTGTACTGTTTATCTTAAAGAAAACAATTGGTTTACGAGTTTCTGAAAAAGAAGAAATTGATGGTCTTGATATACACGAGCATGGTATCAATGCATATGGGGAGTAAATTCATATAGAGTAACCAAACACTAACCGTAAAGGTGTTTCTATATAAGAAAGGGCAGTTTAACACTGCCCTTTTGTTATTTAATGATTTGCATAGACAACGGATAAGATGGTGCCTCTCCATTGCTCGCTTTTATCGCATTAATGATCGGAAATACCAAATACAATACTGCTATTAACAGCAATCCTAATATCCCTAACCCAAATAAGAAAATAAGCGGAATACAAATAATCGCATAGATAAACATACTTATCTGGAAATTCATAATGGATTTTCCGTGCTCATCCATTGCCAAGACTCGTTCTCTTTGAGTTAACCATAAAATTAATGGTACCAAAAAACCACCGAATCCCGTAATAACATCTAACAATTGTGATAGGTGTGTGATCACTAATAATGATTTGTCTTGTCTCATGATTTTGTTTTTTTGATTGATTGATGAATAATTTTGCTAATATTATTAGCAATTATACTTATATGACGATTTTATTTGCAATTTGTTACATCTCAGATCAATTAAAAACATAAATTCATACCACAGGATCTCATAACATTAAAAAAGGCATAGGTTGGAATCAACCTATGCCTAAATAAAAATTTACTAAGCTATTGGACAGCGTCTCCTGCTTGGACCACACCCAACATCCGATGCACAATCAGCTAAAGGGTCGTCATAAGGATAAGTTTCCCTGGCACCTCCCTTTACATGGTTTGCCTCAAATTTAGTAATAACCATCTTGTTTAAGGAAAGACTGATTTTCTTGTTCTTTTTCATTTTTATAAGGTTTTAATTCTATATCCCCTGAACATTTAAAGACACTCAAGGTTTATGTCTTTATAAAAATGATCCATAACCTAGGATAAAACAGACCACCATATATTGATGTGTTATCTCATAAAAACGTTATCTTACCACTCAACCTTTAACAAAAGTTTTAGTTTTTTCGATGATGCGATCAGACCTTAAAAAGACCATATAAAAAAGAGCTATCTGTAACAGATAGCTCCTTAATCAATTTAATGCCCTACTTAATTGCCTAGTTTATAATTATTTTTTGGATTATCGATTCGTTGTTTACATCCAGTTTAATCATGTAGATACCATGACCCAGAGACAAACTTCGTGTTGAAATTCGGTTTTCACCTGGTTGTAAAGTAATTTGTGCTTGTTGTCTTCCTAGGATATCATACACAAAAGCCTTTGTTGTCCCTTTCGTAAAACCGTTCAAGTAAATAGAAAACACATCTTTTACCGGGTTTGGAGAAATACGAAGTCCGATCAAACTTCCTTCGTCTTCGGTACCTAAAATAGGAGTTACATTTTCTAAAGTAGTTACACGTTCTGTATTGGCAGACTGTCCGCAAGATCCTTCATAAATTCTCACATTAGAGAAAGTAGAGTTATTTCCAGATCCCCCATCGTTGTCATTAATAAATACTAATCGATCCATACTACCAGTGTAGAAATTACCTACAGGGATCACATAGTTAGTCGTTCCTCCCGAGTAATTATCATAGTTGGTCACTCCATAGTTTTGTGTACCATGTACTTTGAAATATCTTGTAGACGTTAAGCCATTGTCGTCTTCGAAACCAACTCCATGAATTTCTCCTTGTCCAGAACTACTGAATTGAAATTCGATAACTGTATTAGGAGTTACCGTGTAATTGAATGTGATAAACTTCCAGGTATTGTTAGTTAGTGTTAAAGACGCTCCTCCATTTCCTATTGAAGAATTACCAGCAGCATCCTGGTTAGAGAAAGAAGTAATACTAAAATCATTGAAGTCTAAAGCAGTACATGTTGGCGGTGGAGTTCCCGAACCGTTTTGAATGCTTACGTCGTCTATAGCAATATCACTTTGCCATCCGCTACCACCAGAACCAGTAACTACATTAAATCGTAATTGTACACTACTCTGTCCTGCATAAGCGGATAGATCTACATTGGCACTGTTCCAGTTTGATCCTTGTTCTCCTGACCTGCTAAACACGCTTGCCCAGCTTCCAGAATTATTAGTTCGCGCCTCTACAGTTAAACTATTAATGGCACTACCTAACATATGATATTGAAAAGTAAGTGTAGGCTCTGACAAGGAACCAAAGTTTAAACATGGAGAGTTAAGGATAGCTCGTTTGTTTGGATATCCCGTACCATTACCAGAAGCCTCAACATATAGATAAAAACTACCATCTGCTGCACTACCTGGTCCGGTACCGTTAGAGGGAGTTCCTCCAGAATTTCTGCTCCAGTTCAAATCATCACCGGAAGTTGCTTGAGACCATTGCCCCAGGTTAGACTCAAAACTTTCTGCAAACGGAAATGAACTAACATCCCCACTACAGTCTTCATTTGGGGGTGGAGGTGGTGTACTGCCAAGTCCCATCGCATCCCAAAATGCAGGAATGGTAGCTCTTTCTCCAGAGTTAGATCCTCCCGATCCAGAACAACCACCATAGGCGTGTACTCCTACGGCGTTACCTGTAGCTTCATCAATAATTGGACTCCCCGAATTTCCTCCGGTAGTATCTGCCCGATAACGCACAAAAGTGTTATTAACAGAAGAAAGTGGTCCAGAATGGGTTTGCTGCGTTTGATTGTCGATACCTGTATCGGTTCCGAAACCAGTAATTCTAATCGTGCTTCCGGGAGCCGACTGAACTACGTTGAATGATTTTCCTTGTGCCTGGATTGGTGTAAGTCCTGTTTGTGAATTAGCACTTGCTGTAAAAACAGCCCAGTCATTCGCCTGGCTTGGGCTATTAGGATATGGCGAAACAAAGTTTCCGATAGGATATTGGTCTTCTGGCCCAGGGTGAACAATCGTTCTATCTGGATTTGATTTTGGAACATTAAATTCAATAATTTGTGCTCTGCTCCCTACACAATGTCCCGCGGTTACCAGACGACCATTGGTGATAATCCATCCTGTACATCCAATAGGAACTATCCTACCAATAGCATCGTCTGTAGAGTCGATACGATCATCATTAGATCCACATTGAGACTTGGTGTTTGGATCATCAATTCCAATTCCCAGTTCTTTGATGCTAAGCCCAATCGACTTTTCTCCAGCAGCAACAGATAATCTCAAAGTAATTTTGTCTCCATTAAAGTAAGCACTGGTGTTTTTCCAATCTCCAATAGTGGCTGAAGTTAAGGTTTGAGAAGCTCCATCGAGTGCCGATGTAATCGTAAGCGTACTATTTTGTCCTAGATTTACATCTTTAAAAAATAATCGCAACCAAGTGGCACCTGGTTCGGCTATGGTCTTTGTTAAAATTTCTGTATTACTTTTTCCAATTGCATTTGTAGACCATAAAGACACGTTAACGTCCTGATATCTGGTCGGTAGAGGGTCAGTTTGTCCCCAATGGATAAGGGGCATTAACATAAATACTGTGCAAATCCATATTCCTAGTGTGGATAAGGAATACTTCTTCGTAGCGTGAGTTGAGTTTGTGTTGTGTAAATTCATACGAATAAGAATTATTTATTAATTGGTTAGACATTAAATTTAGTTGTTAGGTTTTATGGATGGTTAATCCACATGTCTTCCAATTACTATTCGTTATCACAACAATAACTACTCAATATTTTTATTACTTTTTGTCCCGAACACTGATTACAAAAGGCATACAATCAATACTATCATTTTCAGTGACCTACAAGATAGAAAAGAAAAACAACTCTTCAAAAAAAGTTTAACAATGCGTGTTTAAAGTGAGTAGATTAATGGCTATTTTTGCGCTTTCAGTACATTGCTATGATTTCACAAGATACTATAGTCGCACTCGCTACTCCTTCGGGAAGCGGTGCTATAGCCATAATTCGAGTTTCGGGAAAAGATGCGATATCGATTTGCTCTCCTTTGTTTAGATCCGTAAGTGGAAAAGAACTGAGCAAACAAAAAAGTCATACCATTCATTTAGGACATATTGTAGATCAGGAACGAGTTCTTGATGAGGTTTTGGTATCTATCTTTAAAGGAACGAATTCGTATACGGGCGAACCTACCATAGAAATTTCTTGTCACGGTTCTACGTATATCCAACAGGAAATCATTCAGCTATTACTTCGTAAAGGATGCCGTATGGCAGATGCGGGTGAATTTACGTTACGTGCGTTTATCAATGGAAAATTAGATTTATCACAAGCGGAAGCGGTGGCTGACCTGATCGCATCAGATTCTGAAGCCTCCCACCAAATCGCCATGCAACAAATGCGAGGAGGATTCTCTAATGAGATCAAAAAACTACGAGATGAGTTGCTCAATTTTGCTTCACTCATAGAATTAGAACTGGACTTTGCTGAAGAAGATGTAGAGTTTGCAGACCGCACACAATTTAAAGATTTGATCTCTAGAATTACAAAAGTATTGAAGCGCTTAATAGATTCTTTTGCGGTAGGTAATGTGATCAAAAATGGAATTCCTGTAGCCATCGTTGGAGAACCTAATGTTGGTAAGTCTACCCTGCTAAACGCGCTGCTTAATGAAGAAAGAGCCATTGTATCTGATATTGCAGGTACCACCAGAGATACTATCGAAGACGAAATCAATATTGGTGGTATTGGATTTCGATTTATCGATACCGCAGGAATACGAGATACCAAAGATGTGGTAGAAAGTATTGGTATACAAAAGACTTTTGAAAAGATTGATCAGGCCCAGGTAGTGATTTATCTGATCGATAGCTCACTACTCACTCCCGAGAGTTTGATAGAACTAAAAACAGAAATCGGTAAAATCAAAAACAAATATCCACAAAAACCTTTGGTTATTGTGGCCAACAAAGTAGACAAACTAAAACAAAATCAAATCGATCATTTGGTTACCGAAATTGAAAATATCCATTTGTTATCCGCAAAATCTGGTCTAGGCGTTGAAGATTTACAAAACAAACTTTTGGATTTTGTAAATACGGGTGCACTTCGCAACAACGAAACTATTGTGACCAACACCAGACATTATGATGCATTACTAAAAGCCTTGGAAGAGATCCAAAAAGTACAATACGGATTAGACTCTGGATTATCGGGTGATCTTATGGCGATTGATATTCGTCAGGCCTTATATCACTTTGGAGAAATCACAGGAGAAATATCTAGTGATGATTTACTAGGTAATATTTTTGCGAATTTCTGTATCGGGAAGTAAATTACTTTTCTTTTACTGACTTCTATCTTCAAACAACTACAATTGTCGTAGTAGTTTATCTATCACTTATCAAATTCTACCTAACTAATAGTACTTGTTGCTCATTCATAGCTCATGAGCTTCTGGTACCATTTTTTTGAGTTTTCAGGGTAACATTTAGGCGTTTACAAACACTTACAAGTAGTTACAAACAATTACAACAGTATATATCTGAAATATAGTTACCTTTAGTAACTATATACATACGTTACCCAATATTGTAAATGACTGAATTCACTCCACCGATATCTGAACGAAAAACTGAGGAACTAATCGAAATTGTTTACTCAGGAAAAGATCATTGGAATGAAGAAGCTATAAGACAATCTAAACAGGAACTTACTAAGCGTAATATTTCGCAAAAAGAACAAGAAAAGGTCATTGCGAAGTGGGAAAAAGAAACGGAGAAGTATTTAGTACAGGAAAAGAAAAGACTTGAAAAAAACAAAACTGAGAGTTATAAAATTTGGGAAATGATTGTGCTCTTCCTCTTCGGCCCTATACTTTTTTTCAGACCTTATATATTTAATTCACATACTCTATTTACTTTAAGAGGTGAGAACTACTTTTTAAAATTCAAACAAAGGATTATTATATTTTTATTTAGCTTCATCGCTTGGTATTTTTATACAAACTATTCTTTTGAACAATCTGAAAAAAAACGACTTGAAGAGATTGATAAAATTGACATATCTGACTGGAAAAAGAAACATGGATATGAATAAAAAAACATTGGGTAACAATAGTAACCGTTGCACAAGCCCATAAAACATCAAAAAGCAACCAATAATCTTGAGTATAAGTCCTGATTTTCTGGGAAGACAGATTAATATTAG
>NZ_JBSWWU010000019.1:0-54595 GCF_056160245.1 Aquimarina sp. AWH4_224 | reverse complement strand
CCATTCCGAACAGAGTAGTTAAGCCCGTTAGCGCCAATGGTACTACAATCGTGGGAGAGTAGGTCGCCGCCTTCTTTGAAAACCCTCATCACAATCGATGAGGGTTTTTTTATACCCTAAAAAAATATGTAGTTGTAAAAAGATGTAATTAGAGTTTTTAAAGGGTATTTTTTGGTATACAAAAGTTGGATTAAGATCATAAAACGTTTATTGTAATCGTTTTTTGATTAGTTTGATTTGACCTTGATGAGAAATTTCATCAAATAATATGTGTTTATTTAGGTATAGGTGATTACCTATCTTTTCTCCCGCAGGAGTTATCACTTCTTGTTGTAGCCATTCATCTTTAATCATTTCATATTGACTTAATGTTTGTTTTCTAACGTGAAGTAATTCTGATTGATAATATGAAATGGGATTTCCTTGTATTAAGTTTTTATGCATAAAAATTGGCATGGCTGGGGCGTATTTTTCTTTTTCTTCATTATTAAATGGACGTTTGAAGAGGAAATTGAGAACGAATTTGAATTCTAAAGCTGCTATATGCATCAACAGTGTTCCTATACTATTAGCATCTTTATCAAAACGGAAATCTAGATCAGTAACAGAAAGATCTTCTGTTATTCTCACAGTTTCATTTCGAATGTATTCCATTTCACATATAAGATAACCGATTTGATAATCGTAAGTGGAGCATGATTTGAATATAGTCGGGTTCATCACAAAAGAGTTAAAAGAAAAAGGGTCCTAAGAGACCCTTTTTACTTCGTTTTATAATAAAAAGTATAATGTATATTTAAGCTTAACGAGGTCTGTTGATCATATCATCTTTTCCTTTAGAATATATACAATCAATATCCCAGGAAGAAAAGCAATCGCCTAAATGGAAGGTTGCTCCACCTTTAATTTTGGTGGCCTGTAATTTTGATATTTTTTGTTTGTTTAAACTGAGTTCTATTTTTTTACTTTGATTTTTTTTCATGATTATAAATTATTAGTGTTCGTGTTATTTCATTATTAAGCGTAGTCCTTTCCACTCATTCCCTCTTCGTGCTAATCCATAGATATCAACGGATATATATTTGTAGTCTCCTAGGTAATCTAGACTACCCAATGTAGCTTGATAATCAATAGAAAAACTATCTCCTCCATCTGCTGACTTTGCTCCAAGTACAACAGACCAATCAGAATCAAATTTTATTTCTACTTCATCAGTATTGTAATTTCTTTTCATTTCATCAAAATACAAGACATCAATAGTGTTGTTGTTTCTTTGTACAGTCACAACAAAGTCTTTTCTAGAAGAAGAAGCTTGTTTTTTAAGGAAATCTATACCTAGCTTATAGATTTGCTTAATATTGGATTCATTGAAGATATCATAATTTGTAAGTCCGATATCTTGCCCAAAGTATTTACCTAGATAAATGTTAAGTACATTTTCTCCTCTAATATCAAAAAATGGTAGAGCGGTGTTGTTTAATACTTTAATTTTTACCGGCTCATAGATCGAATTGTTGTTTTCTACCAAGAATCTTCCATTGTGCATATATAAAGGAGCGCTGTGGAATTGGTTTAAAGTATTTTGTACATAATTACTTTCGAATGCAATATCTGGAGCCGGAAGATTATAAGTTAAATGTACTTTGTTAATTCCTAATATGATTTCGTCAGAATCTACATTATTCCACCATAACCATCCATCCTCGTGAGTCTCAGCTTCAACTCCTACAGAAGCATAAACTAACCATTCTTGGTTCCAATAGTCTAACTCAAATCTAAATTCGTCATCATTGAAATATTTATGACAATATCTATAGCTTCCAAAAATATTCTGGAACCAGTTTTCTTTTCCTCCATTACAAATATCTAGTCCTTGGATAAGTTGGTTAAGGCCAATCTCTGAATTTCTTGGGTTTTCATTACTACTGCCACTACCGCTTCCTGAGTTGTTTCCGCTACCAGAGCTGCTTCCTCCTCCAGAGTATCCACCGCCTCCGCAAGTATCAAATTCTAATTCAACAGGTCTAACAAAACGATGAACTCCTGATTCCATTTCGGTAATTCCATATTCAGAATCTCTTAATTCACAAATTGCATCGACTTTTGCTAGTTTGTTAAATTTGTTTTGTTGAGCGGCTACTTTTCTCATTTTAGAACTGTCTTCTATTTTAGAGAAGAATAAACCTCTTGGAGTATATTTATAAATGGACTCCCCAACTATAATTTCTTTATCTTCATTAAGTACTGCGGCAAAAAATGGGTCTCCGATCAAATCGTTACCTTGAATAATATCAGTTCTTCCCGCTTGAACTTTCTCTTGTCGTTCTTGTTTGAGTTTTGAAATTAGTTCAACATTGTTTTTGTCTATTATTGGTTTGTGTGATCTAAACCCTCTTTGATATAAGTTTTCAAAAGTGTTTGCTGCAGTACTACGCCCTTCATTTTTTTGATAATTGATAGTTTCAGCTAAATCTTCTTTAGAAGCAAACTTTAGCTTGCCATTCATCATTGAAAAATTACTGTCGTTAATAGATAATTCTTCTTCAAACACCAATTCATCTTTATCGCAAGACAGTAATAGGGTTGATCCTACAAGTAAATAGGAAAATAATTTTACGTGTTTTTTCATTTCTTTATTAAGCATTATTTTAAAAATTGAGTAAAAATGTGACACTATATTTAGTTTAAAGTCGATTATAGTAGTTCGACTTTTTTGCAAAAAATGAGGTAACCTCTTGATGGGATATAGGTTGTTTTCTGATATCCACGGGACAAATGTATTGGCGAGACAACTGTAATTCAAGGCGATCAGGTACGTATTCATGAATATTACCCTTTGTATTCATAAATGTTACCTTACCGTTTTTCGTAGGAATCTCTGATTATTTATGAAATAAAGATGATTTTTGCCTTTCAGATTTTTTTAACATCTATTTTTTTTATATACTTCAAACTTATGTTGGAATAATTGTATTAAAGCTAGCTCCCCCGATTTTAAGATGTATATAAAAAGTATTCGTTTTGGTATTGTATTATGGCTTTGTTTATGGTCAATTGGTTTAAAAGCACAATCCTCAGATAATAATCCACAAAAAATGTTCGATTCATTAAAGTCCAAGACATTTGATGAGTTAGATCAGCTTTTTGACGAAAATAGTGAGGACTCTATTTTAAGTTTTCATATCGCAAGAGAATATTTGGACAAAGCAAAGAATGAAAACGATGTCATACAAACTGCAAGAGCTTACAACTTGTTGTTTAATGTTTATGATTATAGTAACCGAAACAATATAGCTTTACAGTATGCCGATTCTATTATTATCACAACAAAAGATATGGAAACGCATATGCGTTATCCAGCAACCGGATATTTAAAAAAAGGATATGCATTATATGCTTTGGATCGTTATGATGATGCTTTGCAATCCTATTTGATTGCTTTAAAACATGCTGAACGTGTTGAAAATGAGGAGCAAATAGTTGCATTAAAACATAATATCGCCTTGTTGAAGACTAATTTGGGGAAAAATAGAGAAGCATTAATCACTTTTAAGGAAAATTATGATTTTTTAATCAAGGAAGATACCTTAGTAGAGTACCCCATGACCTACGCAGCTACACTGTACAAGTTGGGTGATACTTATAATCGTCTTAAAAAATATGACTCTGCTAGTTATTATTTAAATAAAGGAATTCGATTGAGATTTTCTACGGGGAATGCCGAGTTCTACCCAGATTTGTTATCTGCATATGGAGTAAATAGTTTTTACAGAGAAGCGTATACTGAAGCTAAAGACAGCTTACAAAAAATGCTGGTCACCTCAAGAGAAGATAAGGAAGATGTTAATGTGAAAATTTCTTATTTGTACTTAGCTAAATCCTTACTGAAATTGGGTAAAAAGAAAGAGGGGTTGGATTACCTTTTAAAGGCAGAGTCCGCTACGAATGAATTCAATTATGTTCCTCAAATACATGAGATTTTCACATTGCTTATTGATTATTATCAGGAGAATAAGGATTTAGAGAATCAGCTTAGAATTACCAATAAATTACTTCAATTGGAGCGAACGTTCAATGAAAAGTATGCTCGGTTAAATAATAATATCGTAGAAAAGTATGATATAGCTAGATTGGTGAAAGATAAAAAGGAATTGATCGAAACCATCGATTCTAAAAACAAAATGTCGAGATATAGGTCAATTCTTTTTGGTGTAATTTTATTGTCAATTCTCATATCGTTGTTTTTTTATTTAAAGAAAAGAAGGAATAAGTTTTCCGAAATTTCTGATAAATATACAGAGTTGGTTAATTCGATTGAAAAGAAAAAAGAAGCAACTATTGTTGTAGAAGTTCCAGAAGATATTAAAAAGGAGATTTTGAAAAAGCTTCAAGATTTTGAAAATGATCACAAATACTTGAAAAATAATTTATCCTTGGGTAGTGTTTCAAAAAGTTTAAAAACTAACTCCTCGTACCTATCCAAGGTTATTAATATTGAGAAAGGGAAGAATTTTGCAAATTATATTAATGACCTTCGAATTGATTTTTGCGTGGATCAAATTAAAACGAATAAAAAGTTTAAGCAATATTCGGTAAGATCAATGGCCGGAGAAGTAGGGTTTAACAACATACAGTCATTTGCAAAGGCGTTTTTGAAGCGAAAAGGTTGTAAACCAGCAGAGTTTATAAAAAGTATTGATAATCAAGGGGTTGAATAAGCTTTTATTGGTGAATATTTATGAATGTTAACCAGTTTGGAGCTTTTTTTTTGGAATTCTTCTCTATTTTTGGGGGGTAAAAAGGATGTAATTAGAATATTATGAAAAAACGTAAACAAACAAAAATTGAATTAAAAAAAATTCAAGTCGCAAGACTAGATCGACGAGCGGGAGCATCAATTAAAGGAGGGACTTTGCTATCCTTTATATTATGTGATGAAAGAAATACCGGTAGTTTAAAAACCAAAGTTGGAATAGCAGGGGATGCTTTATGTGAAAGAACTTTTGGTTGTCCATCTGCTGGAAACCAATTATGCAGAGAAAGTGAAGTTGGTAATAAATGTTGATTTATTAAAATAAGTATTTCCAAAGCGGTTAGAGGTATTGTTTGATTTAACTCTAACGCCTTCGGATTTTTTAATTTTTTAAAAATAGTTTTTCGATTAAGAATATGAAAAAGCAAAACAAAACAAAAATTAAGTTAGAAAAAATAAATGTAGCCAGACTTGACAAAGAAATAAAAGGATCTGTAAAGGGAGGTACTTTTATTGTATGTGGTAATGGCCAAGATACTGGTAGTGTGCCTACGGGAATTATATTTTGTAATAATTCTGGTGACGGGATATGTAGAGAAACCGGAGGAATAAACTGTGACTAGAAGTATCGAAAGTTATTGAATAACCCTTAGGATATCTATTAATTTGAATACATCATGAAAAAACAAAATAAAACTAAAATCACACTGAAGAAAATAAATGTAGCAAGGTTGGATAAACGAGCTAAGCAAGGGATAAATGGAGGGACATCTGATTCATTTTTTGTTTGTCCAGATGAAGATACAGGTAGTGTTCGTACTGCAATCATCATTTGTTTGGAAACAAGAGAATGTCTTTCAGGAATTCTTAATGATCCGGTTCTTTGCGGTGATTCTGAGACAGTAGTAATATGCTAAACGTGTTCAATGAGGAAAGACTCTTTTGAAAATTTGTGCTAATTAGTATAGTAATTGAATTAAAAAACCCCAAACTAGTTCTTAGTTTGGGGTTTTAATTATGAGGTGATATCTAATTAATCTCTAAGAACGCTTCTTGAAATTACAATCTTTTGGATTTCGCTAGTACCTTCATAGATTTGAGTGATCTTTGCATCACGCATTAATCGTTCGACATGGTATTCTTTTACGAATCCATTACCACCATGTATCTGTACAGCCTCTACAGCAGTTTCCATAGCGACTTCAGAAGCATAAAGCTTGGCCATAGCTCCAGAAAGGTCATAGCTGTCATGGTTATCTTTATCGATCGCTGCTTTATACACTAACATTCTTGCAGCTTCAATTTTGGTGTGCATATCAGCAAGCTTGAAAGCAATTGCCTGATGATTCATGATTTCAGTTCCAAATGCTTTACGAACTTTAGAATATTCTTTGGCTAATTCATAAGCTCCGGCAGCAATACCTAATGCTTGAGCGGCAATACCGATACGACCTCCTGCCAATGTTTTCATAGCAAATTTAAAACCAAATCCATCTTCACCAATACGGTTTTCTTTAGGTACCTTAACGTCATTAAAAATAAGAGAGTGAGTGTCACTTCCTCTAATTCCTAATTTGTCTTCTTTTGGCCCTATTTCAAAACCTTCCCATCCTTTTTCAACAATAAAGGCATTAATTCCTTTATGTCCCTTTTCTCTATCAGTTTGTGCAATAACTAAGTAATAATCTGCAGAACCTCCATTAGTAATCCAGTTTTTAGTTCCGTTTAATACATAGTGATCTCCTTTGTCTATTGCCGTAGTTTTTTGAGAAGTAGCATCACTACCCGCTTCTGGTTCTGATAAACAAAAAGCACCAATCGATTCACCATTGGTTAATTTGGATAAATATTTTTCTTTTTGTTCTGGCGATCCATATTCATCAAGACCCCAACATACCAAAGAGTTGTTTACTGATACGATTACTGAGCAAGAAGCATCAATCTTTGATAACTCTTCCATAACTAGTACATAAGATAAGGTGTCCATTCCACCTCCACCGTATTCTGGAGAAGCCATCATTCCTAAAAATCCAAGTTCTCCCATTTTTTTAACCTGTTCAGTGGGAAATTCTTGTTTATTATCGCGTTCTATTACTCCAGGTAACAATTCTGCTTTAGCAAAATCACGAGCAGCATCGCGTATCATTAACTGTTCTTCGGATAATTTAAAGTCCATATGTATTGAAAATTTACTGTGCGTGCATAACACGCAATTCCTACTTTTTGATGAAAATAAATCGAGATAACCCCGATATTTTTATTAATTCTACAAATATAGTTGATAATATGATAGTTCTGGTGTTTTTTTTGTTTTTTGATGTAATGAAATTTTAGGGCAAAATAATATCAAAACACGTATGGTCTTATGGGGGAATTTTGAAGCTATTTTGTTTAAGATTGCCAGTTTATTCGGATACGATAATTTTACCTTTATTTTCGTTCTAGGGATATTTAGTTTTTTATATTTGTGAGGTTGCTTTGTAGTAACCTATTAATCTATTCAAAACGCAAAAAAATGACTCAGCGCTGACCTCCGTTTGGAGGATATTTAATTTAACTTTTTACAGACACCATTGGTGTTGTTTTTTTTAAAGAGAGAATTATTGATTTGCTAAATTGAAATTTTAAGAATGAAAGAATTACTAAAAAAGTATGAAAATAAAGCGCCTGAGATAGTTTTTAATTGGAAGGATTCTGAAACCGAAGCCGAAGGCTGGACAGTGATCAATTCTTTACGAGGTGGAGCTGCTGGTGGTGGTACAAGAATGCGAAAAGGATTAGATATGAATGAAGTGCTTTCTTTGGCCAAAACCATGGAAGTAAAGTTCACAGTTTCGGGACCTGAAATTGGAGGTGCAAAATCTGGAATTAACTTCGATCCCAATGATCCAAGAAAAAAAGGAGTGCTTCAGCGTTGGTATAAAGCGGTATCTCCCTTACTGAAGAGTTATTATGGAACAGGAGGAGATCTTAATGTAGATGAAATTCATGAGGTAATCCCAATTACTGAAGAATGTGGAGTTTGGCATCCACAAGAAGGAGTCTTTAATGGGCATTTTCAACCTACGGAGGCGGATAAAATTAATCGAATAGGACAGCTTCGTCAAGGGGTTATTAAAGTTTTGGAGAATACTACCTTTTCACCAGATGTATCCCGTAAGTATACTGTTGCGGATATGATTACAGGATATGGCGTAGCAGAAGCGGTTAGGCATTACTATACCATTTATGGCGGGGATGTCAAGGGGAAAAGAGCTGTAGTCCAAGGTTTTGGAAACGTAGGTTCGGCAGCTGCCTATTATCTATCTGAAATGGGAGCCAAAGTTGTAGGTATTATCGATCATATCGGTGGTCTTATCAAGGAAGATGGGTTCTCTTTTGAAGAAATAAAGGAGTTATATTTAAACAAGAAAGGTAATAAGCTGTATAGTGAAACGTTAATTCCTTTCGAGGAGATGAATGAAAGGATATGGTCATTGCCAACTGAGATTTTTGCACCTTGTGCAGCTTCCAGGTTGATCACCAAGGAACAGATTACACAAATGATTGATTCTGGCTTAGAGGTAATATCCTGTGGGGCAAATGTACCATTTGCCGATAAAGAAATATTTTTTGGGCCTATCATGGAGTATACCGATGAAAAGGTAAGTCTTATTCCAGATTTTATTTCAAATTGCGGTATGGCTAGAGTATTTGCCTATTTTATGGAGCGTAGGGTGCAAATGACGGATGAAGCTATTTTTAAAGATACTTCAGAAACTATAAAAAAAGCAATACAGAGCACTTACGATAGCAAACAAACAAAAGTAAATATAAGTAAAACAGCGTTTGAAATAGCCTTCAAACAGCTGGTATAATATTAATGTATAACCAAGCATCACTATGTTAAAGTATTTTCTAGGAAGTAGTCCGAAATGGTTCAAATTTGTAATGATCGGATTTTTAATTTTTAATGTTTTCTCGTATTTCATATTAGGACCAACCGTAACCGCTTGGGTATTTATAGCGGAGTTTATTTTTACTTTGGCGATGGCGCTAAAATGTTATCCTCTGCAATCAGGGGGGATATTAGCTATAGAAGCACTTGCTTTAGGCCTCACGCATCCTATGTACAAACTCGATCATGGAAAAGTACTTCATGATGAATTAGGAAAAGGAATCAAAGGAGGAGTATTACTCGAAGTTGAGCAAAACCTAGAAGTTATTCTTTTGTTGGTATTCATGGTGGCCGGTATCTACTTTATGAAACCTTTGTTGATGTATATCTTCAGTAAGGTATTTACGAAGATTAAATCAAAAATGATTTTGTCGCTGCTATTTGTATTTCTTGCAGCGGTACTTTCGGCTTTTCTAGATGCCTTAACAGTAACAGCAGTTTTGATTAGTGTTGCTGTTGGATTTTATGGGGTGTATCACAAAATACATTCGGGTTCAGGAGATTATGATGATAGTGGGGTCTTGGATCGAAAAGAACTTAGTGGAGAAACGTTAGAACAATTCAGAAGCTTTTTAAGAAGCTTGGTGATGCATGGTGTTGTAGGTACAGCTTTAGGAGGTGTGTGTACACTTGTAGGTGAGCCTCAAAACTTATTGATTGGTGAGCGAATGGGTTGGGATTTTATTCAGTTTTTCCTGAAAATGGCACCTATATCCTTACCTGTTTTAGGGGCAGGTTTACTTACTACAGTGGTTTTGGAAATGACAGGATCGTTTGGTTTTGGAGCCAAATTACCAGATGTTGCCAGAACAATTATACAGAACTATACAGACGAGGAAGATGCCAATCGATCAGACCGATCTAAATATGGGTTAATTGTTCAAGCGGTTTCTGCTATACTTTTGATCATAGGATTAGCATTACACCTTGCACCAGTTGGATTTATAGGGTTAGCATTGATTATCGTTCAAACGGCCTTTATGGGTATTACAGAAGAGCATCAATTAGGTAAAGCTTTTGAAGAAGCATTACCATTTACGGGACTATTGGTGGTTTTCTTTGTAATTGTTGCGATGATTCATGACCAACATTTATTCACTCCTATTATCGATTGGGCGTTGAAATTAGACCCAAAAGATCAGCCTTCTATGTTTTATGTAGCGAATGGAGTATTATCCATGATCAGTGATAATGTATTCGTTGCTACGGTATATATTGGTGAAGTGAAACAAGCTTTTGATGCGGGTGCTATTACTCGAGAGCAGTTCGAAAACTTAGCTATTGCGATTAACACAGGTACAAATTTACCAAGTGTTGCAACACCTAATGGTCAAGCAGCGTTCTTATTTTTACTAACCTCTTCGTTAGCACCATTAATTGGATTATCATATACCAAAATGGTAAAAATGGCTTTCCCTTATACAATAGTGCTTGGAGGAGTTGGATTATTAGGAGTGATTTATTTATTGTAAATTGGGGATATACTTAACCTACATAAATAACGTTAGTATACTAACACTAAATTAACGAAATCAAAATGATGTATTTATCTATGCTCAGTGCGTTTACCCAAAGTTCTGCACAAGTTGACACAGTAATTGAAGAGAAATCACTCTCTATTATGGACCTTCTGTTAAGTGGAGGGACCGGAGCGATAGTGATTATCGCTATACTTTTTGTTTTGCTCTTTGTAGCAGTTTATATTTACTTTGAAAGACTTTTTGCTATCAAAGCGGCTTCCAAATATGATGAAAGCTTTATGCATCAGATTAGAGATAATGTGGCAAGTGGAAAAATTGAAGCGGCTAAGATTTTATGTGCTCAAACGAATAATCCTGTGGCAAGATTGACCGAGAAAGGTATTTCTAGAATCGGACATCCTCTGGAAGATATTAATAAAGCTATTGAAAATGCAGGGCGTTTGGAGGTCTACAAACTAGAAAAGAATGTAGGTATTTTGGCTACAGTAGCAGGTGCTGCACCTATGATAGGATTCTTAGGAACTGTAATTGGTATGATTTTGGCATTCCATAATTTGGCATCCAGTTCTGGTACTGCAGATATGGGAGTTCTGGCCGAAGGTATTTATACGGCTATGACTACAACCGTTGGTGGTCTTGTAGTAGGTATTGTAGCGTATATAGGATATAATCACTTAGTAGTTCGTACAGATAAAGTGATTCATACTATGGAAGCTCAGGCAGTAGATTTCTTGGACTTGTTGAACGAACCTGCATAGTATGAACTTAAGAGGAAGAAACAAAGTAAGTCCGGAGTTCAGTATGTCGTCGATGACAGATATTGTATTTCTGTTATTGGTGTTTTTTTTACTGACCTCTCCTGCGATAACGCCTGAAGCCTTGGACCTTATATTACCGAAGGCTAAAGGAAAGAGCTCCAACGCGCAAAACATATCGGTAAGTATTACCAATAAATTGCAATATTATGTAGATGACGAGCGTATTACGCAAAGTAGCTTAGAATCAACCTTGATTTCAAGGTTACAAGGACAAAATGAGCCTACTATTATTCTGAGAGCAGAAGAAGGAGTGCCTATAGAACGTGCAGTAGCTGTAATGGATATTGCGAATAGAAATAAATTTAAAGTTATACTGGCGGTGAAACCCGATTGATTATGATAAAGCTGGATACAAAACATAAAAGAAAATCCTTGGTGCTAACGATATTGTTGCACATAGGGATTATCTTGTTACTGTTTTATCTTAGCCTTAGTTACATTGTTCCGGAAGAAGAAAGCGGGATTGCTGTAAATTTTGGTACTACAGCGGTTGGGTCAGGCAAGATACAGCCAAATAAACCCATTAAAACTTCACCAAAGAATACAACACCCGAATCGGCTTCTACAGCTCCCACTCCACAAGAGGATTCACCTGAAATTCAAGAAAAGGTAGCTACTCAAGATTTGGAAGATGCCCCAGTGATTGATAAAAAACCAAAGAAAAAACCTAAAAAGAAGGTTGAAAAGACTAAAGAAGTCCCTAAAAAAACTTCAGATCAAAAGGTTACGAAAAAGACGGTAAAGGAAACACCGAAAAAGGTAGAGGAAAAGAAACCTGATCCTAAACCAGACAAGTCAACGCTGGATATATTGAATAGCTTTTCTAATGGGCCCAAAAATGATGGGACGGCCAAAGGAGGAGAAGGTAACGATAGATCTCCGGGAGATAAAGGAAGTCCGGATGGTGACCCTAATGCCAAAAAGTATTATGGTAACGGAAAAGGGCTAGATGGAGATGGAAATTATCGTTTAGGAGGTCGTAAAGCATTAAATAAAGAAAAGTTCGTTCAGGATTGTAATGAATCCGGTATTGTTGTGGTAAGAATAGAGGTAAATCAAAGCGGAAGAGTAATCAGAGCAACTCCTGGAGTAAAAGGAACAACCAATAGCGCTTCTTGTCTTATGGAACCAGCCAAAAGGGCTGCATTGGCTACCAAGTTCAATAGTGATGCCAAAGCACCAGTAAAACAAGTGGGGACCATTATCTATCAATTTAAACTTTCTGAATAGTATTTATGAATTACAGGGAAACCCTGGATTGGATGTTTGCTCAATTACCGATGTATCAACGTCAAGGAGCAAGCGCCTACAAAGTTGATCTTCACAATACAATCCAATTAGCAGCTCACTTAGAAAACCCACACAAGAAATTCAAAAGCATTCATGTTGGAGGGACCAATGGGAAAGGGTCTACCAGTCATATGCTGGCTTCAGTATTACAAGAAGCCGGATATAAGGTGGGGTTGTATACTTCTCCTCATTTAAAAGATTTCAGAGAGCGTATTCGGATTGATGGCAAAGTGATCACCGAAGAATATGTTGTTGAGTTTATTGAGAAACACAAAAGTTATTTTGAACAGCATCAATTGTCATTTTTTGAAATGACTGTGGGAATGGCGTTTCAATACTTTAGTGACTCGGATATAGATATCGCAGTAGTTGAAGTTGGCCTGGGGGGGAGATTGGACTCTACAAATATCATTACTCCAGAAGTATCTGTTATCACAAATATAGGACTAGATCACACTCGTTTTTTGGGAAATACTTTGGAGGCTATTGCTGGAGAGAAAGCAGGCATCATTAAGCCAGATGTTCCGGTAGTAATAGGAAGAACAACCAATGAAACCAAAAAGGTGTTTTTGGATAAAGCCAAAGCATGTAATAGTACATTATTTTTGGCAGAAGCGTATACTGGTTCATTGATCGCTACAGATTTAAAAGGAAGATATCAGATAGAAAATGTAAAAACAGCTTTACAAACCCTATTGGTATTGCGTGAAAGAGGATGGAAGGTTGAAGATGCTCATATTGAAAAAGGCCTTCTGCAAGTAGTTAAGAATACAAGCTTATTGGGGAGATGGCAAATCTTGCAAGAACATCCAAAGGTAATTTGTGATACTGCGCACAACGAAGATGGAATCAAAGAAGTGGTAAAACAGCTAGAGGAGGAGAAATTTGATAATTTGCATATCGTTTTAGGGGTTGTTAATGATAAAGATCTTGATACTATATTGCCATTATTTCCAAAGGATGCACATTACTATTTTGCCAAACCAAATATTCTTCGTGGTTTGGATGCGTATGAATTGAGAAAAAATGGAAAAAAATTCAAATTACTTGGAGCGCATTATGACTCGGTGCAAGAAGCCTATCAATCTGCATTACAGGAAGCTACAGATCAAGATGTCATTTATGTAGGAGGAAGTACATTTGTAGTAGCAGAAATAATTTAATTTTTCTTCAATTTTCTTTTGGTAGACTACAAAACTGTGTTATATTTGCATCCGCAATCAGGAACAAGGATTGCGAAAAAATATTGAAAAGGGCGCGTAGCTCAGTTGGTTCAGAGCACTTGGTTTACACCCAAGGGGTCAGGGGTTCGAATCCCTTCGCGCCCACAGAAGCTTCCAGAAATGGAAGCTTTTTTTGTATACATAGGTTTCATTTTACATACTTCACTTTTATAAAAATGATCAATCTTAAAAGCCTACAAATTTTATTATTTTTTTGACGCTAAAGTAATGTCGTATTTCAGGTTAAATAATTTACAATACTAAGAGATTAAAAATAAGAAGAAACTTCGATTTTTATAAAATAAGTAATGTGAAAAATTGATATTAATGATTAGAAGCTAGCACAATTTAATAAAATTTACTTCTTTTTTTGTGTTGGTTTTTGGGTGATATTTCCCCGTTTTTACTCGTATTAAGGCTTGTTTTTACTACGGTATACTGAAGTTTAACCGTTGTATTTTTCGGGGAAATTTCCGCTTTATCGATTATTTTGCCTTATATTTGTGGTCAACCAACTTATTTATATGCGAAAAATACTACACTTAAAACCTGTATGTAGTTTTTCTGTATTGATAGAAAAATTATGCCCCGTCCTCTCTTATATTGTAAGCAGAAGTAGGCTGATTTTGTTTGCTTTTTTCTTACTCTTAACTTCCAATAATTTCAAATTAAGAGCACAAGATTTTGTTACAACCTGGCAAACAAATGTAGCTAATGAAATTATTGTTTTACCAAACAGTGGAATTGCTGCAGACTACAATTTTAATATCGATTGGGGTGATGGAACAGTCGAAAATAACATCACAAACCCTTTACATCAACACACATATGTAATACCAGGGATTTATACCGTTCGGATAAATGGTCAGTTTGAAAGGTTCAATTTTGAAATAGTTCCTACAAATGTGCAAAATATTCTATCTGTTGAGCAATGGGGAGGAATATCGGTTTCGGAGTTAAATTTCAGAGATGCTATAAATTTTCAGATTAATGCTACAGATAATCCTGATCTTTCAAGAGTAATAACCTTTCAAAACATATTTAATGGTGCAACATCAGTCAATGCAGATTTGTCTGGATGGATTGTGAATAATGGATTAATAACCAATATGTCGGGAGCATTTCTTAATGCTACTGCATTTAATGGAAATATTTCTACATGGATCATGACCGATATAACAGATACGTCTCAGATGTTTGATGGTGCCTCTTCTTTTAACGGAATGATTGGCGGTTGGGATGTCAGTAATGTGACCAATATGGAACGTATGTTTACCGGAGCTCTAGCATTTAATCAGGATATTTCTGGATGGATTACGGCCGCTGTCATGAATATGGATTCCATGTTTTCAAATGCGGCTATTTTTAATCAGAATATTGGTGGCTGGAACACAATAAATGTTAGCAATATGTCATTTATGTTTAACCAGGCTTCAGCTTTCAATCAAGATATTAGTGGTTGGAATACACAAAACGTTACCGATATGTCCTTTATGTTTGCTAGTGCTTCCAACTTTAATCAGGACATTGGAAATTGGACGGTAAGTTCTGTGACAGATATGAGTAGTATGTTTTCTGGTAATCCTGTGTTTAATCAGGATTTGAGTGGATGGGTCACAAGTTCATTACAATTTATTGATTTCATATTTTCTGATGCATTAGCTTTTAATCAAAGTCTGGGCAATTGGGATATCCAGAATGTTTCATCAATGTTTAATGCACTTTCGAATAGTGGTTTATCTACATCTAACTACGATGCTACATTAATTGGCTGGAATGCGCAAACCGTACAATCCAATGTTTTTTTAGGAGCCCAAGGACTAACCTACTGTTTGTCAAATGAAGCTAGAGAAAATCTTATCGTTACTAATCTTTGGGCGATTAACGGAGATAGTTTTAACTGTGATTCCGTTCTAAATTATTCTATTGTTGCTTCATCCGATGCTGTGGAAGGAACCTCTGATGCTGTTTTTACCATTAGTATTGATGGAGGTATTAATAATACTTCGGGAGTTGATATTACGGGAACTATAACCCTTACAGGTACAGCAACCAGCGGAGTTGATTATACCACTGTTACTACTTTTACTATTGCGCAAGGAACCAATAGTGTCTTGATCACTGTTCCTGTTTTGGATGATATCGAAGTAGAGCCTATCGAAACCATTATAGCAACTATTTCTGCTCCTAATATAGGAATTGTCAATATGGCTAATGATATGGCAACAGCTACTATAAGTGATGATGATGGTGCTAGCTTGGTATATTCTATCACTGCTTCATCCGATGCTGTTGAAGGAACATCAGATGCTACTTTCACTGTTAGTATAGATGGAGGCATTACTAATACTACAGGAGCTGATATTACTGGTACTATAGCCCTTACAGGTACAGCAACTAACGGAGTTGATTATACCAATGTTACGACTTTTACTATTGTACAGGGAACCAATAGTGTGTTGATCACCGTTCCTGTTTTAGACGATACCGAAATAGAACCTATAGAGACCATTATTGCTACTATTTCTGCGCCCAGTATTGGAAGTGTCAATATGGCTAATAATATGGAAACTGCTACTATTAGCGATGATGATGTTTTTATACCTAATCCCAATTTAGCACTATCAAAAACTGGAACTTACATAGACACTAATGCCGATGGAATATTAAATATCGGTGACCAAATTGAATATGCTTTTAGTGTTGAAAACAATGGAAATGAAGATGTTACCAATATTGTTATTTCAGACCCATTACCCGGCATTACGCTTAATGGAGGGCCTATTAATTTACAGGTCGGAGAAGTAGATAATTCAACATTTACAGGAATATACAATATAACCGAAGAAGATCTGAGTAATGGATCTGTGGTAAATCAGGCTTTTGCCATGGGTCAAGATCCTAATGGTATTGAGATTATTGATTTTTCTGATGACCCTAATAATGATACTAACGATGATGATGATGGAGATGGAGATGGAGAAGATCCTACCATTACAACCCTATTAGAAGAAGACATATTTATAATTTATGAGATTATTACCCCAAATGGAGATGGTTTGAATGATGAGTTTCGTATTGCCGGGTTAAACAAATTCCCTGAGAACAGCTTGATCATATATAACAGATGGGGAGCAAAAGTATTTCAGGCAGAAGGCTACGAGCAAAAAGGTAATGATCTTTTTAATGGTTTTGCAAAAAATCAAAACGGACCTTTACCTTCTGGAACGTATTATTTTATTCTTGAATATAAAAACTTAACAGGCACTATGAACAATAAATCCGGATATGTATATATAAACTGATAGCACCAACCTATCATACCTTTTTAACTCTTAATACCCCTACCTTTCCTTATGGAGAAATTCATACTATTCTCTTTATTTCTTTTTTTGACCCCTGTATTTTCTGTTAGCAGTTATGCTCAGCAAGATAGTCAGTACACTCAATACATGTATAATACCGTCAATGTGAATTCTGCATATACCGGTAGTAGAGGAGTGCTTAGTATTATGGGATTGTATCGCAGTCAATGGGTGGGTTTAGATGGAGCTCCCAGCACTCAAACATTTACCATTCACTCCCCTATAAATGAAAAAAACAAAATAGGTGTGGGACTCTCTATTATAAATGATGTAGCGGGGCCTTCTCAGGAAACTAATTTTAACGCTAGTGTTTCATATACCATTTCTGTATCAGAAAAGGCCAGATTAAGTTTTGGTATGAATGCTGGAGGAAACCTATTAAATGTAGACATTATATCACTTAGGAAATATAATGCAAATGATGAATTAACACTTCAGGATATCGATCAAAGATTTAGTCCGAGTATAGGAGCCGGACTTTATTTTAGGACCGATAATTTGTATGTAGGTTTAAGCGCACCCAATATACTCGAAACGGAACACTTTGATGAATCAAGCTTGTCTACCAATAGTGTAAGAAATAATATTCTTGCCAAAGAACGTATTAATTACTACCTCATAGCAGGTTTTATAGTTGAATTAATTCCACTTATCAAAATTAAACCAGCTGTGCTTACGAAGTATGTAGAAGGAAGCCCCTGGCAAGTAGATCTTTCTGCAAATGTTTTGTTTTATGATACGTTCACGCTAGGAGTTTCTTATCGGTTTAGCGAAGCAGTTAGTGCACTGGCTGGTTTTAATATATCAGAAAGTTTAATGTTGGGGTTTTCTTATGATAGGGAATTGTCAGAATTAGGAAACACTCGTTATACCAATGGTTCCTACGAATTCATAATGCGTTTTGAATTAAAGAAAATATTTAAAAGAGGGTTAACTCCACGGTTCTTCTAATCTAAAAAGAAAAACATTCTTATTGATTTTTGTTGAACTCGCAAAATATTTACAAACAGAAACAATGAACAAAAAATTACTTCAACATATTGTTTTTTTGATTGTATCAATATCATTTGGTGTTATACAGGCACAGCAGAAAATTCTGAATATTGCCAATAAACAATTTGAAGAAAAACAATATATAAATGCTCAGGAGACATACCAGAAAGTTCTAGGACTGGAATATAAAAGCCCTGAAATTTTTAAAAAGCTTGGAGACAGCTATTATTTTAATAGTGAGTTAGAAAAAGCTGCAGAATGGTATAAAGAATTTGTTGACAACTATCCCGATGAGATCACGAATGAATATGTATTTAGGTATGCCCAATGTCTTAGAACAATAGGGGAGTATAGTTTGGCAGATCAATACATGGATCAATATTATCAGAATAGTGAGTATGATAATTTGAAAACAATACCCTTAGCCAATAGCGATTACCTAAAGAAAATAGAGTATCAATCGGGAAGATATGAGATAGAAAATCAGACTATTAATTCACCTTTTACAGATTTTGGATCGGCGCAATATAAAGATCTTATCATTTTTAGTTCTTCAAGGGATACTTTACTATTAAAAAAGAGAATTCATAAATGGACTGACGAATCCTTTTTATCCTTATATCAAGCAAAAATTGATCCCGAGACAGGAAATCTTTACGAAGTAGAACCGTTTGCTCCAGAATTAAATACCAAATTTCATGAGTCAACTCCGGTTTTCAATCAAGAAGGCAATGTCATATACTTTACTAAAAATAAAATAGGTAGTAATAAGAATGAGCTAGACATTTTAGGGATTTATAAATCCGTAAAGGATGAAAAAGGAAAATGGTCTGTACCAGAGTCACTATCTATTAATGAGAAAGAATACTCTGTTGGTCATCCTTCATTAAGTCCAGATGAAAAAACACTCTATTTTTCATCAGATAAACCAGGAGGATATGGTGACTCAGATATCTATGGTGTCACCATAAATGAAAACGGTGAATTAGGTTTGCCTTTCAATCTAGGTCCTAAAATCAATTCTCCAGGAAAAGATACATTTCCTTTTGTAAGCAAAGATGGAGAGTTCTATTTTACCTCAAATGGTCATTATGGTCTAGGTGGATTAGATGTATTTTTTGTTGATCTTACAAAAGAAGCTATAGAAGTTATAAATGTTGGAAAACCTATTAACAGTGCCAAGGATGATTTTGGTTTTTTCATAGATAGTAATTCTCGAAAAGGATATTTTTCTTCTAATAAAGAAGGAGGAAAAGGCAAAGATGATATTTATAGTTTGTTCGAATATAACAGAATAAAAAGTTTTGATATCAATACCATTTTAGGAACCATATTAGATAAAGATACCAGAGCCTATTTAGAAGGCACTACAGTATCGATATACGATGACAAAAATAGGATAATAGATAGTCAAATTATACAAGATGGAGCAGAATACAAGTTTTCTTCAGAACAATTAAAAGACGCTTACATGATTAAAGCGGAAAAAGAAGGATATATACCTTACGAGCATTTTATTAATAAAACCGAATATACAGATACGTATCTGCAAGTAATAGAACTAGAAAAAGAGTTAAGTCTGGAAAGCAATACCGATTACACAAGTAGTAGTGATCTTAATACTAGTTTTTCAGAATCTAGCGATTCTTATAGGTTCGAACTTATTGCTGATAATTCACATTTTTCTGAAAATACAACTGAGATTTTACCTTCATCACAAAGTAAATTAGAAGAAATAGCCACGCTACTTAAGAAATACCCCAAAGTAATCGTAAGTATAGCATCGTATTTAGATAAGTATAATACTCAACCTGTTTTAGCCCAAGATAGGGCCGATAAAATTAGAGCATACTTCTTAAGTCAGGGGATTGAAAATAATCGATTAAAAGCTTCAGGTGTTCCCTATGGTTCGGTAAAATTAGAGGAAAGACTTCAATTAATTATGGTGGTACCAATGCCTATTAATTTTGATCTTGATGTTAGTGACTTACGACAAGATGCCGAGTTTGGATTAAATAAGGTTGTAGATCTTATGAGCATATATCCAACAATGAAAATGGAAGTTCATGGACATACCGATAGTAGATCAAGTTATTGGTATAATAAAAAGCTAAGTGTTCAGAGAATGAGATCTGCAGTTAGTTATATGACAGACGAAGGAAACATCAACTGGAGAAGGATTCGTGGTAGAGCCTATGGAGAAAGAAGGTTATATAATGAATGTATAGACGGAGTTCCTTGTCCCGAAGAAAAACATGAACAGAATAGAAGATGTGAATTTATTATAAAAGAGTGAGACATTACTTCATAATAGAATAACATCAATTACATAGTTTTTTGGAAACGTCTTTTTCTTCTCTATGAAGTATAAGTCGATATATAGCAATTAGAAAAACAGAAGCTAATTAGACTCCCTCCTTGTTTAACCAATAACCCCTGAAATATGACAAATTATTACTTTAAAAAAGAGTTTTACAAATCTTTAATGTTACTCTTTCTAATACTACATACAGCAGTATTAGCAGCTACTCCAGATTGTTCAATAATAAACAACGATTTTCAAAACCTGGTTAAAGGTACTGCCAGCGAACCTTATCATTCTTCATTATCAGTGACCATCTTGGCTAGTAATGATGGAGTATTAACTTGTTCGGATCCTTTGTTAACACTATCAGCAACCACCAATGCTACCAATGCTTCTTACAGTTGGACTGGGCCTGATTTTACTTCATCATTACAACAGATAGAAATTTCGAGATCAGGAACATACTCAGTTACGGTAACTACTTCTTCAGGTACTGCAACGGATACTATTATCATTACCTCTTCACCTCAAGTTAATAATGCCATATGGCATGAAAATTTTAATCTTGCGGATGGAACTACCTCAGATACAGGTGCTACAAGCTGGTCTTTACAAAATACTGGTTCAGGTTTTTTTTCAGTAAAAAATAATGAATTAAAAGCATCGTTTGATGACGCCAATGAAGGAATTTGGTTATCAGAAGTTATCGATATCTCTTCTCAAAAAGATCTAGAAATATCTGCAGTACTTAGAAGTGAAACCGTAAGTAACGATGACTATTTTGAGAGTAGTGATTTTATAAAAGTAGGCTACATATTAAATGGAGAAGCCGAGAACACTTTTTTTAATGATATCTACGGTCTAGATGGGACAACAAATGGTACTGGTTATGATGTCGCCAGGTCCCCCTTGTTAAATGGAAATACATTACAAGTGGTAGTAAGATTAAGAAACTCTCACCCAACCGAGAGGTATTACTTAGACGATGTTAAAGTTGTAAGTACTTTTTTAAATACTGTAGCGGCAAGTGCTACTGTAGAAGGTATTCTTACATGCCGTACTTCTCAAGTAAACATTACCGGAGGTGCATCCTCAAATGATGTGACGTACCAATGGGATGGTCCCCAAGGTTTTAGTAGTACCAATCAAAATATTAGTGTTGGAGTTCCTGGAAACTATACGCTCACCGTTTCTCCTACATCGGGGTGTTCAGATTCAATTACCGTTGAGGTTAAAGAAAACAAAACACCACCAAATGCGCAGGCGTCTGTAGATGAAATGCTGGGGTGTGGAATATCTTCGGTGAATTTGTCAGGAGACTCAACCACGCCCAATGTCACCTACAGTTGGACAGGCCCCGATGGTTTTACTAGTACATCTCAAAATCCAGAAGTTACCAAAGTAGGTACCTACACTTTAAAAGTTACGAATGCTGTCAATGGTTGTAGTAATATCGATACAGTAACTGTAAAATCATCAAATAATACAGAAGATACCCTTTGGTTAGAAAACTTTCAAAATCTTGGTAATGGCACTACAACAGATACAGGAAATACTGCCTGGACTTCTTCAAATACTGGGAATTCAGGATATGTTCAGGTAAGAAATAATAGATTTAAAATTGTCAATACCGGACAAGGAAATAAAGGAATATGGACTTCAGAATCCATCAATATTTCAGGAAAAGACAATGTTTCTGTATCTGTAGATGTATGTAGCGCAGGAGATATGGAAACCAATGGGGATAAAAAAGACTATATCCGTTTTTTTTACAGGATCAATGGCGGAAACAAAGTTCTTTTTGCCGAGAAAATAGGATCGATTAATGATAATAGCCCTTCATATACCAAAGTATCAACGGGTTTAATTAGTGGAGATACTGTAGAAGTTATCATAAAAGGTACAACTACTGCCGATAGTGAATTTTATTACTTCGACAATATCAAAATCACTGCAATAGAACAAGATACTATTGAGGCAACAGCCACTGTAGAAGGTATACTAACCTGTGCTGTAGATGAGGTTATGATTGTTGGAGGACCTTCTTCTGATCATGTAACATATAGCTGGAGTGGTCCTGATGGTTTTACTGCGACTACCAAAGATGTTAGGGTTACCCAAGCGGGAGCATATACTTTGCAGGTTACTTCCAGTAGTGGTTGTACAGATTCAATTACTGTTGAGGTTGAAGAAGATAAAACACAACCCAATGTACAGGCATCTGTAGATGGAACGCTCGGATGTACGGTATCTTCGGTGACTTTATTAGGAAACTCTACCACTCCCAATGTCACCTACAGTTGGACAGGTCCCGATGGATTCAATAGTTCGTCTCAAAATGTAGAAGCTACACAAGTAGGAATTTATACCTTAAAAGTTACCAATGCTGCGAATGGTTGTAGTGACATCGATAGGGTGACTGTAAATTCATCAAATAACACAGAAGACACCCTTTGGTTAGAAGACTTTCAAAACCTTGCCAATGGTACTACTGTAGATACAGGAAATACTGCTTGGACATCCTCAAATACTGGACATTCAGGATATGTTCAGGTAAGAAACAATAGGTTCAAAATAGTAAATACTGGACAAGGAAATAAAGGGATTTGGACTTCAGAATCCATCAATATTTCAGGAAAAGACAATGTGTTTGTATCTGTAGATGTACGTAGCACTGGAGATATGGAAATCGATGGGGATAACAAAGATGATATCCGTTTTTTTTACAGGATCAATGGAGGAAACAAAGTTCTTTTTGCAGAGAAAACAGGATCGATTAATGATAATAACTCTTCATATACCAATGTGTCCACGGGACTACTTAGTGGGGATACTATAGAAGTTATCATAAAAGGAACAACTACTACTAACAGCGAATTTTATTACTTCGACAATATCAAAGTCACTGCAATAGAACCAGATGTTATTGAAGCTACTGCCACTGTAGAAGGAGTACTTAGCTGTACTGTTAATGAAGTTTCGATTATAGGAGGACCTTCTTCTGATGATGTAACGTATAGTTGGAGTGGTCCTGATAGTTTTACAGCAACAACAAAGGACGTTTTAGTAACACAGTCAGGGGCATATACCTTGCAGGTTACTTCCAGTAGTGGTTGTACAGGATCAGTTACCGTAGAAGTTGAAGAAGATAAGACCCTTCCTGATGTACAGACATCTGTAGATGAAATGCTGACTTGTATAGTGTCTTCTGTTACATTATCCGGAAACTCTGCTACTCCCAATGTGACCTACAATTGGACAGGTCCCGATGGATTTAGCAATACATCTCAGAATGTTGAGGTAGACATACCTGGGGATTATATTCTTACAGTAACCTCAGAAAATGGGTGTAGTAATTCAGAAACTGTTACGGTAGTAGAAGACAAAACGGCACCTGATGTACAAGCCTCTGCCGATGGGGTGTTAAGTTGTACAGTGTCTTCAGTGACCCTAATGGGGAATTCTACCATTCCGAATGTGACCTATAACTGGACAGGTCCAGATGGATTTACCAGTAATTTACAAAACAATTCGGTTACGATATCAGGAATATATACTTTGACAGTAACTAATTTGTCAAATGGTTGTACAAATACAGATACTGTTGAGGTCATCTCTTCCATCGATAATGGTCAAGAAATAATTTGGCTTGAAGACTTTCAGGATCTCACAAATAGTACAATAGAGGATCTCGGTGCTACAT
This sequence comes from Aquimarina sp. AWH4_224, assembly GCF_056160245.1. Lineage (NCBI taxonomy): Bacteria > Pseudomonadati > Bacteroidota > Flavobacteriia > Flavobacteriales > Flavobacteriaceae > Aquimarina > Aquimarina sp. AWH4_224. The sequence goes on along the minus strand of NZ_JBSWWU010000019.1, from coordinate 30,727 downwards.
CCTGGACGCTTTCATATTCCGGAAGAGCAGAACGTTCTAGGGTGAGTGAGAATAAATTTGTGAGTTATGGTCTCGGCCAAGAATCTATCTGGAGATCTGATGTCATCAACATCTCTTCTTTTGCCAATGTTAGTGTATCTATTGATTTTCAAGCTCAAGGATCGTTAGAGGCCAATTCAGATTATTTTCGGGCATATTATATCCTAAATCAAGGAAATGAGATTTTATTCTTTGATCATAATGCTTCTGGAAGTTTTCCTTTAACCACATTCTCTTCTCCTATTGTTCAAGGTAATTCTCTGCAAATTGTTATTAAACATTTCAATACAGGAACCGATGAAATCTACTCCTTTGATAATATAGAGGTAAAAGGAATTGAAGGTAATAATATAGATGTTACTGCATCGGTTGAAGGTACTCTTTCGTGTATATCCAATACAGTTACTATAACAGGTGAGACTTCTGTACTTGGTGTTACATATCAATGGACAGGCCCGGATAATTTCACTTCTTCAGAACAACAAATTACAGTAGGCACGTCGGGAGATTATACGTTGGTGGTGACTACTGTAGCAGGATGTACAGGTTCAACAACAGTGACCGTAACTGAAGATACTACCTTACCAGAGGTTGCCATTACCTCCAGTAACAATGGAGTAATTAATTGTGCCGTTAGTGAAGTAACCTTGACGGCTACCACACCGATTACTGGAGCTAATATCCAATGGGAAGGCTTTGCACTAAATCAGAACCCGATTACCGTTACCGATGCCGGTAACTATACGGTGAGTGTGACGAATCCTACCAACGGATGTGTTACTGAAGACGTAGTCACTGTAACTGAAGATATTACCTTACCAGAGGTAACGATCACCGCGAGTAATAATGGAGTGATTGATTGTACAGTTAGCGAAGTAACCCTAAGCGCTACCACATCGGTTACAGATGCTGCTATCCAATGGGAAGGTTTTGCATTGAATGAGAATCCGGTTACCGTTACCGCTGCCGGTAACTACACGGTTAGTGTGACTAATCCTGCCAATGGATGTGTTACTGAGGATGTGGTGACCGTAACTGAAGATACTACCTTACCAGAAGTCACCATTACCGCAAGTAATAATGGAGTGATTGATTGTACGATTAGTGAAGTAACCCTGACAGCCATTACACCGGTTACAGGAGCCGATATCCAATGGGAAGGTTTTGCACTGAATCAGAATCCGATTACCGTTACGGCTGCAAGTAACTATACGGTAAGTATCACTAATCCTACCAACGGATGTGTGACTAAAGATGTAGTCACTGTAACTGAAGATACTGCCTTACCAGAAGTAACTATCACAGCAAGTAATAATGGAGTGATCGATTGTACGGTTAGTGAAGTAACTCTAACGGCTACTACACCGATTACAGATGCTGATATCCAATGGGAAGGCTTTGCACTGAATCAGAACCCTGTTACCGTTACGACTGCAGGCAACTATACGGTTACAGTGACCAGTCCTAACAATGGATGTGTGACTGAAGATATAGTCACTGTAACTGGAGATACTACCTTACCAGAAGTCACCATTACCGCGAGTAATAATGGATTGATTGATTGTACGGTAAGTGAAGTTATTCTAACCGCTACTACGCCAATTACAGATGCTGCTATCCAATGGGAAGGTTTTGCACTGAATCAGAATCCGATTACCGTTACCGCTGCAGGTAACTATACGGTGAGTGTGACCAATCCTAACAATGGATGTGTGACTGAAGATATAGTCACTGTAACTGAGGATACTACCTTACCAGAAGTTTCCATCACAGCGAGTAACAATGGAGTGATTGATTGTACGGTTAGTGAAGTAACCTTAACCGCTACCACACCGATTACTGGAGCTGCTATCCAATGGGAAGGCTTTGCATTGAATGAGAACCCTGTTACCGTTACCGCTGCCGGTAACTATATGGTAAGTATAACTAATCCGGCCAATGGATGTGTGACTGAAGATGTAGTTATTATAACTGGAGATGCTACCTTACCAGAAGTGACCATCACAGCAAGTAACAATGGAGTGATTGATTGTACGGTTAATGAAGTTACCTTAACAGCTACCACACCAGTTACAGGAGCTGCTATCCAATGGGAAGGTTTTGCACTGAATCAGAACCCGGTTACCGTTACCGCTGCCGGTAACTATACAGTGAGAGTGACTAATCTTACCAGCGGATGTATTACTGAAGATATAGTCACCATAACAGAAGATACTACCTTACCAGAAGTCACCATTACTACGAGTAATAATGGAGTGATTGATTGTACGGTTAGTGAAGTCACCTTGACGGCTATTACACCGGTTACTGGAGCTGCTATTCAATGGGAGGGTTTTGCACTGAATGAGAACCCGATTACCGTTACCGCTGCAGGCAACTATACGGTGAGTGTGACTAATCCTGCCAACGGATGTGTGACTGAAGATATAGTCACCGTAACAGAAGATACTGCCTTACCAGAAGTAACTATCACAGCAAGTAATAATGGAGTGATTGATTGTACGGTTAGTGAAGTAACTCTAACCGCTACCACACCAATTACAGGAGCTGATATCCAATGGGAAGGTTTTGCACTAAATGAGAATCCGATTACCGTTACCGCTGCAGGTAACTATACGGTTAGTGTGACTAACCCTACTAATGGATGTGTTACCGAAGATATAGTCACCGTAAATGAAGATATTACCTTACCAGAAGTAATTATCACAGCGAGTGACAATGGAGTAATTGATTGTGTGGTTAGTGAAATAACTTTAATAGCCACCACACCAATTACAGGAGCTGATATCCAATGGGAAGGTTTTGCACTAAATGAGAATCCGATTACCGTTACCGCTTCTGGCAACTATACGGTTAGTGTGACTAATCCTGCTAGCGGATGCGTGACTGAGGATGTGGTGACTGTAACAGAAGATACTACCTTACCAGAGGTTACCATTACCGCTAGTAATAATGGAGTGATTGATTGTACAGTTAGCGAAGTAACCCTAAGCGCTACCACATCGGTTACAGATGCTGCTATCCAATGGGAAGGTTTTGCATTGAATCAGAATCCGATTATCGTTACCGCTGCAGGTAACTATACGGTTAGTGTGACGAATCCTGCCAATGGATGTGTGACCGAAGATGTAGTCACTGTAACTGAAGATACTGCCTTACCAGAAGTAACTATCACAGCAAGTAATAATGGAGTGATTGATTGTACGGTTAATGAAGTAACCCTGACAGCAATGACACCGATTACAGACGCTGCTATCCAATGGGAAGGCTTTGCAATGAATCAGAACCCGATTACCATTACAGCTGCAGGTAATTATGCGGTTACAGTGACCAATCCTACCAATGGATGTGTTACTGAAGATATAGTCACCGTAACTGAAGATACTACCTTACCAGAGGTTACTATCACCGCAAGTAATAATGGAATGATTGATTGTATAGTTAGTGAAGTTGTTCTAACCGCCACCACACCGATTGCGGATGGGAATATCCAATGGGAAGGCTTTGCCTTTAATGAGAATCCGGTTACCGTTACCGCCGCTGGCAACTATATGGTAAGTGTGACTAACCCTGCTAACGGATGCGTGACTGAAGATGTAGTTATTATAACTGGAGACGCTACCTTACCAGAGGTTACCATTAGCGCGAGTAACAATGGAGTAATTGATTGTACGGTTGGTGAAGTAACCTTGACAGCTACCACACCGATTACAGATGCAAATATCCAATGGGAAGGTTTTGCACTGAATCAGAATCCGATTACCGTTACCGCTTCTGGCAACTATACGGTTAGTGTGACGAATCCTTCTAGCGGATGCGTGACTGAAGATGTAGTTATTGTAACTGGAGATACTACCTTACCAGAGGTCACCATTACCGCAAGTAATAATGGAGTAATTGATTGTACGATTAGTGAAGTAACCCTGACAGCCATTACACCGGTTACAGGAGCCGATATCCAATGGGAAGATTTTGCATTGAATCAGAACCCAGTTACCGTTACCGCCGCAGGCAACTACACGGTTAGTGTGACTAACCCTATCAACGGATGTGTGACTGAAGATGTAGTTATTGTAACTGGAGATGCTACCTTACCAGAGGTTACCATTAGCGCGAGTAACAATGGAGTGATCGATTGTACGGTTAGTGAAGTAACTCTAACTGCTACCACACCATTTACAGGAGCTGCTATCCAATGGGAAGGTTTTGCACTGAATCAGAATCCGATTACCGTTACAGCTGCAGGTAACTATACAGTGAGAGTGACTAATCTTACCAGCGGATGTGTGACTGAAGATATAGTCACCATAACAGAAGATACTACCTTACCAGAAGTCACCATTACTACGAGTAATAATGGAGTGATTGATTGTACGGTTAGTGAAGTAACCTTGACGGCTATTACACCGGTTACTGGAGCTGCTATCCAATGGGAAGGTTTTGCATTGAATGAGAATCCGATTACCGTTACCGCTGCAGGCAACTATACGGTTACAGTGACCAATCCTACCAGCGGATGTGTGACTGAAGATGTGGTCACCGTGAATGAAGATACGACCTTACCTGACTTTGATGTGTCTGTAGAATGTTCAAACGGAGTTGTTACCTTGAATGCTTTTTCATCAAATACAGATCTGATATATAATTGGAGAGGTTTTCCAGAACAACAGAACCCGGTTTTTATTAGTGCGGCAGGTATTTATACCGTTGAAGCTATTAACCCCATTAATGGCTGTACAATCGAACAAAGAATACCGGTAAATTCCATCTGCGCGAGATCAACTAGCACTTTGATCAATCCTATTAAAGATACTTTGAAGAATGATGTAACAAAAAACGATGTAATAGTCAAAGCGATTGTATTTCCGAACCCATCGAAAGATGCAGTGAATATAACTTTTGAAAGTAATGAAAATAGACATGTAAAGATTGAAATCTACTCTATAGCTGGAGTGCTGATACAAACACTTTTGGATGATGAAATAACATCTTTTAGGAATTATACGACTATATTTAATAAAAACGGCGAATTAGCTTCAGGACTATATCTGTGCAAAATAAGTTTTGGTGAGCAACATATCGTCAAAAGAATAATTTTATCTGAATAACAAGGTTTTTTATAAGATATGATATTGGATAAGTAATGTAACACCTTTGTAGTCATTAGATTACAAAGGTGTTTTTTCATGAATTAATACCTTTCCTAGAAAGTTTCAGACGCATTTCCCATTTCCTGTTATCCATATTATTTTCAGAACTGTCTAATAAGGTCTTTTGAAGTATATGTATTAGATTTTTGGTATTAGTCTCTTTCACATTTAGTGACTTCATGAAAGAGGGTTTTACGCAAATTGTGAAATCGAAATCTAAAACGATTTGGTTGAATATAGAATGAATAACGATACACCCGAAGATTTTGGTTAGGGAAGCGTACTTAGTTGAACATTAATTTTTATGAAACATACGTTTGTAAATGTTAAAGAAATGATGAAATTATAGTGTCTTTTTAATCAGAATTTATAAAATTTTAAATCATATAATGGTATAAGGTTTAAGTTCACTTAATAAAACCGTAAAAAAAAAATATTTATTCTTAAAACACTAATTATCAGTTAATTAAATCTTATTTTAATTCCTTAATATTTATAAATTTTAAGCCTGTAATTTATAAATTCGTAGTAAATACACTTTATTTTAAGTGGATTTCCTTATAAGTTTGTTTTGGGCTTAAGGATAAAGTTAATAGACTTTTATTAACGATTATTACACGAATAGATCTTCAATACGATACTTCTCAGTTTGAAGACATCAATATTCCAAGTATACATCTTTAAACCATTATGACAAATAAAGGGATCGTTACAAGAGCTTTTTGTAGAGACCTTTTTACTTGATTATCCAATCATATTTTTAAGAAGATATGAAATGTGAGTCAGGGAAGCGAAGCTATATCTTTTAATCAATTTATTAAATATACACACATGGGTTTTAAGTTAGGTGAATGGTATGTTTTGTACGTGAGATCACGTCATGAAAGAAAAGTAGAAGAACTACTACATGAAAATAATATAGAAGCTTTTGCTCCAATGATAAAGACCGTTAAGCAATGGAGTGATCGTAAAAAGACAGTTTTGAAGCCTCTAATTCCTTCTTATGTATTTGTCAAAATAAATTCAACCAAGGATTTCTCAAAGGCTTTGTCTGTTAATGGAGCTTGTATGTATATACGATTTGGAGCAGAGTATGCAAAGGTTACCGAAAATGAAATTGATAAAATCAAAATTTTGATTGGTACAAAAGACGTAATCGATGTAAAAGCTGATTTTCAAATACCAGCAATTGGTGATATTAAAGAAATCAATTACGGGCCTTTATCAGGTTTGAAATGTAAGATTTTAGAAAATAGAAATATTAATAAAATCCTAGTGAGCATTAATTCACTTAGGTTGAATATTGTGGCCACCATACCGTCTAGTTTCTTGCAACAACCAGTACAATTAGGGTATTAGATACTATTAGGTTTGTCTAACACTTAGAGAATCGTTCAATTAAATCACAAGTTAAAGTTTTGGAAAATTCAACATTGATCAATATCCTAAAAACAAGAAGTAATCTTAAGGATAAAGGAATAGTTTTTATTGTTAATGGTACAACCGAAGATTTTTTATCGTATCATGAATTGTATCATAGGGCAATAGAGGTTTTGTCATATCTACAACAAGAAGGGTTGAAACCAAAAGAGGAATTGGTTTTTCAAATAGAGGATAATAAAACTTTTATTATTGTTTTTTGGGCTTGCATTCTTGGAGGAATAATTCCTGTTCCAGTTACTATAGGTCAAAAAGATGATCATAGACTCAAGCTGTTTTCGATCTGGGAAGTATTGAACAAACCTCATATCATAGGAAGTACTAAGCAATTACAGCAATTAGAAAAATTTGCAAATAATAATCACTACGAAGAAGTTCTAGAAGAGATTCAATCTAGTTTTGTTGAAGTAGAAAAAACTCTTGAACATAAGGGTAGTGGAGATATTTACCCTGTTGTAGAGGAAGATATTGCTTTTATTCAGTTCTCTTCAGGTTCTACAGGTATCCCAAAAGGAGTGGTTCTTACTCATAAAAACCTAATAACGAATGTTACAGATATAAGCAATGCGGCAAAGTATGAAGATGGTGATAGTATGATAAGTTGGATGCCTTTGACTCATGATATGGGAATGATTGGCTTTCATATCAATCCGCTTTTCAAAGGGATGAATCAATACATAATGCCTACAAATTTATTTGTTAGACGCCCTGGTTTATGGTTAGAAAAAGCTTCTGAACATAAGGTTACTATCCTTTGTTCACCAAACTTTGGTTATAGTTATGTTTTAAAACACTGTTCGAATACTGAAGAGTATCAGTGGGATTTGTCCAATGTTAGGGTTATCTATAACGGAGCAGAACCTATTTCAGAAAAAATAGCAAACGAATTCATTAGCTACGGTAGTGTTTTTGGTTTGAATCCTAATGCAATGTGTCCTGTTTATGGATTAGCAGAAGCTAGTCTAGCGGTTACGATGTCCGACATCAATCAAGATGTCATTTCTTGTAACGTGAAAAGAGACAAGTTAGGTTTTGGAGCAGAAGTAGAAATTACGAATGCTGGAAAGGAGAGTGTTTCTTTTGTAAATGTTGGAAAATCAATTGATCACTGTGCGGTTAGAATTACGAATGATGATAATGAAACTTTGAATGAGAAATTCATAGGTCATATTCAAATCCAAGGTAATAATGTGACCTCTGGTTATTATAATAATAAAACTGCTACCGAGGAGGCAATTTCAAATACCTGGTTAAAGACGGGCGACCTTGGTTTTATGTATGATGATTGTCTGTATATAACCGGAAGAGCAAAAGATGTTTTTTTCATTAATGGTCAGAATTATTATTCTCATGATATTGAGAATGCTACATTGGATATTGATGGTATTGAATTAAACAAAATAGTAGTAACAGGACATTTTAATCCTGATTTACAAAAAGAAGAGGTGATCGCTTTCGTATTTTTTAGAGGAAAAATCGAAAAATTCATTCCACTGCTACAAGAAATAAGAACTAAGGTAAATCTGGATTTTGGATTTGAAATTGATCATATTCTTCCTGTTAGGGATATCCCAAGAACAACCAGCGGGAAACTACAGAGATACAAACTACTCACTCAATATAAAGGAGGAACATTTAATGAATTAATTGCACAGATCAATGCAGTTACAAACCAGATAAAAGAGGAAAAGGGTAAAGTTTTTATCCCTAAAAGCGAAGAAGAAGAAATAGTACTTTCTGCCTGGAGAAAGGTTTTGAATAAAGAAACTATTGCAATCGATGATAAATTCTTTGAAATAGGAGGAACCTCTCTAAGAGCAGCAGAGTTGGAAATGATTCTCAACAAAGAATTGGGAGTCAATCTTCCATTGGAGCAGCTTTACAATAAACAGACAATAGGTGAATTATTGAGTGTAATAGATCAATTAGAAACTTCTTTTTATGAGGACATTCCTGGGATAAGTAATGACGAAGATTATCATCCTTTGTCAGCCGCTCAAAAAAGACTTTACTTTTCTTGGGCTATGGATCATAATAGTATTGGATATAATTTACCGTTTGCTATTCAAATTCAGGGAAAGATAGATGAGGAAAAGCTCTCAGATAGTTTACATAAGTTGATAGAGAGACATGATTCCTTGCGAATGTCATTTGAGTTGGACGTAGAACCAAAATTTTATATTCACGAGTCAATTGATTTTGAGTTAGGCATTGTAGAGACGAATAAGGAGGAACTAGAAAACCAAATTCAATCTTTGGTACAACCATTCAATTTATCACGACCTCCTTTATTTAGAGCACAACTAGTTAAAACTGAAAAAGAGTTTCAAGTATTGTTCTTGGATTTTCATCATATCATATTTGATGGAATCTCCGTAAATAATTTTCTAACAGAACTCTTTAGTTTATATAGAGACATTTCTTTACCAAATCTCGATGCTAATTATGTAGATTTTGTGTATTGGGAAAGAAATAAGCATGAGGGTACAGACTTTCAACTGCACAAAAATTATTGGGAAACAGAACTATCTGGGGATCTACCACTTTTGGAAATGCCTTTGGATGATCAGCGACCGGCAATTTTTGAAACAACTGGAAAAAGACTCGCATTTACATTGGATAACTCAATCTCTACTAGACTGAAAGGTTTAGCTCAAGAGAAAGGATGTACACTACATTCACTTTTGTTTTCAATGTACAGTGTTTTACTTTCCAAATATACTGGACAAAACGATTTAATAATAGGAATTCCTGTAGGGGGTAGGAGACATCCTAGTTTACAGAGCCTACAAGGAATGTTTGTAAACAATTTACCTATTAGAGTACAGATAGAGGAGGGAATAAAATTTACAGAGTTAGTAGAGCTTGTTAAACATAAGATCATATCTGCTATAGATCATCAAGACTATCCATTTGAAAAAATGGTACAAAGCCAAAAGGGAGTGAGAGATGTTAGTCGAAATCCTATTTTTGATACGATGTTTTTGTATCAAGATACTGATATTACCAGGCTTGGTTTTGATGAGGTAAAGATTTCTAATTATGATTTTGATCCAGGATTCTCCAAATTTGACTTGTCCCTCGAAGTATTTAATGGAGAAGATGAAATCAGTTTTGCTTTAGAGTATTCAAATAAACTGTTTTCTGAAGAAAAAATGGTTCAATTCAACAACCATTTTCGCCTTCTTGTGAATCAAATCGTTCAGATGCCAGAACTTCGATTAGAGGAATTGGCAACGATAACAGCAAAAGAGTATACCGATCAAATTGTAAAGTTTAACGCCACTGAAAAGAATTTACCTGAAAAGGAAACAATTCACGAGTTATTTGAAGAAGAGGTAACAAAACATCCACATCGTATAGCGATGGCTGTTGGAGAAAACCAACTCTCATTTGTAGAGTTGAATGAAAAAGCAAACTCGTTGGCATTACGTCTTAAAGAGCTTGTCGACCAGCCAAAAGCAACCGTTGCTATCATCATGGAAAAATCACCAGAGTTTGTTATCAGTGTTCTAGCGGTTTTAAAACTGGGAGGAAACTTTGTGCCGATAACGCCGGATTTGCCACAAGATAGGATTGCATATATACTAGATGATAGTCAGTCTCAGTTAATCGTGACCAGTACTAATTATCAATCTATGGTTTCCGAAATGGCAAGTGCTTCAAAAGATGTAAAGAGCGCTGTGGTTTGTGTAGATAACGATTCACTGGATAGAACAACAGACAATCTTAATGTTACTGGTAACTCCAAAGATTTAGCATATATTATCTATACATCTGGAACCACGGGGAACCCAAAAGGAGTGATGATAGAACATGGATCTCTAATTAATTATATCGATTGGGCTTCAGAAAGTTATGTAAAAGGGGAACAGCTTGCATTTCCTTTACACACTTCAATTTCATTTGATTTAACGATTACTTCCATCTTTACCCCATTGGTATCTGGGAATAAAATCGTTATTTATCATAATAATGATCAAGAGGTATTAATAGAAAAAATATTAAAAGAAAATAAGGTTGACATTATAAAACTCACTCCTTCGCATTTGAGATTAATCACAAAACTCGATACATCTGATGTAATTGATAAAGGTTGTCACGTAAAAAGAATGATTGTTGGTGGTGAAAAATTGGATACTGCCTTAGCAAAAGAGATACGTGGTATTTTTGGCGATAATCTTGAAATTTATAATGAATATGGGCCAACAGAAGCTACTGTAGGTTGTATGATTTATGAGTTTAATGAAAAAGATAACTTTCTTACGGTACCTATTGGAAAACCTGTTGCCAACACTCAAATTTATATTCTTGATAAACGCCTCAAACCAGTTCCGATTGGAGTGCATGGCGAAGTATTTGTAGCAGGAAACGGATTAGCTAGAGGTTATATCAATAATCCTTTGATGAACAAAGAGAAGTTTATTGAAAATCCTTTTTCTGAAGGACAGAGAATGTATCGCACAGGGGATCTAGCAAAATTTGTTGACTCTGGAGTAATTGAATATGTAGGGAGAATAGATGAACAAATTAAGATCAATGGCTATCGCATTGAACCAGAGGAAATCAAAAATCAAATATTGTTACATGAAGGTATAGAAACATGCATAATAACAACTTTCAAGAACAACAATACACAACCTTTGCTATGTGCATACGTTAAGCATAATGAGAATTACAATGAATCTATAGATGAAATATCACTGAGAGTTTATTTGGCAGAAAAACTCCCTTTTTATATGATTCCTTCTCATTTCATTACCATTGATAAAATACCACTTACCGGTAATGGAAAAGTCGATTACAACGCTCTTCCTTCACCACTTCTAAAAAAAGAAAAGAACACAGATGAGAATGAGAGGCTAAATGAGGTTGAAAAAACATCGATTAGTATATGGCAGGAAATCCTGGAAGAAGAGCATATAAGTGTTAGGGATAACTTTTTTGAACTTGGAGGGGACTCTATCAAGGCTGTTCAAATAGCTTCAAGATTGAATGAAGCCGATATTCATCTGAAAGTAAAAGATATTCTTACTTTTCAAACGATAGAACAAATAATTCTTCAATCAGAATTACAGAACAATTCATATACCCAAGGAGTGATCGAAGGCCAAAGAGATCTTTTTCCGATAGATAACTGGTTTTTTAGTCATGATTTTAACAACAAGAATTACTTCAACCAATCTGTATTGTTAAAATTAAGAAAAGATATTCCTATTACGAAGCTAGAGGAAGCTTTCAGTACATTAATTCAAGCGCACGATGGTCTTCGTCAAAACTACAATCCAGAAAATGGATTGATGTTCTACAATGCGAACTTGCTTTCTCAGGATTTCAAACTAGAAGTTTTGGATATTTCTGATTCAGGAAATGAACATTTAAAAAATGCATGTTTGAATTTTAGGAACGGTTTTAATATTACTGATGGTTTTTTAATAAAAGCGGCTATTATCAAACAGAAAGGGAAGGCAAATCAATTATTGGTTACTGCACATCATCTTCTTGTGGATGGAGTCTCCTGGAGGATTTTACTCAATGATTTATTTCAAATATTATCCAAAGGTAAAGACAACGCTTTTCTACAAAAAACAGCTTCATTAATTGATTGGAATGAGGCATTAAAAGCCTATTTTAATTCTAAAAATAGGACCATAGTTGATGAATATTGGAAAAATCAAGTAGACGAAAAATTTAGAATTCCCTTAGATTTTGATACAGAAAATTGGGAGATGGCGCAGGTAGATAAAGTAAAAGGGAGGTTATCTGCCGAACAAACGTTATTTCTTAGCAAGGATGCTCATGATGCATACAGGAGTGATAATTTTACCATTCTACTGTTGGCTTTTGCATTTGCCTTAAGAGATTGGACAGGTGATACAAGTTTTAGCATAGAATTAGAAAACCACGGAAGAAACCTAAATGAAATTGATGTTTCAAGAACAATTGGTTGGTTTACCTGTTTGTATCCACAAAAAGTGGAGATAAATGATGCTGAAATAGGTTCAAACATCAAAAGAATAAAAGAACAAATCAAAGAGATTCCCGATCATGGAATGGAGTATGGGATTTATAATTATGGAGATCATCAACAATACCTAGAAAGAAGTTCAATCTCTGAAATCAGATTCAATTATTTAGGACATTTTGGGAATGAGTTGAATAATGAATTTTTTGTTTATGAACATGTGGATATTGGTTCTGAAATCGATCCTCAAAATAAATTTACTACCAAATTAGAAATCAATTTAATGATTGTAGATGATCATTTAGAAGTTGAATTCATATATAATCAAAATGCACACAAACCATCTACAATTGAATATATCAAGGATCAGTTTTTTATCAATTTAGAGGCAATCCTTGATCACATAAAAGCCGAAAAACAAGTACATTTTACCCCTTCTGATTTTGAAGCAGCAAAATTAGATCAAGAGGATTTAGAAGCATTATTTGAATAAAATACAAATTAACACAATGTCCGTTATTGAACAGTAACTGTCCGAAAACGATACTTTAGTTAGAATTTTTTGACTTTTTATCCTGGTTTTTGAAGGGTTTCTAAGCATTTTTTCTAATGGCATCATCTTTGAATACGGAGCATTAAAACTTAAAACCAAAATGATCTCACATTATCTTTTAATTTTTTATAGGACTTTTTTAAAGAATAAATCTACTTTTTTTATCAACCTATTGGGATTATCCTCAGGATTAATCTGTGTATTTCTTATCTCATTATGGGTAAATGATGAATTGAGTATTGATAAGTTTCATGAACAAAAAGATAACCTCTATCAGGTTATGAGAAGTATTCCATTGGATTTGGAAGGAATAAGTACAGGAGAAATTACACCAACTTTATTAGGAGAAACCATTGTGCGAGAGCTTCCAGAAGTGGATCGTGCGGTTACTGCAACACCTAACGAATCCATGACGTTTACTTATAAGGACAACAGTTTTAGTACCCAAGGTAAATGGACTACTCCGGATTTTTTCAATGTTTTTTCTTATGATTTGATCGAAGGATACAAAGAAGAGGTTTTATCAGATAAAAGCTCGGTAGTAATTTCAAGCAAACTGGCAAGAATATTATTCAATTCTAAAGATGCCGTCGGAAAAACTGTAGAAATCAAAGACAGGGGAGATTTTGTAGTATCGGGAGTGTTTCAAAAAGTAAACAAATCTTCAGATGATTTTGACTTTTTACTACCAATCAAAGTATTAACTGATAAATTCCCATCGTTTAGTGATTGGGCGAACAATTATCCAGGAACTTACCTCATTTTAAATAATACGGATAATATAGAAGGATTTAATGATAAAATTACATCGTTAATTCGAAGCAAATCAGAAAGTCAACTTGAAGCTTCATTGGCTGTAATACCATATGTAGATAAGTATTTACACGGGAAGTTTGAAAACGGCGTTCAAGTAGGGGGTAGAATAGAGTATGTAAGATTGTTTTCAATTGTCGCAATACTTATTCTTGTAATAGCCTGTATTAATTTTATGAACTTATCGACGGCAAAAGCAATGAGGAGAATGAAGGAGGTAGGGATTAAAAAAGCAGTTGGCTCGGGCAGGTCTCCATTAATCGTACAGTATTTCTTCGAGGCAATTTTGATGACACTCATTTCAGTAGTAATAGCCATCGTGATTACGTATTTTATCTTACCGGTTTTCAATCAGATTGCTGATAAAAACTTATCACTTGATTTTGGACCTTATTTTATGTTTTACATATTATTAGTAATTCTTATCACAGGACTTTTGGCAGGAAGCTATCCAGCTTTGTATCTCTCTAGTTTTAGTCCGGCAAATGTATTAAAAGGTAATATCAAAGGGTCCTTGGGAGAAGTTTTTGCTAGAAAAGGGTTAGTAGTATTTCAATACGGGATTTCTATTGTTTTGATTACCTCAGTATTAATCATATATAAACAAATTGGTTATATCCAGGATAAAAATTTAGGATACAATAGAGATGGATTGATTTATTATAATGCAGAAGGCAATGTAAGAAAACACTTAGAGACTTACTTGGCGGATGTTAAAAACATTCCGGGGGTAAAAAATGCCTCCAGTATGTATTATGATTTTTTCTTTTATCCAAGGACAAATGAATTGGAATGGGAAGGAAAATTACCGGAAAGTAAAATTGACTTTAGTGTATTAGTGGTTAATACCAATTTTATCGAAATGCTGGGTATGAAAATGAAATCGGGGCGTTCGTTTTCCAGAGACAATAACTCTGATGTTTCTCGAATAATCTTTAATGAAAAAGCGATAGATGCAATGAATTTGCAGGACCCTATTGGAAAAACTATCAAATTTAGAGGAAAAGAAAAGCAGATCGTAGGAGTAGTCAAGAATTTTCATTTTGAGTCTTTGTATAAGGATATTACTCCTTTGTTTTTTCTACTAACACCAGAAAATAATGCAAATTCCATCATGGTAAAAATTGATTCTAATAACCAAAAAGCTACAATAGCTAATCTTCAGGAGCATTTTAAGGAGTTTAACCCTGGCTTTACCTTTAATTACAAATTCATAGATGACGAATATCAATCAAAATATGCTTCAGAACAAAGAGTTTCAGTTCTTTCACAATATTTTGCAGGGCTTGCCATAATTATTTCTTGTCTTGGTTTATTTGGGTTAGCAGCATTCACTGCAGAACGAAGACTTAAAGAAATAGGAATCAGAAAAGCTCTAGGTTCTAGTAATTTTAATATTTTTTATCTATTATCAATAGATTTTATCAAAATCCTAGTTATCGCCATTATTATTGCAACACCAATAAGTTATATTATAGCAAAAAAATGGTTGGAAAACTTTTCTTACAGAATTGATCTAGAACCAACCTATTTTATTTTGGCGGGCTTACTTTCTTTATTCATCGCATTATTTACAGTCGGTTTACAAATTACCAAAGTTGCAAGAGTAGATCCTGTAGATTGTCTTAGAGACGAATAATCATCAACTAAAATCAACTTAGTATTCAATAGTTATATAGTATGGGTAGCTAAATGTTTGTGAGTATAAATTCTCAGACATTTAGTTATTCAATACAATCTTGATATTTCCTTATATCAGGACACTTCTTTCATACCCTCGCAGTAATCAAATGATACTTTCATAAAAAGCGAGCGTATGTAATTTTCACAAATTTATTTAGAAGATATGTACTCAGCACAGAAAATCGATAAATCCAATGTTCAGGATATTTTCGAGCTTAACATGGCTCAAAAAGGAATGTTATTTCATTATTTAGAGGATAATGACCAAAATTTGTATAACATACAGCTTTCTTTTGTAATTAAAGGGAGTTTAAACGTTGATACATTACAAGAAGCAATTTCGAACGTACAATCTAATAATGAAGTATTACGATCTGTTTTTGAATGGGAGAAAACGAGTAAACCTTTACAGATCGTTCTTAAAGAAAGTACAATCGAATTTAATTATCGTGATCTAACCACTAACTTCGATCAAAGTGTGTCATTGGAGATTGATCGTGCAATCAGAAAGGATAGGGAACGCAAGTTTGATCTCAGACAAGTTCCTTTGCGATTTAGTGTTCTCAAGATAGCACAAGAGGAATTTATCTTTATGATTACTCATCATCATATTCTATATGATGGATGGAGTACCGGTATTCTTTTAAAAGAACTCTTTTCTAGTTATTATGATATCCAAAATAGTATAGCTGCCGAGACGAGAAAACCAAATTACCGGTCGGTTTTATTAAATATACAAGAAAGATCAAATGCAGAGGGTAGTGAAGAGTATTGGCAAAAATACCTAGAAGATTACACCATAAAACCTATACCACTTCACAAAGACCAAACCGTTGATCGTATTAAAAAAGAATCAATAAAAGAGGTTCATTCTCAGGTTACTCTGGATCTGATAGATAATCTGGTCTCTGCGCATAGAGTAACCCGAGCTACCATTGTTTATGCGGCATACGGGATCCTTTTGAAAAGGTATTTGAATAGCAATGATGTAGTGTTTGGAACACCAATATCTGATAGAGACTCTGCAGTAAATGGGGCAGATCAGGTGATGGGTAATTTTATTAATACCATCCCTATGAGAATTGCTGATACTGATCATCTAACTATAGCCGAGTATCTAGAACGCGTAAATAAAGAATTTATAGCTCGCAATGAATACAGCAGCACTTCTTACAATGAAATAAAAGAAATGCTGAATCTAAAACCTCAGGATAGTTTGTTTGACTCAATTCTAGTTATAGAAAATTATCCGATTGATTTGAGTGCGATCAATAAAAATGAAGATTTTTCTCTTCGTTTACGATCCACTTATGGAGATACAGGAATTCCTATTGTTATTCATGTTTTCTTTAGAGAAACGTTGGATATAGAAATAATATATCAGAACAAATTAACTGATGAAAGCTTTATTACATCATTTGCAGAACATTTCAAGAATATAATTGTAGAAATGTCAAAAAGTTCTGGCGATACTAGTATCGAATCATTAGATCACTTTTTACCTAATGAAAAGCAAAAGCTAATCTCTGAGTTCAACAATACCATTGTAGAAAAAAAGGATTCAGAGACTATTTTAGATCTATTCAATAAACAAGTTTTGCATACGCCCGATGCTATCGCAGTGCAGTACGAGAATGTGCAATGGACTTACAAAGAATTGGATGATTGCTCTAATGAATTAGCACATCAATTATCAAACGAATTTCAAATCCAAAACAATGATTTGATAGGAATTTGTTTAGATCGTAGTGAAAATGTCATTCTATCAATTTTGGGGATATTGAAATCTGGAGCAGCATATGTTCCTATCGATCCAGAATACCCAGCGTCTAGAAAAGAAAATATCATTTCGAATTCGGGAATAAAATTATTGATTTCAGAAATGTATTACATTTTTGATATGGACTATTATGAAGGTCCCAAATTCGCAATTGATGTAGTGTTCGAAAAAGGCAAGTATCCGAAAGATCCTGTTCACAACAAAATATCTCCCAAAAATTTAGCATATGTAATTTATACTTCGGGATCAACCGGCACACCTAAGGGGGTGATGATTAATCATAACTCGCTTTTCAATTATACTACTTGGGCAAAAGAAAGTTATGTAGGCGAAGATAGAGGTAATTTTCCACTGTATACTTCAATTTCCTTTGATCTTACCGTGACGTCAATTTTTACTCCATTGATCTCTGGGAATTCTATAATCATATACAAAGAAGAAGGAAAGGAGCCCACGATAAATAAAATAATTAAAGACAATAGGACAGATATTATTAAACTCACGCCATCTCATTTGAAAGTTATTCGTGATAGTCATTTTTCTGAAGAAGAAGACATGATTTTTAATAAAAAGTTCGTAGTTGGTGGAGAGAAATTAGATACTGCTTTGGCTAGAGATATTTTTCAAAAATTTCAAGGGAAAGCAAAAATATACAATGAGTATGGCCCTACAGAAGCTACGGTAGGTTGCATGATTTACGAATATGCCGAAACAGAGACAAGTCTTTCTGTACCCATAGGTAATCCTATAGTAAATACACAAATCTATATTCTGGATAGGCAATTAAGACCTATGCCAATAGGAGTTCCTGGCGAACTTTATGTGAGTGGTAATGGTGTAGCCGATGGATATATCAATAAACCAGATTTAACTGCAGAGAAATTTCTTGAAAACCCATTTGTTGAGCATCAGAAAATGTATAAGACCGGAGATGTGGTTGTTAAGAACCCAAATGGTCAAATAGAGTTTATAGGCCGACAAGATCATCAGGTTAAGATTAGAGGATATAGAATTGAATTAGGCGAAATAGAAAATGTGCTTTTGGATTGTGATGAAATTTTAGAAGCAGTGGTTATTGTAAAAGAACAAAATAATGATCCATTCTTATTGTGCTATTACACTTCTAGTACCAATTTACAACCATTAGAACTTAAAAAACTATTAGAAGAGAAGTTACCTCAATATATGGTTCCTTCACAGTTTGTTTTGCTTGATAGCATGCCACTTACGATCAATGGGAAGTTAGATAAAAAAGCACTTCCAGATCCAAATACGTTGACGAGTTCCTCGAATGATTTCATAGCGCCAGAAACAGAGCTGGAAAAAGAGTTAGAAGTGCTATGGCAAGAGATTCTGGGTGTTTCGAACATTGGGGTCAATGATGATTTTTTCACCTTAGGAGGACATTCTCTCTCTGCAACTCGATTGGCAAGCAAAATTAAAAAGGAATTGGAAGTAGAAATTTCTATAAATGACTTGTTCGAGCACACTACAATACGACAACAATCCATTTTTATAGAAAACCAAGAAAAATTATCGCTCACCAAAATTTCTTGTGTTCAGGATAAACCTCAATACATACCATTATCATTTGGTCAGGAAAGACTTTGGTTTATCGATCAGTTCGAAGGTTCGCAACATTACCATATGCCAATTATTCTGGAGGTAGAAGAGAATTTTGATATTGATGTTTTCCAAAAGGCTATGACAATATTGGTGAATAGACACCAACCGTTAAGAACCGTTTTTGATACCAATGATGGGAAACCATATCAACGCATTCTTCCTGAAAATCAATGGCAAATCGAAAGCGAAAGAAATATTGAAAAATTATCTCCAGAGGAGGTAGATCAACTTATAGCCGAAAACATACAAGAACCTTTTGATTTGTCAAAAGATCACAAAATTCGAATTAAGGCTTTAAAAGGGAAGAAAGGTTATGAAAAATTAATCATGGTGATACATCATATCGCTTTTGATGGATGGTCCATACCCATTTTTAAAAATGAACTCTCTTTAATTTATGCTGCTTTGATCAATGGAAAAGATTTTGAACTCGAAAATTTACCTATTCAATATTTGGATTATAGTATTTGGCAAAATGAATTTCTGGGAGACGAAAGTTTTAAGGAAGGTTTGGAGTATTGGACTATTAAACTAAAAGATCTAGACCCTTTAGAAATCCCCACTGATTTTAATAGAACAAAGAAAAGTTCTTATCAAGGAGCAAATTATAAGTTTTCGATTCCAAAATCGGTGAGTCAAGGCCTGACTAAGATTTCACAAGATGAAAGTGTATCGCTTTTTATGGTCTTGTTGTCAGGTATTAAAATTTTACTATCCAAGTATACAGGACAATCTGATATATGCGTGGGAACACCTGTTGCAAATAGGGAACAAATTGAAGTGGAACAATTGATAGGGTTTTTTGTTAACACTTTGGCTCTTAGAACTTTTGTGGATGAGGAGCAAACATTTTTGGAGTTGCTTCATATAATTAGGAACACCACACTTGAGGCACAGAAATACCAACAAATACCATTCGAAAAAATAATAGATAATGTAGTAGATAACAGAGATCTGAATAGAAGCCCATTGTTTCAGGTGATGCTAATTTTGCAAAACGAGGAAAACTTATCGGAAATAAATCTAGGTAATACTACCTTAACCAAGGCAGCTGGAGTACATAACAATGTAGCCAAATTTGAATTGACTTTTGATGCTACTCAAACTTCGGATGGTATTGAATTCATAATTAATTACAGAACTGACCTATTCAAAGAAGACACAATTAAAAGTCTATCGCAATATCTTCAGAATTTACTCGAGGCAGTAGCAACAAGACCGGAAGAAAAAATATACAAACTACCTGTGACTTCTGCAGAAGATTATGCGATACTGCATAATTTTAATGAAACCGAGGTGGCCTACCCCGAATACAATACCATATTAGAGTTATTTGCAGAACAGGTAAAGTCACAACCAAAAGCCACGGCTGTAGTGCTTGGTGAAGATAGTTTAAGTTTTGAGGACCTTGATGTACGTTCAAATCGTTTGTCAAATTTATTGATTAACAAGGGTGTAACTCCTGAAACTATAATTCCAATCTGTATCGATCGGTCATTGGAAATGATAATCGGAATTTTGGCAATTTTAAAATCTGGAGGTGCATATGCTCCAATAGATCCAGAATATCCGCAGGATCGTATTGATTTTATTTTAGAGGATGTGGATTCTGAATTTGTAATCACTCAAAGCAAATACAAAGATCTTTTCACTACACAGGAACCTATCTGTATAGACCAACAAGAAATATATATTCATGAATCGGGTAAACCATCTGGAGTGTTGGTGAATAATGATGATTTGGCGTATGTAATCTATACCTCGGGGACCACTGGTAAACCTAAAGGTGTAATGAACCAGCATTCGGGAATACTGAATAGATTATTGTGGATGAGAGATTACTTGGGAGTAACCAAAGATGACGTTATACTTCAAAAAACGACATTTTGTTTTGATGTTTCTGTGTGGGAACTATTACTGCCGTTAATTACAGGAACCAGGTTAGTTTTTGCTAAGCCAGATGGTCATAAAGATCCTATGTATTTACAGGAACTCATTCAAAAGGAACAAATATCAACAATGCATTTTGTACCATCTATGTTGTCGGTGTTCTTAACCCAATTGCATCAAGGCAATTGCAAAAGTCTGCAAAATGTAGTTTGTAGTGGAGAAGAACTAAAATCATCAACTGTAAAAGAGTTTAGAACCAAACTTCCTGAGGTTAATCTTTATAATTTATATGGACCTACAGAAGCAGCAATTGATGTAACAGCGATAAATCTTACCGAGAATACAGAGTTTTCGAACGTAATTCCGATCGGTAAACCTGTTGCCAACACAAAAATTTATATCGTAGATAAGTATAAAAATAAGCTGCCAATCGGTATTGCAGGAGAACTTTTGATAGGCGGTATACAAGTCGCTAGAGGGTATTTGAATAGAGACGAATTGACCAAACAAAAATTTATAGCTGATCCGTATGAGAAAGAAAGCTCTTACCAGCTATATAAAACAGGAGACCTTGCAAAGTGGCTTCCAGATGGAAACATTGAGTTTTTAGGAAGGATAGATACTCAAGTTAAGATTAGAGGATATCGAATTGAACTAGGAGAAATAGAAGCGACAATAGAACAAATCACTGGGGTGCAGCAAGCTGCAGTTATCAAAGTAGAAGATGAAAAAGATGAGGCAATCCTTGGTGCATATGTAGTAATGAGCGAAGAGGAATTTGATGCCAAGGAAATTTTGAACACATTAAAAGAACAACTACCAGAATATATGATTCCTTCTACGATGATGAGATTAGAAGAAATACCTTTAAATCATAATGGAAAATTAGACCGTAAGAGGTTACCAAAACCAGAATATACTTCGGTACTCACAACTCAATTTGTAGAGCCAACAGACCCAGTAGAAATTAGGATTGCAGAAATATGGCAAGGGTTTTTGAATATCAACAGAATTGGAGTTTACGATAACTTTTTTGAACTAGGAGGGCATTCCTTATTAGCGGTAAGAGTATTATCGGTTATGAATGAGGAATTTTCTGTGCATATATCTATCCAAAGATTCTTTGAGCTAGGTAATTTAAATGAACTTGGAAAATATATTCGTGTGATTTCTTCATTGAATAAAAAAGATGAAGTGATGAATGGTATTACTATCGAACTTTAAAAAATACTAAGAAATGATAAATGAATTAAGCATAGAAACTGATGTAATATCTTTCTTAGAAGATGCTTCAAAGAAAGGAATTACCATCTTTTTGGAAGGAGAAAAACTAATGCTTACTGTAAAAGAGGGCGTTGAGGTTTCTCAAGCCGATATCGAAACATTTAGAGAAAGAAAAGAAGAAATTAGAGAGTTCTTACTCAATGAAACCATAAATAGTTCAGAGCATGGTAAAGGTTCAAGAATCAAACCGTTTTCGCGAGATGAGAATCATAGAATTCCTCTTTCTTTTGCTCAAGAGCGACTGTGGTTAATTGATAATTATGACGGCAGCGCGCATTATCATATTCCAGCAATGTTCTCTATTGATAATGAAATTGACGAGCATATTTTGGAATCTACATTCAACAAAATAGTGAACCGTCATGAAAGTCTTAGGACAGTTTTTTATCAGGAAAAAGGACACCTTTTTCAACAGATACTTTCTAAAGATCAATGGAAACTCTCTTATGTAGAAACCACAAAAACTTCCTTGTCCGAAGATCAAATTGTACAAAATTTGGTGTACCAACCTTTTGATCTTTCTTCGGATCATATGCTAAGAGTTACCCTATACAAAAGAACAGATAATACTTTTCTCCTGATTATCGTAATGCATCATATCGCAGCAGATGGTTGGTCACTTCCAATTTTTGCCAAAGAAATGATGGAGTTGTATAATGCTGAATTAGAAAATAGGCCTGTAGAGTTGCCAGAACTAGAGATACAATATGCGGATTATGCAAATTGGGAACGACATTATTTGAAGGAAGAAAAACTTGAAGAGAAACTTTCTTTTTGGGAGGATCATTTGTCCGGAATAGAGCCAATTAATCTTCCATCAGATTATCCTAGATTCTCAGAAAACAAAGGAACAGGTAAAACCATTACGATACCTATAAGTGCATCCTTAACGCAAGAACTTGAAAAATTAGCAAAAAATCAGGAGGTGACAATGTTTATGTTACTACTAGCTACTTTTCAGGTGCTTTTATCAAAATATACAAGCCAAAAAGATATAAGTATTGGAACTCCTGTAGCCAATAGATTTAGTGCAGAGATCGAATCCCTGATAGGATGTTTTGTAAATACGTTGGTGTTACGAACTAAAATTAGTTCTGAAAAGGCTTTTGTTGATCATCTTCAGCAAGTAAAGAAAACAACCTTACAAGCTTACGATCATCAGGATATTCCTTTTGGTTTACTGGTGAACAATTTATCAACGCAAAGAGAGAGTTTTGAAAACTCGCTGTTTCAGATCATGTTTACCTATGAAAACAATGAAGAAGTTCCTAGTATAGCTCTTGGTGATGCTAACTTATCTTTACAGCCCTTAGAATATAAGGTTTCCAAATTTGATCTTACCCTTACCGTAGATAAAACTTCTAATGGTCTGGAAGCTCTATTCGAGTATCGTGATGATTTGTTTTCTGCTACTACCATTGAAAGATTAGGGAAATATTATTTAAAGGTATTGTCCCAAATCGTAGAAAAGCCCTTCAAAAAGGTAAAAGATATTGATGTAGTTTCAGAAAAAGAGTACCGTCAGATCTTGCGTACTAACAACAAGAATAATGACGTAAAGGGTATTGAAAAGTATAATTCAATTATAGACCTTTTCACCGAACAGGTTAAAATAAATCCATTTGCCAAGGCACTTGAGTTTTTCAACTCAGAGCTTAGTTATGCAGAATTGGATGCCAAATCCAATAGTTTGGCTAATGATTTAATGAATCGAGGGATTACGCAGGGTATGTTTGTACCTATCTGTGTAGAAAGATCCATTAATATGATCGTGGGGATTTTAGGAATCTTAAAATCTGGAGCCGCTTATGTCCCTCTAGATCCCTCTTTACCCAAGGAGCGTATAGCGTACATTTTGGAAGATACAAAAGCTGATATTGTACTTACTCAAAATAAATACCAGGACTTGTTCGGAGTTCCGACAATTTTCTTGGATCAAATAGAATACTTTAAGGAGACTTCTTTTGATTTGAGAGGAGTAGAAATCAATAAAGATGATGTCGCTTATATCATTTATACTTCTGGATCTACGGGTAAACCAAAAGGGGTAATGGTAGCACATGAGTCTTTGGTGAATTTAGTGTGTTCTCAAGGAGCTTATTTTGGGATGAATGCAGCAGACAATGTTTTACAATTTTCAAGCATTAGTTTTGATGCTTCCGTAGAACAGATATGGTTAGCATTAAGTACTGGTGCAACATTGGTGTTAATCGATAAAGAAACCATTGTAGATAATTTTAGTTTTAATCAGTATTTACTTGATCATAAGATAACTCACTTAGATACTACTCCTTCCTTTTTGGAAGGAATAGAATTGCAGTTTATCCCAACATTAAAAAGATTAGTAGTTGGAGGTGAAGAGTGTAAGGGGGCTCTGGCAAACAAATTCTGGAGTACATATAATTTTTATAATGCTTATGGACCTACAGAAACCACGGTTACTTCTTTTATGAAGTTGATAGACCAAAAAGTTTTGGAAGGTGCGAGGTTGCCAATAGGTCTGCCTATTAATAATACACATGCCTATATACTGGATGAGAATCTTTCGATTTTACCTATTGGCTCTGTTGGAGAGTTATATATATCTGGAAAAGGGGTGACCAAAGGGTATTTAAATAATGAAGAATTAACTAAAAAAAGATTTATAGAAAATCCATTTGAAGTTGGAGAACTTATTTATAGAACTGGCGATCTCGCTAGATGGACCAACAACAATGAGCTAGAATTTTTTGGACGAATAGACGAACAGGTGAAAATTCGAGGGTATCGAATAGAACTTGGTGAGATCGAATCTATACTCGAAACTTTGGAAGAAGTACAGCGATCAGTAGTAGTAGTTGATGAGGATGAAAAGGGAATAAAGAAGTTGATCGGTTATGTAGTTCCGGAGAGAGGGTTTGATAAAAGTCGAATAATCGAACAGTTGAAGGATAAACTACCTAACTACATGGTTCCGGCTTTTATTATTCAAATAGACGAAATCCCTTTAACATCAAATGGGAAAGTTGATAAAAGAAAATTACCAGAACCAATAATTGATGACATATCTACTTCAGAATTTATAGCACCTCAAACCAAAATTCAAAGGGAGATTGCTGCTATCTGGCAAGAACTATTGGGGATCAATCAGGTTGGGATCAATGATAATTTCTTTGAATTAGGAGGAGATTCTATTATTGCAATTCAATTTGTAAGTCGGGCAAAAGAAAATGGACTGTTTTTTAGAACTAAGGACATTTTCAATTTCCAAAACATTGAAGAACTTTCCAATCATCTTCGAGAAAACGATGGAGTAAAAGCTGAACAAGGATATCTGGAAGGAGAGGTGCCTTTAGGTCCGATCCAAGAGCATTTTTTTCAAACTGATTTTCTGCAAAAAGATCATTATAATCAGTCTGTACTTCTTAATGTCAATAAAAAAATTAATTCAGCACAAGTAAAAGAAGCTGTCAAATTCTTAATGGATCAACATGATGCATTACGGTTTGAATATGACTTTTCTACAGGAGATCTCCCTACCCAGTATTATGGAAACTACAAAGGCGAACTCGATATTGTTGATATTCATGGAACGGATAATTTTCATGAAAAATTAGAAGCTGTTTGTGAAAAAAGTCAGAGCAGTTTATCTCTTGAAAAAGGAGAGTTGGTAAGGTTTGTATTGATTAATACTCCTGAAAAAGAACAGTTTAATAGATTGTATATTGTCGCTCATCATATTGCAGTAGATGGGGTTTCCTGGAGAATTATTGTTGAAGATTTGTCGGAAATAATTGATGCTTTGATTAAGGGTGTAAAAGTACAGCCATATACAAAAACTACATCTTTTAGAGAATGGCAAGATTGCCTGTTCAACTACTCGAATAGTAGTTTGCTAAAGAATGAAACCAAGTATTGGAAAAATACGCTTGAAAAATTTCAACCTTTACCGGTCGATTTAAAATCGACCAAAGTATCGAGACAACAAGATGTTGAAGAAATCAAAATCAAACTTTCTTCCGAATATACGAATGCTTTGCTGCAACAAACCAACCAAGCCTATAATACAGAAATAAATGATCTGCTTATCAGTGCATTAACAAGGGCGATTTGTAAATGGACAGAACGATCAGATTTTGTTCTTGCTTTAGAAGGACATGGTCGAGAAGAAATAGCAGAAGAGATTGACCTAAGTAAAACTGTGGGGTGGTTTACAAATATTTATCCTGTTTTGTTATCCCATTCTGATAAGTATACATTACCAGAGTTAATTACCGAAGTAAAAGAGCAGTTAAGAAAAATTCCTAATAAAGGTTTAGGATTTGGAGTATGTTCCAAATACCTGAGTAAAGCCAATGAATCGAATGCGTTTGAATCTTATAATTTCCAGGAGTTAATATTTAATTACTTAGGGAATTTTGATAGGGTTTCTACATCAGAAGATTTTTTGAGTTGGGCAGAGGAAAGCGCAGGAAAGAATATAGGTGATGCTAACCAAAACCTTCATAAAATCATGGTTAGCGGGATGGTAACCAATGGAGTTCTGGAAATGATATGGACATATGATACAACAAAGTACTATGAAAATACTATTCAGTCCTTAGCAGATAGTTTCCAAGAGAACCTAGAGCATATTATAGAGCATTGTGCAGAACTTGAAAAAAATGTAAAAACACCAGATG
This sequence comes from Aquimarina sp. AWH4_224, assembly GCF_056160245.1. Classification (NCBI taxonomy): domain Bacteria; kingdom Pseudomonadati; phylum Bacteroidota; class Flavobacteriia; order Flavobacteriales; family Flavobacteriaceae; genus Aquimarina; species Aquimarina sp. AWH4_224. The sequence continues at coordinate 3,843 of NZ_JBSWWU010000019.1, read as the reverse complement.
ATTATGGACTTACGGAGGTTACTACGAATTTTCAATTAAATGAATTCTTTGATAAAAAAGCCAAAGAGGGATTAGTTGATGTATACAAACTGAGTCCTTTGCAAGAAGGCATACTTTTTCATAGCATGTATAATTTAGATTATAATGCTTATGTAGTACAATGTAGTTGTGATTTAACTGGAGACCTAAATCTAGAATATTTCAAACGAGTTTGGGGCGAAATAATTGCAGCTCATAGTGTACTTAGAACAGCTTTCTTTTCTGATGCATTTGATGCTCCCGTACAAGGGGTTTTTGAAAATGCTTGTTTACCATTAGAAGTACTGGATTATAGTCAATATAATCAAGAGGAGTTAGATGTAGCAATTTCTGATTTTTTAAAAGAAGATGCACAAACTCCTTTCGATCTTGAAACACCTCCTTTAATGAGAATTACTTTGTTGAAGTTGTCTTCTACAAAGACAAAAATGGTTATTACGGATCATCATATACTTTGGGATGGTTGGTCATTCCCAGTTCTTGTTAATGAATTTGTTGAGGGTTATTCTCAATTAATTAATGTAGAAGAAATTGATCCAATAGAGATCGATAATTATAGGGATTACATAGATGCGATCAGCAGAAAATCAAAATTAAAAACCAATACCTATTGGAACACTTATTTAGCTAATATCCAAAAGCCTACAGTTCTTCCTTTTACTAGTATTTATGAGGATAAAAACATACAGGAAGAAAATAAAAAATATAGTTTTTCAATAAGCGATCAAGTATATAGTACTCTTTCAGATTTTACGCAGCGCCACCATCTTACTGTTAACACCGTAATTCAAGGTGCTTGGGCATTTTTATTGTCAAGGTATACGAATTCAAATCATGTGGTTTTTGGTGCGACTGTTTCGGGAAGAATTCCTGAAATCATCAATATAGAAGAAAGAGTTGGATTATATATTAACACACTTCCAGTTTGTTCTACTATTGAAGGAGAGTCTTCTATTGTAGATTGGCTTACTACCCTTCAAAAAGGGCATACATCCTCTAGAGAGTATAGTCATTCGTCGTTGGTTGAAATTCAGGATAGTATTGGGGTAAAAGGAGATTTGTTCGATACGATTGTTGTGTTCGAGAACTACCCTTCTAGTGCTAATGAAGATAGCCTTTCAGGAATTGTTATTGACAATGTACAGGTGAAAGAGCAAACCAACTATCCACTATCAATAGCAGTGTCTATTGAAGAAGCATTAAAGATTGATCTCAGCTATAACCCATCGGTACTCAATGAAGAGATAGTTTTAATGATAGGAAGCCAATTGCAGGAGGTAATAAACTCAATGGTGAATATTGGAACTAAGAAAGTTAAAGATATTGAGTATCTCTCTGCAACAGATAAAGAGGATTTGTTATACTCTTTTAATGCTACGGATGTAGATTATGGAGAAGCTGATAGTTTTCTATCATTATTTGAGGCTAGTGTAGCTTCTGATCCAGATCGTGTTGCCTTAGTTCATGGAGATTTAGAAATGAGTTATGGAGATTTGGATGCACGTTCTACTCGTTTGGCGCACTATTTAAGAGATGTTCATGGTGTTTGTTCAGGCTCTTATGTTGGTCTTCAACTGCCTCGAGGATTTGATATGATGGTCTCTATTTTAGGGATTCTAAAGTTAGGCTGTGCCTATGTTCCTTTGGATTTGAGTAATCCGGCTTCTCGTTTGTCATATATCGTATCGGATAGTGGTTTGGATTTGATTGTCGATACTTCGTTGATGTCATCATTTTCTAAGGTTGCTTCAAGATATAGTTTGGATGCTTTAGATGTTGATATCGCTAGTAGTGATACGGCTTATATTATCTACACTTCGGGCTCTACAGGTAACCCTAAGGGGGTAAAGGTTAATCATGGTAATGTATTGAATCTGGTTTGTTCTCAGTTGTCCTGCTTTGGGATTGAAGGTAGTGATCGTATTTTACAGTTTTCCAATATAGGATTTGATGCATCTGTAGAGCAGATTTGGCTAGCCTTATGTAGTGGTAGTGTTTTGGTTTTATTGGATGAAGCTACGATTTTGGATAGTGGGTTATTTTCGGATTACTTACGTTCTCAAGGAGTTACCCATTTGCATGCTACCCCTTCTTACTTATCGGGCTTAAGTTTAGGTTCTCAGCCGAGTTTACGTCGTATCGTATCAGGAGGAGAGGCTTGTAGTAGTGAGCTGTCGAATCGTTATGTAGGTGATTATGCTTTTTATAATGAGTATGGTCCTACCGAGACTACGGTTACTTCTTTTATCAATGCGGTTACCGATGAGTTACCTATTGGTAGTAATGTTGCTATAGGCCGTCCATTAGGCAATACTTTTGGGTATGTTTTAGGTTCAGATTTATCATTGCTGCCTATAGGTTGTATAGGTGAGTTATACATATCAGGGTCAGGCGTTAGTCAAGGATACTTAGGTTTAGAGGATCAGACATCTGATTGTTTTATAGCAGATCCATATCGAGAAGGCTTACAGATGTATAAGACAGGGGATTTGGTACGAAGGTTATCGAATGGAGATTTGGAGTTTGTAGGCCGTATAGATGATCAGGTAAAGTTGAGAGGTTATCGTATAGAGTTAGGGGAGATTGGATATCATTTATCGGGTTACCCTGCTATTTCAGAAGGTTTGGTTATGATTCAACATTGGGGAGGAGATGATCATTTGGTAGGTTATTATGTATCTTCATCTTCTTCGGTTAATGTATCCGATATAAAGAGTTATTTACAAGATCGTTTACCGGACTACATGGTTCCGAGTTATTATGTGGAGCTGTCTTCCTTACCACTGACTTCCAATGGTAAGATTGATCGCTCTGGTTTGCCTATTCCTAGTTTAGAAGATGTTGATTCTTACCAAGCAGCAGAGACTTCATTAGAGTCTAAGTTGGTAGAGATATGGAGTGATGTCTTAGGATTAGAGGCATCCAAGATTAGTGTGACCAGGAGCTTTTTTGAGTTAGGAGGTCATTCATTGAAAGCGACGATTTTAATGAATCGATTACGCAAGGAGTTATCCTTGGATTTGAGTTTACAGGATATTTTCAAGTATCAGGATATTCGCAGTTTTGGAGAGTATCTATCAACTATGGATACCAGTGATGTTTTAAGTAGCATTCCCTTAGCTCCCCAGCAGTTGTATTATCCTTTATCATCTGCTCAGAAGCGTTTGTATTTTTTATATGAGTTTGATCGTTTATCCTTGGCCTATAATATGCCACAGGTTGTTCGCTTGCAAGGTTCTTTAGATGTTTCTTTGTTAGAGTCTAGTTTTATTTCTTTGATAGAGCGACATGAGATCTTACGCACGGGCATTGTGATGGTAGATGGAGAGGCACAACAACATATTGTTGATGATTTTTCATTTTCGATAGCGGATTATGGTTTGGTTAATGAATTAGAAGTTGATTCATTGATTTCAAGGTTTGTGGTTCCCTTTGATTTGAGCCGTCCACCTTTATTACGGGTAGGATTGATTAGATTGTCTGATGAGGATTATATTTTGATGTTAGATATTCATCATATTGTTAATGATGGAGTTTCTCAGGGTATTTTGTTGAGTGATTTGATGGGATATTATCGAGGAGATTCATTAGCAGACTTATCACTTCAGTATAAGGATTATTCATATTGGCAACAGAGTTCTTCGTATCGTTCAAGTTTAGAGTCTTCAAAGGAGTATTGGTTATCTGTTTTTTCAGGGGGAGTTTCAGTTTTAGATTTACCCACGGATTATCCTCGACCTACGGTTAAGGATTACTCAGGATCTTCCTATGGATTTGATTTGGATAGTTCTGTTACCAAAGGTT
>NZ_JBSWWU010000018.1:0-67621 GCF_056160245.1 Aquimarina sp. AWH4_224 | reverse complement strand
AGTCTAAGGCTGGTGTAAAGTCAATCGTATCATCCGTTGGATCATTTGGTGTACCTCCATTGTTTACAACTGCAGTTCCTACTGCGGCTGGGATGGCAGTCACATTGATCGTTCCTGTACTTGGACCATCTCCTCCAAAGCTATCGTTTCCTAATACTGCAATGTTGGTTGTTCCACTATCTTCTGCGACATCTGCAGGAGTATCATTTACTGCCGTTGGGGTATCATCTACTGGAGTGACATCAAAAGTAACCGTAGCCGTAGCCGTATCTCCATCGGCATCTTCGATCTCATAAGTAATCGTTACCGGACCATTATAGTCTAAGGCCGGAGTAAAGTCGATCGTATCATCGGTCGGATCGTTTGGTGTACCTCCATTGTTCACTACTGCAGTTCCTACTGCGGCTGGGATGGCAGTTACATTGATCGTTCCCGTACTTGGACCGTCTCCTCCAAAGCTATCGTTTCCTAATACCGCAATGTTGGTCGTTCCACTATCTTCTGCTACATCAGCAGGAGTATCATTAGTAGCCGTTGGGGTATCATCTACTGGAGTGACATCAAAAGTAACCGTAGCCGTAGCCGTATCTCCATCAGCATCTTCGATCTCATAAGTAATCGTTACCGGACCATTATAGTCTAAGGCCGGAGTAAAGTCAATCGTATCATCCGTTGGATCGTTTGGTGTACCACCATTGTTCACTACTGCAGTTCCTACCGCAGCTGGGATGGCAGTCACATTGATCGTTCCCGTACTTGGGCCGTCTCCTCCAAAGCTATCGTTTCCTAATACTGCTATGTTGGTCGTTCCACTATCTTCTGCGACATCTGCAGGAGTATCATTGACAGCTATAGGCACACAAGCACTTATACCGCTATTTGTTACCGCCGCAGCTGTAGCTTGTGGACTACCAGAAATAGTAGGCACACCACTTCCGTTAACCCCTGCTGCAGAGTTTGCCAAGTTATCGGCTCCAGTCAGATTTGCGGCTACAAAACTTCCTCCTCCTTCTATAGCATCTGGACAACCATCATTATCACTATCTACTTCTAAGTAATCTGGAATATTATCATTATCACTATCTAAAGCCGTACAATATGAAAAGTTGTACACTTCAATAGTATTGTTATTGCTATCGGCATCTGCTTTACCAGAGACTACCACCAATCTTTTTACCGCCTGATGTACCGAAATACTAACTGCTTCATTAACATAATTAGCATTTACAAAACTCTGAAGCGTTCCTATATATGTAAATCCATTTCCTACGGCATTTACACTTCCTACGGTCGTAAAATTAGCAGTGGTAAGAGGAATAGGATTATTATTCACATCGAAAGCTGTAAAGACTAAACGATCGTCGAAATCCAATCCTCCAAACGTAATATTATTAATTCTTGATTCTTGGTCAAAGACAAATTCGTAGGTTGCAGATCCTGAACCATCTCCAACATTATCAGGTTGTAATAAAAGCGTGTTTGCTCCTACCTCTCCACCGTCATCAGCAATTTCGATACCTCTATTCCAAGTAGCTGTACCATTTAATGTATAATTTAAGTCTATACTATTTCCAGCATTAGCAGCCAAATCTGCTAGCGTTCCGGTATTTCCTGTTTGTAAATTTGTCACCGGACTGTATGGTAAACTATTCACTTCAACATTGGTTGCGCAAATAATTTCATTCGTGTCTAAAATTCCATCATTATCATTATCCAAATCACAATTATCTGGTACATCGTCATTATCATTATCCAGATTGTCGTCAAATCCAGGGCAAACATCAGAAGTATCCGGAACTCCATCATTATCGCTATCATTGTCACAAACATCTCCTATACCATCAAAATCAGCATCTTCCTGACCTGGATTAGGCGTATTGACACAATTATCAGTTTCATCCAGAATACCATCATTATCTGTATCAGACAAACAATTCCCGAAGAATACAATCTGCTGAGAGAAGTTAAACCCTTGAGTTACTCCTGTAGAAGTACAAGATGTAGGGAAAGGAATATTTTGAAAAACCGGTGCTACTGTAGAGCTTACCGTATTGGGGTTACTTACAAAGTTTAATGCACTAAAACCACTCGCCGATATGTACAAATTATCATCTGGCCCTAATTGAACACCTGAAACTACATTACTTCCATTTAATGCAGTAGAAATTGTCTCTCCAATTACGTGAACAAACAACCTACCATTCCATCCTGTAAATTGGCCATCGAAGGTAGCAGTATTTTGATGTCCGAAAAACAGTCTTGATCCGTCAGGAGAAAACTCCACACTATAACCTGTTTCTGTATCGTCAGTTGCAGAAATTGGCACTTTGGTCCAGGCACCTATCGCACCTGTAGAGGAATCCCAATTTGCATAATACACCCCACCATCTATCGTAGTAAATCCACCTTCTATTGCAATAGCTATACGATCATTTTGAGGTGAAAAACGTATAGATCCTCTTTCCCCTGGTCTTGGTAGGTTTTGTGGCAAAGCTATCGTCAAATCTGGATTGTCGCCTCTTGCCGGGGTTAATGGATTGTCAGCATCTACCTCCCATAAATTTAATGTAGCCGCGCAATCAGCAGTACAAGTGTTATCATCTACAGAAATAGCAGCTATCCAAGCACCACAGGCGCTTCCATTGTTGGTTCCATAGATAGCTTCGGAGTTATCACTAAGTAATAGATTATTACTACTAATTACCGTTTGAGAAGGTACATCTACTACAGAGTAGAAAGCGGTACCATTTCGATCCTCATCCCTACCATTACTATGTATGATATAAATCTGATCGGCGTTAGTACCCGGTACTGGCATTACAGAGGCCATCTGTGTACGAGTTCCGTTGGTATTAAGTCCTGTACCATTGGTATATAAATTCCCCAGGTTATCTCTTACCGTACCATCGTCTACATAGAATATGAGATTACCCGTTGAAGGATCACTCCATGTTGCGGTAGCCTCGAAAGCTCCATCTGAAGTTAATCCACAACTTATGGTAGGTGTAGCTGTTCTAAAATCAACAAGATATCCTCTACCATTCCACCAATTGGCATCTACGGTCTGTGCAAATGATGCCAGTGAAAGAAATAGGGAAAAAACGAAAAATACATATAACCTAAGCAGGTTATTTCGCTTTAATCGGTTAGAATCAAAATGTAAGGCATGCACAATATTGGCATACCCATAGACTTGGGTAATTTTTTTCATATGACGATGTGTTTACTACCTCATCCATAAAAAACACAAAAAGGGGATTGTCTTTTATGGACTATTATTAAAACTTATCAAGCTATTCCACATAAATAAACTACGGCAAAACCGTAATTATCAGTCGTAAAAATAGTTAATTTCTTAATGCAATCTAAACAATAAGCAAACTTTTCGTGCTCATTTATCGATAAAATACACATATTTACCGACAAAACAACACTATTTGCCGTCAAGCAACATATAATCTAGGGGAAACCGTTTAGAAAACTCGACTAACCCAATATCAACATTGGTAGCCACATATAGTTAAGCTACTCACTACATTATCGAAGGTTAGGAGACACAAAAAGTTGTGTTTAAATTTAACATTTTAACACTTGAAAACACGAATTTCGCCAATAAAATCGACGAAATACATTCGAAAACGACAAAAAACACTTTCCTGTTAAAAAATGTGGTTCCCCCTCTATGCATTCTAAATGATTTGGTTAATCTATTCTATATATCATTGAACATTTAAGTGTTATATTTGCCACCACATTTGATAGATTTATGAAATTCTTAGAAGAAATCAACAGAAGAAGAACCTTTGGTATTATATCTCACCCGGATGCCGGAAAAACCACACTTACCGAAAAGTTACTTCTTTTTGGAGGGGCTATCCAGGAAGCTGGTGCGGTAAAATCGAATAAAATAAAAAAAGGAGCTACTAGTGATTTTATGGAAATCGAACGTCAACGTGGGATTTCCGTAGCAACTTCTGTTTTGGCTTTTGAATATAAAGACATCAAAATCAACATTCTAGACACACCAGGTCACAAAGATTTTGCCGAAGACACTTTTAGAACACTCACAGCAGTAGACAGTGTAATTGTTGTTATTGACGTAGCAAAAGGGGTTGAGGAACAAACTGAAAAACTGGTATCTGTATGTAGAATGCGAAACATCCCAATGATTGTTTTTATCAATAAATTAGATCGTGAAGGTAAAGATGCTTTCGAACTCCTGGATGAGATCGAACAGAAATTAGGACTCACGGTTACTCCTTTAAGCTTTCCTATAGGAATGGGATACGACTTCAAAGGAATCTATAATATTTGGGAGAAAAACATTAATCTTTTTAGCGGAGACAACAGAAAAAATATAGAAGAAACTATTGAAGTGTCTGATCTACAGTCTGAAGAATTGGACGAGCTAGTAGGAGAAAATTCTGCTAATCAATTAAGAGAAGAATTAGAATTAGTAGAAGGGATATATCCAACATTTGAAAAAGAAGCTTATCAAAACGGATCTTTACAACCCGTATTTTTTGGATCGGCCTTGAACAATTTTGGAGTTCGTGAGCTTTTAGACTGTTTTGTTTCTATTGCTCCTCCTCCAAAACCCAAAGAAAGTGATGTTCGGTTGGTAAAACCTGAAGAAGAGAACTTTACCGGTTTTGTTTTTAAAATACATGCTAATATGGATCCAAAACACAGGGATCGATTAGCCTTTGTGAAAATTGTTTCAGGGACCTTTGAGAGAAATGTTCCTTATTTGCATACCCGACATAATAAGAAACTAAAATTTTCTAGTCCAAATGCCTTTTTCGCTGAGAAAAAAGAAATTGTTGATATCTCTTACCCAGGAGATATTGTTGGACTTCACGATACGGGTAACTTCAAAATTGGTGATACCCTTACCAAAGGAGAAGTATTACATTATAAAGGTATTCCTAGTTTTTCTCCAGAGCACTTTAGATACATCAATAATGCAGATCCAATGAAATCTAAACAATTGGCTAAAGGTATTGATCAGTTGATGGACGAAGGAGTAGCTCAGTTATTTACTTTAGAAATCAATGGAAGAAAAGTTATTGGTACCGTAGGAGCTTTACAATATGAAGTAATTCAATACCGATTAGAACATGAATACGGTGCTAAATGCACCTATGAAAATCTAAATGTACATAAAGCCTGCTGGGTAGATCCAGAAGATCAGGATAATGAAGAGTTCAAAGAATTTAAAAGGGTAAAGAGCAAATTCTTGGCTAAAGACAAACAAGGGCAATTGGTCTTTTTTGCAGATTCTTCCTTTAGTTTGCAAATGACCCAACAAAAGTACCCTTCTATACAATTTCATTTCACATCAGAATTTTAAAGCGTTTTAAAGGATTAAAAAACACTAGCACATAACAATGTGTGCAAAAAATAAAAAATCCGCTCAGCGATTAATTCTGTGAGCGGATTTTTATTTTAGTATAAGGTAATATTATTTCTTAATCAAAAACTATCAAAACTACTGATCGTTAAGCCTCTCCTGTAGGACCAAAGTTCATTGGGATGGGAGGTTGTTCATAATCCTTAATTTCTCCATGAGCAGATTCGAATCTACTTACATTATCATTAAGCGCTTTAAGCAATCTTTTTGCATGTTGTGGAGTTAAGATAATTCTGCTTTTGACTTTGCTTTTTGGACGACCAGGCATAATATTTACAAAATCAATAACGAATTCTGAAACCGAATGATTGATAATTGCAAGGTTACTATAAGTTCCGTCTGCAACTGCTTCATCTAATTCTATATTCAATTGATTTTGATTGAGGTTTTTATTATCTGCCATGTTTACTTATTATATAAAAAAAGCCTGTCGCATTGCGACAGGCTTTTAAGAATTAATTATAATTAACTTCTTGTCTTTGTTCCATTCGATCTTCGAATTCTTCTTTAGAACCTACAATGATACTCTCATAGCTTCTCATACCTGTACCTGCTGGAATTCTATGCCCAACAATTACATTTTCTTTAAGACCTTCGAGTGTATCTACTTTACCGCTTACCGCAGCTTCGTTTAATACTTTTGTAGTTTCCTGGAATGACGCTGCAGAGATGAACGATTTAGTTTGAAGCGATGCTCTTGTAATACCCTGAAGTATTGGAGTCGCAGTTGCAGGAGAAGCATCTCTTGCGGTTACTAAGTTTTTATCTTCTCTACGTAGTACAGAATTCTCATCTCTTAAATCTCTTGGCGAAACGATCTGACCTGCTTTCAAGGTTTCACTATCACCAGCTTCTTCAACCACTTTCATTCCGAAAATTGCATCATTTTCTTCAATGAAGTCTGATTTATGTACCAATTGATTTTCTAGGAAAATAGTATCTCCCGGATCCTGAATTCTTACTTTACGCATCATTTGTCGTACAACAACTTCAAAGTGCTTATCATTAATCTTCACACCTTGTAATCGATATACTTCCTGAACTTCGTTCACCAAATATTGTTGTACCGCAGAAGGTCCTTTGATCTTAAGGATATCTTCTGGAGTTACAGAACCATCTGATAATGGCATACCTGCTCTTACGAAGTCATTTTCCTGAACAAGAATCTGATTAGAAAGTTTTACCAAGTATTTCTTGATCTCACCGATTCTAGACTCTACGATGATCTCACGGTTACCACGCTTGATTTTCCCGAAAGAAACAACACCATCAATTTCACTTACTACAGCTGGGTTAGATGGATTACGTGCTTCGAACAATTCGGTTACCCTTGGAAGACCTCCAGTAATATCACCAGCTTTAGCTGATTTACGAGGAATCTTAACCAAGACCTTACCTACTCCGATCTTCTCATTATCATCTACCATCAAGTGTGCTCCTACTGGTAAGTTATAAGAACGAAGTACTTCGTCTCCTTTACCCATAACCAATAACGTAGGAATCTTTTTCTTATCTCTGGATTCTGAAATTACTTTTTCCTGGAAACCGGTTTGTTCATCGATCTCTACCTGATACGTAATTCCTTGTTCGATATTTTCATACTTCACCTTACCAGCGAATTCTGAAATAATCACACCGTTATAAGGATCCCACTGACATACCACTTGATCTTTTTCAATGTTATCTCCATCTTGGATGAAAAGTTGAGATCCGTAAGGAATTACATTTGTACTTAATACAATCTTAGTCTTAGGATCGATCACTTTGATTTCAGAAGTACGAGAAATTACAACATCAATTTCGTTTCCTTCTGCATCTTCTCCTTTTACGGTCTTCAATTCTTCAATTTCTGCTTTACCGCTAAATTTAGATTTCAATTGGTTTTCTTCAGAAATGTTACCTGCAATACCTCCCACGTGGAATGTACGTAGGGTAAGCTGAGTACCTGGTTCACCGATTGATTGTGCTGCAACTACTCCAACAGCCTCACCTCTTTGTACTGTTTTACCAGTAGCAAGGTTACGACCGTAACATTTCACACAAATTCCTTTCTTAGCTTCACAAGTAAGTGCAGAACGAACTTCTACTGATTCTACAGGAGAACTGTCAATTCTTTTTGCAATTACTTCATCTATCTCAACTCCTGCTTCAACAAGAACTTCTTGTGTCAACGGATCAATAACATCTACTAAGGCAGTTCTACCAACAATTCTATCTGCAAGAGGTTCTATAATCTCCTCATTCTTCTTCAATGCAGTTACTTCAACTCCTCGCAATGTACCACAGTCTTCAATGTTTACAATTACATCTTGTGCTACATCAACCAAACGACGTGTTAGGTATCCTGCATCGGCAGTTTTAAGAGCCGTATCTGCAAGTCCTTTACGTGCACCGTGAGTAGAAATAAAGTATTCAAGAATCGAAAGACCTTCTTTAAAGTTCGAAAGAATCGGGTTTTCAATAATCTCACCACCAGCTGAGTTTGACTTTTTCGGCTTTGCCATCAATCCACGCATTCCTGTAAGCTGACGAATCTGTTCTTTAGATCCCCTCGCTCCAGAATCAAGCATCATATATACCGAGTTAAACCCTTGCTGATCTTCTCTAATACGCTTCATCGACAATTCTGTCAATTCTGCATTGGTAGAAGTCCAAATATCAATTACCTGATTATAACGTTCATTATTCGTAATAAGTCCCATGTTATAGTTAGCAACGATATTATCTACCTGAGAATTCGCATCCGCAATCATCGTATGCTTTTCTGCAGGAATAATAATATCTCCCAAACTAAACGAAAGACCACCCTGGAATGCCGAGTTATATCCTAATGTCTTAATCTCATCAAGGAAAGCAGCTGTTTCTGGTACGCTCGTTACTTTAAGGATGCTACCAATAATATCTCTTAAAGATTTCTTAGTCAATACTTCATTAACGTATCCTGCAGCTTCTGGTACTTTTTCATTAAATAGTACTCTACCTGTAGTTGTCTCAATCAATTGATCTACTAATTCTCCTTCATCATTGAAATCCTTGGTTCTTACCTTGATTACAGCGTTAATATCTAATCGCTTTTCGTTGTAAGCAATTATTACTTCCTCAGGGGAGTAGAACGTAAGTCCTTCTCCTTTGATCACCAAGTCTTTTGTTGTTTTACGTGGCTTGGTCAAATAATATAAACCAAGTACCATATCCTGAGAAGGCACGGTAATAGGAGAACCATTTGCAGGGTTCAATATATTATGAGAAGCCAACATTAACAATTGCGCTTCCAAAATAGCCTCTGGCCCTAATGGAAGGTGTACTGCCATCTGGTCACCATCAAAATCCGCGTTAAATGCCGTACATACTAATGGGTGCAACTGTATCGCTTTCCCTTCAATAAGTTTTGGTTGGAACGCCTGGATCCCTAAACGGTGAAGCGTAGGAGCACGGTTCAGTAATACTGGATGTCCTTTAAGAACATTCTCTAAGATATCCCAAACTACAGGCTCTTTTCTATCAATAATCTTTTTAGCAGACTTTACTGTTTTTACAATACCACGCTCGATTAATTTTCTAATCACAAATGGCTTGTACAGCTCGGCTGCCATATTTTTTGGAAGACCACATTCGTATAATTTCAGCTCAGGTCCTACAACAATTACAGAACGAGCAGAATAATCAACACGCTTACCAAGTAAGTTTTGACGGAAACGTCCTTGCTTACCTTTTAACGAGTCTGATAACGATTTTAATGGTCTATTAGAATCTGTTTTTACAGCAGAAGCTTTACGAGTATTATCAAATAATGAATCTACTGATTCCTGAAGCATACGCTTTTCATTACGTAAGATTACTTCAGGAGCTTTGATCTCCATCAATCTCTTTAAACGATTGTTACGGATAATTACACGACGATAAAGATCATTCAAATCTGAAGTAGCAAAACGACCTCCATCTAATGGTACTAACGGACGTAATTCTGGTGGAATTACTGGCACTACTTTCAGGATCATCCATTCTGGACGATTTTCTCTATTTTTATTGGCATCACGGAACGACTCAACAACCTGAAGACGTTTTAATGCCTCAGTTTTACGTTGCTTAGAAGTTTCGTTATTTGCTTTATGTCTTAACTCATAAGAAAGTGCATCCAAATCAATTCTTCTAAGAATTTCGATCAAGCATTCTGCACCCATCTTCGCGATGAACTTATTTGGATCTGTATCTTCTAGGTATAAGTTTTCCTGAGGAAGGCTATCTAAGATATTTAAATATTCTTCTTCGGTAAGGAAATCCATTTTTTGAATAGGCTCACCTTCTTCATTCTTGGCAATACCCGGTTGAATTACTACGTAACGTTCGTAGTAAATAATCATATCCAATTTCTTGGAAGGAAGCCCTAACAAGTATCCGATCTTATTTGGTAAAGATCTAAAATACCAGATATGAGCTACAGGAACCACTAAGTTAATATGTCCAACACGGTCTCTACGTACTTTTTTCTCAGTTACTTCAACTCCACATCGGTCACAAACGATTCCTTTATAACGAATTCTTTTGTATTTACCACAAGCACATTCAAAGTCCTTTACTGGTCCAAAAATTCGTTCGCAAAACAAACCATCACGTTCTGGTTTGTGTGTACGATAATTGATAGTTTCAGGTTTTAAAACCTCTCCGTTTGATTGCGCCAAAATAGATTCTGGAGAAGCTAAACCAATAGAGATTTTATTAAATCTCTTTACTGTATTCTTATCATTATTTCTTGCCATAATATATGGTTGCTAAAGAATTATTGTAATTTAAATTTGAATAATTAAGAGTTAAACATCGTACCCGTCAGCATCGTTCAGGGTACGATGACAAACTTATTATTCTTCTAATCTGATATCCAGACCAAGACCTTTTAATTCATGCATTAATACATTGAAAGATTCTGGTAATCCAGGTTCTGGCATAGGCTCACCTTTAACGATACTTTCGTATGTTTTGGCTCTTCCTATTACATCATCAGATTTTACGGTCAATATCTCACGAAGCGTACTTGAAGCTCCATACGCCTCAAGTGCCCATACTTCCATCTCACCAAAACGCTGACCTCCAAACTGTGCTTTACCACCAAGAGGCTGTTGTGTAATTAATGAGTAAGGACCAATAGAACGGGCGTGCATCTTATCATCTACCATGTGACCTAGCTTTAACATATAAATCACACCTACCGTTGCTGGCTGATCAAAACGATCTCCTGTACCTCCATCATACAGGTAAGTATGACCGAATCTAGGAATTCCAGCTTCATCAGTAAATCCATTAATCTGGTCTAGAGAAGCACCATCAAAAATTGGAGTAGCAAATTTTCTACCTAATTTCTGACCTGCCCACCCTAATACAGTTTCATAGATCTGACCAATGTTCATACGTGATGGTACCCCAAGTGGATTTAATACAATATCTACCGGTGTTCCATCTTCTAAGAATGGCATATCTTCTTCTCTTACGATACGTGCCACAATACCTTTGTTACCGTGACGACCTGCCATTTTATCTCCTACTTTCAGTTTACGTTTTTTAGCAATATAAACTTTAGCAAGTTTGATGATTCCAGAAGGTAATTCGTCTCCAACAGAAATTGTGAATTTCTCTCTTCTTAAATTACCTTGAAGATCATTCTCTTTAATTTTATAGTTGTGGATAAGATCTGCAACCATTCTGTTAAGATCATCATCTGTAGTCCAAGTACCTTTGGTAAGGTGTGCATAATCATCAACACTGTTAAGCATTTTTTGAGTATACTTTTTCCCTTTTGGAAGTACTTCTTCACCTAAATCATTCATCACACCTTGAGAAGTTTTACCTCCTACGATTGCGAATAATTTATCTACTAATTCAGATTTTAACAACTCGAATTTGGCGTCATAAGATCTTTCAAGGATTTCGATATCCTCTTTATCCTGAGAGCGTTTTCTCTTATCCTTAATCGCACGAGCAAATAATTTCTTATCAATTACTACCCCGTGTAATGAAGGTGAAGCTTTTAAAGAAGCATCTTTAACATCTCCCGCCTTATCACCAAAAATAGCACGTAATAATTTTTCTTCTGGTGTAGGATCACTTTCTCCTTTTGGAGTAATCTTACCAATAAGAATATCACCAGGCTTAATTTCGGCACCTACTCTAATCATACCATTTTCGTCAAGGTCTTTTGTAGCCTCTTCAGAAACGTTTGGTATGTCATTTGTTAATTCCTCATTACCTAATTTAGTATCTCTTACTTCAAGAGAATACTCATCGATATGAATAGAAGTAAAAATATCATCTCTTACTACCTTTTCAGAAATTACAATCGCATCCTCGAAGTTATACCCTTTCCAAGGCATAAAGGCTACTTTCATATTTCTACCAAGTGCAAGCTCACCATTTTCGGTAGCATACCCTTGACATAGTACCTGCCCCTTGGCAACCTTATCGCCTACTCTAACGATTGGTTTTAGATTGATACTTGTACCTTGGTTAGTTTTTCTGAATTTAATAAGATCATAGGTCTTAGAATCTCCATCAAAACTTACCATTCTTTGTTCTTCTGTTCTATCGTATTTAATAGTAATCTTATCAGCATCAACGTACTCAACAACTCCTGCACCTTCAGCATTGATCAATACTCTTGAATCTGAAGCTACCTGACGTTCAAGTCCTGTACCTACAATCGGAGCATCAACTCTTAATAATGGTACTGCCTGACGCATCATGTTTGATCCCATCAATGCACGGTTTGCATCATCATGCTCCAAGAATGGAATCAACGATGCAGATATAGAAGCGATCTGGTTTGGAGCAACATCGGCATAATTTACCTGGGTAGGATCAATAACCGGGAAGTCACCCTCCATACGTGCAATAACCTTATCAGAATCTATAGTTCCATCTTCCTTTAAAGGAATGTTTGCCTGAGCAATTAATTTTTCTTCCTCTTCTTCGGCGCTTAGATATGTAAATCCAGAAAGGTCTACTCTACCCTCCTCTACCTTACGGTAAGGAGTTTCTAAGAATCCCATTGAATTTACTTTTGCAAATACCGATAAAGAAGAGATCAATCCAATATTTGGTCCTTCAGGAGTTTCGATAGGACAAAGACGACCATAGTGCGTATAGTGAACGTCACGAACCTCGAAACCTGCTCTTTCTCTTGATAAACCACCAGGCCCTAATGCAGAAAGTCTACGTTTGTGTGTAATTTCTGCTAATGGATTGGTTTGATCCATAAACTGAGAAAGCTGGTTGGTACCAAAGAATGAGTTGATTACCGAAGACAATGTCTTAGCATTAATCAAATCTATTGGTGTAAATACCTCATTATCTCTTACGTTCATTCGCTCACGGATGGTACGCGCCATACGCGCTAATCCTACTCCAAACTGCTGAGATAACTGCTCACCTACTGTACGAACACGACGGTTAGAAAGGTGATCGATATCATCGATTTCAGCTTTTGAATTGATCAGCTCGATCAAATATTTGATAATGGTAATGATATCTTCTTTGGTAAGCACTTGCTTATCCATATCGATATCAAGACCTAATTTTTTGTTCATTCTATATCGACCTACTTCACCAAGGTTATAACGTTGGTCAGAGAAGAATAACTTGTCGATAATTCCTCTTGCAGTTTCCTCATCAGGCGGTTCTGCATTACGTAATTGACGATATATGTGCTCTACCGCTTCTTTTTCAGAGTTGGTAGGGTCTTTTTGCAATGTATTGTGGATGATTGCATAATCTCCTTTTTGATTATCTTCTTTATGCAATAAAATAGTTTTTGCACCAGACTCGATAATTTCTTCTAGGTGATCCTTATCTAATATCGTATCACGATCTAATACGATCTCATTACGTTCGATAGATACCACCTCTCCAGTATCTTCATCCACAAAATCTTCGTGCCAAGTATTTAAAACACGAGCGGCCAATTTACGGCCTAATACTTTTTTCAATCCGGATTTAGAAACTTTTACTTCCTCTGCAAGGTCAAAAATTTCTAAAATATCTTTATCGCGCTCATAACCTATTGCACGGAAAAGTGTAGTTACCGGTAATTTTTTCTTTCTATCAATATATGCGTACATCACACTATTGATATCTGTAGCAAATTCTATCCAAGACCCTTTAAAAGGAATTACTCTTGCAGAATACAGCTTGGTTCCATTTGCATGGAAAGACTGTCCAAAGAATACCCCTGGAGAACGGTGTAATTGCGATACAACAACACGCTCAGCTCCATTAATACAGAAGGTTCCACTAGGAGTCATGTAAGGAATAGTACCTAAATACACATCCTGCACAATAGTTTCAAAATCTTCATGTTCTGGGTCTGTACAGAATAATTTAAGACGTGCTTTAAGAGGTACACTATAAGTAAGACCTCTTTCTATACACTCTTGAAGATCATATCTAGGAGGATCAACGAAGTAATCTAAAAATTCAAGTACAAATTGATTACGAGTATCCGTAATCGGAAAATTTTCCATGAAGGTATTGTATAGACCTTCGTTTCCTCTTTCTTCAGATTTTGTTTCTAATTGAAAGAAATCCTGAAATGATTTGATCTGGATATCCAAAAAGTCCGGATATTCAGGTCTGTTCTTTACAGAAGAGAAATTCAATCTTTCAGTTTGCGTTGCTAACATCAATGGACGGAATTAAATTAAAATTTTAAAAAGGGGTGCGTATGCAAAGACCTAACTTTTATATACGCAAAATGGTTTAGACCTCAGAGAGAAAATCTCTGGGTCTAAACCTATATATCAATCTATGGTAAGCTTACTTAAGCTCAACCTCAGCTCCAGCCTCTTCTAATTGAGTTTTAAGAGCTTCAGCTTCATCCTTAGCTACACCTTCTTTGATAGCTTTAGGAGCACCATCTACTAATTCTTTAGCATCTTTAAGACCAAGACCAGTTAATTCTTTAACAAGTTTTACAACTGCTAATTTAGAACCACCTGCAGCCTTAAGGATTACATCGAACTCTGATTTTTCTTCAGCAGCTTCACCACCACCAGCAGCACCACCACCAGCAACAGCTACTGCAGCAGCTGCAGGCTCGATACCATATTCTTCTTTTAATATATCAGCTAACTCATTAACTTCTTTTACTGTTAAGTTAACTAATTGTTCTGCGAAATCTTTTAAATCTGCCATTTTCTATCGTTTTAAATAATTTTTTTTAATGAAATATAATTGTTAAAAAGTGCGTACACTATTGATTGTTATCCTTCTTTTTCGGATAACGTTTTAAGGATACCAGCAAGTTTACCACCACCTGATTTCAACGCAGAAACTACGTTCTTAGCAGGAGACTGTAGTAAGCCAATAATATCTCCGATAACTTCTTCCTTAGACTTGATACTTACAAGTGCATCTAGATTTTCGTCACCAACAAATATTGCTTCCTCGATAAATGCTCCTTTTAATAAAGGCTTCTCAGATTTCTTACGAAACTCTTTGATAACCTTTGCAGGTGCATTACCAGCCTCGGCAAACATGATTGAAGTATTACCTTTTAATACATTTGGTAAATCTCCAAAATCCTTATCTGAATTCTCCATTGCTTTTGCAAGGAGTGTATTCTTAACTACTTTTAATGAAACATTAGCTTTGAAACAAGCTCTTCTTAAATTAGAAGTTGTTCCTGCATCCAACCCTGAGATATCTGCCAAGTAGATATTCGCGTTATCAGCCAACTGAGCAGTTAAGTCATCAATTACTTGTGATTTTTCTTCTCTTGTCATAATCGTTTATCTTAATTACCCAGCAAAGTTTTTAGCATCCACTTCTACTCCAGGACTCATTGTAGACGACATGTAAATCGACTTGATGTATACTCCCTTAGCAGTTTGTGGTTTTAACTTTACCAATGTTGTTATTAATTCTTTAGCGTTACCAGCTATTTTCTCAGCTTCGAAAGAAGATTTACCGATTGCAGCATGTACAATACCTGTTTTATCAACTTTGAAATCGATCTTACCAGCTTTAACATCAGATACTGCTTTTGCAACATCCATTGTTACGGTACCTGTCTTTGGGTTTGGCATTAATCCACGAGGTCCTAATACTCTACCTAATGGTCCTAATTTACCCATAACACTTGGCATAGTAATGATCACATCTACATCAGTCCATCCGCCTTTGATTTTATCCAAGTACTCATCTAACCCTACAAAGTCAGCACCTGCTTCTTTAGCTTCTGCTTCCTTATCTGGTGTTACTAACGCTAATACTTTTACATCTTTTCCTGTTCCGTGAGGTAACGTTACCACTCCACGTACCATTTGGTTAGCTTTACGTGGATCAACGTTCAAACGAACAGCAAGGTCTACAGAAGCATCAAAGTTCACATTTGTTATTTCTTTTACCAAAGCTGATGCTTCAGCAAGAGAATAAGCTTTGTTCTTATCTACTTTAGCTTGCGCTTCTTTTTGCTTTTTAGTCAATTTTGCCATTTTGTAAACGTTTTTGGATTAAAAAGGAGCTTGTCCTTTTACAGTTACACCCATGGAACGAGCAGTACCTGCGATCATTTTCATTGCAGATTCGATAGTAAACGCATTTAAGTCCTGCATCTTATCTTCAGCAATTGCTTTTACCTGATCCCAAGTAATACTTGCTACTTTTTTACGGTTAGGCTCTCCAGAACCCTTCTTTTGTTTTGCTGCTTCCAGAATTTGAACAGCTGCTGGTGGAGTTTTGATAACAAAGTCAAAAGACTTGTCAGAATACACACTAATTACAACCGGTAATACTTTACCAGCCTTATCTTGTGTTCTACCATTGAATTGCTTACAGAATTCCATGATATTTACTCCGGCAGCACCTAGAGCAGGTCCAACAGGGGGTGATGGGTTTGCCGCACCTCCACGAACTTGAAGTTTTACAACTTTACTTAACTCTTTAGCCATTTTTCTAATTTTAAATTAGAACTGTTCTACAGTTGGAAGCAAAAGAACAATTCTGATATATATAATGTAACAGTTTATACTTTTTCAACTTGCATATAGCTCAATTCTAATGGTGTCTTTCTACCGAAGATTTTCACCATTACCTCAAGCTTACGCTTTTCTTCATTTACTTTCTCTACAGTACCATTAAACCCGTTGAAAGGACCGTCTATCACTTTTACAGTCTCTCCAACAGTGTAAGGAATCGCAACATTATCAGTTTTTACTGCTAATTCATCTACTTTTCCTAGCATTCTGTTTATTTCTGCTTTTCTTAATGGTACAGGATCTCCTCCTTTTACTTCACCAAGAAAGCCAATCACACCATTAATTGATTTAATGATATGAGGAACCTCACCTGCCAAGTTAGCTTCAATCATAACATAACCTGGAAAGTATACACGTTCCTTATTTATTTTCTTTCCATTACGGATTTGAACTACCTTTTCCGTTGGAACCAAAATCTGGGAAACAAAATCTTCAAGTCCCATATGAGCTATTTCACGCTCTATATAGTCCTTAACCTTATTTTCCTGACCACTTACCGCTCTTACAACGTACCACTTCTTTGAATTATCCACCTCGGCCATTTTGAAAATTTAAGATTTAACTAACGTAAAATAATATTCGATCATGTTACTAAAAACAGTATCCACTCCCCAAATAGCCAGAGAAAAAATAACTGAAAAAACAATAACAACTATGGTTAACCGCTGTGCTTCTGCCCAGGGAGTCCAGGTTACATGATTTTTCAACTCGTTATATGATTCTGTAATATAATTTATTAATCCAGCCATTGTATTCGGTTTTTATTGACAGTCTTCAGAAAATATTTCTCAGTTCCGTCAAAGAATTCAATATAATAATGATCTTATTTTGCAAAAAACATCAATCATTTCAGCACGGGTTGAGAGGCTCGAACTCCCGACACCTGGTTTTGGAGACCAGTGCTCTACCAACTGAGCTAAACCCGTATACATAAGGCAAGGTATTCGCCAGTGCGAATACCTTACCTATATATCTATAATTGTATTAGTCTAAAATTTCGGTTACCTGACCAGCACCTACTGTTCTACCACCTTCACGGATAGCAAAACGAAGACCTACATTCATTGCGATTGGTTGAATCAACTCAACAGTAATAGTTAAGTTATCTCCAGGCATTACCATTTCTACTCCATCAGGAAGCGCAATGTTTCCAGTTACATCAGTTGTACGTACGTAGAACTGTGGACGGTAGTTGTTATGGAACGGAGTGTGACGACCACCTTCTTCTTTCTTAAGGATATACACCTCAGCTTTGAAGTTTTTGTGTGGAGTTACAGATCCTGGCTTAACGATTACCATACCTCTAGAGATCTCAGTTTTCTCGATACCTCTTAATAGGATACCTACGTTATCTCCAGCTTCTCCTCTATCTAATATCTTACGGAACATCTCAACCCCAGTAATAGTAGAAGTTAATTTCTCAGCTCCCATACCGATGATCTCTACAGGATCTCCAGTGTTAGCAACTCCAGTCTCGATACGTCCAGTAGCAACAGTACCACGACCAGTAATAGAGAATACATCTTCGATTGGCATCAAGAAGTCTTTTTCAACATCTCTCTTTGGTAACTCGATCCAAGTATCAACAGCTTCCATAAGCTCCATTACTGTATCAACCCACTTTTGCTCTCCGTTAAGAGCTCCTAAAGCAGAACCAGCAATTACAGGACCGTTATCTCCATCATACTCATAGAAAGAAAGAAGTTCTCTTACTTCCATCTCTACAAGCTCTAAAAGCTCCTCATCATCAACCATATCCACTTTGTTAAGGAATACAACGATTCTAGGAATACCTACCTGACGTCCTAAAAGGATGTGCTCACGAGTTTGTGGCATTGGACCATCAGTAGCAGCAACTACTAAGATCGCACCGTCCATCTGAGCAGCACCAGTTACCATGTTCTTCACGTAATCCGCGTGACCTGGACAGTCAACGTGTGCATAGTGACGATTTGAAGTTTGGTACTCAACGTGAGAAGTGTTAATTGTAATACCTCTTTCTTTTTCTTCTGGAGCGTTATCGATAGTATCGAAATCTCTTGCTTCAGAAAGACCAGCTTCTGCTAATACTTTAGTAATCGCAGCAGTTAACGTAGTTTTACCGTGATCAACGTGTCCAATAGTACCAATATTTAAGTGCGGTTTGGAACGATCAAAAGTTTCCTTTGCCATAATTAATTTATTTAATCTTAGTTATATATTAGTGTTCAATTTATATTCTGAACCAAGAGCCAATGACGAGATTTGAACTCGTGACCTCTTCCTTACCAAGGAAACGCTCTACCCCTGAGCTACACCGGCTTTTTAATGAGCATAATGAAAAACCAGAATACTTTCATTTTTTTCAGAAAGAAATCCGATTAATCATTACAGTTATGTTAAAAATCCAACCTCAAAACTTTCATTTCGAGGTTAGCTCATTTGAGCGGGAGACCGGGTTCGAACCGGCGACATTCAGCTTGGAAGGCTGACGCTCTACCAACTGAGCTACTCCCGCTTTTCAACCCAAAACAATTTCTCAAAAAACTGTTTTGGTATTGCTATTTTTTAAATTTTGTGGGGAGAGCAGGATTCGAACCTGCGAAGGTAAAAACCAACAGATTTACAGTCTGTCCTCGTTGGCCGCTTGAGTATCTCCCCCAAGTAAAAAAATTCAAAATTTCAGTATGAACTTTATGAATTTGAGAGCGCAAAAATAGTAATTTATTTTACATTTCAAAATTCATTTTAAAAAGGCTTTAATTTTTATTCAAATTAACTCCTTTTTTGAGCCGATAGAGGGACTCGAACCCACGACCTGCTGATTACAAATCAGCTGCTCTAGCCAGCTGAGCTATATCGGCTTTTCACCATGTTTTAGAACATAAAAAAGTCCGCTATTTCTAACGGACTGCAAATGTATAATAATTTATTTTTTAGACAAAACTATTTTTTAAAAAAATAGTCAAACATGCGCATTTAATTTTTGCTTCCGTTTTTTCAGTTGTCGTTCTAAAGAACTAACACACTCATCCACACCTTCTTCAAAGGTTTTATTAATTTTTTTAATCATCAACTCTCCTCCTGGAACACTCAACAAAATTTCTGTAACTTTATTCTCTTTTCCACTTGTATTCATCACTTTTAAGAATACATCTGCATGAATAATTCTACTAAAATACGTCTCAAGTTTATCTAGTTTAGTCTGCGTAAAATTTACCAACTTTTGATCTACATTAAAATTTACGGATTGCAAGTTCACTTTCATAGGTGTTAGTTTAAATTGGTTAAACAATAATATTAAGCCGAAAAGACAAGCAATTAAAGGGTTGCTTTTTACTTTTTATTCCTGGGATGAGATTGTTTATAAACTTTTGTCAGCTGTGCGATACTGTGATGTGTATACACTTGCGTTGCAGCCAGACTGGAATGACCAAGTAATTCTTTTACAGCATTTAAATCTGCCCCTTCGTTAAGTAGATGAGTCGCAAATGAGTGTCTTAGGATATGTGGACTCGTTTTTACCTTTGAAGACGCCTTACTAAAATAACCATTTATGATTCGATACACAAGTGTTTCGTATATTTTAACTCCTTTTTTGGTCAATAACAAATATCCATTTTGACCATCTTCAACAAGAGCCATTCTTAAAGATAAGTACCGTTCCAGTGTTTTACAAACTGTAGAAAGCAATGGCAAAACACGTTCTTTATTTCTTTTTCCTAATACTTTGATCTGTTTATTACGAACATCAACATCAGAAAGACGCAAATTCACTAATTCTATCCTACGCATACCGGTAGCATAAAAAAGCTCTACGATCAATCGGTTTCTTACACTTTCAAAATCATCTTCATCTGTTAGCTCATCTAACACAAGTTCTATTTCTTGTTCTGAAAAAGGAATCTGTAATTTCTTTGGAGCTTTCAGCACCTGATGTTTTGCCAGAGGGTTTTTATCAATTTGCTCTGACTTTAACAAAAACTTGTAGTACGATTTAAGTGAAGATACTTTACGATTGATGGTACGATTAGAAATTCCCTGATCTACTAACTCAACAATCCAAGAGCGAATCTGAGCATAGTTCGCTTTAGCAATATCAGCACCACCATAATTCTCTTCATAAAACCCTAAAAAAGACTCTAAATCGGTTTTGTACGCTGTAGCTGTATGCGAAGAGTATTTTTTTTCTAAAAGAAGGTAGTCTATAAACTCTGATATAAACATAAAAAAACCGTTAGAGCACAAAAATATAAAACTTTTGTTTCTCTAACGGTTTTAATTTATACTTGAAAAACGGAATCTTATATAAAGACTGCGTTCACTTTTTAAATTTCTTCTTGATCTCTTAAACGCTGAATGTATTGCGCTTTTTGGATTTGAGCTCTACGCTCTACAGAAGGTTTTGTAAACTGTTGACGTTTACGAAGCTGACGCATCGTACCTGTTCTATCAAATTTACGCTTAAAACGTTTTAACGCTCTATCTATATTTTCTCCGTCTTTTACTGGTATAATTAACATAGTTGCACCTCCTTTCTTTAAAAATTAGGATGCAAAGATAATACAAAACTATTATCTACAAAGTTTTTTTTCGCAGAAGTTATATTTTATTTCCATTTTCCTAAAAAAACAAAAAAGAAACAATTCTTTAACCATTCGTAGGGGGTGTTTGAATGATTAAAAAATCGTTTCTGGACAGGGGCTGGAATATTGATCTCTACTTCAGAGACCAAACAGTATATCCTTTTGGCGGTGCCTGGATTTTTACCCATCGACCACCTTGGGTAACGGGTTCCCACCCAGAGTTACCGGTGTAATCCTTTATTCTTCTACTCGACCAATTGGTCTCTACCCATCTTTCCTTCCAGGAATTTGAGTTGTTGATATATACGATAAGACCATTTTTACCATAACCACCATTTCGTTTGGCGATGTACTCATCATTGTCCGTCCAAAGATTTGTAGTACTACCTCCCGCGAGATTATTATGTATCCAAATCAAATTATTCATCTTGGATTTACTCAACCACTCCTCATAATCTCTATAGAATATTGCGGGGTAGCCTTCATGAGTCAAAATATAGGCATAGGCCAGTAACTTATTATTGATGATTTCATCGGTATCGTGATTAGCTACAAAGGTTACTGCCCTACTTGCATTTCTTTTCCATAGCATATCTCCACTTAAGGCATTAAGGTTATTCCCCATAAAAGCATCTCTCATTTTATAGTAACACCCAAAATCAAAAGCAGACATCTGCGCTTGGTTTACCCACCAGTTTAGTGTATTTACATTACCATCCCAATACTCTCCTACGGCAAATCCACCAACATTTCGTTGCCATTCTCTAGGCACCCAAGGTTCGAATCCTTTTACATAATCAAATCTCCATCCATCGAATCCCATTGTATTCTTATAGTATTTAGCCACAGAGTTAGAACGTTTCCACAACCAATCCTGTACGTAAGGCTTGCTGTGACTTAAATCCGGAAAACCACCAAAAATCCCACTATCAGAGTTATACTGCTCATTAGGATGGAAATCATACTTTGTTCTATTAAACTTACCCGAAAGCGGAGTAAACTTTGTATACGTGTTTTTTCCTGCAAATTCATTCCACTCCAAATCTCCTCCACTGTTATGATTAATAACAATATCTGCTATAACATTGAGATCATATTGATGTGCTCGAGATATTAGGGATTCTAATTCTGATCTGGATCCAAATCGCGTTTCAGTACTCCCCATTTGGTTATATTCTCCAAAATCATAATAATCAAAAGGATCATACCCCATAGAGAAAGGACCGTTTTGCGCTTTGCTTACGGGCGGCAACCAAATGGCATCTATTCCTGCATTACTCCAATCATCTACCTTATTTCTAATCGTATTCCACCAGGTTCCTCCAGCAGGTACATCCCAGTAAAAAGCTTGCATCATTACCCCAGAACCGATAGGTTTTAATTTTGAGGATACATTTTGAGTTGGTTTTAGAGATTCGGATTCTGGTTGTATCGAATCTAATTCTTCATCCTTATTACATGAAGCAAAGAGTAAAGCCGTAATAAGAAATCCATAAAAAAACTTGCTAATTTTCATGATTACTTAGTGTTTGTGTTAATTTTTTTTCAAATTAAGAATTTACCTACGAACGAAAACGTTTGAAGTTTTACGAAATCGTTTTCGTGTTGATAAAAGACAAACAATTAATCATAATTACTAGTAAAAAATAACATAGATTACTTTTAAAGCAAAAAAATAACCCCTAAATGGGGTTATTTAACTTATTCTGAAATGATTACAAGGAGAACTACTGCTAGGTCGTAGGCTTATACTCTTTTTTATCTATAATCATTTTGGCTATAATTTCTTTTAATATTTCTGAAGTACCTCCACCTATCGGGCCTAAACGACTATCTCTAAACAATCTTGCCAAAGGATATTCTTCCATATATCCGTAACCACCTAACAGTTGTAAACAATCGTAGGCTACTTTATCTGCCATTTTAGTAGAAAGTAATTTAGACATTGAAGCTTCCTTCACTACATACTGCCCTTGATCTAATCTTTTTGCAATAGAGTAATTGAACTCCTTACACATTTCCATCTCGCTTGCCATTTCGGCTACAGAATGTCTTAGCGCCTGGAATTTATTAATCGTTTTACCAAACGCTTCTCTCTCTGCCATATATTGAATCACATAATCGATAGCAAATTCTGCTCTGGCATGGGCATTGATTCCCATAATTAATCGTTCTAAGGCAAAATGTTGCATGATATACCCGAATCCTTGATTTTCATCTCCCATCAGGTTTTCTGCAGGAATTCTCACATTATCAAAAGCGATCTCTCCTGTATCCGACGCTCTCCAACCTAACTTATCCAGTTTTGTTGCCGACACTCCTGGTGTATCTCTATCGACAACAAAAATACTGATCCCTTTATTTCCCAATTCTGGGCTTGTCTTTGCAGCTACTACTAGATAGTCACTATACACCCCATTGGTAATAAAGGTTTTTGATCCATTGATTACATATTGATCTCCATCTTTAACTGCAGTAGTTCTCATACCTGCAACATCAGATCCTCCAAAAGGTTCGGTAATCGCTAAACATCCTATCTTATCTCCAGAAATACTGGGCGCCAAATATGCTTCTTTAATTCTATGATCACCTTCTTTATTAAGGTGTGTCATTGCCAGATATACATGTGCCCATATTGCCGCTGCAAAACCTCCAGAATTTATTTTTTGAAGCTCTTCTAAAAGAATCACCGTGTAAAAAAGATCCAGATCCATTCCTCCATATTCTTCGGGATAAGCGATCCCAAAATATC
This sequence comes from Aquimarina sp. AWH4_224, assembly GCF_056160245.1. NCBI lineage: Bacteria > Pseudomonadati > Bacteroidota > Flavobacteriia > Flavobacteriales > Flavobacteriaceae > Aquimarina > Aquimarina sp. AWH4_224. The sequence goes on along the minus strand of NZ_JBSWWU010000018.1, from coordinate 43,870 downwards.
CCATCTCTCCAAACTTCTTCCAGATAAAACGGTCGATATCTCCAGACTTCTCCCATTTCTCAATATGCGGAACAACTTCCTTCTTTAAAAATTCTTTTAAACTTTGTCGAAACAACTCGTGCTCTTCAGTAAAATACATGCTATTCATCTGTACTTTTTATCGTATTAAAAAGGTTGGATGTAATTTGTCGAATCACCTGATATTGAAGTATCAATAGCGCTAAGACCAATTTCCTTTACAACCTTTGTTTTATTAACAATTCATCATAAAAATTAAGAAATTCTCAATAAACGATAAATAAAGATCTATAATTTGAGAATTCGTTAAAATTAACTATGATTTTTTCCGATTTTTATTTCACTGTCAAATATAACGCTATTCTGTCTATTTTATCCAAAGAAAAGCCTTCGATTTTTCCCAATTCTTTGAGATCCGAAATAGCTCCATTAGTTTTTACAAAATCTCTAATATCCAGGGCTGTTTCAAAATCAAAATAAGGAACTTCCAAAAGTTCTTTCACCTCTGCGGTATTCACATTGATCTTCTTAATCATCTTTTGAGAAGAAACCTGATACAATTCCTTTATCTTTTTTTGGTGATATGGATACAACCCTTTTATATCTTTCAGCTGACTTATATGAACAAAACCATTGATCCGGCTTCGATACTTTACAATGCGTTTCGCCACAAATTCCGGCACATCAATCACTTCCTGTAGTTCCTGAACACTCACTGTATTCAAATCCCTTTTTGGAAGAAACTTCTTTTTTGTTTTTTTTCGTCGGTTCTTGAATACAGTATTAGCTCTATTCCTTTTCCAATCAGGAAATTTAAATAAAGGAGCGATTTGCTGAAGAATAGCATCATCTACATCTGTTACTTTTTTGAAATCAGCTACAGAATTAATCCACTGTCCTTTGTTGCGATAGGCATAAAGCCTATCTAACTCCACTGCTGAAAGGCCTAAAGTATATCCTTTGTAATCAGAAATGAAATTAGGATTGAAAGGTCGAAGCGTATATGCTTTCTCTTGAAGAGCAACATCCTTTTGTAAGCCGTTTACCTGCTTTTGAAATTGCGCCAATTCTGAAAGCGCTATTGTTTTTGGTTCCTTATAATCAATAAGAAAATAATACCCAATTACAATGATGAATAGGAATATGGATAAAAGAAAAATCCCATTTCGGAAACGTAAATTCATCTCGAAATGGGATTTTATATTTTTCATAAATTGTTATTTACCCTTTAGACGCTTTGATCGCATCAAAATATCTGGTCAATTGCTTCTTCACTATCGGGAACAAGAAGTACAATCCTACCATATTAGGGAACACCATTGCAAAAATCATTGCATCAGAGAAGTCCCAGATAGATTTCATACTTGCAGCGGCACCAATTACCACGAAAGTTAAAAACAATAGTTTATATACCAAGTCGGCTTTCTTACCTCTTCCGAAAAGGAATTTCCAGGATTGTAATCCATAATAAGACCAAGAAATCATTGTCGAAACCGCAAATAGTACTACTGCTATGGTTAAGAACACATTAGAAAATGGGATATACTTGGCGAATGCCTTTTGTGTAATTCCCGCTCCCTCATATGATGCTCCTTCGATCATTACAGCTCCGCTACCATCTCCTCCATAAATGAATGCTCCATCAGAATTAAAAATGATAATTACTAAAGCAGTCATCGTACAAATCACAACTGTATCGATAAATGGCTCTAATAACGCCACTAAACCTTCAGAAGCAGAATATTTTGTCTTTACTGCAGAGTGTGCAATAGAAGCAGAACCTGCACCAGCTTCATTAGAGAAAGCCGCTCTCTTGAAACCAACTAATAAAACACCAATCACTCCTCCTACTCCAACAGCTTTTGGATTAAAAGCTTCAGTAAAGATCAATCCAATTGCATCATCAACAAATGAAAAGTTGCTAAAGATAATATACAAACAAGCTAAGATGTATAATAATGCCATAAAAGGAACTACTTTCTCTGTTACAGAAGCAATTCTTTTTATCCCACCAATGATAATGATACCTACCAAAATCGCTAAAGTAATACCGATCCAGAAACCAGCAGCTGTACTTTCTAATCCTAATAGGTCTTTCAGCACCACAGTAGCTTGATTAGATTGTGCTGCGTTTCCTCCACCAAAAGATCCTCCGATACAGAAGACAGCGAACAATACTGCTGTGATTTTACCTAGCCATGTAAATCCTTTTTCTTTTAATCCTTTGCTTAGGTAGTACATTGGTCCTCCATATACTGTTCCATCTTCACCAACATCTCTATATTGTACCCCAAGTGTACATTCTACAAATTTGGTAGACATCCCTAGAAGCCCACAAATGATCATCCAAAATGTTGCTCCTGGTCCTCCCAGTGCAATAGCCAATGCTACCCCAGCAATATTACCATTTCCTACTGTACCAGACACGGCAGTTGCCAACGCCTGAAAGTGAGAAACCTCTCCTTCTTTGGATTCATCTCTTATGGTATCCTTAATATCACCATCAACTGCAGCACTTGGATCTCCTACCCCATGTCCTTCGACATCATCGTATTTACCTCGTACTACGTTTATCGCTTTTCCGAAATAACGGATATTAGGAAAACCAAAATATAAGGTAAAGAATAAGGCACTTACCACTAGAAGAATCAAAACAAAAGGTGTTCCTCCTATAGTAAAAAAGATAACTGAAGAGAAAAAATCAGAAATTGGTTTAAAACCTTCATCTATCTTTTGATCTAGACCTTTTTCGACTGTTTCTTGTGCAAATGTTATAAATGGAATTGTGAGTGCTAATAATGAAAGAAGATATCTCTTCATGATTGTATGAGTTAATTGAATTTTGTTTTTAGAAGCCCCCAAGATGCTAAAAAAAACAGTTGTTTACAATTTTTTAAAGGTTAAATGTTTTGTAACTGTTAAATATTAAACTCCTTATTTAGTTGATTAATTTGCTCTGGACGTCCTAATACAACAATCCTTGATTTAGGTTTTAGCAAGGTGTCTGCTTCCGGATTTACAATATAATCTCCTTCGGGTGATTTATACCCAATTATGGTACATCCTGTTCTGGATCTCATGTTAATATTACGAATGGTTCTTTCTACATTATCATCAAACATATCTTCAAAAGAAATCTCCTCGATATTGATAGATCGTTTTCCTACAATCGATAAATTATCCAAAAACTCGATCAAATCCGGAACCACTACCAAAGAGGCCATATGATCTCCTCCTATTCTATCGGGCATAATCACATTATCTGCTCCTGCCAAACGTATTTTCTTGTATGATGCATCTTGTGAAGCCCTACTAATAATTTTTAAACCGCTATTGATTTGTCTTGCCGAAAGCACTATAAACAAATTATCTGCATCTTCGGGTAGTGTACAGATCAGACAAGCTGCTCGTTTGATCCCTGCCTCTATCAACACTTCATCTTCGGTGGCATTACCTCTCAAAAAAACTAATTCATCACTTTGATAACGCTCGATAAGCGTACCATCTCTTTCAATAATAATAAATGGTTTATTGTATGCCAAAAGCTTGGCCGCCGCTTGTTTACCATTTCGGCCGTATCCAACAATAATGATATGGTTTTCTAACTGATGTATCATTTTTTGTATTTTTCGATATTGTGCTCTTTTCGGATCATTCTTACCTACAATGTATTCTGTGATTACAGATACGGAATAGGCAAATATGGCAACACTGGTCGAGATCAGAAAGACGGTAAACAACTTTGCATTATCGTCTAAAGGTTCTACCTCTCCAAAACCAACAGTAGACATGGTGATTACTGTCATGTACAATGCATCTATCCATGAATAATCAGAAAAAAAACGAAAGCCAATAACCCCAATAGCCACGACAATAAATAATAATATCACGGCAATATAGATTCTAGGTCTTCCCCAATTCTGAAGTTTTATCATAAATCAAACACAGACGTTCTTTTAGTATACACTAAGTCCTTTATTTTTAACCAAAAAGCCATATTAAGATACAAAACAAAACCCAGACCCGCAGTTGCAAAGGTTAAGTAGATAAAGAACAGACGTACAATCTTTGCACGCATTCCCAAACGATCTGCCAGCCTTGAAGAAACATAAAATCCATTACGCTCTAAGAAGTGTCTTAAATTGTATAGCATACCGCAAAATAAATATATTATCTTAATTTTTAATCTTGATTCAATAAATAATTCCCGATAGCACATTTTAAACACGCTTTACGATCACAATAGTTTTGCCTGAGTTGCAATATGGATTGCGATTGTAGTGCATTTTGAAAAACCAAACCACTTTCCTCAAATTTTGTAATAATGGTATTTTTTTCGGCTTGGATGTTTGTAATTAGTGCCATTACAGCTTCGTCGGCATTTTTCCCTAAACTTCTGAAATAACAAAAACGAATAGGAATAACAGTATTGATCAAAATCAAATCTATCATTTGACGAGTAATGGGTTTATCACGTACCACCGATTCTTTTGAAAAGGTGTAATGATTCCTCCAGAAATTGCAGATCTCTATCGAGAACAATTGATAGAAATCTGTTAGCGTATTCGTATTTACAACAAGATCAAAAAGTGCATGGTATTTTGCATACAAACCTGCTAATTGTGCAATACGAATTGTAGGAAAATTTGGCGGTCGCAATCTAAAAAATTGAAATGGAAGTACATTTTTAGTATCCAAATTGAATTTATGCTTCAAAAATGCATATTCTTTTTGCAAACTATTGGCATAAGAAACATCAGATTCATTTTCCAAAAGTCCTGCCTGTCCAAACAACAATGCTTCTAAAACCGTTTGATCCTGACAACATTTCCGAAATACAGAAAATTCAAAAGACTGTGCGAGACTCAAAAAAGCATCTCCATTTACCTTTAATCCAAAGTTTTTTGCCAGTAGCATAAAAAACACAGCTTCCCAATCGTTGGCATAACTAGAAAGTAAATTCATAATCAGTTTCGATTTTTGTTCTAATCGTTCTACAAATAATCGATCTTGAAAATTAGAAAGCAGAAAATCGGGAACTTGATTTAATCCCGACTTGCAGGGCAGTTGATGATTGGACGAATGCACAAAAAGTTGATGATACCGATCCAACAATTGCTCATCCACATAATCTCTTAATTGTAATGTAGGCACTCTGGTATTGTCTTTCCTAAAAACTTCTATATCATCGTCCCAAACCACATGCAGAATTACATTATCATATGCACTATCTTGTTCGTGGTGGTGGGCATACCAATCGCTAGATTTGATATGTAACTCTACATTTCCAGCCCATTTCTGACCTTCTATGCTAATCAGCGCATTAAAGAAATCTGGTCCAGAATGCGCTACATTATGCACACCTAATCGATATAACCTAATTTCTTCTTTTGAAGTGGTTTTTAAATTTGAGCAATTAAACTTTTTGAATTTCCATAAATAATGGAGAAAATCTTCCTTCATCCTTTTTTGTAGTTATCATTAGCGTTATTATTTACTCCTGAAAAACTCAGGAATATTCGCTATTTACCTTTTCAGGTAGGATGAAGAAAATAGAAATAGCGTTCTATGTATTTCAAAAGTACTAAATTTTGGAGTATCCTTGTAAGCATCATTAGAAACCACTGACCAAATACCAAACTAACTCCTCTTATGAAGAATGTATTAAAGTCGATTTTCATCTCTCTATTTCCGGCAATAGCACTATATTTTGTGATTGACAGTGTTATACATCTTATCAATCATGATATATCCTATCGTTATTTGGGCAGATTACTTCTAGCTCTTGCTATTGTTTCGTTCTTTGCTCTTCTTTTTATAAGGCCTGTAGCACGAACTGATGCTAATCTAAAGGTGTATACGGTATTTATAGCTATTGGTTTTTTGGTGAGCATGATCTTTGGAGGAATTATCCAAAATGATATCAATGGGTCTTTACCTAGTGTAGGTTTATTTTTAGGATGGGTATTATATATTAAATGGTATTCTGTTTTTGAAGATAGAAAATCTAACAAAAGTATAGTTGTTGGTAAAACGTTACCAGAACTTACCTTTGAGAATCCAGAAAAACAAGAAGTACAAAGCTCTCAATTTTTGGGTAATCCTTCGATTTATCTTTTCTACAGAGGAAATTGGTGCCCCTTATGTATGGCTCAAATCAAAGAAATCGCAAATCAATACAAAGAATTAGAAAAACGAAACGTGAATGTGGTGATGATTAGCCCTCAACCTCATTCGCATACAAAATCTCTTGCCAAAAAATTTGATCTCAATTTTCACTTTCTGGTAGACAAAGACAATACTGTTGCTAAACAATTGGATATTTTAGGAAAGAATGGACTCCCGATGGGCTTTCAAACTTTGGGATATGATAGTGATACGGTATTACCCACAGTTATTATTACCGATAAAAATGGCAAAATACTTTTTGCTGATCTTACTAATAACTACAGAGTACGTCCAGAACCTGAGACTTTTTTAAGGATTTTGGATCAACATGCTATCTGATTATTAGCAACTTTCGGGTCAATCTCTTCAAATTCGCACTCATTTTTACGGTAAAAAAGTCTTTATACTAACTAAAAACTGCATAAAAATGGGGTTAAACTCTTAAAATCTAGTTAATTTACTATAGAAATGTACTATTGGTAAGAATTTATGTATTAATGGAAAACCTTACAAAAATTACATTTCTTTACTTTGTTAATAACAAAAGGGAAAAACACTTTCAAAAAACGACATAAAAATTTCAAACCCTAAGCTAAGTTGAGTTTGTGTTAGGTTATAGATGGTTGCTACTCGTTAGTGACCATCTTTATTTTTTAGCAAAATGTACTAAATAGAAATGTCGGGATAAATGTCGAATTTATTAAAAAATGCCTTTCGAAATTTTGAAGAATTAGAATAGTTCAGTGCATCCATAACTTCCTTTACAGATAAACCATCCGCAAAAATCATATTATAAGAACTCTCGAGTTTTTTATTGTTAAAAAATTCAAGAGGAGTTTGGTTATGAATCTCTTTGAACATATTAAAGAAGTTAGTTCGACTCATATGGGCCATTTTGGCCAACTGATCCACTCCGATAAAAGGTTCGTGCAAATGCCCCCTGAGGTAATCACTTACTTTATAAATACTTCCCACCTGAGCACTATTGATATTAAAGGGGTTACTTTCTGTTTCCCATTTTTGAACATCTTTCCAAAAGGTTTCCAATAATCGAATTCCTCGAGAAACAAAATAAAGGTAATTCTCTACTTTTTTAAGATCGGGTGATACGATTTGATCAAAAAGATGAGACTGTTTATACGAAAGATAAAATTTATGGATATGTTGATGAGAGTACCGAATATAGCTATCTACTTTCTCTGCCATATCACTACTCTTCATAAAATACGGTTTGGTATACGAACTCTTTAATACAATCATTGTTGATTTTACCTCGGCTCCTTTGGTAATAAATACCTGTTCTCCCTGTTGTGCATCCATACAACGCATATTACCTGGAGTATAACTATCAGAATATTTACTGATGATTTCTTGAGACTCTATCTTATGATCCAGGGCATATTTTCTAAAATGCAAAATAATATCCTTTTCATCTATTGGCCTTCGAACGTAATGAATATCTGTATTGGCCTTGTAGTTATTGACTAGCAAGAATACTTCTGGAGAAATCTTATAGTACGAGAGGTATCCTTCTCCTATCTCTGGAGGGAAATAGATATGATCAGAAGTGCTATCAGGATTTAACTGCGACCTGAAATAATTCCTTAGTTGATCAATATCTGAGAAATCAAAAATATATTTATACATACCCCTACAATTTATGCTAGTCTTTACCCTTATAGATTACAACGGTCCCTTAACGTTGCGTAATTTTTATCAAAAATAAATACTACAAACAACCCCTTTATCAGCAGATAACGCTGATAGAGGGGTTAAATTATATTTTAAATATAATGATTTATTTTATATGACTAATAACGTCATATTTGGTAATAATATGATGTTTCCCATTTTCGAGTGCAACTAGAACGGCAGGATTTCCATTTTTGATGAGCTTAGATATCTCATCAAGAGAAGCTTTTGCATTTACGATAGGAAATGGTTCTTTCATCACCTCTTTTATAGGAGTGCTATCCATATTTTTGTCTTCCATAAAAGCTTTAAACAAAGCGCTTTCATCTACAGAACCCACAAACCCATCGGCATCCACAACTGGTATTTGCGAAATTTGAAATTTACGCATACGCTCTATCGCATGAGAAACCAGTTCTTCGGTTTTTACGGTTACCAAAGGTTTGTCTGAATGATTTTTGATCAAATCGGTGGCCATAGAAATTTCTTCCTCCAAAAATCCTCTTTCTCGCATCCAATCGTCATTGAACATTTTACCCACATATCGACTTCCGTGATCGTGGTACAATACTACTACCACATCATCTTTGGTAAAGTGTTCTTTGAGCTGCAAAAGTCCTTTGATCGCCGCGCCTGCACTATTTCCTAAAAACATACCTTCTTCTTTTGCCAATTTTTGAGTGTATATGGCAGCGTCCTTATCAGTAACTTTTGTAAATCCATCAATTACCGAAAAATCTACGTTTTCAGGAAGAATGTCTTCACCAATACCTTCGGTAATATATGAATAGATTTCATTCTCATCAAAGATCCCTGTCTCATGATATTTCTTGAATACAGATCCATAGGTATCTACTCCCCATATCTTTATATCAGGATTTTGTTCTTTAAGGTATTTTCCAACCCCGGATATTGTTCCTCCGGTACCTACTCCAACAATAAAATGAGTAACTTTTCCTTCCGTCTGTTTCCAGATTTCAGGACCAGTAGATTCGTAATGTGCTTGTGCATTAGATGGATTGTCATATTGATTCACATACCATGAATTCGGTGTCTCTTCAGCCAAACGTTTGGATACAGAATAATACGATCTGGGATCATCTGGTTCTACATTTGTAGGACATACCATTACTTTGGCTCCAACAGCTCTCAGGATATCCATTTTTTCCTTAGACTGTTTATCTGCCATAACGCATATTAGCTTATATCCCTTTACGATGGCTGCAAGGGCTAATCCCATTCCGGTATTACCCGATGTACCTTCGATAATAGTACCGCCTGGTTGTAATCTGCCATCAGCTTCTGCATCTTCAATCATTTTTAAAGCCATACGATCTTTTACCGAATTTCCAGGGTTAAAAGTTTCATATTTGGCTAATACCAAGGCATCGACATCCTCAACCAATGCATTCATCTTTACCAAAGGAGTATTCCCAATGGTTCCTAATATATTTTCTGCGTATTCCACACTACTAATTTTAGATTCCCAAATAAAGGGTATTTTACTTGCAAAGATACAATCTAGAATATCGATTTCAATATTGATTCGTAATTTTTATTCTCAGGAGATTTCGTAATTATGCTTATATCAAATACATTTGTTAATACGTAAACCAACTACCCTATTACATGATTGCAAAAAAGGTTTTCTTACTCGTCATATGCATGAGCTTTTGTTTTGAAGTTCACTGTCAAATGGAGAAAGACACCCTATTCATCAATCTACAAAAAGAAGTACAACTTGCTTCGAATGATTCGTCAAAAATAAAAGCGCTGATCAATCTCGGAGATTATCATATCACCCGTGATTTCAGAAAAGCAGAACCCTACTTACTTGAAGCTCTTAAGTACATTCAAAAAGGTCCAAAAAATTCACAAAACCGACAACAGGCAGCGCTCTACGAAGCACTTGGTATAGTCAATAAAAGAAAAGGCGATTATCCTGAAGCCATATCTTTTTACTTAAAATCACAAAAGCTTTACGAAACCATCAAAGATTCCTCAAACATCGCCGATATACATCACAATATTGCAATGGTTTTTAGAGATCAAAAAGAATACAAAAAATCCATTCGTTATTTTAAAAAAGCGATAGCAATCAAAAAAAAGCTAGGTGAAGCATCTGGTGTTGCTATCGGATACAATATGATGGGAGTTGCTTACCGACAAGCAAAACAAATGGACTCTGCTTTGTTTTATTACCAAAAAGCTAAAAACACATTCATTGAACTAAATGATAAAGAAAATATCTATAATGTAAATTCTAATCTAGCAGCCTGGTATCATTCCCAAAAAGAATATCGTAAGGCCATAGAAATTTATACCGACAATCTTGTTTTTGATCAACAAAACAACAAATTACTATCGCTACAACGGGTACATTATAACATTGCTGGGAGTTATATGCAGCTTAAAGAGTATACAACAGCTTTGGAGTATATCGAAAAAGCCCTTGCTATTGCCAAAGAACAAAATGCGAAAAACAGGATTTCCCGAGCTTATTTGAGACGTAGTTTCTTGAATAAACAACTTGGGAATTATGAAAAAGCACTTAATGATTATCGACTACACAAAAAATATTCTGATTCTATTTTTAACGTAGAAAATGCCAAAAAGATTCAAGCGCTAGAATTAACCCATCAATTTAATCAGGAAAAACTAGCGGACAGTCTTCAATTTGTAAAACAAAAAAGAGAACTAGAACTCATCACCGAAGCAGAAAGTTCTAAAAAGAGGCTGTATCTCTCCCTATTGATAACTGCTATACTTGCTGGTGTAATCATTGCTTATCTTATTAGAAAAATATACAAAAACAGGGCGCTACTTGCCCTCCGAGAACTTGAAAAAAACAAACAAGAGTTGGCAGATTTTACTCAACAACTTATTAAAAAGAGCAATGAACAGGAAGCGCTAAGCAAAGAATTAGAGGAATTGAAATCCGAATTTGGAGAAAAAGAATCCTTGAAAAATCTTCAGGAACTCACTGCTTCCAAAATATTAACTAAGGAAGATTGGTATACCTTCAGAGAAAAATTCACCAATGTACATCCCGGTTTTTTTACCAAAATTAAACATGGAGGGTTTGAGTTTACGCAATCCGAAGAACGTTTGATTGCCATGGAAAAATTAGGATTGGATACCAAACAAATTGCAAATATGCTGGCCATCTCCGAAGATAGCGTGATGATGAATCGATATCGGTTACGTAAAAAAATTAATGCTCCAAAAGGAGCACCAATTCTTGATTATCTTGAACACAATTAATTCTTTATTTCTTCTTTTTTTCTTTACAAAAACACCCTGAATACAGCGTTTGGTGTAAACCCAAGCGAAAATCGTTGGATTACTTGTTCCAGAATGACTTCTAATTCTTCTGGTGACGATCCATCTGTTCCTGGTATTGCAATCCCACCATCATCCAAAGGCTTACGTTCTGCTTTATAAATAAGGTTTAAAGGTTTTACCCGGTCATAAATATTTAAAAACGACAATCCCAGTTGAGATCTTATATTTTTACGACCTGCTTTGATATTAAAATCATATAATATTGAAGCATCCAATCTATGAAAATCAGGTAATCGATCACTATTCACAGAACCAAAATTAACGACTCCTGCATTTTCTCCATCGGCATCGATTTGGATCACATAACTATCTACAGGCGTAATCGGTTTCCCTGATCTGAATTGCCAGCCTAACGAAAACTGCCACTTTTCTAATTGCAAGGTGTTCGAAATCCTAAATGAATGGGTAATATCATTATTACCGGGAAATTTAAAAGGAGTATCCGCCAAATTTGGGAACTGAAATGTAATATCATTAAATGTATATCCCGCCCATACTTTGTAATTCTTCCAGCGGTACTTTAATAAAATATCGACACCTGCAATGGTACTTTCTCCTTCTTCTAAATTCTCAAGAGGGTTACTGAAACCATTGGTAAATGTAGTCAAGCCTTCTAATTCTTTGTAATAGGCATCAACATCGATATTCAGGTTTTTGTAATGATATAATATCCCTCCAGAAATTTGATTACTACTCAGCAAAGGAAACAGTTCATCGTCGGACAAACGATACAATTCATTTTCCAGACGTAATTCGGTATGATTAAATTCTACCAATTGAGAGATCGGTTGATTGCGTCGTTCTACGGCTGTTTTAATTCGTAATCGATCAGTTAAGGAATATTCAAAATTAACTCTAGGTTCTACCAGAAATTCATCTAGCGAGCTATAATGTACCAAACGAACTCCTGCATTGATCAGGCCTTTATTCTTGAAATTAAAGGTATACTCTCCAAACAGTGCGTTTTGCAAGTTCTCGTCGTCCTGAACCGATCTTTCCAACTCGTCATCTATTGGGTTTTCTTTACTTATAACCACATCCAAATCGGTATACGAGAGTTCATACCCCAAAGTAAGTTGTTGGGTTTCTTTGATCGCAGCGGTAGAAGTAAATTTTAGTCCCAAATCAACAATATCGTTTTTCCGGATATTGATTTCTGCAAGATCCAAAATACCATCTCCGGTTTCGTCTTTTATTTCATCATTTTGGTAAAACGAATTGTATTCTGAAAAATAGGCAGAAAGCTTTTGTTGATACTTTTCGCTAGGTCGATAGTCCCAATTCACACTTACGCCTTTATTTTGTGTGATTAACGAATCCACTACTACTTCATCTCCTCCTAAGAAATCAAAATCTAACCGATTTCTTGTATAAAGACCACTGACAGAAATGTTGTTTTTAGCATTCGGTTTCAACACCACTTTGGCATTCATATCGTTGAAAAAAAAGTCGCTATTACTCGATTCTCTGCTAAAATCATCATCAGTCTCTAACTCCAAAACATTGCCATTAATATCTCTAGCTACACCAAAATTTGTAAATATTTTATCCGCATAACTAATATAGGTTGGCGTTTCTACAACATCTGCATAAGACCTTCTTGCAAAAGCATATACCGCTACTTTTTTTGACAAAGGGGCTTTTATATACCCATTTATAGACAATCCGTCGATTTCAAGGCCTCCTTCTACTTTTTCCGGAATTTCATCGCCACTAGAAATGTCGATAATACCAGAAATACGATCGCCATAGGTGGCACTTGTTCCCGATCTGAAAATCTTTGCTCTTTGGGTTGCAAAGGGATTGAATAAAGAGAACATCCCATAAAAATACCCCGTATTGTAGAGTTTGATATCATCATACAATATCAGGTTTTGATCTGGTGATCCTCCTCGAATCTGAATACCTGTAGCAGACTCGTCCAAGGTTGAAATCCCAGGTATCAATTGAATACTTTGTGATATATCCGGGCTTACCAATCCTGGAAGAATCCCTAATTTTTCGGAATCAATACTTATCGAACCATCTTTATTTCTATCAATACCCGAAGTCACATACCCCAAAACTACCACCTCATCGAGTGTAGATGATAAAGGAACTAGTGCTATGGTTTGACATGGATCTCCAACGGTAATAGTCACTTCTTGATCCTCGTATCCTATAAAACGAAATTGTACATTCTCGGATCCGAGACTGGTATCTTCAACAGCAAAGTATCCATTGTCATCCGTCGTTGTATTTATATCTTCATTGATGATCACGGTGACAAAAGGTATACTCTTTTTGGTGACTTCATCGATCAGATATCCGCAAATCATCTTACGTTGTGCAATGATAATCTGTTTGGTAGATACTTTTTCAAAGATCAATCCTGTTTGTGTGGCTAAAGCCACCAACAAATCATCAATACTTATTTCTTGCTCCTGGAGGGTAATTGTTTTTGAACTAATCACTTCTTGCGAGTATGAAAACAAGATATCGGTCTGGCTTTCGATATCCGCTATTACCTCTTTAAGTGTTGTGTTTGCATATGCCGTGTTTATCTTTGACTGCGAATACGATAGTACCGACACAAAAAGTGCAATTATAAAAATGGGGTGTTGGTTCATAGATATATTAAGTAGGTTTATTCTAAATATACAATGGTATTATCTTCAGATACTGTATAAGAAACTCCCATTGGCGTAAGTGTTGATCGCAATGCCTTTTCAAGGTCATCGTGCACAAAACTTCCTGTAAACAAATTAGATACATTGGCATTTCCTGTTTGGAATTGAACTCCATATTGGATTTCAATTTCTTTCAACACTTCTTGTAATGGTCTTTCTTTAAAAACAGAAATACCGTTCATCCAATTTGGACTATTTTCTTTGGTTTTTTCGTCTATTACTACATTCTCCGAAAGTGTAATTTTATCATTTGCTTTCAGAATATGATATTCTTCAGAGCCCTTTTTATCGAATCTTACTGCTCCTTCGAAGCAATTCACTTCAAAAATAGTAGACCTTGTTTTGATATTAAATTTGGTTCCTAGCACTGATACTTCTCCTCTTGCCGTTGCTACCACAAAATCTCCTCCTTTTTCAACTTCAAAATAGGCTTCTCCCTCTAAGCTTATATCCCGATTAGAATTCCAAAAGAAACGTTTGTGCTCTAAAGTAGAATTTGCATTGAGTTGTACTTTTGATCCGTCCGGCAATGTAACCGCTAGTTGTTCTCCAAAAGAAGTTGTATAGCTTTTGGTTGAAGTGAATAATCCCACAACCCCCAGAAGAATCGCAATAGATGCAGCTACTGCATACCAGGTCATAGAAATCACCTTACCCTTTTTCTTAAAGGCAATACGTTCTTTGGTCTTATCTAAAGCCTTTTGAGCATCTGCAGGAGGTGCTTTAAATTTTTGTGATTCTTTATTAATATGATTAAATACCGAATAGGCATCCGTTTTTTTGAACTCAGACAACTCTTCTTCACTTAACTCTCCTGCTACCCATCGAGCTATAAATGTTTCATCAGATTCGTATTTTTCCATAATAATGGGTATTTTAATTAAGTTGTTTCTTTACTTCATCATCTCTTACAACTTTAATACAGCTAAACAAAGAATTACCCTATTTTTTTAGATTTTTAGGTCCTCACCTAACATTTTTCTTAGGTTAATAAAGGCATTACTCATTCTTCTTTCTACTGCTTTTACAGTGATCCCAATTATTTCAGCAATTTCTTTATACGTTTTTTTGTCAATTCTGCTTAGTAAAAATACTTCACGCTCTTTTGCAGATAATTTTGCAATAGCCTGTTCTAATTTATCTTTAAACTCTTCTGTTTCCAAAATAAAATCTGGGCTTTCGTGATCTCTATCATCTCTTGGCATAGCTTCGTACCGTAATTTCACCTTTTTATGCGCAAACTCGTTTAGTAAGGCGTTATTGCATATCTTAAAAATAAGGGATTTTGCCGTATTGAAAATAATGTCGGCACATTGTTTCCATAATTTCACAAAGGCATCTTGAACGATGTCTTCTGCTTGTTGCACATCCCCACATTTATAATACAAATAGTTCCTTGCCGATTCATAATGGGCATGAAACAATGTATCAAAATTCTTTTCTTCACAAACGGATAGGTCTTTGTCGGGCATGGGAAACAAAAATTATGCGATACTCAAAGCTATTAAAAAAAGTAGTACTATGATAACCTTTTATTCTTAGATCTACATAATACTCATTTTAAAGATTGCAAAAGAAATAACAAAACTGCGTTTTTCCAAGCCTACATAATTTTGTAGGGGTATTTGTAGGGGTTATTATCATATCTACACTAAAACTCATAATGCCCTCAAACACCTTGAAACAAACCATTTTTCGGCAATCGTCAACTTGATTCCTATACTTTTCAAAAGCACTCATAAATCTCAAGACACGCTACTTATAAATAGAACATCTCTCCGTCAATTTTATCTCAAGAAAAAATAAAAATAGGGTATTCCAAAAGTTGCCTGTATTAGATACGAAACCATTAGTGTTTCGCTATTAAAACAACTATTAACAAACCCCTTATTATGAAAAAAAATCTACTATTGTTATTAGCTTTTTTTCTGTTTGCTTTTAACACACACGCACAATGCGGGCCTGGACAGGACACCACACCTCCAGTTTTTGGAGATGCTGGAGACGGTACCATGGCAAATCCATTTCGAAATTTATCGCAAACTACCGTAGGTAGTGTTCCTAGCGGAACGTATTATTTTAATTTCAATGGCAACACATTTCAAGGTGTTTTGGATAACGACACCGATGGTGGTGGTTGGTTAATGATCCTCAACTATGTTCATGTTGCAGGAGACAATTCTGCACTAACGGTAAGAAATACTGATTTACCATTGTTAGGTTCGTCTACACTTGGAGATAATGAGGCGGGAACCGCCAATTGGGGACATATGGGAAATGCTCTTGCAGCTGCCATCGATTTTGAAGAAGTCCGGTTTTACGGTGCAACTACAGGGCATAGTCGTGTCATCGATTTTAAAACCAATTATGATAATGTATTGAACTACCTAAAGACAGGTACAGGTTCATTTTCAGGAATAAATAACCCTTCTAATTTTACAGTTTTAGCAAATCATACGGCTAATATCCCAGCCCAGGCGGTTAATGTATTTACAAACCAAGGGGATTTGGCTTTGACCAATTTTCCTTTTTGGAGATCAGGAAGCTACCATTGGGGGCTAGGAGTAGCAAATCGTTGGGAAGTAGATGATTTTGCTATAAATACGAGTAGCACTATTCATAGAGTATGGGTTCGTGGAGATCTTTCGCCAGCAGCTACAACTACACTTACACTTAATTTGAACGCCACAGGAAATCTAACTGTAGCACCAAGTGACTTTGGATTAACGGCTACAGATTACTGTGCTACAACACCAAGTCTTAGTTTAAGTCAAACCGATTTTGATTGTACAAATATTGGAACCAATATCATACAATTAACAGCAACCGACGATCAAAATAACAGTACTTCTATCAATGTTACGATTAACATCGTAGACTCTGCACCAGTGATTACTACAGACAACTTTATAGATATTGATCTGGACGCTACAGGTAATGTTTCTATCACATTAGCCGACCTTAACGCAAGTGCAGCCGATGATTGTGGTTTACAAAGCTTTACCATAGACCAAACGGACTTTGATTGCAGTAATGTTGGTCCATCAAATGTGGTAACGCTAACCGCTACTGATAACAATGGTACGGTAAGCACCAGTCAGGTAACTGTTTTTGTTAATGACCCTATAGATCCTGTAGTGCAGTGCGTTGCTCCTTTTACTTTAGAACTAGATAATACTGGGAATGCTCGTATTACTGAAGACGATATTGTATTGAGTGCTACGGATAATTGTGACATCAGAAGCATTAGTCTAAGCAGAAGTTCATTTACTTGTGCTGATATCGGAGATAATACAGTAACTGTAACGGTAAGAGATGACGATGGAAATAGAGTAACTTGTACAACAACCGTTACCATTACCATACCTTCTTGTCCTTCAGACTTTACTTTAGAAAGCGACCCTACCTCATGTGGAGCCATATACAATTATCCTTGTGCTAGTAATATCACGGCTGGGCCTCCTAGCGGATCATTATTAGCTGCAGGAAGTACCACAACATTTACTTATGATACGCTAGACAATACAGGAAGCACAGTATCTTGTAGTTACAATGTCACGGTGGTAGATACTAGAGCGCCATTATTGAATACCAAGGAACATTTGGTAACATTAAATGCCAATGAAACAGCTACTATTTTACCTGCAGATATTATTGGTGTAGACCCGGTTGCCAGAGATTATACTGTAGAGACTTCTGGCACGTTTGATCGTGTGGATATTAGTGCCACAGGAACCTTAGTAACTCTTGAAGATGATGAAGTATCATTGGCACTACCTATCGGATTTGAATTTGGTTTTTATGGTAATTTATACACCGAATTTTATATTTCATCTAATGGATTTATTACTTTTTCTGATAATCAAGATGATGGTTGTTGCAGTGGACAAACCTTACCCGACACCAATGAACCGAATAATCTGATTGCCTACGATTGGACCGATATTAATCCTGAAGAAGGTGGTACTATAAGATACACTACTATTGGAACAGCTCCAAATCGTATTGCCATTATTGACTTTGATGCAGTTCATTATTATGACACGACCCCTGATGCTACAACTACGCAAATCAAGTTATTTGAAGGGTCTAATCGAATTGAAATTCATGGAACCAGCACTTTTGATGCCGGTAACGATAAAACTCAAGGAATAGAGAATATTGATGGAACAGAAGCAATTGTAGTTCCAGGAAGAAATGAATCAGTTTGGACAACTACCAACGATTATGTTGCTTTTGTACCTGCCAACGATATTTTTGACAATTGTAGTATTGATACTGTTGAAGTGTCCCCAAGTACCTTAGATTGTAGTAACAAAGGAGATAACGTAGTTACACTTACAGTTACAGATGCAAATGGTAATACTACAAGTAAAA
This sequence comes from Aquimarina sp. AWH4_224, assembly GCF_056160245.1. Taxonomy (NCBI): domain Bacteria; kingdom Pseudomonadati; phylum Bacteroidota; class Flavobacteriia; order Flavobacteriales; family Flavobacteriaceae; genus Aquimarina; species Aquimarina sp. AWH4_224. The sequence continues at coordinate 25,601 of NZ_JBSWWU010000018.1, read as the reverse complement.
CAGCCAATGTAAGAGTTGAGACTGTAGATACAACTGCTCCTGTAATCACATTAATTAGTGTTGATCCTCAAGTTATTGAGCTAGGAGATGGATATACAGAATTAGGAGCAACTACGGATGATGGATCGACTGTTGTAATCAACACAGATAATTTTGTGGATGCTGTAGGAACTTATACTATTCGATATAATGCAACCGATGACTCTTGTAATGATGCTGAAGTGACCCGAACTATCGAGGTTGTTGACACTACAGCTCCTGTAATTACACTGTTAGGAGAAAATCCTCAAATGATTGGGCCTGGGGAGGCATATGTTGAATTAGGTGCTACCACCAATGACGGTACCGAAGTGACTATTGATCTTTCGCAATTTATCAATGCCGAAGGAACATATACGATTACTTATAACTCGGTTGACCCTTCTGGTAATGTAGCTACTCCTGTTACACGTACGGTAATAGTAGCTGGTTGTGCTATCGATACGCTACCAGAAAATAACTTTCAGGTTGCAGCCTCAAGCGAGACTTGTCCAGGTAAAAACAACGGAATTATTGCTGTGACTACCATTATATCTGGGGATTACATCGCAACTATCGATGGACAACAATATCCATTTACCTCAACTTTGGAAGTAGCAGATCTAGCTCCTGGAAACTACCCAGTATGTTTCATCGTTAACGGAGAACCCAATTGTGAAGTGTGTTTCCAACTCGCTATAGAAGAAGGTATAGTGATGTCTGGAGAAACCTCTGTTACTAATGCAAATAGTTTTAATAAACAAGTACAAGTGAATATTGCGAAAGGAACACCTCCATTTACTGTAATGATCAATAATGAGATTATAGGGGAATATCCAACTCACAACTTTGTCATCAATGCAAAAAGCGGAGACGCTATTGAAGTATCTTCAAGCTTGGAATGCGAAGGAAAATTAACCTCAAAAATCGACGGTAGTTTGTTTGAAAACGTTACGCTTTCTCCAAACCCGACTCGTGATCAAGTAACCATTACATGGCCTGAAATTGGTAAAAACAGCATTTCTGTAAGTGTAAGAAATGCATTAGGAATGACTGTTTCTTCTCAACAGTATAGCGTAGTAGGAGGTCAAGTTGTACTCCCTATGCAAGAATTACCAACTGGAATTTATTTTATCCAGATTGATAATGAAGTTCCCAAAACCTTTAAAGTGATTAAAAATTAGAGTATGAGAGTTGTCATCACCAGGAGCAATTGAATTGGTCTACCCTTGCAATTCTCCTGGTCTGATGGTGCTAAAATACTATCAATCATTTCAAAAAATTAACGATAACAAGATTAAAAATAGATACCATGAAAAAAATATATATCACTATACTTAGTATTCTATCATTATGGGCTTGCAACCCAGAAGAAGATGAAGAGGTAGTACGTGTTGCCTACCCTATCAACATCGATGTAATACCATCGCTTCCTAATTTGATATTCCCTGGTAATAATTTAATATGTACCAACTTCAATCTGGAGTTTCAATGGGAAACATCCGAAGCGTTTAACAGGAATACAGTGACTTATTTTATTGATATTGCTCAAGATGAAACTTTTGAGAACATACTTTTTGCTGCCAATACAAGTCAAACCAGCATTGTTTTCAATCTTGAAAAAGGAACCACCTATTTCTGGAGGGTAAAAGCGATTGATAATAAAGGATATGAAAGTAGATATACGCCTACGCAAACGTTCTTTACAGAGCCCGAAGCAGGCGTAAATGCCATCCCAAACTCTCCGGTAGCCGTAGCACCGGTGCCTGGATCAACAGTTTCGGGATCGCAAACCACATTAGATTGGAATGCAACAGACAATGATGGGGATCCATTAGTGTTTGATGTTTATTTTGGCGAATCCAACCCTCCGCAATTAGTTGCAGAAAATCTGGAGGTTAGCACCTTGGATGTTCAAATTGAAGCTGGTAAAACCTATCATTGGAGGGTAATTGCCAAAGATAATCAACAAGGAGTAGCCATTGGCCGTGTTTGGAATTTCAGAGCAGAATAAGGGGGAAATCATGATGACCTAAATTCTAAACAACGGCATATAAAAACCACTCATTTATGGGTGGTTTTTTATTTATATCCACTCATAAAAACCATGTATCCAGAAAAAATTAAAAATAAAAATAGGGTATCCCAAAACATAGCTGTACTACTATAAACCAAAATAAAGTAAATGCTATAACCCTACGTATATGGATGCAAATTACAATTCGACCCAAAACACATTCGCAAAAAAATATGTACAATGGTTAACCACCGTTATACTATTACTTATTGCGCAACAAGGATTTTCTCAATCTTTTAACTACCAGGCAGTAATTAGAGATGCTTCGGGGAATCCAATGATCAATCAAACCATTGGTATCCAAATTACCATTTTGCAAGGAGATGCTAATGGAAATAATATTTATCAGGAAGCACATCGAGTGACTTCAAACGCTCAAGGAGTAATTGCTCTTGCCATTGGCCAAGGAGCAACTGCAGATAATTTTGGAGCAATCGCATGGAGGTCTCAAGATTACTGGTTACAAGTAGCGGTAGATACAACAGGTGGAGATGCCTATGCCATTATTGGCTCCTCTCCTATTTTATCAGTGCCTTATGCCAATTATGCCGCAAATGGACCGGATTCAGATCCTAATAATGAGATCGAACTCCCCAACGGTGGCACCAACGGACAAATTTTAGCCACAGACGGAAATGGGAATTACCGTTGGATTGACCCTAATAATACCACAGATGCAGATGCAGATCCTACCAACGAAATTGAATTACCAACCGGTGGAGCCAATGGACAGGTATTAGTAACCGACGGAAGCGGAAACTATAGTTGGGTGAATGATAATGTAAATGACGCAGATGCAGATCCTACTAACGAAATTGAACTACCAACTGGAGGAACCAACGGACAGGTATTAGTAACCGATGGCAGCGGAAACTACAGCTGGGTAAACGATAATACAAATGATGCTGATGCCGATCCTACCAATGAAATCGAATTACCAACCGGAGGAACCAACGGACAAGTATTAGTAACCGATGGAAGCGGAAACTATAGTTGGGTGAACGATAATGTAAATGACGCAGATGCAGATCCTACCAACGAAATTGAATTACCAACAGGTGGAACCAATGGACAAGTATTAGTAACCGATGGAAGCGGAAACTACAGCTGGGTAAATGATAATGTAAACGATGGAGATACTGATGCTACCAACGAAATTGAATTACCAACTGGAGGAGCTAACGGACAGGTATTGGTAACCGACGGAAGTGGAAACTACAGCTGGGTAAACGATAATGTAAACGACGGAGATACAGATGCTACTAATGAAATTGAATTACCTACTGGGGGAACCAACGGACAGGTACTAAGTACTGACGGATCTGGCAATTACAGCTGGATAACGGATTCACAAGGTGCATTTAGCACAGCTGCTAACATAACCAGCAATACTAATGGTACTATTGCCATAAATGATTTTGTATTTGGTAGTTCGCAATTAGATAATGTTGCAGGTAGTATGGATGATAATTCACGATTTTTCTTCGATAAAAGCAAAGGTGCTTTTAGAGCCGGATTTGCTTTTGAAGATCCAGCTGATGGTACCTCAGGAAACGAATGGAATGAAGCTAACATCGGATTTGGTTCTGTCGCTATGGGATTATCTCCAATAGCCACTACAGAAGGATCTGTTTCGCTTGGACGATATAATGAAGTAACTGGTGAAACAGGATACGCTATGGGTAATGGTAATACAGTTACAGGAGGGTATGCAGGAGCATTCGGAGCCAGTAATCAAGTAGCCGGTACTTTTGCATTAACGCTTGGAAGAAATAATGAAGCCAATAGTTATGGACAAACTACCATTGGATATTATAATAACCCTGTAAACGGAAACCTTAACGCTGCTGTTGCAACCGATAGACTTTTTGTAATTGGTAATGGTACATTTTCGAATAAAAGCAATGCTTTGGTCATGCTTAAAAACGGAAATACTACATTGAATGGTCAATTAACCATCGACGGAGACAACCAAGGAGCAGGTTCATCGTACACTTTGCCTGCGCAAGATGGTACCGCTAACCAAGTGATGACAACAGATGGAAGCGGACAAGCTTCATGGATAAACTTACCAACTGCACCAACTTTAGCATTTTCTACAACCAATAATGTAACAAGCAATGCTAACGGTACAATCGCAACCGATGATTTTGTATTTGGAAGCTCGCAATTAAATGATATAGGAGGTACAGCGGATGATATCAGAATGTATTTTGATAAGAGTAAAGGTTCATTCAGAGCCGGTAGTGCTATAGCATCCGATGGATTTGCCGGAGATTGGGATGAGGGTAATTCAGGTGATTTTTCTGTAGCTATGGGTCGAGGAAATCTTGTACAGGGCACAGCTGCAACAGCCTTTGGTACTTATAACAACTCTGGAGGAGAAAACGCTTTCTCTGCAGGATTCAACAATTTGTCCTCTCGTTTTGCTTCCATTTCATTAGGAGCAAACAACAGTACTTCGGGTAATTATGCGGTAGGTATTGGTCGTGGGACTCAATCTACCAGTTATGGACAACATACCATTGGATTATTTAGTGAATTCGTAAACGGAAACGATGCTGCTTATGTTGCTACAGATCCTTTATTCATTATCGGGAACGGAATTGATGATAGCAATAGAACCAATGCGCTGGTTATGCGCAAAAACGGGAACACCCAACTTAACGGACAATTGACTATTGATGGAGATAACAATGGAGCGGGTGCAGCCTATACCCTACCCGCTCAAGATGGTACGGCCAATCAGATCATGAGTACAGATGGGGCAGGAAATGTGTCATGGATCACGAATACTGCCTCAAGTTCTAGTACAGGGTTAGAACAAATAACAGAAGGGAGTAATAGAGGATGGAGACTTGTAGGAAGAGATCCAGCCCATTATGGAGATATAGGAGATAATGCTGTTGATTTAAGTATTTCAGAATTTGCGAGTACCAATAGTGGTGCCACAGGCACATATGCGGTAGCCCTTGGACAACGAGTAATAGCTTCTGGAAACAATTCTATTGCTATAGGAGATGCCGTCGAAGCTTCTAATACGTATGCAACTGCTATAGGTTATGGTAATATCGCCTCTGGATATCGATCATTTGCGGCGGGAGAAAGCAACACAGCCTCTGCTACAAGTTCTACAGCAATCGGATACGGTTCAACTGCATCCGGCCGAGCTTCTGTGGCCTTAGGAAGAGGGACTACTGCTTTGGGGGTAAATGCAACATCTACTGGTTTTTTTACCAATGCAGAATCACAAAATTCTTTTGCATTAGGTCGCTATAACATTGGAGGAGGAACAAGTAATTCCTGGGTAGCTACAGACCCATTGTTTGAGATAGGGAACGGTACTTCTGCGACAGACAAATCAAATGCTTTAACGATATTAAAAAATGGTAATGCTACCTTAAATGGATCATTAACCATAGATGGAGATAATGCAGGAGCTGGCGCAGCTTATACATTACCTGCACAAGATGGAACGGCTAACCAGGTGATGACTACTGATGGATCTGGAAATGTTGCATGGTCTACCGTTTCTAGCGGAAGCACGCTACCCGCTGGAGGAACTAATGGACAAATTTTACGAACTGATGGAAGTGGGAACTACAGTTGGGTAAATGACAACGTAAATGATCTGGATGCCGATCCTACCAACGAAATTGAATTACCTGCCGGAGGAACTAACGGACAAATTTTACGTACCGATGGAAGTGGAAACTATAGTTGGGTAAACGATAATGTAAATGATTTGGATGCAGATCCTACCAACGAAATTGAACTTCCTGCAGGAGGAAATAACGGTGATATCTTAACTACAGATGGTAGTGGTAATCATAGTTGGAGTAATGATGTTAATGCGAACTCGGTAACGACTTCTGCTTTAACCGTAACCAATTTACCAAGCTTCTCTGCTGATTTGGATGGAACGCTAGTACTAAGTGGTGCTGGAAGCTTTGTTCAGGTTCCTACCTGGAGAACTAGTGATGCCACAGTAACCAATTTACATGATAATGGAAACCATTTTGACGAGTCAACAGGAACATTCACTGCTCCTGTAAATGGATTGTACTTCTTCTCGGCCCAGGTTCGTTTTGATGGAGTAACTTCAGGGCACTTTAGATTATTGATTGGGGTTCAAAACAAAGTGAGTTTAGAAAACGGTATGCATGCTATCGCTGAAGGAGATGCGGGTACTGATTTTCATACCCTTGCCGTAAGTGGTGTGATGAAATTGAATGCTGGAGAAAAGGTAAATGTAATCGCCAATTCTAGTGCTGATACCGACTGGAGTATACAATCTGAAAGTGGTTTTAGCGGATATTTAATTAGTAGATTTTAATGTGTAATCCCATGCTTATGAAAACGTACATATTTATCGTAGCCATATTCCTGGGAGTACAGCTACAAGCACAAAGCATAGAACGACAAGTGATTGGTGCTGCAGGAACTACTCTAGTGGGTAATGGAATCTTGTTGGACTACACACTGGGTGAAATAGCAATAAATACGATCCACACCGAGGATGTTATACTCACACAAGGGTTTCATCAGTTACCCTATGCTGTAATAACCATAGATCCAGACCCTCCCGCGGTTTTTTCCTTATATCCTAATCCTACATCTGGACTGGTGATCATCGAAGGAGAGGGTATCCAACAAACAGAACTCTACTCTATATCTGGACAAAAGGTATTTCAAACACAGGAAAATCGATTTGATATATCTCATTTATCCTCTGGAGTGTATTTAGTTAAGATTACCACAATTACAGAGGTCATAACCAAAAGAGTTGTAAAAGATTAAAATTTTCAAAAGCACCCCAGCATTAGAAGTAATTCTAAGGGGTGTTTTTTTCTTCATAAAATCTACTAATTACTACTTTCAGAAATACCCAATAAAAGGATAAAACAAAAAAAATTAAAAAAAGTTACCTACAAAAATAGGGTATCCTCAAACTTAACTGTATACCTATTAGACAGCCGTATTAAAATGTACTGATCAAGCAAAATATGAACTAAGACCCCTAATCTTATGAAAAAAAACTACTATTCCTACGATCAACCTACCATATGGTTCAATCTTCTAAAAGTATGTTGGTTTTTTCTACCAACAAAAATGAGCAATAGTATTCATACTGGCTCTTAGTTCATCCATATCAAATAGTATCAAAATCCAATTCAAGTATGCTCCATACCTGAGTTTGTTATGTAACAATATTTTCAACTTTTAATAAACCTTTTCATTATGAAATTTCTTTTGCCCGATATTTATCAAGAAATTAACAAAAGATCAAGGATACTTCTTTTAACAGTTTTGTGTTCTCTGATAACTACTTTTTCTTATGCACAATTTGATTTTGCTACAGAAACAGAACCTAACAATATTACAACCGACAGCGGAATTCAAACACTTACAGTTGCCAATGTAAATACAACTACTATTATTGGTGGAGGTACTGTAGTAGGATCCGATGAAGACTATTGGAGAATCGGAAGATCTCCATTTTCAAATGGCTTTGTAGGAATGGCAGTGCAATCCAATAGTGGATCAATGCAACCAGAGGTATGGTTAGAAACAAGAACTGGCAGCTATGATGGACCTCTAGTATCCAACACCCTTATTCATCCTGGTACAGATCAATCTAACCGGGCAATGAATTTGAGTTATGGAGCATCAAATCAATACTATTTAATAAGAGTTGGTGGAGGTAGATCTGGAGGTTATAGTTATAGGGTAAGATTTCCAAGATGTGATGTACCTGGTTTAGCTTCCATATTATCCACAGATCCAACTGAAACTGATTTTACCATAACTGGTATCGGAGGTAGTTCAAATATATCTTTGATTAAAGTAAACACCATAAATAGTTTTACAGACCCAACCAGTGGAACCGATTATCCAACGGCCGATGGTACTGCTTATTCAGGATCTGGTGAGCAAACAGTATATGTCGGAAATTCACTCACACCTAATGTAACTGTTACTGGACTTACTGCCAATACAACATATTATGTAAAAGTTTTTAATTATGCTGATTGTGGAGGAAATTTAAAACTAAATGCGGGAAATGTATTTACGGTGACTACTTGTGGTGCGACACCTACAACAGCTACTAGTTTAGAGCTATCAGCCAATAATGAAAGTTCAGCTTTTATAAGTTCAATTACTGGAACAACAGGACCTTCTACTCGATATGTGGTAAAAGCAAATACCACGAATAGTTTTACAGCGCCTACAACTGGAACTTTACTGCCAATAGCAAATTCGGTTTATGGTGGCGGAGAACAAGTTGTTTATGCTGGAGATGCTGCAACACCGAATGAATTAATCACAGGGTTAACGACAGATGTTGAACATTTCTTTAAAGTTTATACAGCTACTTTATGTGGTGGCACCTATTATTTTGAAGCTACAGGAGTTTCTTCTTCAATAACTCCCATATGTTCACCACCAAATAGTAATGCAGGTATTTATTTACTAGCAGAAAATACAACATCTCAAAACTCAATAAGAGTAGTTAATTTTACAGGGAATAACAATGCTGATGGTAAAATTATTTATGTCAGTGATACCAACAACTTTACATTGCCCACCACACTACCAGTGGCTTCTTTTCCAACTGCAAGTACCAATTATTCTGGCAAAACCGGTCAATCTGTAATTTACACTGGTGCAGCTACAGGTTTTGGTGTTACCACTACTGGATTATCTCCAAATACTACCTATTATTTTGCTGCGGTTAATTATAAATTATGTAATGGTGTATATTATTTTTTCCCTACAGGTGTTTATAGTCAAAATACCACTTGTGGTATAGCTTCAGAACTAGCCTCTAATGCAGTAGTAAGTAATGTAGATGCAACATCAATGAATATTGATTCTTTTACAGCTTCTGCAGCAACGGTTAATGCTCCTAAAAGATATGTGATTAAAATGAATACAGTAAACAGTTTCTCGCCAATAGCAGATGGAACACCTATACCCGCAGGAAATCCAGCATATGCAGGTGGAGAGCAAATTATATATTCAGGATTAACGACTCCTAATGTAACGATAACAGGACTTACGGAAGGAACACCATATTATTTTGCTATCTATGGACTTTCAGATTGCAGTAGTGGTTTTGTGTACCAACAAACGGGATATACGTTTTCACAATCTACATTAGGACTTAACTTGACTGCTCCAACCTTAGCTTATGGTAGTGGTGCAACAACTTTAAGTGCTATAACAAACAGTACAGGAGCTATTTCATATAGCTTAGTAAACGATACCACAGGTGCATCTCTAGTAGGAAGCGACATCACTCCAGGTAACATAGGAACTACTACCGTTAGAGTTACCGTAGCTGCAGATGGTATTTATCAAGGAATTTCCGAGGATTATAGTGTAAATATTGTAAAAGGAAATCCTGTTATCACCTGGAACACTCCTCCAAATATTAACGTCGGTGAGCCTTTAAATAGTGCGCACCTAAATGCATCGGCAAATGTACCCGGTGCTTTTGAGTATTATAGATTTTATAATTCATTTAACAATACATTCTCACAGCGCATAACTTCGGGAGTAACTTCTTTAACCACACCTGGTAACCAGCGTATATATGCCAGATTTGTTCCTGATGACACAAACTATAATATAGTACCTGCCAGCACCACAATAACGGTTAATAATGACTCTGATTTAGAAATTACTGCTGTTGATGCTATAAAAGCTTTAGGAAGTGCAGATCCAGCATTGACTTATTCATTAACTAGCGGTCAATTGAATTCAGGAGATAAAATTTGGGTTCCTTTGACAAGAGAACCTGGCGAAACAGAAGGTACATATATAATATCGATTGATCAAACAGCACAGGCACCTGCAAGTTTTGACCGTTTAGGTGTGTGCCCCCCCGGAGTTTGTATAGGAAGAGAAGGTCCATTTGGAGATGAAGGAGAGATCATTTCAACAACAGGAGACTATACCCTACAATTACAAACAGGAACCTTTACCATTACCAGTAAAGAGCAAGTAACCATTACTTTAGATCCATTCGATTTGTTTAATACTCCCTATAATGGCAATCCAAGAAACCCTATAGATGTTTCAAGTATAGTGGTAACAAATACCGGTAGTGCTGCTACACCGGCACCAGCACTGAACTATGTATATTCTGGTAATGATTTTCTAGGTAACCCATATGGTCCTTCAACAACGTCACCAACCAATGCTGGTTTTTATAGGGTGACTGCTTCTGTAGATGAAGCTGATCCAAACTTCTTTGGATCGGTAACAGCTAATTTTAACATTTCGCAATATGGTATTGCCATTAATCCTGATAATCCACAGATAAAAGCTTTTGACGGCACTCCTAAAACTTTTGATGTAAACGCAACTGGATTATCGGGTGAAAATATTCCTTTAAGAATTTTGTATGACATTGACCCCGGTTTTAGTACCGTGTATGATGAAGCACCGCCTACAGAAGCTAGATCCTATACTGTTTTTGTAAACTCATGGGAATCTCCTAACTACAACATTAATTACAATGGAATCCTGACGATAACTGATAAGACACTAGTAGCCATTAACCTAGCCGATCTTACACAACCTTTTGATGGTACTCCAAAACCGGTTACCATTAGTAGCATTGAAACCAGTCCGGGGGTAGCGGCTACCCCAACTCCAACCGTAAATATTAGTTATCGAGGAATCAATGGAACTTCTTACTCTCAAAGTTTGACTCCTCCAACATTTGCAGGAGAATATCAAGTTACCGCGCAGGTAGATGTGGCTGATCCTAATTTTGCAGGAGTTACTCATCAAATACTTACCATTCAGGACAAAACATTGGTAACATTTACCTTTGATCCTGCAGATCTTAATGTTACGTATAACGGAAACACCCAAGGAGTAGATATTGTTAGTATAAAAGATGTGAACGGAATTGATGTGACTCCAACATACACCGTTATGTATGACGGAGAAGATATTGATGGTAATACCTATGGACCATCTGCAACACCTCCAACAGATGCCGGAAATTATACCATAGTAGCAGAAGTAGATGCTGCTGACCCAACCTATAGAGGACGTAATGAAGAAGATTTTACAATCAACCAGATAGCGCTTACCCTCACTGCCGATGCAAAAAGTAAAACCTATGGTGATACAGATCCGGCATTGACGTATCAACTTACTTCAGGTGCACTTCTAGGTAGTGATGCCATATCAGGAGATTTATCACGTGTTGCAGGAGAAAATGTAGGTGCCTATGCAGTACAACAAGGTACTGTAACCGCTGGAGTAAACTACAACATCACTTTTGAATCTAATGACATAACCATTGGTCAAAGAGCAATTGAGGTTACTGCTGATGCTCAATCTAAAATTTATGGTGATGCAGACCCGGCATTAACTTATCAAATTACCTCTGGGGCATTACAATTTAGTGATGCTTTCACAGGAAGTTTAACCAGAGTAACCGGTGAAGATGCGGGAACTTATGCCATAGAAATAGGTACTTTAAGTCTAGGAAGTAATTATAATGTGACTTTCTTATCTGATAACCTCACCATCAATGAAAGAGCAATTGAGATCACGGCTGATGCAAAGTCCAAGACCTATGGCGATCCAGATCCAGCTTTAACCTATCAAATTACTTCGGGTTCACTACAGTTCAGTGATGTATTTGTAGGAAGTTTAACCAGAGTACTGGGTGAAGATGCAGGAACTTACGCAATCCAACAAGGAACAGTAAGTGCAGGTAGTAATTATACCCTAAGCTTTGTATCAAATGACTTATCAATTGGTCAAAGAGCAATCGAAATCACTGTTGATGCAATGTCTAAAACCTATGGAGATACAGACCCGACATTGACCTATCAGATTACATCTGGGGGATTACAATTTAGTGATTCTTTTACAGGAAATCTTTCAAGAGTAACAGGTGAAAACGTAGGAACTTATGCTATTCAGCAAGGAACTCTATCTGCCGGAAGCAATTATGCAATGACCTATGTTGGTAATGACCTTACCATTGGTCAAAGAACTATAGAAATTACTGCCGATGCATTGAACAAAACCTATGGAGATGCCGACCCGGCATTAACCTATCAGGTTACTAGTGGTTCATTAGTATTTAGTGATGCATTTACAGGAAGTTTAACTCGTGTTGCTGGAGAAAATGTTGGAAGCTATGCCATTAATCAAGGTACCGTAGCCCTGAATGCAAATTATAACCTAAGTTATGTTAGTAATGATCTTACTATAGGTCAAAGAGCAATCGAAGTTACCGCTGATGCTACATCTAAAACCTACGGTGATGTTGATCCTGCATTAACATACCAGATTACATCAGGGAATCTAGTAGGAAGTGATGCATTTATCGGAATCATGACTCGTGTTGCTGGAGAAAATGTAGGTACATATGCTATTAATCAAGGTACCTTAGGAATAAACGCAAATTATGCTGTCAGTTTTGTAAGTGATGACCTTACAATTACTGCAAGAGCAATTGAAGTTACTGCAGATGCACAAACCAAAACCTACGGTGATGTAGACCCTTCATTGACGTACCAGATTACCAGTGGATCATTGGCTGGTAGTGATGCATTTTCAGGAGCATTATCCCGAGCTACTGGTGAAGCTAGAGGAGATTATGCAATTACCCAAGGATCCTTAGCACTAAATGCAAATTACAATCTTGTTTTTGTTGATAACACATTTAGAATAGATACTCGTTTTATTAGAGTATTACCAGTCGGAACCGTACAAAAAACCTATGGGGATCCTGATCCGGTACTTGCTGTGCCTTTTATAATCAACGCAGGGTCATTGGCCTTTGATGATACTATAGAAGTGTTTGGTAATTTTAGAGAAGTAGGAGAAGATATAGGAAATTACCGTTTTCGATCAGGTTTGAGTGCTGACATTACCTCTACCAATGGTGGTGAATCTTCATATCAAGTTACGTTTATGTTTCCTAACTCTACCTTTCTGGAAATTCTACCACGCGCTATCGAAGTAACGGCTGATGCGCAATCTAAAGCATATGGAGATGCAGATCCAACGTTAAGTTATCAAATTACTAATGGTGCTTTACAATTTGGTGATGCGTTTACAGGTGCTTTATCTAGAGCTGCAGGCGAAAATGTAGGTACTTATGCGATTAACCAAGGAACCTTAAGTGCTGGTAGAAATTATATACTAACTTATGTGGACAATGATCTTACGATCGGTCAAAGAGCTATCGAGGTGACCGCAGATGCTTTGAATAAAGCATATGGTGATGCTGATCCTGCCCTAACCTATCAAATTACCAGTGGTTCCCTAGCGTTTAGTGATGCCTTTACCGGAAATTTAACACGTGTAGCGGGAGAAACTTTAGGAAATTATGCCATCAACCAGGGAACTTTGGCACTGACAGGTAATTATAACCTAACTTATATCAGTAATGATCTTACTATTGGACAAAGAGCTATAGAAATCACAGCTGATGCTAAAACAAAGATTTATGGTGATGCAGACCCAGCATTAACGTATCAAATTACGGCTGGTAGTTTAGTCGTTGGAGATGCATTTACTGGTAGTTTGACACGTGTAACCGGTGAAAATGCAGGTAATTATGCGATACAGCAAGGAAGTGTTGCTCTTAATGCAAATTATACCATCAGTTTTGTAAGTAATGATCTTAGCATTACTCCTATATCGTTAGAAATAACAGCGGATAGTAAAACTAAAACATATGGAGATGTTGATCCTGCATTAACGTATCAAATTACAAATGGGGCACTACAATTTGGTGATGCCTTATCTGGAAATCTTTCCAGAGTTACGGGAGAAGATGTAGGTAATTATGCGATACAACAAGGAACGGTAACTGCTGGTGGCAATTACAATATTTCTTTTGTGTCAAACGATCTGACTATCGGGCAAAGAGCTCTTGAAATTACTGCTGATCCGGCAGGCAAAATCTTTGGAACAACGGATCCAGTATTGACCTATCAACTTACAGCTGGAGTGCTGCAATTTGGAGATACATTCTCAGGAAGTCTTTCCAGAACTGTAGGTGAAGATGTAGGTGGCTACACCATCCAATTAGGAAGTGTAACAGCAGGTAATAATTATGCATTGAGTTTTGTAGACAATACATTTGCAATTACTCAGGTATCTCAGGCAATTACCTTTGGACCACTTAGCAACGTTACTTTTGGAGATCCAGACTTTAATCTGAATGCGGTAGCATCATCAGGTTTGGCAGTGACCTATACGAGTTCAAATCCATCGGTAGCCACTATCTCTGGAAATACGGTAACCATTGTGGGTGCTGGTACTACGACAATTACAGCTTCTCAAACTGGAAATGATAATTATACGGCAGCAGCTGACGTAATGCAACTACTAACGGTAGATAAAGCCAATCAAACCATTACATTTGATACGTTAGACACCGTGGTTGTTGATGGCCCAGATTTTAATTTGAATGCTACAGCTTCTTCGGGATTAGCGATAACGTATACTAGTTCTGATCCTTCGGTAGCCACAATAACAGGAAATACAGTAACGATCATCAGTATTGGTACCGCAACAATTACAGCTAGCCAGGCAGGTGATAGTAATTGGAATCCTGCCAACGATGTACAACAAGTACTAACTGTTGTCGAAGGTTGTCCACTTGCTGATCTGCCGATTGATAACTTCCAAATACAAACTTCGAGTGAAACTTGTGCGGACAAAAACAACGGAAATATATTGATCAATACCGTAGCCAACTTAGACTATGTGGCTACCGTAAATAACGAGACGTACAATTTCACTTCTCGTTTACTGATCACAGATTTAGCTCCAGGAAAGTACCCAGTATGTATCCGCATTAATGGTTTTGCCAATTGCGAACAATGTTTTGAAATGGAAATTGACGAAGCTCCAATCCTGGATGGAAAAACAACAGTAAGTAATGGAGCAAATAACAAACAAGTATTTGTAGAGATCGAAACGGGAACAGCTCCATTTACAGTGATGCTCAATGATCAATTTGTGGGTGAATATGATAGTAACAGCTTCTTGATCAATGCTCAAAATGGTGATAAAATTGAAGTGACTTCAAGCGTAGCTTGTGAAGGGAAACTATCTACTACAATCAATCCATTCGATCAAATGAGTGTATTCCCTAACCCTACCAAAGCAAATGTAACTATGGCGCTACCAAAATTTGAGTCTAGTTCGGTAACAGTAAGCATTCACAATACGTTGGGTACTATGGTTTCATCAAAAGTATATAACGTTGTGGGTAGCAGAGTACAATTACCGATGGAAAACCTTCCTGCCGGGATCTACTTTGTTACTGTAGAAGACGGGGTTTCACAAACATTCAAAATTATTAAAGAATAGTTTGTTCTAAAATCAGGTGGAGTCGAAACTCACATTACCAATAGTTTCGACTTCTTCTGATAATTACAACAATTTTAAAACCATTTAAAGACCATATAATGAAAAAACTATATATCACTTTATGTACATCAATCTTGCTATTTGCCTGTAGCGGAGATGATACTACCAGTATTCGTGTGGATAATCCATCAGATATCAATGCCATCCCATCGATTCCTGAAATGGTATTTCCTACCAACAATTTAACTTGTACTAATTTCAATCTTAATTTTGAGTGGGATCCATCCACATCAGATATTACCACTGCTTTTACATATACGATCGAACTTTCATCTCAGCCTACATTCGAGGAAATCTTGTTTTCAGCAAATACCACACAAACTTCGGTCACCTTTACCCTCGAAAAAGGGATTGTATATTTCTGGAGAGTAAAAGCAACGGATAACGATGGTAACGAAAGCCCTTATTATGAAGTACAATCGTTCTTTACCGAACCAGAACCTGGATTTAATTCCATTCCTTTTGTTCCCGAATTAGTCGCTCCTGCATTACGATCGACTGTAACAGGTACCACAACTACTTTACAATGGAATGCGTCAGATACCGATGGTGATCCATTGACCTATGATGTTTACCTGGGAGAAACCAACCCTCCTACGCTGTTAACAGCAGATTTAACAACTACATCCATCGATATCACTATATCGCCAAGCACAACATACTATTGGAGAGTGGTCGTAAAAGACAACAAACAAGGAGTCACCATAGGACAAGTCTGGAATTTTACTTCCAGCAACTAAGAAAAATCGAGTAAGGAGGACATTGTTCCTCCTTTTTTTATGTGGTTACTCAAATCGAATCGATTTGGTAGGTGATATTTTTGACACAATATAAGAGGGTATCAACAACATGATTAAACACAATATCATAGTACCCAAGTTCAACAACAAGATATATCCAATATTAATGTATACCGGTGCGGTACTTACATAGTACGTTTCAGGATTGAGGTGTACCACTCCATAGATATCTTGAATCCAAAGCAATCCGATTCCTATTAGATTTCCCCAAAAAAGCCCTATGGCAATAAGGTAGGCTGCGTTATATAGAAACACTTTCCTAATGGTCCAGTCGGTTGCTCCCAACGCTTTCAAAACACCAATCATAGGTGTTTTCTCTAGGATTAGCACTAATAAAGCCGTGATCATATTAATTCCTGCAACCAGAATAATAATGGCAATAATACCAATGATATTAAGATCAAAAAGTTTTAACCATTCAAAAATGGTAGCATACTTTAAGGTAATGGTTTGGCTATCTAAGGTAGAAGGAACATTTTCATAAATCTCCTGTCCTTTGGCATCAATTTTTTCAAAATCATCAATATACACCTCAAAATTCCCTACTTCATCTTCTTTCCACTTGTTCATGCGTTGTATATGTCGTATATCAGCAAACAAATAGGTCTCATCGAACTCCTGAAACCCTGAATTATAAATCCCCACGATTTCAAAAGCTCTGATATAAGGTCGAGAGGCAGAACTCCCATTTTTTTTCAGAAAATAGGTAATCGCTTTATCCCCTATCCCTAATTTCAAACGATTCGCAAAATGGGAAGATAAAAGGATTTCATTATTTAGAGTATTGGTAAAATCAGGAATTCGTCCTTCGATAATATATTCTTTAAAATGTTCCCAATTGTAATCCTTACCTATACCTTTTACCACAACACCATCAAAATCAGTTTCTGTACGAATCAATCCAATTTTGGTAGCTACTCCTTGCAAATGCTCAATTCCTGCCACTTCATCAAAGTCTGGGTAAAAATCTTGATTGGTGGATATTGGGATCAAAGTTTCTACACTACTGTTGTTATCAAAGCTATTAATTAAGATATGACCGTTAAAAGCGGCAACTTTTTCCCGTATTTTACGTTGTAAACCTATCCCCGTAGCTACAGTAATCAACATCATAATCATACCAATCGCAATGGCAGAAATCGCAATTTTTACAATAGGAGTCGAAATGCTACTTTTATGTTCCTTACCTTTGATAAGGCGTTTAGCGATAAAATACTCGAAATTCAAGCTTAATTATGGTTTTTATTAAAAATGCATCTTCCAAAAAGATAGATAGGTTCAAAAATACATTTTTATTCCTTTCTCTGATTTTTATTTCCTGTATAAGTGGAATAAAAAAGGGATCTGGCGCCTCATCTCCCTCTGATCCAGAGGTTGTATCTGATCAAATCGTGGTTAATGACTCTCTACAAAATGAAGCTCCAATACTAGTTGGAGCCAATCAGACCGAGGCTTATCTCCCTATACTTGAAAACAAAAAAGTAGGGATTGTAGGAAATCAAACCACGGTGATTTTTAGAGAAGGAATCACCAACAAGAACTATATTCATCTGATAGACACCTTATTATCAAGAAATATAAACATCAAGAAGGTATTTGCTCCAGAACATGGATTTAGAGGAAAAGCAGATGCAGGAGAATTAATAGCCGACGGAAAAGACATCAAAACGGGATTACCTATTATCTCGTTGCATGGTAAAAATAAAAAACCTTCAAAAGAATCCCTTTCGGGTATTGATATCATGGTTTTCGATATTCAGGATGTAGGAGTTCGGTTTTACACCTACATTTCTACCTTGCATTATGTAATGCAGGCCTGTGCAGAGAGCAATATTCCTTTATTGATTCTAGATCGACCAAATCCCAATGCCCACTATATCGATGGCCCAACGATGAAACCTGAACACACTAGTTTTTTAGGAATACATCCAATTCCCCTGGTTCATGGTATGACTATAGGAGAATATGCCAAAATGACGAATGGACAAGGTTGGTTAGGTAATGAGCTAAAATGCAATATTACCGTAATTCCTGTAGCAAATTATACTCATAACACTTCATATAGTTTGCCCATACGACCTTCGCCAAACTTACCCAATGATACAGCCATCAACCTATATCCCAGTCTTGGCTTCTTTGAAGGAACCACCATCAATGCGGGAAGAGGTACCGAAACTCAGTTTCAGATATACGGTTCTCCGGATCTTACTATAGACAAGTATGATTTTGCCTATACCCCCAAACCTAATTTTGGAGCTAAATATCCAAAACACCAGGGAGAAGTTTGCTATGGAAACGATTTAACCAAAACTAAACGCCTCAAAGCCATCAATCTATGGTGGTTGGTTAACGCTTATAAAAACTCAACCGACAAAGAAAAGTTCTTCAAAACCAAATCCTTTACTGCCCATGCCGGTACAGAAAAACTGCAACAACAAATCATGGAAGGAGTAAGCGTGACCGAAATCAAAAAGTCATGGAGTGATGACCTAAGAAAATATATGGAAATGAGAAAGCAGTATTTGCTTTATCCGTAGTTATCAAAAAACAAGATCTTCAATGCTTATCAAATTATTCTGTTAATGATGTCCATATTACAACCACTTTTTTCTCTATCAAATACTCCCTGTTTTCAGGGATAGAAGGATCTTCCAGAATTAATATCTTTGTTTATGACTAAATTCATCCTCAGATACGTTATTATTGGCATATTTGGATGCATTCATTGGGTTTCAGGACAAAGTGATGCTAATGGTCTTGGGAAAGTTCCTAAAGAAATCACCCTAGAAGAGCTTGAAGATCGATTAATCAATGAGGCATTCGAATGGTTTAATAATAAGGAGTATGACAGAGCCTACAGGAGAGCGCATGAACTTAGAAAATCTTTAAAAACTGAGAAAGCTACCAGTAATAGTCTTTTACTCTTGGCGTATCATTTCAGAAATCAAACTTTGATCGATTCTTCAAACTTTTATGTAAAAGAAGCTTTAAAGTATAATAGTATAGGTACGGATTCTACAAAGGCCAAATTCCGATCTACCGCATATAGCATCCTTGGAACCAATTATAAAAATCAAGGCCTGTTTGAAGAAAGCAGAAAATGGCATCTCAAAGGAATAGAAGAAGCCCAAAAATACAACGAAGTAGACATGTACTACACCAATACTCATGGACTGGCCTTAAACTACAGCGAGTCAGGAGAATTAAAAAAAGCTTTAGAGCTTTTTAAAGAGTGTATTACCTATGAAGATGACGAGGAAATCGTTTTTGGAAGTTATATCAATATCGGGATGATTTATTCGGATATCGAAGATTATGAAACGGCAGAAAAATACTTACAAAAGGGAAAGGAACTTAGTCAACAAAAAAACAACCAAAGTGCTTTGGCTGTTATACTACTCAACCAAGGTGTTAATGCACAAAACCAAGGCCACTACGATCGCGCCATCGATTTGTATGAAGAAACAGTAGAAGTGAGTAGCAAAATCGGTTTACGTCGTGTAGAGTTAATCGGGCGAATGAATATTGGGAACGTGTTTTCGGAAATGGGAAATAATAAAGACGCAGAGTTGATCTACAGTTTAGCGTTGTACCATGCCAGAGAATTAGGGTTGTTTGATCACCAATTGAACATTCTAGACAATCTCAAGGAAATTGCCATCGATCAGGGAAATTATAAAAATGCGCTCCACCATTTATCCCAGTATTTTGTGGTTAAAGACTCTATAGTAAAACTACAAAAGATTGAAGAAATTAATGAACTAGAGGTTCGTTACGAAACCTTAAAAAAGGAAAAAGAAATCAAAATACTTAAGATTCAAAATTCGAATAGAGATCTTAAAGTAAAAAACCAGCAAGAAGCGATCAAAAATCTAAAACTGGAGCAGGAAATCGAAAAAAAAGAGACCGAAAATCAGATTTTAGCTTTTGAAAATGCTTCAGAAAAAAGGGTGAATGAAATCAACTTATTAAAAAAGAGTCAAGAACTTCAGGAATTAAATCTTGCCCGCCAAAAAACAATCAAAAATATCATTTTGTATTCTTTCTTGATCATTCTTATTCCCATTATTGGACTCTTAGCTATTTATTATCAAAAGCTGCAAACCCAGAGTCAATTGAATATAAAAGAGAAAGAAGTGAATCAACAAAAGATTGATTCTTTACTTAAAGATCAGGAACTAGAAGTCATCAAAGCAAGTATCGAGGGACAGGATAAAGAAAGAAAAAGAATTGCTCAAGAGTTACATGATAGTATTGGAGGTAATCTTGCAGCCATCAAACTACAATTGAATAGCCCTCAGGTTAAGGACAAATCTTATATGAATGGAATAAATCATCAAATCGATGAGACCTACCAGCAAGTAAGAAGTCTTTCTCATAATTTGATCCCAAAAAAATTTAAGAAAAATAACTTCTGTGATGTTATTGAAGAATACCTAAATAAAATCAGTAATGCAAGTGGCATCCATTTGTCTATCGCCGTGTACCCAAGAAAAGAAATTGACCTCCTGAGTGAAAAACTTCATATAGAAATTTTTAAAATCATTCAGGAATTGATCACTAACACTATTAAACATGCCCAAGCATCCCAGGTAGAATTACACATTAATTTGGGAGAAAACAACGATTTGAATATTATTTTTGAAGACAATGGAATTGGGTTCAATACCGAAAAGCAAAAAAATGGATTAGGTTTTTCTAGTATAAAAAGTAGATTAAAAGATATATCTGGAATTTTACATATTGACTCCAGACCAAATAGAGGAACCGTTATTAACATTGAAATCCAAACACAATCCAGTCAAAAAAAGCAAGAACAAAAACTAATAAACCCCTGAAAACACTAACCAACCACATCCTATTTTCTAGAATTCCATTCAATTTTGCAATCGGAGTCGTTTTGCTTATTTCCTTAGTTTTTTCTACTGAAGTTAGCGCTCAAATGGATAACAAAGACAAGGCTTCCAACTATTATAATAAAAAAGAAGAAAGAACGATCATTAAAAAACTCCAGGTTCTAACAAATAGTACGATTAACGGAAAAAATAATGAAGATGTATATAAGAAAATTGGAAGTCATCTGAATTCGAAAAAAGCAAGGAGTACAAGGTTTAAAGCCGATTTACACCTCATACTAACTGCTTATTTTAATAAAAAATCTGAAATCGATTCCTCTATTTATCACGCCAAACGAGTATTAGCCTTAAAAGATTTTGAAAACGACACGCTAAGAAGTAACATCTACGGATTGGCGTATCACTGGCTAGGTAGTATCAATGGATCGATAGGCCTTAACAGCAAAGCAAAAAAATGGTACTTAAAAGGTATTGAAATATCTCAAAAATATGATGACAAGCGTATTTATTATGTCAATGCTTTTGGTCTTGCCAATAGAATTACGAACTCTTCCAATAAGCCGGAAGAATTAGATACTGCTTTGGATCTCTATAAAAAATGTAGCGAGTACAAAGAACATAAAGAAATGGTTTTTGGATGCCTTGTCAACATCGCCAATATCTATGGATATAGAGAAAACTACTTAGAATCCATTAATTACCTGGAAAAAGCACTAGAAATTTGTAGAAACAATAACACAAAAAGTTGTATTGGAACCATCTCGTTCAATCTGGCAGTCAACTACAAAAAGATAGACAAACTAAATCAGGCATTAACATTCGTAAGTGAGTCTATTGAAATCGCAGAAAATAATGGTTTTCAACGGATGGAAGTGATGGGTAAGCTCGAAAAAGGCCGTATACTGAGTCTGCTGGCCAAATATGATGAAGGTGAACAATTGATCTTTGAAGCTTTGGAAAAAGCAAAAGCATTGAATCTATTAGAGAATCAAAAAACAATCTACTACAGGTTACGAGAAATTGCAATCCTTCAAAATGATTATAAAAAAGCACTCAACTACAGCGATCAATATACCGAAATCTTGGATTCCATAAGAACATTGGACAAAGACAAGGAAGTGAATGAATTGGAAGTCAAACACAAAACACTACAAAAAGAAAGAGAAATAAAAATTCTGAAGATAGAAAACACCAATCGTGAGCTAAAGCTAAAAAATCAGGAAGAAGCGATTAAAAATTTAAAACTCGAAAAAGAAATAGAAAAAAAGGAAAGTGAGAATCAAATTCTTGCTTTTCAAAATGTTTCCGAAAAAAGAGTTAACGAGATTAGTTTATTAAAAAAAGATCAGGAACTACAGGAACTGAATCTTGCTCGTCAAAAAACAATCAAAAATATTATTTTGTATTCTTTTTTGATCATTCTTATCCCTATCATTGGTTTGTTGGCGATCTACTATCAGAAACTGCAAACCCAAAGCGAATTAAATGTGAAAGAAAAAGAAGTGAATCAACAAAAGATTACTTCTTTACTTAAGGATCAGGAATTAGAAGTAATCAAAGCAAGTGTAGAAGGGCAAGACAAAGAAAGAAAAAGAATTGCTCAAGAGCTACACGATAGTATCGGGGGCAATCTTGCTGCTATCAAGTTACAATTGAATAGTCCCGAAATTAAGAACAAGCGCTTAATCGGAGCTATCAATCATCAAATAGACGAAACCTACCAACAAGTAAGAAACCTATCTCATAACCTCATTCCTAAACGATTCGGAAAAAATAAGTTTTGCGATGTTCTGGAGGAATACCTAGATAAAATTGGATCATCCAGTAGTATTACTCCTCACATCTCTTTACATCCCAGAAAAGAAATTGATGACCTTAGTGAAGAATTACAAATTGAAATCTTTATGATTATTCAAGAACTTATTACTAACACCATTAAACATGCCGAAGCCAGCAGTATTGAATTGCATATTAACATGGCAAAAGAAGATACTGTAAACATTATTTTTGAGGATGATGGAGTTGGGTTTGATATTCAAAAGATTGCCGAGGGATTAGGATTTGTCAATATAAAAAGTAGATTAGAAAAAGTCTATGGATCTTTAATTATTGACTCTAGAAAAGGCAGGGGGACTATTATTAATATTGAAATTAACAATCTCAAACCAACCACTTATGAAATATAATTTGATTATTGTTGACGACCATAAAATGTTTTTAGATGGCTTATTAAGCATTCTTAATTCTGAAAATGATTACAATGTTTTGTTATCCAGTAAAGATGGTTCGCATATCGCTAAATACCTAGAAATTAATCCCGATGAGAAAATTGATCTCATCATCACTGATATATCCATGCCACAACTGGATGGGATTTCGTTAAACAAGATCATTAAAGAGAAAAATCATCATATTAAAACCTTGGTGGTGAGCATGCATAGCGATGTTGAAATGATTGATGACCTCATCGAAAATGATGTTGACGGATACGTTCCCAAAAATGCAGAAAAAGAAGAGCTTCTTAAAGCAATTCAAACTATTCTACAAGGAGAAAAATATTTTTCGAAAGAAATAAAAGATATTTACCTTCAAAACAAACTATCCAACAAGAAAAAAGAGAGCATAAAACTAACGCAACGGGAGGTGGAAGTAATCACGCTCATCGCACAGGAATTTACGACACAAGAAATTGCCGATCAATTATTCTTAAGCAAGCATACTGTAGAGAGTTACCGAAAAAACCTAATGAGCAAACTGAATGTAAGAAACGTTGCCGGGTTAACTAAATATGCGCTTAAAATGAAATACATTGAACATTAGAACCAACCGTTGGCCTCTTTAATTAGAGGCCAACCCTCTATTTTTGAAACCTGTTCCCAAACGATAGCTTAAAATAATACCATGCGTAGTTTGTACGGGAGCATCTCTTAGCATTTGATTGTAATTATAAATCAAACGCAAGTGATCCGAAAGATATAACCCAGCCAAAAGATTAATCGAAGAATTCGTACGATACCCTGCTCCTACCTCTATCTTGTTTTTATAGCTAACAATGGTATTAAAATCAAACTGAGCAGGAGCACCAGAAACGTATTTGGATAAAATACTAGGGTTGATCAATATTTCTTCAAACCGTGATGCAAAAAAACGATACCCTGCATACAAGTAGTAAGGGATCTCCAGGTTAATATTATCCTCTGTAGACCATGCATCCCCTAATAGATTTGGCGCAGAAAACCCTACATACATCTTATTTCTGTTATACAAAACCCCCACTCCCAAGGTAGGTAGGGTAGTATTGATATTGTTGGCAAAATTAGGATCATTTTGTATCCCTAACTCTAATAAGTTTTCATCATAGATCATCGCACCGGCGGTAATTCCAAAAGACAAAACATGAGGATTATAAGACCACCATCGTGCACGATTATAGTTATGATCAAAAATTAATTTATACGCATATGCGGCAAATACATTGGTAGCAGTAGTCACCCCTACCTGATCACTAAAAACCCCTGCACCAAATCCCATTTTTTCGGATCGCAAAGGCGAATTAAACAATACACCTATATTCCTTGGACTCCCTTCTATCGAATTTACATACCCCCTATTACTAAGTGTAAATTCTGAATTTTGGTGAAAACCAGCATGTGCAGGATTAATGATCACTGTATTGTAATTATAATTGGCAAACACTGGAGTTTGCTGAGCAAACAAAGTGTTCCAGACCATCAACAATACCACTAGGGTTATGAATATATAGTTCTTTTTCATGAATTAACGTTTTAAAACAAGGAAACCTTCTGTTTTCCTTAAGGAGTTTGGACCACTAGTTCTAATTTTAAAGAAATAGGTTCCCTCGGGGAGTTGATCTCCTCCAAGACTTCGTTTTCGATTAGCAATTCCTCTGAATACCCTTGAAGTGTTGTTATATCCTTCTATTTCGAAGACCAAATCTCCCCACCTATTAAAGATGGTCACACTATTATTTGGATAGTTCTCTATAGTATCGATCTCCCAAAACTCATTGATCCCGTCCCCATCTGGAGAAAATCCATATCTGGTGTTATCTATCGAATCATTATCTGTAATCACAATATCTTGTGCTGTAGTCGATCCAAGGGTGATACCAACCGATGGATTGCTAATCGTTAATGTTACCGTTTCTGTGCCTTCTACATCTGCATCATCTACAATCGTAAAAGTTACACTACCTTCTGTCATGCCATCTGTAATAGTAATAGTCGTATTACTCAAGGTAAAATCTGAAGCTGTAATCCCAACTCCCGTTGCTACAAGATCAATAGTTTGAGCGCCTACTACAGCTAACGAAGAAGTCGCCGTTACTGTGATCACTGTCCCCGCTGCTTCTGTACCTGAATTGGTAGAAACGGAAAGGTTGACTTCAGGAATAGGTGC
>NZ_JBSWWU010000017.1:0-70033 GCF_056160245.1 Aquimarina sp. AWH4_224 | reverse complement strand
TTTTCTTGCCTTGCATACTTAAAGATAACATACCAATCCAAAATCAATAACAAATCTATCTTACATTTTTGTTAACTTGTGCAACAGGCACTGTTGTTGTAATGAATTTTAAGATGTTGTTGTAGGTAAGATGGAAATATCTTAGTTATGCATCTTCATATACTTTCTTCCGAATTTTGGTACTGTATCCAAGAATAAATTTTAAATAACCATTTGTTTGTGAAAATTTGATAGACCGACATCTCAAGTTAGTTTTATGGTTTTACCCAGAGATTACTAATCAGTATTTGTACTAAGTTGCTTTCGATTATCCTGAATTTTTACGGGGAAATTAAAATCTATGATGATATTTAAGTAGTTCCGTACTTCAAATAAATGATAGATGCGAAATGGTTAGTTATAGCTTCATAAATACATTTCATTGCTATTTCATAACATGTTACAAACTACGGTCAAGTATTTGTTTTTGAATTTATTAAATTCAAAATAGTATAACTAACTCTAACAATCTTACAAATGAAAATCAAAATAAACATGTACTCGCTTTTGCTTGTATTTTCTTGGACTATCGTTTTTTTTTCTTCTACTGAAATAATTGGGCAAGCTTCTTCTACTTATGAAGGCTATCATGAAACTTCTTGGATTGGAAATACATGGGGTGGGGGATCGGCTGCTGGTCATCAACAGAGGTCAAACGGATGGGTACCTCATGACATCAGGGATATGTATGTCGCTTCTGATGGTACAATTTATACTCTTGCATGGTGGGAAGAAGCCCATGGAGAAGCTACTATATTTGATTCTAATGGGACAGATTTAGGGAGATTGCATCAGACCCACGGTTCAGTAACAGATGGTAAAGATGGAACATCGTTGATGGTAGGAATCACAGTTAATGAAAATAACGAAGATAATACGATCTACAGAGTTTCAATGGATGGAGTAAAACGTTTTTGGGGTAAAAACCAACCTTCAATTCCTCATAGGTTCAATACTCTTAATTGGTCAGGGAAAGTAACACCTACTGTCAAAGTATCTCCTAATGATAGTAGATTAAGAGGGATTACTTTTCTTGATAATATACTCTATTGCTCTGTAGAAAAAGAAAATAGAGTATATCCTATAAGCGCCTTTACAGGAGAACATATTTCAGGGGCTTCATTTTCTGTAGAAAAGCCGGGGAAGATTATTGCGGATGCAGATGGTAATCTATGGATACTGCAACGAACAACACCAATGAAAATAAGCAAGTACACATCTTCAGGTACACTACTATTATCTATTACAGATCTAATAAATCCTACTGCTCTGGCATTGGATCACTCTAATACAAATCAAATTTTAATAGCTGATAGTGGAGAAGGAAGGAATCATGTAAGAATCTATGATACAAATGGAGTTTTACAAAACACTTTTGGTAGATCTATATTTACAGGTGAATCTGGTGTTGTCGCTCCCAATAAATTTGATTATATATCAGGAATAGGGAGGGATAATACTGGGCATTATTATGTTGCATGGATAGGTCCTCCAAATAGAGATGGACATGGAACCGTGCTTAGGAAGCTTACACCTAATGGAGAATTAGTATGGGAGCGGTTGGGACTAGAATTTGTAGATTCTGCTGCTTCTGACCCAAGTGACTTTACAAATATTTACACCAAAAATGAACGCTTTAAAATGGACTATACAAAGTCCAATGGAAAGGAATACACTTTTGAGGGGTATACTATAGACAGATTTAAATATCCCAATGATATGAGAATTCATGAAAGACATGCCTATGCTTATAAAGTAGTCAGAAAAAATGGGCATAAATTTTTGTATTGCACGACTATGGATGGATTTAGTCTGGGAGTTTTTCGTTTTGATGGAGAGATTGCGGTACCAGCAGCTTTTTTTAAATGGAAACGATTAGAAGATGATTGGCCTGTTATATTGCCTAGGAATTATTCCATCTGGATCGATGCTAATGGAGATGGACAGATTAATCATGGAGAGTTTACAGATAATAATACCTCCTTTTTTAAACCACAAAGTTGGACTGTTGATGATAACGGAGATATATGGGTGATGCAGGAAAATGCAGTTTTGAAACATTTCGAACTATTGAGTGTTAACCAGTATGGAGTTCCTGTTTATGACACAACACCATTGGTAAATGATCTTAGAGAAACTACTGATATTACCTATGGGGGGCGAGTGCATTACAATCCTGAAACTGATGTTATGATTATGGGAGTTTTAACTAATGGAGAAACACCTAGTTATGGCCAGGCAGGTCGCTTATTTAGAAGATATGACAATTGGTCTTCAAGCAGAGATTTGATTTGGGAAATTGATAGGGGTAATCAGGAAACTAAAGTTATGGATGTTGCAGGCGATTACGTTTTTATGGCTAATGTAAGAACAGCCGAGAATGGAAATGGAGTAAGCATATATAGACTCTCAGATGGGGAATTTGTAACCTTATTAAGAGCAAATGGTGAAGTGACCCATGATCAATTAGGTTGGATTGATATTAAACATGGTCTTACCGCTTTCAAAAGAACAGATTCTGAATATGTTTTGCTTATTGAAGACGATTGGAAGGCCAAAATTTTGATGTATAGATGGTTTCCTAATAATACTAATAATAGCGATGATAGCCCTCCTTCTATTCCAGATAATCTTGTAGCTACTGCTATATCTGATAATCAGATTGATCTACAATGGGATGCAGCCACAGACAATGTAGAAGTAATAAGTTATGATATCTTTCGTGACGATACATTCATTACCTCGGTAAGTACAACTAGTTATAGTGATATAGGACTTGAACAGGGAACTTTATATACTTATAAAGTTAGAGCAAAAGATGCAGCGGGCAATGTGTCAGACTATAGTACATCAATTTCAGTTTCTACATTAATACCTCCGGGGTCTGGATCCCTGATGGATACTGATTTGGGAGTTGTAGGTGCTAATGGGGCTTTTACAGAATCAGAAGGGGTGTTTACTTTACAAGGAGCTGGTCAAGATTTTTGGGGAACAACTGATGATGGTTACTTTGTGTATCAGGATTTTAATGGTAATGCCTCAATTACTGCCAGATTGGTGAGTATGGAAAATACCCATCAGTGGGCCAAATCGGGTGTCATGATTAGAGAATCTCTTGAAGCAGGTTCAAAAGAAGTATCAGTAGTTTTTTCTCCTAATGGTAGAATTTCTAAAATTTGGAGACCTCAGGAGGATGCCAGTACTTCAATATCTTCCGACCTCAATCAATCTACTCCTAATTGGATTAGATTAGAAAGAAATGGAAACACTTTTACAGGATATCGTTCGGATGATGGTATTAATTGGATAGTAGTACATACCATCAATATTAATATGAATACTTCTATTCAAATCGGTTTAGCGGTAACATCCCATGTACATGCTACCCTGAATACTACTATTTTTGATAATGTTTCTGTTAATGATGTGCCATTTGGACAAAATGTTGAAGACTCTTCAGATAGGTTGTTTTTGGCTAATGATATTGGGGATGTCAAATACCCAGGTAGTTATGAAAATACTAACAATGTACTAACCATCAATGGATCTGGTAGAGACATTTGGAATGCTGCTGATGAATTTTATTTTTTGCATCAGGATTTGCAAGGAGATGGGTCTATCATTGCCAGAATAACTTCTATAGAGCAGACCCATCCATGGGCTAAAGCCGGTGTGCTTATTCGAGAAGACTTAAGGCCAGAATCAAAGGTAATCGCTATGACATTATCTCCAAATGGTAAGGTCTCATATATCCGCAGATCTGTGGTTAATAATAGAGCCGCTTCTACACTTGATGAGAGTTTTGTTGCTCCTTATTGGGTACGATTAGATCGTATCAATGATACATTCATAGGATATCACTCATCTGATGGAATAACCTGGACTGAAATCAGAAGAATGGTAGTATCAATGAACGACTCCGTGAAAATAGGATTTGGAGTATCAGCAAATGGTAATGAGGAGTTATGTACTGCTCAATTTGATAATATTTCAATTACAGGAATAGGAACTCGCAATGTATCAGAAAATAAAGATATTACTATCGCCCAACCTGATGATTTAATAAAAATACATCCAAACCCATCGAACAACGGTGTTTTTTATATAGATACCAAAGTTCATAATGTAACGATAGAGGTATATGATATAGCGGGAAAGAAACTACTACAAAAAGACATACCAAAGAAAACATCTAACCTTGTTGACCTAGAAAAATTGAGTAGGGGTATCTACCTTGTCAAAGCTAGGAGTGGTAAACAAAAAGTAGCTCAGAAAATTATTCTTAATTAATTTAACTTTATTATATAATTTTTAAAAATTGAAAAACAATGACTCTTAAAAATCAAGTAATCAAACTAACATTATTACTGCTAATTTCTTTATCTATTTCTTGTGAAAAGCAGGAAATAGAAGAATCAGATTTAACAAAAAGCCTGATAAAATCTTCATCTTCAGATCAAAATTTTCTGGTAGTTGATCCTGATAAAGAGTATTCTTTTGAAGCTTCATTTAAAGCTCCTTCACCATCATCTGTTTTTGAACAAATAACTGTTACTCATACCGGAAGTTTTAAAATAGTGGAACAGATTAATGATAGGACGTTAAAAGGACAAGGGACCTTAGAAAACGGAGGGACATTAGCGATAACGTTACTATTAACCGAGGATAAAAATGATGTATATTATTTAGATGCAAGTTTATATAATTCTCAAGATCAAACCTCCTCAAACCTGATTCGCTTTTTGCTTTTTGCTGAAATCAGTATAGAAAATGGGGATACTTTACAAGATAATAATGTATTTGGATCTTTTATTTCTAATGTGATATAAGATTGGGTATGTGAACTCTTGTCAAATTGGTTTAAAAAACAAATAATTAAAATTTATAAATAAATTAAACTCATGAAAGCACAGAAAATCATCAAAAAAGTATACTTGGTTATAGCTTCTATTTTGATATTGAGTAGCTGTAATGTTGGTTCTTTAGAGGAGAACATTCCAACATTGGATCAAAACACCGGAGAAACTTTTGGGAACACCAAGATGAACTCACAAGATGTTGTAATCCTTAGAAAAGGAGAACGATTTAATGGGTCTAGAGGAACCTATCTTCAGCTTGAAACGAATGGTACACTTGTTTACTATGATGCCTTTGATCGTTTTTTTTGGTTTAATAGTGGGCCTAATACTGGAGAAGAGTTAGTCTTGTTAAAAAGTGGGAATCTAGTGCTTAGAGATGTAAATGGAGTGGCAATATGGAGTACCAATACTTTTGTGCCAGGAAGTACTTTAGTAATTTCAGATAGTAATGGGGATTTAGAATTAAGAGGACCAGATAATCAGTTAATATGGTCTGTTTTTAATAATGGAACAGAAAATGGAAATGGTAGTAGAGCTATACTACGAAGATCATCTTCATTTATTACGGGTAATGGTAGCCGTTTAGGAATAAGTGCAGATGGTTTATTTACATTACAAGACGCTAATAACATACCAATATGGTATCCAATAGTTCCAGCTGTAGATGTGCTTTTGATGAGAGCTGACGGAAATATGGTTTTATTGGATACTAATAATCAAGTGATTTGGGAGACTGGCACTAGTATTCCTGGCAGTAGATCAGGATTAGACCCCATAACAGGTGAGCTTCAAGTCGTATCTCCTGATGAGATGACATTATGGACTCTTTTAGAGGATTTAACTGATAATAACAGTTTGATAATTTTAGATAATGGAGAAGCTCTTACTGCTGCAAATGGTTACAAGCTTACTTTACGATCTGATGGAGTTTTAGTCTTATTAGATGCTGCCGGTCAGGTAATTTGGTTTGCTAGTGGCCCTAACACAGCAGAATTGCTGGTGATACAACCCGATGGAAATATGGTTTTATTGAATAGCAATAATCAAGCTATATGGTCTACTGGAACCAATGTGCCTGGTAGTAGAGTGAATTTTGATTTCAGTAATGGTGATCTACAGGTTATAGGACCTAATGGGCAACAACTATGGTCTATTTTTACTTCATAAGATAGTATGTTGGACTTGTTTAGAAGCTAAAATGATATTCAAAGATGATTAATCTACCCTATAACATTTATAGAATGTACATCAAAAATATGTGTTAAAACTTTGATCTATAAAAGTGTCTTGTTTTTATCAATAACAATAAATAATAAAAATATCCTTATCTAACATTATTGTTGATTTGAGTATGCTTTTCCTGCAAAGGATATCAATAAGTTTAATCCCTACTTTTCAATCAAAGGTAAGCAGATTACTAATCAAATTTTATAACAAAACTCATATAGTATGAAAACAAAATTTTATTTACCAGCATTGATCCTAACAATGCTTAACTGTTATTTGCCAATTGTTGCCCAATGGTCTTCTCTTAATCCTGGAGCTGGAGGGCAAGTACAAGATATTGTTTGTGATCCTAATCGACCTGGGAGATTATTTTTAGCTTCCGACATGGAGGGTATTTATGAAAGTAAAGACCATGGTGCTTCCTGGAAGCCTATGGGAGATCTTACTCATAATAGGGTATATGCTATACATGCTCCAAAGAACAATAATAACCAGATATGTGTAGGCACGTTTTATGGATTAGAAATATCAAATGATAATGGAAAAAACTTCAAATTAGTAGACAACACCAAAAGGGTGTCAATAGGCTCTGTACAAGTAAGTCCTTATAATAAAAATATCATCATTGCGGGTATTGGTTGGAGGGATGATGCTCATTCCTCTAATCTCTATGGTTTTTCCTTTAGCGGTCAATCTTTTATATTTCGATCTGAAGATGGAGGTAAAACTTGGACTAAAGTGTTTTTTGGAGATGCTAAAAATACTGATCGCAATATATTTTCAATTCAATTTCACCCAACAAATCCTAATACAGTCTATATAGGAAGTGCCAAAGGAGTATTTAAAAGCTCAAATGCCGGAAAATCATGGGGAATAGTATCTCCTCCAGCTAATACGAATAAAAATAGGGGTATTTCTATTGACCCATCGGGTAATGTAATTTATTCAATTTACACGAGTAGGGGAAATGGGCATAGAGGATACCTGTATGCCTCACGTCTAACTGATATTAATTGGAAACAAATAACAGATGGAGATGGAGAGATTTTGGGCCTTAAGAATTATTGGTACCCCGAAGTAGATCCAAGATCTTCCGCGAATATACATAAGGTTATTTTTGCCTTTGAAGGACATAGAGATGGTTTATATGAAGGAACTTTTGAATGGGAACAAAACTCATTAAAAAGATATGGGTGGAAAAGAATATGGCAAGGAACTCAGGGATATGATAATGGATGGGACAATGCTCATCCTAATGCGAGATTTGTCCATTATACTCCAAAAACATGGCAAAAGGCAGTGTGGTCAACGACTAATCAAACAATTTTTCAAGGTAAAGAGGCCAATAATCAGCAGTATAGATGGAATAACAAATATTGTGTGCCGAATACTAATTTTGAAGTTTTTCATTGGGGTAGAAAATGGCCTACATACAGTAGCCGTGGTACAGCAAGCACATACACCTATGATATTGCAAAACATAAGAATTATGTTATTCAAGGGCAAGCAGATAATGGTTTTGTAGAAAGTTGGGATCATGGATTTTCCTGGTCTAATATTAAACATCGAAGAAACCCAAGCCTGTCTGATGTACAGGCTGTAGATATAGGTGAAGCTTCAGGAACACCACTTGTAGTTGCTCAGACATCACCAGGTTATGGCGGTAATGCTTCGCAAGGATATCTCATGGTCAAAAAGCTAACACATCACTCTCCAAAAGACCAATGGATTTTGCTCGCAGGAGGACCTGAAAAAAAAGGAAACCTGCCAAATGCTGTCATGCGAGATATTGCAGTTTCTCCTGTTAATAAGAAGAGATTATTTATGTTTTCTACCAATAATGGGATGTATTCAATTCCTAATCTTAGCAAAGCCTATAATGATGTGACAAACGGAAAAGAACCCAAGGTTCATAGGATTGGTAATGGAGTTCTTAACCAGGTAAAATCTGTAAAAACTATTGCTCCGCATCCAACTAATGAAAATATTGTTTTTCTTAATGCTACACAAGGAAACCAGGGAGTATATAAAGGAATAAAGAAAAACGGACATTGGACTTGGTCAAAAATATACAACGGTAGTGGTTGGGATTCTGAAATATCTGTTTGGAATTTCAATCAGAAAACATTTTTGTTTTATTCTGGGAGAACATCGAATAGCGGAGGTGATGGTACTAATTTTATTGGAGCCTTATCCCTAGATGAAGGTGAAACGTGGAAAGTTGTTTTCACAAAAGAGATAGCCAAAAATCTACGCTCTAACTCTTGGTTTCCTCTTGTGCAAAATGATTTTAGATTTACCAATAAAGGGGGAATCATTGGATATAAAGATAAAATTTTTATGTCATACTATGATCATAAAATGCAAAAAGCATATGGCGTTTTTATGGGAACAATGAAAGGTAACAATAGCACCGATATAAACTGGACCGATGTTACCGGTGATTTGCATTTTGGAGGGCTTACTTCTGCTAGAATTGTACCTGAAAATGGTACAGATTACTTATACGTTTCAACTGCAGGTGCCGGTGCCTGGAAAAGAAAAATACCGTCAAGGAATAGAACTTTAAACAAAGAAGAGATCTCAGAACAATTTGATAATTCAATAGTAACTTATCCCAACCCTGTTAAAATAGGAGATAATTTACAGTTGAAAACTATAGCTAATAATGATGAATTAAAAGCTGTAGAAATATACACAATTCAAGGAGAATTAGTGGTTAATCAAAACTCAAAAGAATTAAACAAAACCTCTTTTGCAGTTAATCTATCTCCAGAAGTGTTTGCTACAGAAGGTTTGTATATGGTAAAGTTTATCTATTCAAACAGAGTTGTTACAAAAAAGATTTTGGTTACTAAGGAGTAAATCTTTGAAATGAACTCAATAATTTAATATTTAATGGAAATGGTTTAAACCACTTCTTATTGTCTATAGCTAGGATATTAAGAATACTTTAACTGAGTGCGTTTGAATTTCTAATTTACCTAACACTAGAAATTATTATGTTTGCACGTTTTTAATCAAAAAAGTTTAAATCACTTTAATATATAACCATAATTCTTAATTAAAACCTATCACAAATGATCAGAACATATTTTAGAATCGCTTTCATGTCCTTACTAATCCTTTTAATGGGTTGTGGTAATGACGATGATTCTCAATCTACCGTAACTTTAGAAATTAGTACCATAACTCCTGAAGAAATTTTTACAAATCAACAAATTACCATTGTTGCAAGACAAACAGGGGTAGTACCTGAATTGGATGATATTGAAATAAGTTTTGATGATACTGTATTTACTGCTGTTAGTACTGAAATAGATTCAGAAGGAACCAGCAGTATCATTACTATAAAGGTAAATGCTCCTGCGAACCCGAGTGAGGAGGTGATCCTGAAATTAGTTTCTGGATCACTATCAGATACAAGGACCATTGAAGTAAAAGAACCTTCTGTAGATACTATTACCATAGATGGTATCAATCCTAATAATGGTCCGGTAGGTACTGAGGTAGTAATTACAGGAAGTGGTTTTAAAGATGGGGATAGAGTGTTTTTTTCAGATACTCGTGAAGCTGTTATTAGCTCGCTTACCGAAACAAGCATTACGGTAGAAGTACCAATGGGAGCAGTTACAGGAATTGTTGCTGTAAATAGATCAGGAACGACCTTTGCAGAAGGTCCTACTTTTACTGTAACAGGTTCTTCTGGATTGAGTATTGCCAATATTACACCAGCTTCTGCACCAGTAGGAGCAACTGTTGTTATTGAAGGGCAGTTTTCAGACCCAGCACAAGTTGAAGTACTATTTGGTGGATTTGGGGCAAGTATAGAAGCAATGATTATAAGCCGTTCATCTACCAGAATAGAGGTTACGGTTCCAGAAAGAGCAATTGAAGGTATTAGTATTTCAAATAATACGGATTTTGTGTCTGATGATTTTACAGTAATCGGTAGTCCAGACTTTGACTTTTTAGAACCATCAGCTACTCGTGGTTTTACGACCGGTGGAGTATTTTCTTCCATAAAAGATTCGCAGGGGCGTATTTTAACAGGAGGAACTGCTATGGGAAATAGTTCTCAAGGTCTTGTTTCTTCACCAATACAACGCTTAAATGCAGATGGTACATTTGATAATTCATTTAGTTATAATGGAAATAGTGGTGTTGAAAATCAACAAGTAGTTAGCATGATGGCTCTTGATAATAATAAAATCTTAATTTCGGGTAGATTAAACCTTGATGACAATAATGAACAAAATCTCATGATCCGTCTTAATGAAGATGGTAGTATAGATGATAGTTTTAACTTTCCGGTAAAACGTAATGCAACCTTTGCAGATGCTTTTGCGAATACTATACTAAAAGATGCTCAAAACAGAATATTTTTATTAGGCAGGTTGCCTAATGGTTCTAATTTGGTTCGTATCACAAATGATGGTGATATTGATGCTGCTTTTACCTCACCTATTTTTAATGGGGCTGTAACTAGTGCAATAATATATCAAGATATGATCTATGTAGTAGGAGGGTTTACTATGGTGAATGGTCAGACTAGAAATGGTATTGCTGCCTTTAATCTAGATGGAGCCCTACAATCAATCTTTGAAGGTATACAAGGGTTCGCAGGTGGTACTGCCACCAGAATGATCAATATAGACAATACAATATATATAGGAGGTTTATTTGAGAGTTTTAATGGAGTAACCGCTACACATATTATGGCGATCGATAGCAATGGTACGATGAATACTTCTTTTTCTTCTTCTCTTGAGGTAGGAGATACAGTTAGTGATATAACGGCAATTGATAACCGTATTATGGTAAGTACAGCAAGTAATAACTTGATATTAATAGATGAAACAGGGGCAATTGATACAGGTTTTAATTCAGGCTCTAATGCCAATAACGGTATTAGTACATTATGCCTGATCAATGATGAAAGATTATTTATAGGTGGGTTATTTACGGAATATTTTGGGTATACTCAAAATGGGTATAGTTTAATAAGATTGCCTTAAAAATTAGTAAAATAAATTATTTTATCAAAGGTCAGTATTATTAGTAGTTACTGGCCTTTTTTATTGCAGCTTCTGTAGGTGGTATAATTAAAGTTTACAACTGATTAAAAAATCATGTTTTGTTGAGTACTAACTAATAAATATTATTTATCCATTTTGTAGGTATTAAGATACGGTTGTAGGCTGTCAAAATACATTTTCATATACTGGGGTAATTCTTTATAAAATCCTTTGCCATAAATGTACTTGGTAGTTACCCAATGTTCTCCCAAAATATACATACGCATCGACAAGTACTCCATCTCTTGTGAAGAGATCCCAGATCTAAAGATCCCTCTTTGTTCCATTTTTCGGAAAAAATCTTGAAATTGTTTTAGTCGATCTGTTTGTAGTTGGCGATAATGCTTTCTAATAGATGGATACTGCCTAATGATATACGATAAATCAAGATAAAAGAAACGGTACTTTTCAAAAATTAAAAATATATGTTCTAACAATGGCCCTAGGTCACTTATTTCTATATCCTGGTGATTAAGAATCTGAAATTGTTCATTTACTTCTGCAACCAGTTTTTGGTACAATAACCAAATAATATCTTCTCTTTTTTTATAATGATAATTTAAATTTCCTTGACTGATGCCAAGCTCTATAGCAATAGTGCGCAATGTCACAGCAGCTAGACTTTTTTTATTGAATAAAGTTAATGCTGTATCCAGAATTAGGTTTTTCGTCTTTATAATCATATTTGCAAATATAAGATTAACATTTTTATCTCAAATTTTGAATATTTGACCTAAATTAGTATATTTGACCTAAACAATAATTACACTTTGCTAAAATGACAATTTCTGTAAATAATCAGCTATGCTTCTATAAAGACAAAGGTAAAGGAGATATTGTCTTGTTAATTCATGGAAATCCCGATAGTGCTGATGTTTGGGATGATTTAATAGGTCTTCTGCAATCTAATTATCGTTGTATAGCTCCTGATTTACCAGGTTTTGGAAGATCAGAAATAGGGTCCGATTTTGTTTTTAGTCTAGAACATTTTCAAAAGTGGTTACATGCTTTTTTAGAAGCCATAAATATAAAGGAATCTGTTCATTTGGTGATTCATGATGTTGGTACTTTCTTTGCTTTACCTTGGGCTATCAAACATCCTGATAGAATTAGCTCAATAACCGTAACAAATACACTGTTCTTTTCTGATTATAAATGGCATTTTTGGGCCAGAATCTGGAGACGTCCGATTTTAGGAGAAATTTCTAATAGGTTTATGAATAAGTGGTTATTCAGGCGAGAAACCAAAAAAGGAGGTCCTTTGTTAACTGATTCTTTCGTTGATAAAAGTTATCCCCATATCACGCCAAAGATGAAAAATACTGTATTGAAGTTATACAGGGCGATGGATCCCGAAGTCTTTAAAGGGTGGGAAGATCAATACCTCGCGCTTACAGAATCAAAGCCTATTTTAGTGGTTTGGGGAGAAAAGGATACTTATATCCCATTGTCTTTTGGCTATGCCGAGCGCTTTGCAAATGGGCATGATGTCTTTAGACTTCCGGGCTGTGGTCATTGGGTAGCAGCCGAAAAGCCTGAAGAATTAGCGAAACATATGATGTCTTTTTTAAAAAAATAGAAACATATTAAACGATTGAATATTTAAATAAATCCTACTTACTTTTCTGAACATTATTGAGAGGTTCAACTTTTTAAAAGGTTGCTCTAATAGAGTTAAATATTCACAAGGTTATATTTTCAGGTAGGGTTTGTAATTAATTTAAATTAAAGAAAAGTACAATAAGCTATGATATTAATTAAAAACGGTAAGTTATTTGACGGCACACAAAACTCTTCCAGAATAGTTAACATTTTGGTAAAGGAGGGTAAAGTTAAAACAATAAGCAAGCAAGAAATCCCAGTATCTGATAATACAAAAATTATTGATGCCACCGGTAAATGGGTAATGCCTGGGTTTATAGATAACCATACACATTACGATGGCGAGGTCTTGGTAGCACCGGGTTTAAGGGAGTCAGTGAGGCACGGAGTAACGACAGTTATGTTGGGTGGTTGTTCTTTATCCTTTGTCTATTCCGATGTTGAAGATTGTTGCGATATGTTTACAAGGGTTGAAGCATTTCCCAGAGAGATTCTTAATCCTATTTTAATGGAGCAAAAAAACTGGTCTACACCATCAGAATGGAAATCACATATTAATACTTTAGCGTTGGGGCCTAATGTAGCATCTTTTATTGGGCATTCTGATATACGAGCGGCCGTAATGGGGATCGATAGGTCTCTAAATAAGGATGAAAAACCTTCCAAAGAGGAAATCAAACAAATGGAAAACTATTTGGAAGATGCTTTGGATGAGGGGTTCTTAGGAGTTTCTATGCAACATAACCCTTGGGATAAAATGGATGGCAGGCATTGGTCAAAATTATTGCCTGCTACGTATGCTAAAACTAAAGAACGAAATGCGCTTACCAAAATTGTTAGAAGGCGAAGAGCCCATTTACAAGGAGTGCCAAATATTGTTAATAGAATAAATATCTTTTGGTATCTATTTCAAAGTGCTTCTTTTCTTTTTAGAAAGAAACTTAAAACTTCGGTAGTGGCAATGATGGATCTAAAAGGCGATCCCTACATTCGATCTGTACTTAGTGGATTAACAGGTTTCTTCAATAAAGTACTAGGATCCAATTTTCGAATGCAAACATTTCCAGTTCCTTTTAGAGTACTAGCAGAAGGAATGGAGTTAGTGATATTTGAAGAATTCCCAACAGGGCAACTAGCGCGTCATTTGTCGAGAGATACTATAAAACGTAATGAAGCAATTTCGAGTCTGGAATATCGTCGCCAATTCAAAAAGCATTATAAAAATAAATTAGCACCTAAAGTTTGGCAAAAAGATTTTGGAGATGCATATGTCTTAAAATCACCTGATGCATCTATGATAGGAAAGTCTTTTGTCGATATAGCAAATGAACGCAATCAACATCCCGTAGATACTTTTCTTGATCTAGTTATAGAAATGGATAAAGATATTCTTTGGGAAACTACTATTGGTAATCATGACCCGTCTAAGTATAAAAAGCTTTATAATGACGAAAATGGTATTATTGGTTTTGCAGACTCTGGTGCACATATTAATAATATGGCGTTTTATAATAATCCTATTCGTTTTTTACGATATGTGCAAGAATCTCACGAAAAAGGAGATCCAATCATGTCTTACGAAAGGGCTGTCTGGCGTTTAACTAAAGAAAATGCAGATTTCTTTAATATTGATACAGGGCATATTGCAGAAGGAAAGCGAGCTGATATTATTATTTTAGATCCTAATCATTTGTCTGATAAAGTGCATGAATATCATACTACTGAGTTTCTACAAGGATGTGATCGCCTTGTTAATCGTAATGATGAAGTAGTGGATATGGTAATGATTAATGGTAAAATTGCCTGGGAAGGAAATGATTTTTCACCCGATTTTGAAAAAGAAAGATTTGGACAATTTCTAAAGGGAAATCATCTTTCTGCAAATACTTGATAAAATTGTCTTTTGTTAATGTTTGCAGTACTATAAAATAGGGTGTTTCTTGTTCAATCAAAATGTTGATACTCCCGCGTTACTGTCATAGGAAAAGTCAATATTGAATTTATTGTTTGGATAGCTTTTTTAGTTGCAACTTTCTGTAAAACAAAAGATTTTGTAACAAAAAGTTAATTAATGAGACTTATGAATATAAATAATTCGAATGAAAAGTTCTTTATTACTCGTTGCTATATCTTGTTTTGTATTAAGTATATCTGCTCAAGAACATGTGGTAGGATCTGTACAAAACAAATTAGATGAACCTTTGAAGTATGTTAATATTAGTATTTTGGGAACTGATTTGGGCACAGTTTCGGATGAAGAAGGATATTTCAGTTTAGAAATATCAAATATTAACTTACAATACAAGGTTGTGTTTTCGCATATAGGATATCAGGATCGAACTTATGCTCTTGAAGATCTAGTCACACAAAAAAAAGTCGCAATTCAACTTTTTCCAGCTATCAATGACTTAGAAGAGGTTACCATTAATACTACGAAATTGAAAAAGAGATGGGTGGGCTATAAAAAAGGATTAAATTTTGTTCACATAGGATGGAAATTGAATCAAGGAGGTAATGAAATTGCTGTAATGGTCAAAAATCCAAAACGAAAAATGTATATAGATTCATTTGCTTTTCATCTGGCAAAAAATGAACGTGGTTTAATAAAGGCTAGAATCAATGTTTATGAATTTAAGGATGATTCTATTACCAAGAACGTATTGAAAAAGCCTATTTATATAACAATAGACAAACCGAAGTTATACAAGTTTGATTTAACTGAATATGGAATAAAATTGAAGTATGATGCGTTGGTGTCTTTGCAGTTTCTTACTTCTTTTGAGCAGAAAAAAGGTGTTTTTTTCAGTAGAATCCCTTCTTCTATCTTTGTAACTTATGGCTTGCCTATCTATACAAGAACTACTGCAAAACAGTATTGGAAAAAAAGAAGAGGAAGTTCAATTGCTTTTGCCGTTTATAAAAGGGAACCTAAACATTCAGGTGTGGAGAGTAAGGTAAAACGTTCCACCTTACATAAATATAGGTAGCAGTATGCATTTACTTTCTGGTAGGCCATCATGAAGAAATAGCTCGGATTTCTTACTTTTAACCAGTACCTAAATCTGGGAGGAGGTCAGTATAGCTCAGGTTTTATGCTTTTAACCAGTACTTAAATCTGGGCGGGAGTCACGAAGTAAACAGAGAACATACTAAAGTGTCCTTAGGCGTCATATGATGAGGCTATATCATTTAACCTTTTCTCTGAAAGCAGAAAACTAACAATTGAAGGTGTTAGCACCTTTACTATAAAACAACTCACGATAATGAAAGAAATAATAAAAAAGAGTTTTGAAAAACAAGGCTTTATGAAGTTATTGAATGCTAAGATGATTGAAGTTGAAAAAGGTCAAGTTAAAATCATTTGCGAGTTTTCGAAAGCAATGACCCAACAACATGGTTTTTTTCATGCAGGAGTAACCACTAGCATTGCGGATAGCGCTTGCGGATATGCTGCTCTAACAATGATGACTGAGAATATGGAAGTTTTGACTACGGAATTCAAGGTTAATTTTTTAAAGCCTGCTCTAACCAATAAAATTATTGCCATAGGAAAAGTATTACAATCAGGTAGGACTTTAACAGTTTGCGAAGGGTATGTATATGATGATAGTCAGACCAAATTAATTGCAAAAATGACAGCAACTGTTATAGCAGTTTTAAAACATTGAAGTGGTTTAAACTTTTTTGAATTGAATAAAAGGGTTGTAGATATTTGCGTTACCACACGTAAACAATCTAAAACCAACCCTTTATGTATACAGTACTTGACAAAGATATGATAGAATTTGAAATTGTTCCATATATCCCAAAAACAAAAAGAGGTTTTCCACCAAGTGTTCCCTTGGTAGAAATCATTAATGCCATTCTTTACAAGCTTAAAACAGGAGTTCAGTGGAGGCAATTACCAGTAAAAGCACTTTTTGGAATGCGAATATTAAGCTGGCAATCGGTGTATTATCATTACAGAAAATGGTGTTTATCCTCAGTATGGCAAGGATGTTGGATTGAATTATTAAGAAAAAATAAAAATCATTTAGATCCTTCTAGTGTTGACCTAGATGGAAGCCATACTCCGGCAGTTAGAGGTGGTCAAGATGTAGAATATCAAGGAAGAAAAAAACGAAAGACTACTAATGCCCTCTAGCTTAGCGATAGACAGGGATTACCTCTTGCTATGTCAGAACCTGTAGCTGGACATTATAACGACCTTTACATTATTGAAGTGCGGTTCGAAATAGTTACAGCAACTCTTGAAGATGCGGAGACACAAACAGAAGGACTATTCTTAAACGCTGATGCAGGATTTGATTCCAAGGAATTTAGAAAAGCGCGCGATCTAAAACAAATTAACGCTAATGTTTGCTTTAATGGATATAACTATGATGTTGCCCCCCTTTATGGTTATGCTGACCCCTCTGTAGATTTTGGTCTTTAAAAGATAAGTTATGACAAAATTACAGTTTTTTTCTTAGACTTTCTCTTTTGAGTTCTATTCGGTGTGATGTATGTACCAGCCTATCTAAAATTGCATCAGCAATAGTAGCCTCTCCAATTACATCGTACCAGCTGGCTACAGGGAGCTGATTGGATATTATAGTTGAGGATTTACTATGCCTATCCTCGATAATTTCCATTAAATCCATTTGCTGTTT
The DNA here is from genome assembly GCF_056160245.1 of Aquimarina sp. AWH4_224. Lineage (NCBI taxonomy): Bacteria > Pseudomonadati > Bacteroidota > Flavobacteriia > Flavobacteriales > Flavobacteriaceae > Aquimarina > Aquimarina sp. AWH4_224. The sequence continues at coordinate 52,576 of NZ_JBSWWU010000017.1, read as the reverse complement.
TTTGTCTAAGTTTGCCAATCCAAAATCATCAAGTATTAGGAGACCAGCTTTGGCGATGCGTTCAAATAGTTTGAATATGCTCCCATCAAGCCTTGCCATTTTTGTTTTTATAAACAGTTTTTGAGTATTAAAGTAATAGACCTTTGTTCCTTGAGAGCAAGCCCTATGTCTCAGTGCTGATGCCACAAAACTTTTACCACACCCTGTTGCTCCTGTGATCAGTATAGATTCCCCTTTGGATATATACTCTCCAGTGGCCAGTTCTGTGATTTGTGATTTATTCAATCCCCTTTTAGCTTCGAAGCCCAGTTCTTCTATAGTAGCACTATATCTAAATTTAGCAGTCCTTTTTAAGCGTTCAAACCCCCTATTGGCGCGGTCTTCTTCTTCAGCTTGCAATAGTATTTCCAACCCTTCACTTAGAGAAAGGCCATGATGTTGCCGGGTTTCCATAAAAGCTTCCCATCTGCTGGACATTCCAAGCAAGCGCAATTGTTTAAAATGGGCTTCAATAGTTGTCATTTGTTATCTGATTTTATACCTGCTTAGTTTTTGCAGGTGGGTTAATGAATCTGTTTTTATATTATTTATAAGAAGAAGCTCCTCTAATATTTTTATGTTTGGGCAGTGGATCGTCCGGGACTTTTTGTTTGACCCGGGTCATTTTGTTTTCTAAAAACCCTTTTTAAGAATATGTAGGAGTAATTGCTATGTTCCAATGCAATTTCAAGAGCTAGTATAAATTTTTTCTTTTCCGTTTTCTTGGCAAGGTTCAATATCCCCTCACAAGTCCTGTAGAGCTGTTCAGGATATTTATCTTGTTTGAACAGGTTGTTGATATACTGGTACAATGTTTCCGAGTGATCGTAGCCCCTTTGTATGTAATAGGTAGGGCTACGTTTCTTGTAATATTGGTGGTGTGAGCACAGATGTTCCTTTTGGGTAGTATATCCTGATTTTTTGAAGCTTCTGGGATGAATAGCTATTTGTTTTCCTTCTTCTGCAAAAATCCTTACTAGACTCCTAGTGTAAATGACTTTTGTTTGTTTTCCAATATAGGTAAAAGGAACGCTGTAGTGATGTTTATCAGTACTGAGATAGATATGGTTGTTGTGGGCTACTTTAAGACTTTTATAATACTTTATCTCAAAATCATCTTTTACCAGGGGTTGTAGTGTGTGCTTTTCATCTGCAAGAAATTTCTCTTCTCTAGAATAGTTCTTGCGCTGCATTCTTGTTTGATTATGAGCTTTCATTTTTTCTTTGATAGCCTGGTTTAAAGTGGGCAGGTCAAAAAATGTTTGTTTGCGAAGTTTTGCATATACCCGACTATAGTCAAGTTTTACATGGTTTTCCACAAGTGCTTTGTCTTGTGGCTTTCGAACCCTTGCAGGGGTTACAGTAGTTTGGTAATGATTTGCAAAATCCTCCAAACCCCCCTGTTGATACTTGGTTCATACCTACTAGCTTTGACTATTGCGGATTTAAGATTGTCTGTAACTAATGTTTGTGGTACCCCACCCAGATCTTTCAAGCAAGCTTGTAATGCAGCTATAAAATCATCTGTTTTTTTGGGTGGGTACAGCCACAGCAAAACCATAATCAGAATAAGGAAGACAAGCCACAAAAACCTGAACTGGTACTTCTTCCACTGTTTCCTTATCAATATAGGATAAAGGTTTTCCAGCAAAATCTATATATAATTTATCCCCTGGATGGTGGTCCAATATCAAGGAAGGTTTACTGGCAATACGGTGCTGGCGGATCACTACACAAAACTGACTGTCACTATAATGGGATGTGGGGTTTTCAGCCTTGTACTCCTCCCATAGGACTACACGGTTGCCCCCCGTTTTTTCAAGTTCTTTGATATAATAAAGCAACTTCTGTTTCAACGGACCATAACGTGCATCTCTGTAAGCAGGGTTACCTGTTATCAACGCAGCTTCCAACTCCGGATCTTCCAAAGCAAGGAGTGAGGCGATAGGAATACGGCTTACAGTAACTTTGCCCAAATAGCTCTTTACCGTGTTTTTACTTATACCAAGGGTCCTGGCAATTGTTTTGATCGCCTTTCCTTGATGATGCATCCTTAATATTTGTTTTACAAGACTCATACGTTTTGGTTTTCCTGCCATGGATTATCTTTTGACGGTTAAAAACCACCAAGTAAAACCAAAATCTTACATCCAATAAATAACCAATTTAGGGGTCAGCTTGATCAAGAATACTAAACACAACTTTATCAAAGGGGGCAGTATGATCAAGAATCTTTTTATATTTTCCTAACTAAAGGGGTCAACATGCTTAACAATCTCAACAACAACCCTATAACAGGGGTCAGATTGGTCAAGAATAATTGACGCCAAACAAGTTGAAAAATCAATTGCAAACTAAAATTGGTTATCTTTTTTGAACAGAGGGGTCAGCATCAGCCAGAACGTCAGTAAAACGACGAGTAATTTTATGATCTTTTAAAGGGGTCAGTTTAATCAAGTGTATCCACTTTAACAAACGTAACGGTAATACGAATAAAGATGAATATTTCGATCAAAAACTATATGATCAAAGGTATGCTATTGAAAGAACCAATGCCTGGATCGATAGCTTTAGATCACTGCTCAATAGATTTGATACCACTGCTGAAAGCTGGAAAGGGTTTAACTATCTAGTGTTTATGGTGATAGAAATTAGAAAATTCAAAAAGAAAGAAAAACATAAAGTTTAAACCACTTCTATGTAACTTTATGTTATTAGCAAGTTCATTATAAATACTTTTCATCATTTGAATTACATTAAGAGAAAAGATCAGTTTCAAATTAAATACAAGTTGGCGTTCTGCTTTGTTATTATTCCAAAGGTTATATTATTTAACTCATGAAAAGTCTTAAATTGTAATTAATAAACTCTAAAATGCTATCTATTTGCCTTTAAGGTTACTTGTGAATCTGTTCTAATCTTGAGTGAGTTGTTTCTGTACATTTGCACCCCATTTAGAAGAAGTAATAATCATGTAAAAGGCTTTTTGCCTTTTAAAATCAAGTATTAAGATGAAAAGATTAAACCTTATTTGGAAGACATGTCTAATGTTAGCTTTTGTTGGATGTGAAACAGAAAACATATCAGATGTTTCGTCAGAAAACATAGCTACTCAAAAGAGTACTACCTTAAATAAATTTCCTCAAAACGTATTTGGGAGTAATGAGTGGACTTCAGGAACCCTTCCAAATACCGGAGATTATAATAAAAGAATTGTAAGTCCAGAAGGATTAAAGTTTCTTCGATTTGATAAAGAACATGGAGCTCCATTGGTAGTAAGTAATAACCCTGAAGCTGTACATTCTGACGGGTGGTTAATGCAAACATCAGATAAAGGAAGAGGAAGCAAAAAACATACTTTCTCTAATGAAAAGACAAGAGTATACATTTTTCATTATAATAGAGCTTGGGACAAAAAAGGTTTATATGTTCACTTGCTGGTAAGTAACCCAAGTGCGAACCCATTACAAGTAAGCTCTAAGGGTAAAATGTATTCAAAAGACACACCTCCTGGGGTTGCTGGTTCTGGACCTAGTTATGCGGTTTCAGAAGACTGGATTAAAGGAAATCTGGATATTAAAAATTCTCCAGAAATATCGCAGTTCAAAATGCATGAAGTAGCAAAAATATTTGTGCCCTACAACAAATTTGTTGATGGTTTATTTGAATTAGATATAAAAGGGGATGGTTTAGTATACATTGTTGCTACAAAGGATGGAAAAACCGATACAGCAATTCGTTTGTCCCAAACCAAGCAAGCTCCTGGTAAAATTGTGAAACCTAGTGCAAATGAATTTGGAAGGTCAGCGGGTGTATATATCGCATCAGAGCATAAAGGAACTACTACTTTTTTGTTACCTGAAGGGAAAGCCTATATAGGGGCATGTTTTAATACGACTAATAAGTTTGATAAAAACTTACAAGAATTAAGTCCTGGAGCATGGATGACATTATTCGATTCATCACCGTTATTGTATGGAATGTATGGGATGCACTTTGATCAAAATTATATACTTAGTAATAGAACCAATAGAGCTAGAACAGTGAAACTATATATTGCTTCGAATAATCATGTGGATAACTCTGGAGTAAGAAGAAATCAGTTGACCTATAATGGGGAGATTAAGCTAAACGGAGTAGCTTTTAAAACAGTGGCACTAAGAGGAGATAATCCAAAACAAGAATTGGCACATTGGACCATACCTGCTAACAAGGATTTTCATGCCAGAATTGAAGGGTATTTCCCAGGGTTATTAACTGCTGGACAACAAATCATTATCGAAACTACCAATTAATGATTGACCTCACAATAGAAGCCATTAAATAATTTAATATAAACTAATAAGAGTGTTCTTTTAGGGAATGCTCTTATTTGTAAATAGAATATTCGATGTATTCAGAATCACGGTTGTTTACAAACCCATTTATACAGAAGATAAAGTTTTTTATTATTTGAATAGGTGTGTGGGGAGGAAATCAGTTGACCTATAATGGGGAGATTAAGCTAAACGGAGTAGCTTTTAAGACAGTGGCACTAAGAGGAGATAATCCAAAACAAGAATTGGCACATTGGACCATATCTGCTAACAAGGATTTTCATGCCAGAATTGAAGGGTATTTCCCAAGGTTATTAACTGCTGGACAACTAATCATTATCGAAACTACCAATTAATGATTGACCTCACAATAGAAGCCATTAAATAATTTAATATGAAATAACAAGAGTGTTCTTTTTAGGGAATGCTCTTATTTGTAAATAGAATAAAAAACAGAGAAGTCTTCAATTCGATGTATTCAGAATCACGGTTGTTTACAAACCCATCTATACAGGTGGTAAAGTTTTTTATTATTTGAATAGGTGTGGGGTGTAATTTTACATTCAATTCCCAATTGTATTAAGAAATGGTAATGACTAATAATTATAGAAGATTTCTCGTGTATTTACATAACCTAAGATTAAGAAAACAATTATCAGTAATATTTATTTTTATTCCACTATATGTAGTTGCTCAACCAGAGTTTAAGGAAATTACAGCGACATTTTCAGAACCTCTATCGTATTCTGACCAATCAAATTTTGTTATAGAAGGTAAACGAATTACTACGTTTTCTGGTTCAGGTATCGGTATTTTGCTCAATAACTGTCATAATGTTATTATTAGAAACTGTATAATTGGGCCAACAGCTCAAGAAGGTATTTTTATTTCCAACAGTTCTAATATCAGAATTGAGAATTGCAGTTTTGAAGGAAATATTACTGGTGTTTATGCTTTTCAAAGCAATGCAATTGGTATTTCTAACAATCAATTTTCAAATCCAAAAGGAGATCATAAAGGAGGGCCTCAAGGCCAAATTAAAGGAGCCTTCGTTCAATTCAACGGAGTTACGGGAGCAAATAATTACATTGCCCATAATGTCGGAGAATCCATATTAGGAATTAGTTATCCTCAGGATTTAGTTAATATGTTCCATTCTGGAGGTACAGAAGACAGTCCGTTGTTAATTTTTAATAACAAATTTAGAGGAGGTGGTACTTCGAGTTCGGGAGGAGGTATTCTTGTGGGAGATGGAGGAGAAGGAAATTACATTACGGTGCAAAATAATATTTTGATAAATCCAGGACAGTATGGATTAGGAATTGTAGGAGGTCATCACAATAAATTAATCCATAACATAGTCTTTGGAGAGGAACAATGTTTTACAAATGTTGGGCTTTATGTAGCAGATTTTTACAACAATAATAACTGTGAATTCAACGAAATAAAAGACAATCAGATATATTTTATCAATGGTATATGTGATTATACTTCCAATGGGACTAGTAGTGGAAGATGGATTCCTTCTGACCCTCAAAGTTCTTTTTCTTGTTCAAACCTGATCGTTGAAAATAACAATTGGGAAGCTTCTTACCTTAATGATAGCATTTTACCAGAAAATCTATTGATACCTGATAATATGTTATACTTATCATTAGATGATAATATTTTGGACAGTAGTGGAAATCAAATGCAAGGTAGAGTGAGAAATGTAGTATATGAAAGTACAGGTAAAGGATTATCTGCTTTTTTCAATGGAATAAATTCTTCTATTCAAATGGGTAATCGTCATTTGTTGACTCCTGGAAATAATAAAATTTCAGTTTCTGCATGGGTTAAGCCAGAGAACTTTGATCGTATGCAAGGCATTGCTCGTTCTGCAAACGCAGATGGTTTTAACAGTGGGTGGCGATTATTGATTGATGATTTGGGAAGATTTATGCCAAGAATAATTACTGAAGATATCCATATTTTCGATTACAGAGATGAGATTGTAACCGATGATGGGGAAATAGTATGTAATACTATAGCCTGTGATTATATAATACCTGGCAGTGCAAAAACTATTAATGGTGGTCATTTGCAAAAAGGACGATGGAACAATGTTGTTCTGACCTATGACGGAAAGAAAGCTAAAGTGTATGTAAATGGAGAATTAAGAAATCAAAGCGACTTAACAGGTGAAATTAAATATAATTTAAATACCCCAATGATTATAGGGCATGCAGGTGGGGCGCATTTTTTTGATGGAAATATAGATGAATTTAAATTATACAGAGGAGTGCTCAATGAGGAAGTAATACAAGAAAGCTATGAAAAGGATTTGGCATATTTTAACGGGGTCGTATTGAATTATGAATTTGATGGAGATGCCTCGGATTCTAGTATAAATGGTATTAATGGAGTTAAGGTAGGGGGAAATATCACTAGTACTAGTTTTAATACAATAGGTGGTGGGTATATTTCCTCGCCTAAGAATGAGAAATTGGAATTAAAAAAGAACTTTACAGTATCGGCAATTATAAAACCAGAGTCCTATTCTGAAGCTTCGGCAATTATTAGATCTCAAAATTCTCATGGCTATAGGGATGGATGGCGGATGATTTTGAATAATCAAAATTTAGTGCCAAGAATTACTACAGAAAATGGTTCAGCAGTAGTACATTGTGATGGAATAAAATTAAATGATTGGAATCATGTAGCTTTTTCCTATGATGGAAACGAACTAAAAGGATACGTGAATGGTGTTTTAAAATCGTCTGCATTAATAGAAGGAAAAGTCATCTATCCCAAAATAGAGAATATGTTGATCGCCAACGCAAATGGTGCAACTTTGTTTAATGGTGAAATTAATGATATAAGTATTTTTGATTTTGTGTGCACTGATCAGGAGATTAGTATACTTGCAGAAGAAGTTGAAAATTTACAATTTAAGAAAAGTAAGCCACAAGTCAACATTACAAAAAGTAGTGGAGGTAAATCGTTGAAAATATTCCCTAACCCTGTTTCTGGAGGGTTATTGCAATACTATTTACAAGATAATACCATCAAGAATGATAATGCTTCTGCCACTATCCAAATTTTTGACATAACTGGAAAAGTAGTGGTACGATTTTCCAATGTAAAATTGCAAAATGGTTTTAATAAACTTACTCACTTAAATTTGAAAAATGGAATATATTATTTAATGGTTAATACAGATGGGATTAAACATCTTAAAAATTTTGTAGTTAAAAACCATTTCTAACTATAGCGGATTTTAGGGATACTTACATTGCCACTTGTCTATTTTTAGAGTCTTTAGCAAAAAATCATATCGTCATTTTATCAACTAAAAAGGGCTTTTCTATATTACATGTTTATTTGATAGAGAGGAAGTAACTTAAAATTGTGCAGGAATTATTAGTAAGAATAAAATCTCTATATAAAATATATTCTCTGGCCAGAGGACAGACTTTGTATAGTCCTGAAGTCTATAAATATCCAGGAGTATAAACTAATATTAATTTTTAAATATCAAATCATGAATCGATTATCAAAATTTAAAGAAACAGCATTAGCAATAGAAGACCAGTCTGTATTGCTTTCTATGGAAGAAATGGATCAAACAGAAGGAGGAGGACTTATAGTAATTCCTATTGTGGTGTCTGTTGTGCTGTTTGGATTGACCATTTGGTCAAGAGTAGAAACAATTCAAATTAATGAGGGAACCGATCAGCGAGAAGCAGATACGTTTTGCCTTCAAACATGTCACGTCCGAGCTTTACAAAACGGAAGAACGTATTCTGGACATTCTTATTCTAATGGAAACTGTAGATGTAACGTTAGGTAAAAAATCTCTTAAGGATTTTCTGAAAAAGTTAATTTAAATTAAAAAAGATCCTCGGGGGCGTTAGTTCCTCCGGGGTATCTATTTGCTGCTATACCGCAAAAACATTTTATGGTAATTTATTGAATAAATTGCCAACAAAACTTTCTTAATCCTAAAAAAACAAAATAATGCAAAAGTATCAAGTTGAAGACCTTGAAGAACAAGTGTTGAGTGATGAGGCCAAAGAAGTCTTGGGAGTTGCTCCAGGTATTTTAATTCGATATGGTATAAGTATTGTGTTTATTACAGTTGTTATTTTGATTGCATTGAGTTATTTGATAAGATTTCCAGACAAGGTAACAGCCGAAGTATTGGTCATTTCCAAAAAGCCCCGGGCTTCTATCAAAGCAAAAAAGGATGGAGTAATAGAAAGACTTCAAGTTATAGATGGGGAAAGTATTTGTGAAGGGCAGGTACTGGGAGTTTTAGAGAGTACAGCACAATATGATGATATAGTAGAGTTTAAAGATTGGTTTTATACGATTAGGAGTCAATTTATAAAAGATAGTGTGGTTCCCTCAACAGTATCGATAAGAAGAACAAATTGGGATTTGGGAGGGCTTTCAGAAAGTTTTCAAGATCTATATAATAACATTCTTCAGTATCATATTTCAGAAAGAAAAAATCAGATTAGATTTAAAGAAATTGCACAAATTAAACAACGAATTTTGGTGCAACAACAATTGGATAAAGTTTTTTTTAAAAAACAACAATTGGAAAAAGAAAAGTTTGAACTGTTGCAGAAGCATTACAATGCAAATAAAGTTTTGACGGATAAGGAAATATTGACATCATTTGATTTTGACAAGGCAAAAGAGACTTACATAGCTGCACAATTAAATATGGCTAATCTAGAAGAGACAAGTGTCTTGAATACCTTAAAAAAGGAAGAACTTACACATGAGTTGGTAAAATTACATCAGCTAATAGAAGAAGAGATACTTGGTTCTTATAAGACTTTGATGAGTAGTATAATCAGTGTAGATAAATCTATAGATATTTGGAATAATGAAAACCTATTGATCTCGACGATCGACGGGATTGTGGAGTTTGATGGGTATTTGTCCCAAAAAGAACAGCTTTTAAACACTCAAACGGTTTTTACCGTGGTTCCACCAAAGGGAACAGGCTTCTATATATCTGCTCGACTGCCAGAAGCTAATTCATCTGAAGTTTCCGAAGGACAAACATTATTTATTGATTTTGCTAAATACCCTTCACATGAATATGGTAGGCTTCAAGGTGTAGTAACTCAAAAATCTGAAATAGTAAACGAAGATGGGTATTTTATTAAAATAGCATTAACCGACGAGAATGTTTCAGATTATGGTTACACACTTAAACTTACATCAGGAATGAAGGGCACTGCCACCATATATACGGATAACAAAAATTTATTTCAGCGATTGTTATCTATCTCGCAAACTATACTATCTGAATAAGAGAACTTTAAGAAAAACTATGTGATTTTAATCATCTCTATAATGAATGTTTATCAAAAAACAATTAAGAAAATACTGCTAGGGGTCTTCTTTCTAATTTATAACTTCTCTTTTATTTATGGTCAAAATCCAGCTTGGAGTTTTGAAAAATGTTTGTCATATACATTACAAGAAAATAATACAATTGCATTGGCTAATTTAAACCAAGAGCGCACACAACTTGCATACAAAGAATCTAAATTAGATTTTTTACCATCCGTTAGTGCATCTGGAGGATATAATATTGCAATAGGTAGATCGATTGACCCTTTGACTAATGACTTTACGACAGAGACTATATCCTCTTTAAATCTAGGGAGTTCGATCAATTTGAATGTGTTTAATGGATTTAGAGCTTACAAAAATTTGAAAATAAGAAAATTGAATTTAAAAAGAGCCGAACTACATTCAACAAGTCAAAAAGGAATAATTAGTATCGAGCTCCTCGAACAATTTATAAATACCTTGTTTTTGAAGGAGCAAATACATATAAATAAACAACTTCTACAAAACTCTAAACAACATGAATCTTTGATTAAGAATCAGATAGAAACGGGGGTGTTTTCTGGAGGAACTTCAAATAAGGAAGTGATTTTGAATAGTAAAGCTGATGTTGCAGATAGCGAAGCTAAACTTCGAAATAGCATTGTTTACTATAATACAGCAATACGGAATCTTAAATTGATGATGAATTATCCTATCGAAAGCAAATTGCAAATCAAAGATATCTTGATACAAAACCCTGATAGCACGCAACTTCCAACCTTTGATTATGTCTGGAGCCAAATCTTACAAAATCATCCTGAAATGAAAGCAGATGTTATAGAAATGGAGACAAAAAAACTTGAAATAAGCTTAGCGCAATCTAATAATTACCCTAGTTTAACAGCTTCTTACGCTATAGGGAGTGGATATAGTAGTGCACTTCAAAATTCTATTATCAGCCCTACTGGAGAGGTGTCTTTTGAAAATGTTCCTTTTAATGAACAAATAACTAATAACTTAAATCAATCTATCGGTTTGAGTCTTAATATACCTTTGGAGAGGCTGTATAAAAACAAATCACAATATAAGGAAGCTCAGATAGCTTACCAAGAGGAAATAATTAATCAAAAGTATGAAAAACATCGCTTGTTTAATGATACTCAAGAACTTTATTTGTCTATTATGGATGCTTATCATACATATGAAATTGAAGGAATCAAAGAGTTAGCGGCCAAAGAATCTTTCAGAGTTATCAACGAAAAAAGGATATTAGGTCTGGTAAATTATGTTGTGTTTTTTGAAGTCAAAGATCAATTACATCAAGCGATTATTCGCAAAAACAAAGCTAAATATGAATATTGGTTGAGAGTGAATAGGTTGCGCATATTTACAGGGCAAAAAATTGAGTTTTAAACAATACTTATTAATAGAAAAAATCTAATGATGATAAGAAATAATAATTTTCCTTTTTACAAGCAATTGGATATGATGGATTGTGGACCAACTTGTATCCGAATGATTGCCAAATATTATGGAAAGAGTTATTCTCTGCAATATCTGAGAGAGATTACGAATAAAAGTAAGACAGGAGTTACTTTAATGGCATTAAGTGATGCATCTGAAAAAATAGGGTTAAAAACACTCGGTGTTAGATCTACATTAGAACTTATTCAAAAAGAAAATACGGTTCCTTTTGTTGCTTTTTGGAATCAAAACCATTTTATAGTAGTATATAAAATTACCAAAAACAAAGTTTACCTAGCAGATCCAATGCAAGGAAGGTTGGTAATGAATAAAGAGGAATTCAAGAAAAATTGGTACAGGAATCAAGGAGACTCAAATCATCAAAATGGTATAGCATTACTAATAGAGCCTACTCCATTGTTCTATGAGCTTGATATGGACATCAAGAACGCTGATATCTCCCGAAAAATTAATTTTACTTTTTTTGCTAAATATTTTTTGCCCTACAAGAATTTGATATTTCAAATATTGTTGGGGATGGTTTTAGGTAATATTTTTACATTGATCGCTCCTTTTTTAACACAATCCCTTGTTGATGATGGTATTGGTAGTAAACAAATGAATTTTGTTTACATGATTTTAATTGCTCAATTGATGGTGTTTTTTGGACAGACCAGCGTATCTATAATAAGAAGTTGGTTAGTACTTCATTTATCTACTCGAATCAACATAGCAATCATTTCTAGTTTTTTGATGAAATTAATGAAACTACCATTAGGTTTTTTTGATCGTAAAAATCTGGGGGATATTTTGCAACGTATATATGATCACAAAAGAATTGAATCTTTTATTTCGGGACAATCACTAGAGATACTCTTTGCGATGTTTAATCTAATTGTTTACAGCTTTATAATTCTTAAGTATAGTAATCAATTATTTTTTGTATTTGTTGGATTTAGTATTGCAAATATTGCGTGGGTACTTTTGTTTCTAAAGCAAAGAAAGAATCTGGATTATAGTAGGTTTAATGCTTCTTCGGCCAATCAAAACTCTGAAGTAGAGTTGATACAGGCTATGCAGGAGATAAAATTAAATACTTCTGAAAAATACAAAAGATGGCAATGGGAACGTATACAAATAAGATTGTTTAATGTAGCAAAGAAAACATTGGGGTTAGAACAACTACAAAATAATGGAGCTCTTTTAATTTCAAGATTGCAAGATATTGTAGTAACCATTTGGGCAGCAAAAGAAGTAATAGAAGGAGATATGACTTTAGGAATGATGATGGCAGTAACTCAAATTTTGGGTCAATTAAATGCTCCCATATCTCAATTTGTAAGTTTTATACAACAAGGCCAGGATGCCAAAATAAGTTTAGAAAGATTAGGGGAAGTTCATAACCTCCCTGAAGAAGAGAAATCTGAGAACCTTATAACGAATATACCAGATAGACAAGATATCGTTTTAAAGAACTTATCTTTTAGTTATGATAATGCTAAGACATGGGTTTTGGATAATGTTAATATAAGAATTCCTTATGGAAAAACTACCGCTATTGTAGGAGAAAGTGGTAGTGGTAAAACTACACTTTTAAAATTATTATTAAAGTTCTACACACCTCAAAAAGGAGATATTTTCTTAGGAGATGTTCCTTTAGAATTGATTAACCCTAGTTCCTGGAGAAAAAAATGTGGTGTTGTGATGCAAGAGGGGTATATCTTTTCAGATACTATTGCTAATAATATTGCTATCGGAATTGTGACTCCAAAAACAGAAAACCTTTTAGAAGCTATTGAGATAGCTAATGCAAGTAATTTTGTAAAAAGTTTACCTCTTGGCTATCACACAAAAATAGGATCTGAAGGTAAGCAACTTAGTACTGGGCAAAAGCAAAGGTTAATGATTGCAAGAGCTGCATACAAAAAACCAGATTTTTTATTTTTTGACGAAGCTACAAGTTCTCTGGATGCAAAAAATGAAAGAGAGATAAGTGAGAAATTGAATGTCTTTAACAAAAATAGAACTGCGATTATAATTGCTCATCGTCTTAGTACCGTAAAAAAAGCTGATCAAATTATTGTACTTGATAAAGGAAAAGTAGCAGAACTAGGAACCCATGAAGAACTTTCTTTACAAAAAGGAATTTATTATAATCTAGTAAAAAATCAATTAGAATTATCTAATTCGTAATGAAGGTATTTTTTTTGACCTAAATGAATTAAATGAAACCTATGAAATCGAAAGCAACGAGAATACATTGGACAAAAGAAGGTAATATAATATCAAATCCAGTAGCTACTTTACATAATTTCATAAAAGCACTTGATTTACCTGTAACCTTAACAACTGTTAGAGATAAAGTCACAAATAAAAGACAAGTTCCGATAACTGAACTTACAAATGCATTAAGTAGCTGGCATGTAGAGAATATAGTTGTCCGTTTTGAAAAGACGCAAACCGAATTTAAAAAAACTGAGTTTCCTGCAATAGCACTTACAAAATCATCATTAAATGGAATAAAGCTTTCTAAATATGTTCTTGTTCTGGAGATGGATAAAAATAATGTAATAACTTTGGTAGATTCACTTAAGGGAGTAGTACGAATGTCTTATGATGATTTTTCAAAAATTTGGACAGGTGTATTGTTAATGGCAGCTACTAATCCAGTATCTGGCGAATATAATTATAAAGAAAACAGGTTAAACGAAAATTTAATAAAAATCCGAAGAGGTTTGAATACAAGTATTATATTTTTACTATTCTCGGTTTATATTTGGTTATCAATTCAGGCTCAAGATTTCCCTTCTTGGATTTCTATTTTGACCTTTGTTTTTAAAATTATTGGATTAGGATTTTCTCTACTTATTTTCCTTAAACTAGTTGGAAAAGGTTCGGATGCGTTAAATAAGTTGTGCAACTTAAATGGAAAAACAAGTTGTGATGAAGTGCTCAATTCTAAAGGAAGTACAATATTTGGGATTAAAATTGTCGAAATAATATTGGTTTATTTTACTACCACCCTCATAACACTTTTTATTGGTTTATTTTCCGTAGAGCCATATGGTATATTTTCTTTGCTTAGTATATTAGGGGTAATTCCTGCTATATTTTCCTTGTATACATTATTTCTTCAGATTTTTGTTATCAAGCGATTATGTATACTTTGCTTAGGAATTTCAATTTCAATTTATCTTGATTTAATTCCATTGCTTAGTTTCTATCAATATTTATCAATGCCAGATATTATTGATGGAATAATATTATTGTTTAGTGGTGGGCTTACTGCTGTTGTTTGGTTTAATTCAAGGCAGGGTATTGGTCAAAGAGAAAAAATATTTCACTTACAAGATAAGATAGAAAAAATTTATAGTGAACCTTATTATGTTGAACATATACTAAATAATGGAAGAGAAGTAAAAGGATCTCAAATGAAAGGAGATTTGATTTTGGGAAATCCAGATGCTTCTAATACTATATTGATGATAAGTAGCACTTTTTGCGTGTATTGTGCAGAAAGATATCATCAGATAACCTCTTTAATGTATCATTTGAAAGACGATATCCAAATCAGAATACGATTAATACCATCTACATTGATACAGGTAGATGAAGAATTGAATCATCTCTCTGATGTTTTTAATAATGGTACACAAAAAGAAAAACAACATATTCGAGAGAACTTAGGGAATACAGAAAACGATTGGAAGCGAAGGTTGTTAGAAAGGAATAATGAAATTACATTAAAAAATATGGTTACAAAAACTATCGTTAATATGGTTTTGAATGAAGGTAAGAATTTTGAGGCGCATATAGCATTAAGTGATTGGTATACAAAGGGAAGAGTAAAAGAAGAAGATATAAAAGAATGGATTTCAAAATATCCTATTTCTGGTTCTGTTAAATATGATGACGAACAAATAATGATTGAAAATTTGGAATGGCTAAAAAATAATGATATAACAGCCACTCCAACTATGATCATTAATGATAGGATATTTGAAAATTACGAGATGGATTATGGAGACATTATTTATTATTTAAGAACACTTAATTTTTAAAGTTTATCCTTAAGGTTTATGATAATGACAATATCAAATTTTGTATTTTTCAGGTAAGAATAACCCTGTATTAATATTACCGATTTGCATAGAATTGCATTTAACATAGTTCTTTTTAGTCTTTTCTCGTATTCCATACACTATTCAATGAATTACGAAAATAACCTATTGACTAATGCCATTCAAGAGGTAAAAACCCAAGAGCAGGTAGACACCATAGGAAAATCTTATATCAATCTAGCAAAGCAATATTTAAATTCAAATCCGGATAGTACTTTACATTACGCTCAAAAGGCTTTAAACATTGGGCTTACAAATAAAGATAGTTCTCTTATAGGGTATGGTAATTATTATTTAGGAAAGTCCTATTTCTACCAGAGAAAGTTTCAAGACGGGTTCAAGTTTTTAAGAGAATCCTATCAAATTGCAGCCAAGGCTTCAGATAGTTTATTAATCATAAAATCTGGAATCAACCTGATCAATTACTCAAACATAGCTGGAGATTTTAACGAAGCGCAGAAAGTTTTTAACGAAACCATCAACGTAGCAATAGCATATAATGATCCTGAATATATACTGATTCTTAATGCTAATATGGGAATATTATATGACGCTATAGACGAGTACGATTTAGCCTTACATTATTATACAGAAGCTTTAAAAATTGCTTTGAGTGCAGATTATAGAAAACAAAGAAGTGCTCTATTTAATAATATCGGAACAACATTTATCAGCAAACAGGATTATAATAGTGCGATAGAATACCTCAAAAAAGCCTTAAAGATTCATATAGAAGACAATAATTGGAATAAACTAGCAATGGTTTATAATAACTTTTCTGATATCTATTTAAAAAAGAAAGAATATGATTCTGCCTTATATTATAGTAAGCAAGTTCTCACTATTGCAAAGAAAGAAGAAGTATCGACAGGAACATTGAATTCTAACTATTGTAATCTAGGAGAAATATATCTTAGAAAAAATGAAGCTGAGCTTGCTCGAATGTATTTAGACACTTCAGAGCAAAGAGCCATAAAGTTTAATGACATTGATGTTTACCCGGAAACTTTATTGCTGAAATCACAGTGGAATGAAAAATATGGGAATTTGGAAAAAGCTATCCTATTACTAAAAAAACATTTTCAATATAAAGACAGCACATATAAGAGCAACAGAATTATTAATACGTTAAACAAAGAATACGAAACAAATCTAGAAAGCCAAAAAGAAAAAATCTTTGATTTAGAAGTCTTATATGACAAGCAAAAAATCAAGACTAAATCTCTTGGCTTATGGATATGGGTAGCTTCTTTTATCATTTTAACCTTTATAATTTGGGGTTATATTTTTTACATACGAAGCAAATCAAAAGAATTGGCCATTTTAAAAGAAGCTGCAGAAAACAAATTAGAAGCTTTACAAAATCAAATGAATCCTCATTTTGTTTTCAATTCTTTTAACGCCATTCAACATCATATAATCACTTCTAACAAAAAAAAGGCCAGTGAATACCTCGTTAAAATATCGAAACTCATAAGAAATATATTAAGTAATTCTTCAAAAATGGAAATTGATTTTGAAGAAGAAATCGAGCTTCTTAAAAATTATGTAGAATTAGAGGCAATGCGGTTTCAAGGGAAGTTCACCTATGATTTTAATATTAGCGATGAATTATTAGAAGAAAACCCAACTATCCCCTCTATGCTTCTACAACCAATTATAGAAAATGCGATTATTCACGGATTAGCCAATAAGCATACAGATGATGGCAAACTGATCATATCAGCAGAAACCACAGAAATTAATTCTATCTTGTTTACCATTACAGACAATGGAATTGGGAGAAAAAAAGCCCAAGCAATCAAGAAGGCTAAAGCGTCTTTGATGCATCATGCCTCTATAGCCGAAAATAATATCAAAACCAGATTACAGATTTTAAAAAAAATAGGATATCCCAATAACAAAATCACTACCGAAGATCTTTATACAGATCAGAATATTCCTTCTGGAACCAGAGTTTTGTTAGAAATTAATAAAATTACGTAATGACACACCTTATAAATGCTCTAATTATAGACGATGAACCTAGCGGAAGAGATATTTTGGCATTTTTGCTGAAAGAAAACTTTCCTGAAATTCAACTTATAGGAACAGCTTCTAATCTAGTTGAAGGAAAAGCCCTTTTGTTAAATGAGAAACCCTCTATTGTTTTTTTGGACATAGAAATAGGTTCACAAACAATTTTTGAACTTTTAAATGAAATTGAAACCATTGATTTCCAAATCATATTCGTAACAGCATATGAAAATTATGCTATTCAAGCTATAAAATTTATGGCAATAGATTATATTTTAAAACCCATAGATGAAACCTTATTTGTAGAATCAGTTAACCGAGCTCTTAAAAATGTAGCAACTCACCAAACACATTTGATGTATAAGGGGCTCATAGAAAATTATCACCAAACTGAATTTGATAAACAAAAAATTGCTTTGATAACTTCGACCGGATATGAATTAATTTTGATTAAAGACATATTGTATTGTCAAGCAGAAGGCAGTTATACCACCTTCTATATAGATTCTTTAGAAAAAAAAATGGTATCGAGAAATTTGAAACACTATGAAAATTTACTAATTAAATTTGATTTTTTCCGAGTTCATTCTTCATATCTAGTCAATCTAAGAAGAGTAAAAAAGATTCTTCATATAGATGGAGGGACTTTGGAGATGGAAAATGGTGCTAAATTTCCTATCTCAAGGAATAAGAAAAAGGAATTATTAGAAAGGTTGAAAATATAATTTGATTAAAATGACAAAGGCACTCTCTTTGTCAAGAGAATGCCTTTTTGAATTAGCCCCAATGACAACCTTCTAATCTATAAAAGGCTAAACAAAGTTCTTATTACCAATTGGGCCAAGCACTAAATTGTTCACAATAAATAGCATTATCATCGCCCTGAAGCTGTGAATTAGTTTGACCTATATAAGCAGCATTCATAACATTTTTTGGAGTAAAAAATAGTTGAGGATCATCCCCATTGTCAAATTGTTCTAATAATAATGTTCCTGTATGACCAAGTCCAAAAGCATGTCCAATCTCATGAACCGCAACATGAGCGATATCAGCAGTTCCATTACGAAGTTCTTCTAAGGAAACAGGAGTTTCTATTACCCAGTTAAATCCGGCATTAAACCAAATCTCTACAGAGTTAGTGTCTATTTTACCATCATTGTTAATATCGGTAGGTTGTCCGTTTTCATCAAAAAATGCCAACGTAAGAGCTACTCCCAATGTACGCTCGGGATCGCTTCCTATAACTGGAAACAGTCTTGATTGAACAAAACCAAGTACATTTATATCTGTTTGTGCTCCTCTGGGAGGCCCTCCTATACCCAAGAACCTACTAGGCAATCCAACCTCTGCAAAATTGAGAGGAACCTTATCTACTACAACATTGTTACAATCTGTAGTCTGTTCCCATATATCAAAAGCTATGTCAAATACAAAATCATAATCTATACCATTATCCACATTAAAAGGTACGGTGCCATATGTTATATTTTCTCGACCATCTCTTCTGGGATCTCTCGGCACAAATCTAAATCCATTTCTAGCTAAATTTTGTGAAAGTGCAGGATTGATAAAAATTCTACTTTGATCAACATGTCCTGTTTGATTAGTTATATCTTCGGGGGTTACTGCATTAAAAAATTCTATTTGACCAATTCTGGCTCCACCAAAATCTATTTCGAATAATTCTTCTAAACTGTTTACATTTTGAATAGCCCATTGTACACCTTCTGGATTAAGTTGGTGTCTAGCAATTGACTGTTTTGCACCATTAGATTCAATAGCTTCAACAAAATCACTAGAACAAGATACAAACAAACTAATAAGGAGAGATAAACTAATTATCCATAAAATAGAGATAAGACTATTTAAACTAACTATAAGCTGATTTTGTGTTTTCATAATAAACAAAAATTAATTAATTATAAATTTGTGTGAATGTAAGTGGTGAATTACCGAATAATTAGATCTGTATACAACCACAAATTGATTATTTGTAGTGCCGATTTCTTGATTGGTGGTTTTGATTTGAAATAGGTCTGCAACTCTATCTAAACGAATTTGTTTACAAACTCAACCGAAGATATTTTGAGTGAAAACTAATTTGATAGACTGGTACTAGCAAAAATAGGGAAGCCTTCAGAATTATACGATTGTTAGTAAAAAGGATATTCGATTTTCTTGATTTTTTATAGCGCAGTAATTTAGGTTTAAAATGCATTTTGTTCTTTCAGAAGGTTGTTCACAAACCAAAAATGGCTTTTTGCAAATCGAGAAGATCCATAACACTTGCAAGTTGTAATTTTGCGGTCGAATTTTTAAAACCTGAAATAATGAAAAAATTAATTTTAATTACTATGCTTTTGGCAGCACTGGTTGGATGTCAAAATGATGATGCTAATTTTTTTGAAGAGAAATCAAGACAAAATAATTTACTTCAAATTGAAGAGACTTTTCCTAAACCAAATGTGAAAATTTTATCTTCCGAAGTAATAAGAATGAAAAAAAGAAGCGAAAATGAATTTCCATACTTAACTGTAGCAGAGGTGGGTACGCCAAATGGTCAATTGCCAACATTGACAGAATATACACCTTATACTACTATGGATTTTTTTTTCGAAACAGAAGTTGGGAGCACCGTTCAAGACTGGCGTAATTCATCAATTGAAAAAAAAGTTTTAACCGAAGGACTTATCGATTATAGAGGAGCGGCAGAAGATAATTTTGCTTATTTAATGGAAATTACAAGTGGGTATAACCAATCTACTGTAGAAATTACAAGTGAAATAGATTTAGGAACATATCAAATCATTGCGGTAGTTTATTACTGGGATTTTGAAGAATCTGATTGGGTAATGGTATCGAGAGAAGTCAATTCTTTGGATACATCAACTAATAGTAATATCACTTCTTTTGTTTTTGAAGGAGATGAAAGGGATCGAATATACACTATAGTTTCCAGATTAAGAGTTAAAAGTACAGCTCCAGATTCAAATACATCACCTTATGAAACCTTATTAGATATTCACTCAAACCCTATCTTAATTGAGGGAACAGGAGACACATATATTCCTACAACAAAATCAGTTAATCCTTTCATAAATCCATCAACAAGCGTACAGTCAATATTCGACTATGTTAGTTCGGAAATAAATTATGAAACTGAATTAGGTGATTTCACAACTTATGATAAGCTTACCAAAGACAGAATCATTTCTACCAAAGGAATCTATTCTCTGGATATTTTAGGAAATAGACCAACACCATTTAGCAATGAAATACGCATATCAAATAGAGCAAATCAGGCAAACATAGATGTTGAGTTTTTTATTCAAGAAGCAGGGGAGTTTTGCAATTGCTTTGCAGAAACCTATATATATAATATTGATGAAAATCAAAATTTAGAATTGATACAATCTGATACATCTACTTTTAATAAAAGTGATCGTTATCGTTACTCATATAAAATAGATGATAATGATAGAAATCAAAAATTTCATGTAGTAACACGAATTGTGAATCAACAAAGTGATGCGATGGTTAGAACACAGAGTGGTACTATATTTATTGAAGGAATATAACTATTGAATTGGGAACTACGATATGTAATTTATTTATTGATAAAGAACAAATTCTTTTTCGAATACTAGATTTATATATCAAGCTCATATTTACTATTAAAACTCATAGTGTATTTAGAAAAAGTTATGCATATTGCTGAATACCAGTAAATTGTTTTGACCATAAAACAAGCCAAATGCACAACTTTGGAACAAAGTACAAGGAAATTTTAAAGTTTTCAATATTGTAGAGCCTAAAATGAACTATTTGTATCAAATTCGTACTTCCAAATTATCTGATAAAGAGTTGATAGTTTTTAATTTAATTGAAGAGTATATGAGTATTGGCATCGAATATCAGCTTTTCAGCATATTGCCGGAGAGTTTGAGTTCTAAAATAGAACGCGAAGTGTCTATAACCTAAGAACGCTAAAACTATTTGCTTTTTTGGAGCATATTAGAGCGCAGTTATTCAATGAGTTTGAAAACTACTTTATTGTTGATAGCATGCCTTTAGAGGTGCGGTGTTTAAATTATCCAAAAGTTCACGATCGAAATTTGTAAAGAAGTATAGTGTCCATACATAAGTCCGGACAAAGGGTATTGCGCCTCACATTTCTAATTATTATTGATCTAAATTACACGCAGTATGTTCAGTAAATGGAGTATTTAGGAGTTTAGATATAAGTCCAGTTTCTGTACATGCACATGCTGTCAACTATTTAAAAGATGTTCACCATCAACTCAGCAATTGAACACCAATTGGTGACAGAGGGTATACCTCTGCAGAGATACAACTCGATTTATTTGAGACTTGTAAGATCAATCTAGACACTCCTATGAGAGCAGATCGAATTATCTATAAAAAACAATCGTACGTTTTTTGAAAAGCTAGAAAACGAATTGAAACTCTTTTTTTACAACTATGCGACCAATTTATGATACGAAGAAATTATGCCAAATCATTCGAAGGGTTTAAAACCAGAATATTGATTAAGGTAACTACAATGACCGTTATACAATACATTAACAAATTTGTATTCAATCGAAATATTGACAATTTAAAAGTTAACCTAAACTAAATGCATTACGGGTTATTAAAATTTAAATAATAAATAAACACTAAACACAATGAGTTTTTTTGAGAAAATCAAAAACAGATTAAGTATTGGCGGGGTTAAATTATCGATAACAATACCTGAAGAAGTTAAAAAAAGTGACTATGTAATTAATGGGAAGATTCATTTTACGACGAAAAGTGATCAAGATGTTGTTTCTTATTCTGTAAAGTTAGTAGAAGAATTAACTATAGGAAGAGGAAATAAAAAGAAAACGCATAAGTTAGAAATCGGAAAGATTGAACAGCGCAATAGTTTCATAATTAAAACCGGTGAACAAAGGGAAATTTCCTTTGATTTACCTTTTGAGCTGTTAAAATCTAATAATGAAGAATTAAAAGAAAAAGGAGGAGCTTTAGGCGTATTTGGTCAATTAGGATCTTTTGTAAGTAATGAGCAATCAAAATATTTTGTTGTAGTAGATGTGGTTGTAAATAGTGCTTTTTTAGATCCTATGGAAGAAAAGCGAGAAATAAGACTTGTTTAATAGAATTATTAAGGATGCCTTAATTGAAAACTAATAATCAGAAGATAGGTATGTAGGTTAAACCCTGGATGAAGTCCCACTTTCTTGGAAGCTCTCTAATTTAAACTTAACCATATCTAATTATGGAAAGCGCTTTAAAATGTTAAATATAGATCATGAATTTTAAAAATGACTTAGATGATTACATTCTTATTATGATAAAGAATGTAATCAAAATATTTTACCCTATCTCCTTAGATGATAAAATGAGCTTAGAATTCTCTATAGAGCTTTTTCTGAATTATTAAAAATAGTTAAATACTCAGATTAAATGTTAATTTTTTTAACAATACATTATGGCAATAACCTTACTCTAATCTTTTTATTTAGTATTTAGTCAGTGGTTAAACTACACTTTAAAAATGTAATCAATTGTTGTTAAGGGCTATGTTAATTAGTAAGCTACAATTGATTGATGATTGATGGTGTCCAATGCTTTAAAATGAAATTGATTAATTTAAAATTTCTTACACAGTATTCTTGTGTTATAATAACCTTAAAACCTAAATGTTATGAACAAAAAAAAGATTTCGCGCCGTCAATTCGCAAAAAAAACGTCGATAGCAGGAGTTTCAATGGCGGTTCTGCCACACGTTATGAAATCAGAAACTAATTCAAACAAGAATCAAGGATATGATTATATAGTGGTAGGGTCAGGAGCTGGAGGAGGGCCTTTGGCCTCAAATTTGGCAAGACACGGGTTTAAAGTACTTGTATTAGAAGCTGGTTCCAAAGATCCTAAAACAGATACCTATAGAATTCCTGCTTATCATACTTTTGCTTCAGAGGATAAAGATTTATCTTGGAGTTATTATGTAAAACATTATTCGGGAGAGCGAGCTACTTTAGATAGCAAATATGTTCCTAATAAAGGAATTTTATATCCTAGAGGAGCTACTATTGGTGGATCTACTGCGGTTAATGCTCTTATCACAGTATATCCACATGCAAGTGATTTTGAATATATAGCAGATCTAACGGGTGATCATTCCTGGAGAGCACCTAACATGAGGAAGTATCTTACTTATCTCGAAAACTGTGAATATTTGAGAGAAGATGAAGCACTTGCAGAAGGCCATGGAGTTGACGGTTGGTTACCAACAAATTATAATAATTTTAATATTAATACTTTATTAGATAATGCCGCTACTGGTGGTGTTATTTTGTCCAATCTAGCAAAGCATGGGCGTAATATTACGGATTTATTATTTAATGAAAAGTCATTTGATGTTAATCAACGTTCTTTCGAACAAGGTGCAGAAGGAGCAATACTTGTTCCCCAATGTATGGATCAAAAATCTCAGCGACATGCAGTAAGAGAGTTTTTATTGGATACAGCAGAAAAGTATCCTGAGAACCTTACGATAATTACCGATGCATTGGTTCAAAAGGTAGTTTTCAATGAAAACAATGAAGCAATCGGTGTGGAATATATCAAAGGTAAAGGACTATATGAGGCCGATCCTGATTTTAATGAAGATAAACCGGTTAATGATCCTGTTTTTGTTCAAGCCAGTAGAGAAATTATCCTTTCTGCAGGAGCATTTAACACTCCACAAATTTTACAATTATCTGGGATAGGAGATACCGATTTTTTAAGTAAAAATGGCATAGATACAGTAGTGGATTTACCTGGAGTAGGTAAAAATCTTCAAGATAGATATGAACTAGGAGTAGTATATGAACTTAAGGGAAGAATACTTAGTGACTGTACTTTTTCTCAAGACGAAAGCGATCAATGTCTTAATGACTATAATAATGATGCCTCTGGAGCCTATACGGGTAATGGAGCAATTTCTGCAAATATTATTCGTAGCAATCCTGATTTACCAGATCCGGACTTGTTTAATTTTTGTTTAACTACCGATTTTAGAGGATATGCTCCTGGATATAGTAATGCTATAGTAACTTCAAAAGATAAACTTACTTGGGCAATTCTGAAAGGGCATACCAATAATACAGGAGAAGTAAACATTAAAAACAAAGATCCAAGGTCTACTCCTGATATTAATTTTAAATATTTTTCGGACGGCGAAAATATTAAAGATGGCGACATGGATGCATTATTGGCAGGGGTTGATCATGTTAGAGATATTATGAGTTCGCCCTTAGTAAATCTTACTATAGAAGAAGAAGTTTGGCCAGGAGAAGGGTTAACGGATAAAAATGAATTAACAGAATTTATTGCAAATGAAGTTTGGGGGCATCATGCATCTTGTACTTGTAAGATAGGAAATGGAGATGATAAATATGATGTTTTGGATAGTAATTTCAAAGTGAGAGGAGTCGATAAACTTAGAGTTGTAGATGCATCGGTTTTTCCTAAGATCCCTGGTTTTTTTATTGTTACACCTATATATTTAATTAGTGAAAAAGCTACAGATGCAATACTTGCCGATGCTGGGGTTGAGAGAAAAGATAATTTGCTTAGAAGTGGAATTCGTAGTTTCGTAAGGAAGCGAAATGACAATAAACTTCAAAATATAGAAGCAGTAGCTTTCCCTAATCCTTTTACTGATAATCTGGAATTTAAAATAGGTAAAGAGCTATATGAAAACGAAAGTGTAGATGTAAGTATAATTAATCTTTCTGGTCAGATTGTAAAGAAAAAAACAATAACTAATCTAAAGCAAAACAAAATATCTTTAGATGTATCAAATTTATCTTCTGGGAACTACATTTACTCTCTTTTATTTAGTGGAGGTGTTTCTAAAACAGGTAAAATCAATAAGAGTATATAAAATAATTAAATTTAAAATCTTGAGATAAATCAAAATTAAGGGTCAATTAATAATTACAAATTCCTTTTTAAAGAACTTTTTACAAAAACTTTCAAAACCTATTTACAATTATGAAATATTTTTTTTAAGCATAATCATCCTGTTTTTATATTCTTGCAAAGACGAAGATAGCGATGAATACATAAATTTAGAAACCAAAAACGATACTGATATCACGGATGAAGGTCTGCTGGCTTTTAGAAAACAAGGGGTAATTGACGAAGGAGCTGCTTGTGCTAATTGTCATGCTCCTGATGGTTTAGATTTGGCTTATATTAATTTTACAGATAATGATTTACGAAGAGTTGCTATGCCTCATTTACAAAATGAAGAAGATGTTGAAAACATTGTAATTTTAATTAATAGACTTAGGACTCAATACAACATTACCCCCAAAGATCCTTTTGAATTCAGGCCTTTTCAACCTGGGGGAATTGTACTCCCAGGTAATTCACCTATGGAAAGGGATTTAAACTTTGGGAATCAACTTGTCGATAAAGGGTTTAGATTTGCTACAGTTCCAATAACTACTATCGAAGAGGCACTTGCACAGAGAGATGAGTGGTTAAATTTAATCGTAAAAAGTCTTCCGATCGGTATTCCGTTGAATAGGTGGAGTGAAGACCCTCACCATGGAGAAGAGCATCGAACCATTGCAGAATGGCTTCCTTTTGCTCCAGTTTTACCAATAGATAAAGAAAAAGAAAAAGAGTGGTATTTAATTCAGGATGAGTATATTAAAAACTATAATTTTCTTAACTTTTTTACTCTTTTTAATATGTTCACCTTTAAAAGCCCCCTTTAAACTTTCTATAAACGAATTACAAACTCATCAGAGTGTTTTAAGAATTTGCACTAACCACTTATAAATTTTAATCAACAAGGATTTACAAAGACATATAAATTTATGAAAAAGTTCAAAAGCATCATTTTAATGAGCTACATCCGAATAGTTAGTTATTAAATAAGCGTTTAATCGAAACAAACAAAATTATTATTATGAAAAACTCATTTTTTGTGTTACTAATAGGTTATTTTTTAGTAGCCTCCTGTCAAAGAGACAATATTGAAGATACCGTTTCTATAAATGAACAAATTGATCCACCATCTGTTGAAAACATAACTTCAAAATCATCTCAACTAATTAAATATGTTTACGTGGAAGATGTAGACATTAAAAGTGGAGAATTATCCCTGGATTGGCATGAAGTTAATGACCTTATTTTTGCAGACTTTAGATTAAATGGAATACTTTATGATAGCTGGATATCAGAACAAGAAAAAGAAATTATTCTTGACCCTTCAACAAATTTAATAGCTTATTTGTACCCTTTAACCGATTATGGACAACGTGCTATTGATCATCATCCATATGTTACTGGGGCTATGGGTAATCAGGAAGACAAATTAAGACCTAAATTTTTATGGGGCATAAATAGTAGTTTTATTCCGCATGGGAATCCCTGGATAAGCTCTTTTGTTGTCATGAAAGAATGGTGGGATGATAAATATTATGATAGTTCTAAACCAAGTACCCACTCGTCAAGACAAAATTTTGCACGTACCTTGGGCCCGGCTTTTTTTAAAGAAAATTATTATTTAAAATTAGTATATGAAGGACCTAAGGTTAGATAAGATAATTTAAAATTCTATATGTTAAATATTCTTTCTTTACCTTTTTTTATATCAAAGGATAAAGAAAGAATATTCACACTTTTTGTTTTACAGAGTATTGCTACTAAAACAGCTACTCCAAACAATGAGTTCAGTGTTGACTTTTTCTATGATATTAGTGTAATCAACTCGTGGATATCAAAGTAAAGATTGTATCCAGGATATTGCATTTTCAAAATCATTAAATCTTTTAAAAGGTTTTTTTACAAATATTTCTTCTACGGCTGCATTAGTATCACTTAAAGGTCTATAGGTAACTACCGCAAAACCAGCAAAATTATTCATAAAACTCCCTTTACATGCTAAATGATCTAAAGGACTTATCGAATACGAATTTACCCTGTTGGAAATATACCCAAATCTTTTTGATCCATATATTTCTGTACCCAAATCTAGAATTTCTTCAAAATCTTCTAATTGTACATTAACCCCTTCTTTCATTTCTCCAATAATAAAACCTTCGTAAAAATAAAATGTTCCAATCCCTTTTAAGAATTGGTCTATAAAATTGTACTTTTTATGTAATTGTAAATATGTTTCCATTTGGCTAAACTAATCCTTATGTTTTTGTATTAAAAAGATAATCAATGTGTTATAGTGTAAAACTAAATGCTTCTACCCACTTTTACCCTACCCTCCAATATCTTATGAATAACTAAAAATAAGATGTGCCTTAAAAAAGGAGAGAATCAGAGAGTAATAGTTTTTGATTAAACTAATTAATTAATACTATTCCAATTAAGTATTTATTAAACTTTATGAATGAATCATAGTAACCATACTAAAAATACAGCTTATAAATAACTTTACTTTCTAATTTTATCTATTAGATAGAAAAAAATCCAACACTCGAACTAAAAAAGTAATAATATACGACTCTTTTGTGAAAATACTTTTTTTTTAAACAAAAATCACTTAAATACTTGGTTTTAAGCAATTTTTATCAGAATTAAAATGACTATTATTTCGTTTAGATCATAATACGTTACTTCCATTTATTTTAATTTTCCTTAATTCATCGATTAAATTCTTTGCTCCCGATTTTTCTGATTGTAATTCCTTTATAGTACTCCCCATTTTTAAGACAGCCAGTGACCTCCTCCCAGATTTACAAGCGAAGAATAATAAAAAAGATGGTTCAACTTTAAATCTTGTTTTTTTTTATAACAGATTCTGTTTTTTTCACCACAGCATGTAAGTTATTTTACAAAACACACCATCTAAAAATCCAAATTAACAATTTACAAAGTTCAAGATATCTATCATTTTCACTCTACATAATTTTGCACCCGATTTAGAACTCAAAAACAGCATAACCAACTCACAAACAATAAAATACACTTTTGAAAATTGCATTTAAGTCTATATAAAAGTGAACTAAATTACTCTTTAAAAAAACAAAAAAAATGATACGTTTATTTTTAAAATCGTTTCTTCTACTTATTACTTTTGGAATATTACAAAGCTGTCAAAATGATACCGGAGAACAATTTGAAGAACTGGAAAACTTGAATACAGAGGAGAAACAAACTCCAGAATTAGCATACCCTAATATGTTAGGAGAGATTACAACGGTATTATACGAAGAACAGGAATTCATCGTTGAAAAAATTAATGATGATTATGTTTTTGAAGGAGATATTCTTATCCCTAGCGAAAGCTTACAAAAAAGTGCGGGTCGCTCCAATAAAGTAAGACGGTGGATCAATGGAATAGTTCCTTATGTAATTGATCCAGCATTACCCAATCAACAACGTGTTACGGACGCAATAGCACATTGGGAAGAAAAAACAACTTTACGTTTTGTATTAAGAACAAATGAAAGTGACTATGTAAACTTTCGACCTGGCAACGGATGCTCTTCTTTTGTAGGTCGCATAGGAGGTATTCAAAATATCACTCTAGATACGGGTTGTACAACAGGTACTACTATTCATGAAATTGGTCATGCCGTTGGTCTATGGCATGAACAATCCAGAGCAGACAGAAACCAACATATCATTATCAACTTTAATAATATCCCTCCACATAATCAATTTAACTTTCAAACATATGTGCAACAAGGGACTGATGGCCAGGAATATACTACAGATTTTGACTTTAACAGCATTATGATGTACGGACCATTTTTCTTTTCTGCTAATGGACAACCTACGATTACAAAACTAGACGGTTCTACTTATCAATTTCAACGAGATGGCCTTTCTGAAGGTGATATTAAAGGTATTGAAGCCATGTACGACAATATTTGGCTTAAAGAATATGCTATTGGTGCCGGTGGTTGGAAAGTAGAAAGAAACCCTAGAGTAACGGGAGATGTAAATGGTGATGGACTAGACGATGTTGTTGGGTTTGGAGAAAACAGTGTGCTCGTTTCATTATCAAATGGAGGTGTATTTTCTCCTTCACAAGAATGGAGTAAAAGCTTTACGTTTTCCAGTGGTTGGACTCAACAACACCCAAGAACCGTAGCTGATGTAAATGGAGATGGGAAAGCTGATATCGTCGGATTTTTCAAAGATGCTGTATATGTTTCTTTGTCCACAGGTAATGGGTTTTCTTCTGCAACCAAATGGAGCCAAAGCTATACCTACAATAGTGGATGGAGAATAGCAAAGCACGTAAGAAGACTAGCCGATGTAAATGGAGATGGAAATGCAGATATTGTAGGATTCTTCAAAGATGCTGTATACGTTTCTTTATCCAACGGAAGTAGTTTTTTACCCGCAAAAGTTTGGACCAATAATTATACAGTAAATCATGGGTGGGAAGTAGATAAGCACCCCAGAGTTCTGGCAGACGTAAATGGAGACAATAATGCGGATATTGTAGCATTTGGACAAAACTCCGTATTTGTGTCTTTATCCGACGGAATTACTTTTAAGTCTGGACAAGTATGGTCTACCAATTACACCTATGCCAACGGTTGGAGAACAGATAAACATGTTCTTACTGTTGCCGATAATGACGGTGATGGAAATGCAGATATTATCGCCTTTGGGCAAAACAGAGTAGAGATTGCAGAATCTAATGGCTCCAGCTTCGGAAATCCATTAATATGGATAAGTAATGATTATACATATGAAAAAGGAGGATGGAGAGTTAAAGATCATATTAGAGCAACTGGAGATTTTGATGGAGATAATAATGGGGATATAATTGGTTTTGGCCAGGGAGCTGTATATGTATCCTTGGGCAATTAATACAGAACTCGGATATCTAATAACAAGATATCAATATTTCACATCGCAATTAAATAAAAAGGCGGTATCCTTATCGGGATGTCGTCTTTAATTTAATTCATAAACAAAAAAATGCACTTCAAAAACTCAAAATCACCAATTATAAATTCAAAAGAACACTTCATCAATTACAACTTCTCGTTACAAATAATTAATCGGTTATTGAGTTCTGTTTTTAAATGCTAATTATTAACATTAACCCATATCAACTACCGATGAAAAAATTATTTCCCTTATTAATCGTAGCAATATGCTTAATTTCCTGTAGCAATGAGTCTTTTGACGAATATGTTGATGTTTCACAAACGGATACGATTGTAGGAGAAATAAGTTCAGGTTTGGCAGCATTCAGAAAACCTGGAATAATAGACGAAAATTCAGCTTGTGCAAACTGTCACGCTCCAGATGGGATGGATTTGGCCTATTTAAACTTTACCGATGAAGATATCATACGGGTTGCAATGCCACATCTTGAAAACGAGGAAGAGGCTCAAAGCATAGTGGATATGATCCATGAGATAAGAGAAAAGTATAATATCGTTCCAAAAGACCCTTTAACATTTAGACCTTTTCAACCTGGAGGTTATGTCTTACCTGGAAATACTCCAATGGAAAGAGATCTCAGTTTTGGAAAACAACTGGTAAATCTGGGGTTTAGATTTGCTACAACACCGGTGTTAACATTGGAAGAAGCTAAGAAACAAAGAGATGAAATCAAAGATATTAATGTAAAAAAACTACCGATAGGTATCCCTTTCAATTTATGGAGTGAAGATCCTCATCATGGTGAAGAACACAGAAGCGTTGCTGAATGGCTCCCTTTTGCTCCTACTCTAATATTAGAAGGTAAAGAAAATGAATGGTATGGGATACAGGATAATTATATAGAAAACCCTACTGATCATGCATTTTTGGAAATGTATGAAAAAGCCGAGGAACTATTAAAAGTAACTGGGGAACACTCACAAACCAATCAAACTCCACGTTTTAACAAATTAAAATTTTTGTCCGTTTTAATAGCACAGCATTTTTTTAGAAGAGAAGTGATTCATGGTGAAATGTTTGATGACCGACCGAATGTTGCTTTTTTCCCTTCTAGAGGTGATTGGTCTGATTCTCAAAAGAGAACATATAGTCCCCCCGCAGTTTGGGAAATAGGAACAATGGCTACAAGAAAAGCCCATGTAATGGAAATCCCAACAGTTGAACTGAAAGCCGGTCAAACGGTTAAAGAAGAGATGAAAAATATTTCTGCACAATGGTTTTACAATGGATGGATGTTTGAAAGCACCTTACAAAGAACTGATCAAAGTAATTCAACAAAGAATGCCGAGTATTTTACGAGAACTTTACAATGGCATGAAAATGAAAACAAAAATCCAAGCTACGCCATTCATGGTTTGTTTGCAGCTCTTAAGAAAACCATTGATCAAAATTATTCAACAGTTATCAAGAAGGTGAATCCTGAGAGCCGATGGTACGAACCTTACCCTAGATTTACTATGGGAGTAATTTCAGGATATGGAAACGACTGGAATAACAGACCAAAAGAAAATGAAAGAGAAGAAATATATCTAAAAATCTTTGAGAATGTATATCGCATGCAATTGTTTTTGGTCGAAGAACAATTACAAATAAATCCCTTCCCTATAAGTGACGGTATTTTAAGACATTATAAAAGCATGATAGCGTATACCAAATTGTTCTTTTCTAAATATAACAATTCGGAATTCTATGAAACTAATATGGAATTGGTTCATCGAGTAGAACAACTTTTATTGTAAGCAATACTTTGAAATACCCCTATTATTTTGATATGAATTCAACCGAACTAACCCCTTGGATTAAATTTAATACTATTCTTATTAATTCACTCAAATAAAATAAATAAAACAATAACTTGATTGATTATTATTCCATAATATTTTATCCCTCTAGTTTTAACAATTACATATACAAAATATAGATTCTTGAACCACTTTGTTTTACCTAACATTTACTAATATTAATAGATTATGACTAGACTCTAAAAAATGTAAGTACCCCTAAAACAGCTACGGTCTAATTTATACAAATTTCATTATTCTTTAAGTTTTCAAATAAGGAAAAGCTAGCTTTTCCATATTTGGCCGAAAATTCTATGGGTGTCAGATCACCCAGAGCCTCGTGAGGTCTTTTATTGTTGTAATGTTCTATCCATTCTTCGGTTAAAATATTCACTTGTTCCAAGGAAGAAAAAAGATAGGCATTGAGTATTTCTTCTCTATAACTTCGATTGAATCGCTCTATAAAACTATTCTGCACCGGTTTTCCTGGTTGGAGATACCGTATTTTGATATCATTTTGCTCACACCAATCTTGGAAATGAATACTGGTAAACTCTGGTCTGTTATCCACTCGTACCCATTCTGGTTTTCCACGATAATCAATAAGCTTATCCAACTCTCTGGTAACTCTTGATGAGGCAATAGATACATCCGCAGTAATCCAAAGACACTCTCGGTTAAAATCATCTATAATGTTAAGTGTTCTAAAGCTTTTATCATTTAAAAAACTATCCTGCATAAAATCAATACTCCATATGATATTGGTATTTATGGGAAGTGTCAATGGTTCTTTAACTCTCTTTGGAATGCGTCGTTTACGTTTTCTTCTTATGTTTAATCCCATTTGTTTGTATACTCTGTAAACACACTTATGATTATAAATATATCCTTGTTTTCGTATCATTTTAAAAAGCTTCCTAAATCCATAAGTAGGATGTGATTCGGCCAACTGATCCAGTAAATCTATAAGTTCACTATCGTCAGTGTGCTTGGTGCGGTAGTAATATACCGAAGTACTTAAACGTAAAAGTTTGCGAGAGATCCGTGCACTGAGCTTATGCTTACTGATCAGGTAACTTACACTCTCTCGCTTGTCAGTTGACCTTATAGCTTTTTTTCAATCAAATCTTTTAGAGCATAATTTTGATGGGCTAATTCTGCATACATCTGGCTTGTACCGGGAAAGTTCTGATTCCATTTCTTTGAGCTTTTTAAGTTGAGAAGCATCCATACCTCCATATTTACTCTTCCAGTTGTAAAAAGTGGCTGCACTTACTCCATACTCTTTACAGAGTTCTTTAACTGAAACTCCCAATTCATGTTGCTTTAAAACTTTGACGATTTGTACTTCGCTTAATCTACTTTTTCTCATATCCTAAATTTACAGTTATTTTCTAATTCTAACTGTAGCAGATTTTAGGGATACTTACAGAGATCCGCTCAGAATTATTGTCCCTTTTCAAAGTAAGAAAACAGCAAGAGCTTACTTGATGATGTAACAATAGAGTATCGGAATTTTCACTATTTAGAATTCAATTAACGAATAAGTAACTTTCGAATTAAGGTTTCTTTATTTTTCATTTTAATTTTTATCAAATACATTCCTGAATTTACAGTAGACAGATCAATATAAGTAGTTCGATCACTAACTTCTTTTATTGTCTTTATTAGTCTTCCTGTAATTGAATAAATTGATATACGAATTATACCATCACCGATTATGTTTACCTGATTTTCTACTGGATTAGGGTATAGAACAACCTGCTTACTTCTATTTATATTTCGTTCAAACAAACGATTTGAACCATCAACTTGGACCTCTATTTCTAACAGATCCAGATTGGGTCCACCAGCATCGCTATTTGCTACAACACGAATTGTATTTACACCCTCAACAAAATTTACATCTTCAACCGTGTAAATCTGCCAATTAGCCCAATCTCCATTAGTGGCGAATGGTAGATCATTAACAAACTGCCCATTTACCAGTACTGTTCCTGGGCGTGCCGATACATCTCCATTACCATAAATAATATTAATATTCCCTAAACCAGCTTCAGTACTGGTAAATTGCCACTCTCCATAACTACCATTACCACCATAATCAAAGAATCCCGTGCCACTAAATCCACTTATATGAGTTCCTATAAAACCGCCATTTTGCTGAGTAAATTCTTCTCCTTCTAAACTGTATGTAAGAATAGTCTCTACATTTTTATAGCTAGCTGTTAAATTAATGTCATTTGTGGTAATAGCAACGGTAGTATTGGGCTCGTTTACATTTGCAACTGTACTAATGTCTCCAACCCATCGATCAAATATTTGCCCTTCGGATGGAGCTTCAGCTGTAATTGTCACGACCTCTCCTTCAGCATAATCTCCACTCCCAGAGCCATTAGTAACTGTTAGAGTATAGGTTTCTGAATTTGTAGCTTCAGAATCAACTATAACATTAAGAATATCTATATTTGGTCCTCCATTAGTACTATTAGCGGTTATAGTAATAGTATTTGTGCCTTCAACAAAATTGACTCCATCTACAGAATATATCTGCCAATTCTCCCAATTCCCATTTGAAGAAAATGGTATATCCTCTATGACTTGACCATTTATTTCAATAGTTGCTGACCGGTCAACATCGCTACCGTTACCAAAAACAATCTCAATAGAGCCTGATCCAGAAGCTGGATTATCAAACTGCCATTCACCAAAACTACCATCCCCACCATAATCTAAAAATCCTGTACCACTAAATCCACTTATATGCGTTCCTATGAAACAACCATTTTGTTGTACAAATTCCTCTCCTTCAAGACTAAATTCTCTAGTATTAATATTTGGCAAAGCTATTTCAATATAATCAATATCAACACCTCCAAAAACCGAACTAGTTCTTATCCTTATGGTATTTATACCAGATCTAATATCGATATTATCTATTTGTACAGATTGCCAACCATAACAATTGCCTTGGCTGTTAAAAGAAATCTCCTGAATAAATGTCCCGTTGAGTATCAGATCTGCAGAACGACTACTAGCAAAAGCATTATTATAGATAATATTTAACGAACCTGAGCCATTACCTTCGCTTTCAAATTGCCACTCACCAAAACTATTATTACCTCCCATATCTAGAAACCCAGTTCCTGTAAAGCCTAGAATATAATTACCAAAAGTACCATCTTGAACATCACTAAAATCTTCACCCTGCAAAGTAAGTAACAATTCATTTGAGTCCGATTCATCATTACCTGATGCTACAATAGATAATGTTTGATCTTTACTTATCGTTGCCATGCCATCATGCAAGGCTTTAACAAAAACACAATAGTTATTTACTTCTTGAGGAATAAAATTAACTGTAAATGGGGCAGTAGTAGCACTTCCTATAACCTGATCGTCTACATAATATATTACTTCTGTAATATTAGGAATGTCTGTTGAAACAGATAGAGAAATAGTTTCTCCTAATGTTGATTGAGAAGCTACCTGAAGTTCGAAGGATATTCCATTGGCAGCAATTGGTTCGGAACCATCTAATTGGAGTAGATATTCTTCTAATTGCTGTAGTTGTTCTTGTGACAAATTAGAAGCTATCTCGTGTCTAGAAATAGCGCGCTGGATTGAAGCTTCACTTCCATCGTGTAAATATGGAGGTGTAGCCCATACATCCAAGAGGGTAGGAACATCCAAACCGTGTAGAGTTCTTCCCATACGTTGTCCACTACCCGTTGTAAGGGTTCCGATATCGTGTAAAAGTCCAGTTTTCGAGTTTGTAAAAGAAGCACCACTATGACAGTTCGCACATTGTAGTGAATTAAATAAATTACGACCTTGAATGGCTTGAGGTGTCAAAGAACCATTGTTTTTATTAGGACTTTCGTCAAAAGTGTCTAATGATTCTATATAAGCAGCTAATGCATCAAGTTCTGCTGATTGCCCTGCTTTCTGATTTCCCAGAGGGATATCCCTGTTTTCTGAATAAAAAGCTTGATCGGTCATGAATCCCTTACCTCCAAAGGAAAATCGTATATCATTCTCAAAATCATGTATTTCATCAAAATTACCAGTCCAATGTATATTTCCATGACCAGTTCCTGCTCTACCTCTTAGCGATATGGTGTTTCGAAGCCCTTCACCACGTTGCGTAAAATCCCAGACTTGGCCATCCTGAGTTCCATCAATGTGACACGAAGCACAACTAATATAACCAGCATCTGAGTTCTCAAGATTAGTCATTCTTGAATCACGTGCGTTGTAAAATATTTGTTTCCCCAAAAGAACTTGCGGGTTTAATAACTCTGAGGATACAGTACTAACTTCTGCAATCAATGGTAATGATTGAGTACCTGTTGTAATCAATTGATTAGCATCAAATATATGAACACTTCTACTTAAAAAATTCTTTACAAACAAACGATTAGTAGCGGTATCGATTACTAAACCACTAGGCGCAAAACCAACATCTGCACGAGCCACCTCTAATCCAGTATTTACATCAATAACCACTACTCTGTTATTAGTCAACATAGTAACAAAGGCAAAGTTTCCTAATGGATCAATTGTTATCCCTGTAGGTAGATTATGATTATCTATATCCACTCTTACATCTAAATTCTCTTGACCAGTATTGATGTTGAAACTAGAAATAATTGTTCTGATAGTGGACTCAAAAGTCAAATCCTCACCAGAAATAAATGATCCTCCAAAAACATTATCTTTTTTACCACCAAACCAAGCTATTTCGTTATTAGGATGTATAGCAATACCTCCTAAGTAATTTGCAATACCTCGACCTGCTGAGCCAGAATTAGGCGAAGTAGTGTCTGCAGCAATTTCTACATTTGAGTCAAGAGTAAAAGTATCAAGATTAATTCTAGCAATCTTGCCAGTATTGTTCTCAGTAATAAACTGAGTCACAAATAATTTTGATCCATCTGAAGTAATAGCCATTGCTCTTGGATTTGCAAAGACATCCAATTGATTTACGATGTTTTTTGTTGTTGTACTTATCTTAACTACATTTCCTGAAGCAAATAGTGAAGCATAGATGAATTCTCCTTCAGGGTCACTTACCAGCGCATATGGTTGTGAACCTCGTCCAAGGTCTATCGTTGATAAAATATCTCCACTAGTCTCATTTAATACAGTTATGTTTCCTGCGTCCCGTGAAGCTACCCAAATATTACCTTCAGCATCTTGTGCAATACCTACGGGGTCATTTCCAACAGTAAATTCTCCTATTACATTCAAATTGTCGGCATCTATAGCGGTTACAGAGTTATTGTCTGGGTTTGCAATCCAGACTTTTCTATTTTCTTCATCAACCACAATAGGACCACTTTGAGTCGGTCTATTATCTGGGAAGTCTGTTACTACTACTATGTTTAATACATCAGCAACCAATTCTTCTGCATTATCTCTTACTTGTACTTGTACCAAATAATTTCCTGGTGTGTCATAGATATGTCCTGCTGAATTTGCAATAGACCAAGTGGTTTGAGTACTTCCATCTCCAAAATCAAACCTATATTCCAAAACATCATCCTCATCAGGATCACTTGCGTCTGCGGTAAAAGTGACTTCTGTACCAGTTATAATAGGGGATATAGGGTTTGAAAGTATTGAGTCAATTGAAGGTAATTGATTTTCTGGAGTTGTATCCGATTCGCAGGCAAGATCTACTGTACTTCCTGTTGAGAAAGAAAAACTATATTCTTCCATAGGATTACCGGCTACATCTAGAATACCAGAAGTTACCGTAACTACATAAGTAGTGTTTTCTTCTAATGGTTGATCAGGAACCCATTGAATAACGTTCATTTGTGAACTTTGTACAGTTCCCGAAATTGGATCTCCATTACATGGCACAACTGTAATAGTTTGATCATTGATTAAATGGTCTTGTAAGGTCTCATTAATTACAATTCCAATTTTGGTCAATACATGCTGATTAGTTGAATTATTCAAAGGGAAGTGATGACCAACAGTTGGTGCTCTAGTATCTAATTCATCTTGATGCGAAAAGAAGAAAGTGTTTTGACCATTTGCTTCTCCTGAGCTTACTTGTAGTATATGACCTAAGGGAATCCATTGAAAATCTCCCATAAACAAACCATTACCTCCTGCATTACTAAAAGTTTGCACAACTTCTCTGGTCTCCATATTAATTTTTCGCCCCTCGGTAAAACGTCCACAAAAGGCAAACTCATCCTGAAAAAACACATAGCGACCACGAGCTGGACCATCAGGTAGGCCCCAAGCAAACTTTAAATTTGTTGGGTCACTAATGTCCAAAACCACCATATTATTACCTCCTAAATTATTGCTGTTACCAGTCATGAAGACTAAATTGTTCCTCCAAACAGCCATAAAAGTGGTGTATTGAAGTATTCCAGGAAAAACATCAAGTAAAATTGGATTCTCTGGATCAGAAATGTCATAAGAGGCAACACCAGATTGTCCTCCATCTCCAGGAGTATTAAAAAGATAATTCCCTATTGTTATTGAATTTAGAGCTGTTATTCCATCATCAGGAAGACCTCCACTGTAAAAT
The DNA here is from genome assembly GCF_056160245.1 of Aquimarina sp. AWH4_224. NCBI lineage: Bacteria > Pseudomonadati > Bacteroidota > Flavobacteriia > Flavobacteriales > Flavobacteriaceae > Aquimarina > Aquimarina sp. AWH4_224. The sequence goes on along the minus strand of NZ_JBSWWU010000017.1, from coordinate 14,004 downwards.
TGACCACTTCTAACATCCCTAAGCCCACTATTTTCTATCCTATAAGGAAACGTTTCAAGACCGTTATCAAATTGATCGAAAAAAGCAGAAGGAGCTGCAGAAGGATTGACGGGATCACTTAAATCAACCCATGATGTACCAACTCCCATATTTGAGGCATATTCCCGATTGTAGACATCCCCAAATTTCCACCATCGATGGCCATTACCGCTTTCATTTATAAGTCGTACTCTATTCAAATCAGGAAGATTTGAAATATCATAAATAGTTGTAGTGTTGCCTGTTTCTCCATTGAGTATCAGATGACCTCGATGAAAAGTTGATATTCTACCACCGTCATTCATAGTAGTAATTAATGTGCCCGCAGGCCAAGTATTATTGGGTAAGCCTTGTGCAGCTATTTTGCTTTGTAATAGCACACCTGTAAGTGTCAACAGGATGTACTTAAGAATTTGTGATTTCATTATAATGTTGAGTTTGCTTGCTTTGTTAAGTTTTAATCATATGATTAAGAATGTTTTAATATAAACATGTTAAACTTATACTTTTTCTGCTGCTATTTTAAAACTGAATTTGTAACTCAAACGTTTGAGTTTGTGATCAACAAGAATTTTTTATATGTTCAAAAAACAAACGACACTTATTTACTCACATTCTCTACATGTAATCTTGCAGTACTGATCATTTCTAAGACAGCTAGTTAGTTAGGTTATAACTTTAATATCAGTTTGTCTAAAAAACTAGTTTTTATTTGCAATTTGATGAAATTTAAGACGATATTATGGTTTTTTATAGCAATAATTTCAACTGTTTTAAGATGTTTCTACATCTTAAAACTGCTTATTTTGGTGTTGTTTTGATAGATTATGCTCAAAACAAGTTGTACTGTTTTGAAGTATTTAGTTAAGTTTTTTTCCTGGAATAGAGAACAGTAGTCTGAAATTATAAACTATGAAGATGAGTCCCACATCAGCACTTGCTCTTTTTTGTGTTTTTTAGTGATAATATAATCAAAACCCCACTGTTTTCTGATGCTTCCATAGGGGGTGACAATAGCTTATTCTTTTCTAAATTGTTACTTATTCTGATGGATTCTTTATTGGCTTTTCTGGATATACCACTAGCATTCAATTCGTTGCATTCCTTTTACACATTTGGTTTTGGTACAAGTCATTGTTTACAATCTTTGGTTGTGTGTATCTTTTAAAGCGTTAGTTTTTAGCCCTATAACACTTCCCAATAGTTGTAAATGTATTTCCTTGTGCGCCTAAATAATGATCTTCTTTCGTGTTGTATTAAAACTTTTCTACAATATAGACTGGGTTCGGAGCTTGATCAGGTATTACTGGTATGCCTACCATCACTTCTACACCCACATTTAGTAGGAGGTCAGGAGGAGGTCAACATTTAGATCTTCAAAAATTGCAATGTTACTTTCTAATTTAGAAGTCTACAAATTCATCTTCTTAATTTATCAAGTCAACGCAACGACCCATAAAAACAACATATCAATTCGAACTGGTTAATCTTAATTTTAAAAAAGTTTAAAGTTTTATAAAGCGTAATTATGGCTGAATTAATAATCCTATTACTTTAATAAACAAATGGTTTTTACCTATTAATCTTTATTTAATTTTGATGATAAGCCTGCATCATTCTTTTAGTACTACAGTAATGTTCTTGAATTATAGAGCAACTATTATCATTTTAAAATATCGTTTAAAAACAGATCTCAATTTAGGAATAAATTAACTCCTGATTATATGCTAAGAAAGGTCCTTTACACAGCCCCTAGACTACAACTGTATTAATAAAAAGTTACAAATAGTTTAGTATTAAAATTAAAACCTATTACATTATGAAAAAACTTATTTTAGCACTTGGTATTTTAATAACCATTGGAGCAAATGCCCAATATAAATGGAATAATGTTAGAATTGGAGGTGGGGGATATATTCTGGGAGTTTATATTCACCCTAATAATCCAGATTTAATTTATGCCCGCACCGATGTTGGGGGTTGTTACCGCTATGATCCTTCTTCAAACAAACTCATACCTTTGTTGGATTGGATACCTTTTGAAAAAGATAATTTATATGGGGTAAATGGTATTGCTCTTGATCCTAATGATCAAAATATTGTCTACGCTTCTTTGGGCAAATATTATGGAAGGGAAGGGGACGTTTACAAAAGTACCGATAAAGGAAAAACATGGTTTCCTATGAACTTAAACAAGGGTTTTGGAGGAAATAACCATCCGAGTCGTCAGGGAACAACTATGGATATAAATCCACATACTGGAGATTTATGGGTAGGTACCCCAGCTGATGGTTTATGGAAGTTTAACGGAAACAATTGGAGTCAGGTTTCCGGAGTTCCTAAAACCAATGCTGTTCGCTCTATCGCGTTTGACCCCAATAATTCAAATTATATATATGTTGCCTCTAGCTATTCTAAATATTACAATTCCACCATCGTTGGTAATGAATCTGAGAATGGAATTTACAGAAGTACTAATGGAGGAGCTTCTTTCTCAAAAATTTCCATTTCTTATCAGGATAACAACCAATTCAGCGAAATTTCATTATCGAAAAATTCCGATAAGATGTATGTCAGCTGTATGCAACATGATGGTTCTGCAGCAGGACTTTTTGTGATTAACAGCCCTCGTACTTCTAATAATTGGAGCAATATTACACCAGAATCCGGTAGCTATAGAACAGTTACCGCTAGCCCACATGATAACAATGTGGTAATTACTGCAAAAGCTGTTTATGGAGGTATAAACAAAGTTTATTATTCTACTAGTAGCGGTTCGAGTTGGGATAGAAAAAATAACAATTCGGTAAATAATATTGTTCCTTGGCATCCAAATGGGTATCCAGGTTCAGCTATTTCTTGTTTTGAGTGGGATCCTAGTAATGCCAACAAAATTTATTTTAGCGATTGGTATAGTTTATACAAAACAAATAATATTAATGCTTCGACGGTTCAATGGTCAAATGACCTTTCTCGAGGCCATGAAGAAATTGTTCCGGCACTTGTGATTGGTGCTGGACCAGGAAATTCGGCAAATGCTATTCTTTATGCAGGTGGTGCTGATGTTAGTGGTATAACTCAAGTGGATTTAGATGAATATTCTAGTATTCCAAATTACAGAAAGCAGGTAGATAGTGATTTGATGCAAGAATGCTCTGGAATTGATTTTTCTGTTAGTGATGTTGATGTAGTAGTTGCTATGGGAGGCGAAGGTTGGCAGATGTCCTCTGGAGGTATTGTTGTTTCTACCGACGGCGGAAAAACATTTTCGCTTAAAAACGGATATTCGCCTTCTTGGGGAGGTGGTCGTGTTGCCATTTCTGCAACTGATAAGAACAATATTTTAGCACTAGGAAATAGAGGGGGAGTAAAGTACTCTACCGATCAAGGAGGCTCATTTAAAAGTTCTGACGGTACTTCTGGTACGTATGGTATTGGAAGTATTTTTAATTTGGTACATCCTATTGCTTCAGATAGAGTTAATGGTGATTTTTATATTTACGACCCTTCAACCGGAGATATACTTAGAAGTACCGACAAAGGAGCTAGTTTTAGCAAAAGAGGTAATGCAGGTCCCAAATCAGGAAATCATGTTACTATTGTAGCTGCACCAGCAAAAGCTGGTCATATTTGGGTAGCCAATGGAAAAACTCTTAAATATTCTACCAATGGAGGTGCCTCTTTTAACAATGCAGGACAATTGACTAGTTGTCTCATGGTAGCATTAGGAAAAGAAAAACCTGGAACTAATTATCCTGCTATCTATGCTTTTGCAAAAAAATCAGGAGACAGTAATTATAAATATTACGCTTCAGTAGATGGTGGTTCTACTTGGGTAGAAACCCACACAAACCCTGTTGCAGGAAATGAACCTAAAACAATGGGAGCTGATTTAAATACCTATGGAACATTTTATGTAGCTACTGGCGGAAGAGGAGTCTTTTATTGCCAGTTAGAAGAACCGGTTGCAGATCTTCCAAACGTAGCAAAACCAATCGTTTCTCCTAATGGAGGAACCTTTACCTCGACGCGAATAGTATCTATCTCTACCAATACCCCTGGAGCTACAATAAGGTATACTACAGATGGATCAACCCCAACGGCTAGTTCTCCCAAATATACATCTACAATTTCTATTTCTGAAACTACAACTATCAAAGCAAAAGGTTTCAAAAATGGATTTGATGCTAGTGAAACCGCTACTGCAGTTTTCACAAAAGACAATGATAATCAAGACCAATTGTTGCCGCTACCTTTCTTGGTTGATTTTTCTTCTTCTACTGGTCCTTGGACAACAACTTCTACAGGAAAAGGTACTTTTGGCGTATCAGATAATAGATTTGTAGTTCGAGGAAATGGAGGAAAAAACGATACTCCTGTCGGTATTTGGAGATCAAAAGCTATTGATATATCAGGAAAGAAAGTTAAAATTTCTGTTTCTGCTAGTGGAGATGCTTCCGGATTAGAATCACGACCAAACAACTATGCCGATTACATTGATGTATTCTTTTCTATTGATGAAGGAAACGAACAACTAGTTGGTTTTCATGACGGAAACTTCTCAAATGGAGAAATTACAATTGAAAAAGATAATATAGGAAATGGGAATTCCCTTCAAGTTATTATCAAAGCAAAAACTACAGGTGAATTCTTTTATTTTGACAATATTATGGTCAAAGAAGACGAATCTTTGAAAAATAACGTGTCTGTTAATAACAATCCATCGATTAACAATATTTCTTCTATAAAAATATTTCCCAACCCTATATCTACTGGTACAATCCTAAAAATCATTTTACCAATAGTTCCTAAAGAAAAAAAGATTAAAAACAACAACATTTATATTTATGATATCATGGGTAAAGTTGTTGCCTCAAAAACAATTAAACATAGTGAAAATTTCGTTGAGATTGATTCTCCATCTACAGCTGGAATTTATATACTAAAAGTAGAACAAGGAACTAAAACTTATAATCACAAACTTATTATAAAATAAAAGTTGTTTTAGCCATATATAAATTTTCTCCTCTTATATGTTAGTTAAATAGGTCATTAACTTATGAGAGGAATTTATTTATACTCAATACTTTTGAACGATCGTTGATATTCTTTAGGTGTTTTTCTTGTCATTTTTTTAAATTGTTTATTAAAATGCGAAATATTCGAAAAACCTGAATCATAAGCAATTTTATATATCGGTTCTTCTGATTCTACCAGCATCTGACAAGCAAAGGAAACTCTCAACTCATTTACATACTCTACCACAGTTTTTCCAAGGGATTTCTTAAAAAATCGACAAAAAGAAGAAGTATTCATAGAGATCATTTGAGCAATACTTTCTATAGAAATATGGTTCCGAAAGTTATTGTGAATATAGGTACATACTTTTGTAATTCTATTTTCTTGATGCTTTTTATAATTTGCTTTTAAACTTCCGGTATTCAAAACCCTTTTATAATGAGTAGTCCCGAATTGCTCCAAAAGTCCAAGTAAAGTCAATAATTTTTGAAGACCTTTTTTTTCGGAAATTGTTAACAGTTCTGCAGCAAAGTTTTTCTTTTCAATATTTTCTAATTGTATACAACCACCTTGTAAACTTTCCATAAGTCTTTTTATATTGGAACATTCGGGCATTTGCATAAAACCTTCCAAAATTTCAATATTAAATTGTACAACATAGACTTCTACCTTTTTGTCTGAAAGATTAAAATGTTCATCAGTAATCCAAGTATGAGGGATATTTGGTCCTACAACTGTCAAATCTCCTTCTTTAAAATCCTCCACACAATTTCCTATTATTTTTTTCCCTTTTCCAGATTTCACATAACATATCTCAATCTCTGGGTGATAATGCCAATGAAAACCAAAAACATCAGCAACTACCCAAAAGTCTTTAAAAGAATTTTGATAAGATTGTGATATAAGTTTTTGAAAATCCGGTTTCATGTGATTTTAAATTATCCATTAAAGATAATAAAATATTAAAAAATGCAAAAATTGCATCATATTTGGCAAAAATCTATTAATCTTTTCTTAATGAAGAAAAATAAATTTGTAAAAGAACTCTTAAAAAAATGAAAAAAGTTGTCCTTATTATGTTAACAGTTTTTTTTTCTTGTAAAAAAGAACGTCCTTATCCAAGATATACAACATGGCAATCTAGTCCTGTAGAGGAAACGATTATTCGAAAAACCTTAGACGAACTTAAGAAAGCGCAACCAGAATTAAATTGGAATTTTCAGCCGATTCCTGGAAATTACCCAGAAAAAATACAGTTAATGTTAGGTACGGGCAACGCTCCAGACATTTTTTGGCTAAAGGGTAATACGGCGCCAGCATATATGAGCTTTGAAGTTCTGGAACCTTTGGATAATTTTATTGCTAACGACAATACATTTGATTATGATGATTTCTTTCCTGTATTTAAAAATTCATTCATGTATAATGGCAAAAACTATGGAATAGCCAAGGATTTTAATTCATATGTACTCTTTTACAACAAAGAGATGTTTGAGCAGGCAGGCCTTTATCATCCACCAAGAAATTGGGATGAATTTCGAGAATACACCCAAAAACTGACTAGAGATGTTGATAATGATGGTAAAATTGATCAATTTGGTTTTGTAATGGAACCTTCTATAGATGTTATTCTTCCTTTTGTGTTTCAAAATAAGGGAGAATTAATTTCTGAGTCCGGTGAGATCAAAGTAGATCAACCAGAATTTATTGAAGCCTTAAGCTTTGTTCATTCGATGTATACCGACAACATAGCAACAATTCCGGCAGATCAAGGAGCAGGTTGGATGGGAGATGTATTTTCTAGAAAACAATGCGCTATGGTAATTTCGGGAGCATGGATCATTCCCTATCTTCATGATAATGCTCCTGACTTGAAATACGGAGTTTCAGAACTTCCTAAAGGAAAAACCAAAGGTACTTTGGCTTTTACTGTTGGAATGGTTATCCCTGCTCAAAGTAACCACAAAAAAGACTCCTGGAAAATATTATCCTTTCTAACTGGAAAAAAAGGGATGAAGACCTGGACCGAATCAGGAATTGCATTACCTACCAGAAAAAGTGTAGCTTTAAAAACCGGAGTATACAAAGACTCTGTTCTAAATACTTTCATGAAAAGTGTAGCATATGCAAAACTATACAAAATTCCTTTAAAAGGCAGATGGTTTGATGAGAGCCAGGCCGCCATGCAAGGTATTTTTTATAAAAAAAAGAATATTGAACAAGCTATGAAAGAACTAGCAATTACGCTAAGAAAATATAAATTAAAAAAGTAAAATGAAATTTAAAATTCAAAAAAGAGAACAATTTTTTTGGGCATACACATTTTTGGCTTTTCCTCTACTATTGATATTTCTATTTGTTTTTTTTCCAATAGGTTTTGCTTTCGTAGTTAGTTTTTTTGATTGGAATCTTTTAATTCCTGATAAGGCTTTCGTAGGGTTCCAAAACTATTTTGAACTATTGAAAGACCCTGTGTTTTTAAAAGCTGTAAAAAACACCATTATTTACACAATTGGAGTGGTACCTACACAAACGTTCTTATCCTTGTTTTTGGCTTTTGTCATGAATCAAAAACTAAGAGGTCGTACTTTTTTTAGAACAGCTTTTTATATCCCATCAATAACCTCCTCTGTAGTGACTTCAATCATCTTTGTATGGATTTATTCAAAGCCAGGTTTGCTAAATTACGCATTAAGTACTATCGGAGTCAATTCTAATATTGATTGGCTTACTAATCCGAAAACGGTTTTACCTTCTATAATGTTATTGAATGTATGGACAACTTCTGGATATTTTATGGTATCCTTTTTGGCAGGTTTACAGAACATTTCTACGAGCTTATATGAGGCTGCCAGGATTGACGGAGCAAATCAATGGCAACAATTTTGGAAAATAACGGTACCAATGGTAAGACCTGTTACATATTTTGTAGTAATCATGAGTTTAATTGGATGTTTTCAAGTGTTTGATCAAATTTTTATAATGAGTAGTGGTGGGCCTGATAATGCTTCTACTACCATGTCATATTTTGTATATCAAAATTCCTTTAAATACTTCAGATTTGGTTTTGGGGCCGCATCTGCTCTTGTTTTGGCATTGCTAATTTTTGCAGTGACTATGATTCAAAAAAGATATTTCCCATCAGAAGTTTATTAAAAACGACTATGGATAAAAAAGTTATAATTTTATTAGTATTGGGTATGGTTATCAACCAATTTAGTTGCACTACAGAACGTAAAAAAGAAAAGAATGAAGATCCTACTGAGACTACAGTAGCTACTACTATATATAATGAAAAATATAGACCACAGTTTCATTTCTCAACAAAGAAAAACTGGATTAATGACCCAAATGGTTTAATCAAGATTGATGATACTTTCCATATGTATTACCAATATAATCCGCAAGGAACACAATGGGGGCATATGAGTTGGGGACATGCTACAAGTAAAGACTTAATTCATTGGCAAGAACATCCTGTTGCCATTCCGGAGAATAAGTATATGATATTTTCGGGAACCACGGCTCTCGATTATCAATCACCAAATAAAAATAAAATTATTGCCGCATACACCTCTTTTGAATACAAGTATGAACCAGACAGCACGATTACCGCAATTGCGCAACATCAAAGTATAGCTGTTAGTGAAGATAGAGGATTTTCTTTCCAACCTATATCCCAAAACCCCATATTAGATATAGGATCAAAAGAATTCAGAGATCCAAAAATATTTTATGACGAGCGTACCCAAAAATGGAATATGCTGGTGAGTCTGGCAGATAAACATCAAATTGTTTTCTATCAATCCAATGACTTGATTCAATGGTCAGAGATGAGTCGGTTTGGTCCTTTAGGTAATACAGAAGGTGTCTGGGAATGTCCTGATTTATTTCGCCTTCAGGTTAAAGGAACCAACATTTATAAATGGGTATTGACTTTATCTGCGGGACATCCACAAAAAGGTTTTCTAGGTATGCAATACTTTATTGGAGAATTTGATGGAATCCGATTTCTTGCTGATGACAATGAATACCCCCTTTATCTAGATTATGGAAAAGATTTTTATGCCGGAATTACTTTCTCCAACATGCAACACGACAACTATTCAACCATGATAGGGTGGCTGGGGTGTCATTTATATAGTAAAGATATGCCAACAAAACCATGGCGAGGAGCGATGTCTCTTCCTCGTGACCTCTATCTTGACAACATCAATCAAAAAATTCTTTTAAAGAGCACACCTCCTACAACTTATCTAAAAGAAAAACTAGGGGATTCGTGCATGAGAAAAGAAATTTGTCTCGAGAATAATGATTATAAAGTTCCGTTAAATTCTAAATCATTTGTAGCTTCTTTTTCTATTCAAAGAAATAATCAAGAAACTTCAGGAATCAAGGTTTTTAAGTCAGGAGTATATCAAACAATTATTGGAGTAGATTTTACAAAAAATGAAGTTTTTATAGATAGAAGAAATGCTGCATCTTACGTATTTAATGAAAAGTTTCCTTCAATAGATAGTGCCCCTATATCAAGTGAAGAGGATATGGTTACCTTAAATGTTTATGTGGATCATTCTATCATTGAAGTTTTTATTCAAGATGGAGAAAAAGTAATCACAAGCTTGGTATATCCCGAAATATCTGGAGATATCATTGAGTTGTTTTCTGTAAATGGAATTGGCTGTTTTAAAGAAGTTCAAATAAACCCAGTAGAAACTATTTGGAAATGAGAAAAATAAGGATTAACAAAATACTTTTCTATTTAGTACTGGGTATTGCTACTTTTATTTATTTGGGTCCATTTTTGTTTTCGATTTCTATAAGTTTAAATGCAGATAAAAATGTGTTTCAATGGCCAGTAAAATTATTGCCAGATATCTTTACGTTAGATAACTATTACAATGTATGGAATGAACTTCCCTTTGGCAAATGGCTATTCAATAGTTTGTTAGTTACTACAATACAGACAATATCCAATGTTTTTTTCTCAGCATTAGCCGGTTTTGCGTTTGCCAGATTACGATTTAAAGGACGTAATATGATATTTAATATACTATTAAGTAGTTTAATGGTACCTGGAATTATTTTGCTTGTTCCAAAGTTTATCATACTCAATCAATTTGCGCTAATTAATAGTTATGCAGGATTAATTGTTCCCGGATTAGTAGGCGTGACTAATATTTTTTTGATGAAACAGTTTTTTGAGACTATTCCAAAAGATATTGAGCAAGCTGCACTTATTGATGGTTGCTCTTACTTCAGAATTTTTTGGCAAATATTTTTACCTATTTCTAAACCTGCATTGGCTGCAGTTGCTATTTATACTTTCCAAGGATCTTGGAACGAGTTTCTATGGCCAGTAATTGTTACTTATACTGATGATATGTATACACTGCCTTTAGGTATGGCAAGTTTAAAAACAGAATTACTAACAGATTGGCCATTATTAATGGCTGGTACTATCATGATATCACTACCTACATTGTTGATATTTATCATATTTCAGCGATATTTTGTACAAGGTGTTGCTAGTTCAGGACTAAAAGGATGATTTTATAAGATGGCTTCAATTACATTAAAAGAAATAAAAAAGGTATATAAAGGTTCTAAAGTTGCTACTGTTAAAGGAGTACATTTAGATATAAAAGACAAAGAATTTGTGGTTCTGGTAGGACCATCTGGTTGTGGTAAATCTACACTTTTACGGATGATCGCAGGATTAGAAGATATCACAAGTGGTGAATTGACTATTGACAATATATTGGTAAACGATTTGTCACCAAAGGATAGAGATATTGCTATGGTCTTTCAAAATTATGCTTTATACCCACATATGACCGTAAAAGAAAATATGGCTTTTAGCTTAAAATTAAAAAAAATCGACACCAAGATTATCAATCAAAGGGTAACAAGTACTGCAGAAATATTGGGAATCAAGCATCTTTTAGACAAAAGGCCAAAAGATATGTCTGGCGGACAGCGACAGCGGGTCGCCATTGGAAGAGCAATTGTTAGAGATCCCAAAGTTTTTTTGTTTGATGAACCACTATCTAACCTTGATGCCAAGCTTAGGGTACAAATGAGAGCAGAAATAAAAAGATTGCATAGGGAGTTAAATGCTACAACAATTTATGTAACCCATGATCAAGTTGAAGCGATGACAATGGGAGATCGAATTGTAGTTCTCAAAGATGGATTGGTACAACAATGTGATACTCCAATTAATCTTTTTAATAATCCCGAAAATAAATTCGTAGCAGGTTTTATAGGAAGTCCTTCTATGAATTTTATAACAGGAGAAGTTTTAAAAGAAGAAGGTATGACTTTTAATTCTAATGATTTAGCATTCTCAATCCCAACAAAGATGTCAACAGGATTAGAATCTTATATAGGCAAAAAGGTAATCTTTGGATTTAGACCAGAGTATGTTTATGATAAAAAGCATGAGCAAACTAAGAGACTTTCTACGGATATGGAAGTTATCATTGAAGCCATTGAACCGATTGGAAGTGAAAGTTTTATCTATTTTCGTTTTACTGGTTCTCCAGAAAAAACATTTTGTTTCAGAAGTGATTCTCAATATGATTATCAGGTTGGTGATCAAATAAATATAGGTGTCGATATTAATCGCTTACGATTTTTTGATTTTGAAACAGAAATAAGAGTGTCTTAAGATAGGCATTCTTTTAGTAAAAGAAAAAAAAGTTTAGACCACTTCATAGTTTAGTTTATAATTAATTACATGGAAAACAAAGAAAAAGGGTGGATTATTACATCCCAAAAAACAGAAGAATACACAGGTATTGTAGTTGCAAATGGAAGAATAGGAATTTTACCAGAAAATCTACCATTTAAAACAAAATCATTGATAGTTAATAATGTATATGAAACAGAGTTTGCAGGAGGAGTTAGTAAAATAGTATCTGCGATGAATTTTGCTAACCTTAATATGGAAATAGATGGAGTATTGATTTCTAAAGATAATATATCTGAGTTTGAGCAGACTCTTTATATGAAAGAAGCTTGTTTTACGACATCTTTTACTTTTGAGGATAAAGCAAAAGTTACTTATACGATTTATGCCTTGAGAAATGTTCAATACTCAGGGTATATCGATATTGAAGTAGAAGCTTTAAAAGATGTTGTAGTAAAGACAACTGGGTTGATTTTGACACCCACAGATTTTTTAAGTCCTACACTATCATTTGATGTATTAGAGGACCTTGAGACAACAATGCCGATATTGCGAACTGTTGCAAAAACAACTTTCGAAAAACATACGGTAAGCTCATCTGCTACATTTATATGGCATAACATAAACTCTACGAGAAAAAATCAACGTCCAGAACTATCACATGTCAAAATATCTGATCATGATCATGGGTTATATTTTGAAAAAGAATTGCAAACTGGAAATACAATGAGTTTTGCCTGGACAGGAGCAATATGCACCACTCAGGATTTTCAAGATCCAAAAAATGAATCTGAGAGATTTACTATTTTTAATTTGCTAACACCAAAAGATATTTTATTGAATAATCATAAAAAATTATGGGCCGAACTATGGGAAAGTGATATTGAAATAGAGGGTAATTATACTGATCAGTTGGATATTAGATTAGCTTTATATCATTTATATGCTTTTTCAAGAGGAGATTCAGATTTAAGTATAGCTCCAATGGGACTTTCTTCTCAGAATTATAACGGACATATTTTCTGGGATACAGAATTATGGATGTACCCTCCTTTATTGTTATTAAATCAACAAATTGCGAGATCGCTGATCAATTATAGAACGAAGCGTTTGGATAAAGCAAAACAAAAAGCTATTAATTATGGGTTTAAAGGAGCTATGTTCCCTTGGGAAAGTGATGACACAGGAGAAGAAGCTACCCCTTCTTGGGCACTAACAGGTACTTTTGAACATCATATTACAGCGGATATAGCTATTGCATTTTGGAATTATTATCGGGTGACAAAAGATATTAATTGGTTGAGAAAAGAAGGGTTTGAAGTAATTAAAGAGATTGCAGATTTTTGGGTGAGTAGAGTATCACAAAATAAGGATGGAAGCTACAGTATTTTTAATGTTGTAGGCGCCAATGAATTTGCTGCCAATGTAAATGATAATGCATTTACCAATGGCGCAGCTATAAAAGCATTACAATATGCGTCCAAAGCTGCAAAAGCATTGGATTTATCTCCTGATCCTAAATGGGATGAAATTGCTACAGGGATTAGAATACATTGTTTTTCAGATGGAACTACCAGAGAACATGAATCTTATGAAGGTGACATCATTAAACAGGCAGATGCTAATTTACTTACATATCCTCTGAATATTATAAATGATAAAGAAACCATTTTAAAAGATTTACACTATTATGAACCCAGAATAGCCGAAGAAGGACCTGCAATGGGATTAGCTATATTTTCAATTATACATGCCAGATTAGGCAATGTAGATGAAGCATATAAACTATACAAAAAAAGCTATGAACCAAATAAAAGACCACCTTTTGGAGCACTGGCAGAAACGGCTTTGATTGACAACCCCTACTTTGCTACAGGAGCCGGAGGAATGCTACAGGCAATCTTATTTGGCTTTGCTGGATTGGAAATTACTGATGAAGGAATCGTTCAAAGAGAGGTAAACTTGCCTGATGCATGGGAATCAATAACTGTAAAGGGAATAGGCTTGGCCAAAAAAAAATATACAGTTTTAAAGAAGGTCCAATTTTGATTTTTTTGGATTAATTGTTTTTCCTTTAATTTTGTTTCGAAGGGTAGGAGTCTGTGATGTCCTCTTGATATTTTAATCATGTCTCCTACCCTATTTTAGCTTACTTTATAGCTATTGTGCCTGTTGCACAAGTTAACAAAAATGTAAGATAGATTTGTTATTGATTTTGGATTGGTATGTTATCTTTAAGTATGCAAGGCAAG
>NZ_JBSWWU010000016.1:0-91576 GCF_056160245.1 Aquimarina sp. AWH4_224 | reverse complement strand
CGATCGCAACTTAATTTAAGTTTAGACAATAGAGAATTTTCTTTCTTCCCTAACCCTCTTAAGTCTGATCAGTTATTGAATATTGAAGGAATAACTGCAAACGATTTTGATCTTCGTATTGTAGATGTTTTAGGGCAAATTGTGTATCAGTCTGAGCCCAACGAAATTTTGGATCTTAACGATTTAACATCAGGCCTTTATTTTATCTTAATTAATAATGAGTCTATAGGAAAATTTGTTAAACAATAGATAAACAAAACCTTATTTAAGAAAAGTCCATTAACTCTTTTAGTTAATGGACTTTGTAATTTTAAAAACATTCTAAATCAGATTTTAACTTTGCTTTAATAGATTTTTGAATATCTTTAGAAATCAAAACACAAAACTTGAAAAACAGATTATCAACTTTCTTAATTTTCCTTTTTCCACTTCTAATGTTTGCTCAAAAAAAAGGACAGATTATCACTGATTTTGGAAAAACATTTGAGGTAGCAAACCCTGATTTCAAAACGGATCTTACTAATGAATTGAAAGTCGTTTTTGATGTAGGAAGAAGTTTTAAGGACACCACAAAAGTAAATCCCCTGATCAATACCGCTGCCAGGTATTTAAACATGCATGTTGATGCGGGAGTGCCTAAAGATAAATTAAGTGTAGCTATCGTAATTCATGGTGCGGCTGCCAATGACATCCTTACAAACGAAAAATACAAAAGTCGTTTTGGCATCGAAAATCCGAACGCGAAATTAATTGCAGATCTTCATAACAATGGTGTACAAGTGATACTTTGCGGACAAACAGCTGCCTACCGAGGAATAAACAGAAGCGATGTACTTCCAGAAATAAAATTTGCTTTATCTGCTATGACTGCCTTGGTACAATTACAAAACGAAAACTACAGACTTATTAATTTTTAATTATAATGAAAACAAACACACTCTCATTTTTAACTGCTCTTTTGTTAGGGTTCTGCTCTTTGCAAGCACAACAAATGGATGCCGATATAGAGGCTATGGCAGAAAAGATAGAATCGAAGGTAATCGAATGGCGGAGAGATTTTCATCAAAACCCTGAATTGTCTAATCGAGAATTTGAAACAGCAAAAAAAATAGCGAAACATTTAAAAGATTTAGGCCTAGAAGTATCTGAAAATATTGCAAAAACAGGAGTCGTTGCTGTATTAAAGGGAGACAATCCAGGTAAAACTATAGCACTACGAGCAGATATTGACGCACTACCGGTTACTGAAAGAGCAGATGTCCCTTTTAAATCTACCGTAAAAACCACTTTTTTGGATACTGAGGTTGGTGTCAGTCATGCATGCGGCCATGATACTCATACTGCTATATTAATGGGTGTTGCGGAGATATTATCCAATCACAAGGACAAAATAAACGGAACGGTAAAATTCATTTTTCAACCTGCAGAAGAAGGTCCTCCTCCAGGCGAAGAAGGAGGTGCTAAATTGATGATTAAAGAAGGGGTACTCAAAAACCCAGATGTAGATGCAATTTTTGGATTACATATTAATTCAGGGACTCCTGTGGGCAAAATACGTTACAAATCGGGTGGTACCATGGCGGCAGTAGAGCGTTTTGTAATTAATGTAAAAGGAAAACAAACTCATGGTTCGGCACCCTGGAGCGGAGTAGATCCTATTCTAATTTCTGCAAAAATTATAGATGGTTTGCAAACCATTATCAGTAGAGAATCTCCTTTGGTAAATGAAGCAGCAGTGATCACCGTTGGAAAAATCACCAGTGGTGTACGATTTAATATTATACCTGAAAGTGCAGAGCTTATAGGTACGGTAAGAACATTAGCTCCCCCTATGAGGGCATTAATCATCCGTAGGATGAAAGAAATGGTCCCTGCTATTGCTAAGGCTTATGGAGGTGAAGCAACCATAAGCTTTCAAAATAATACCTCTATTACCTATAATGATCCAGATCTGGTTAAAAAAATGTTGCCCACCATTCAGAAAGTTGCAGGTAAAGAAAATGTTTTATTGTCAAAGGCAACAACAGGTGGTGAAGACTTCTCGTATTTCCAGGAAGTGGTACCTGGCTTTTATTTCTTCTTAGGTGGTATGAGTCCAAATACAGATCAACCGCCAGCACATCACACTCCTGATTTTTATATCGACGAAAGCGGACTTGTACTTGGAGTAAAAGTAATGTCGCAATTAACTATAGATTATCTTAACGCTCAATAAATAACGTAACTGCTTATGGAAAATATTCTTAATTTTTTAGGTTCGATATCGTGGTGGATATGGATTATTATCGCACTATCGCTTGTCGCCATAAGAGACATATTTTTCAACAAAAAACATACGATTAGTCATAACTTTCCTATCATTGGTCATTTGCGATATTTACTGGAAAGTATCGGCCCAGAAATCAGACAGTACTTTGTTGCCAACAATAGAGAAGAATTGCCTTTTAATCGTATAGAAAGAGGTTGGGTCTATGCCTCTTCAAAAAATGAAAACAATTACGAAGGTTTTGGTACAGATAGGGACATCTATTTACACCAACACCTTTTTGTAAAAAACTGTATGATTCCTTTTAAAACAAGTAAAGAACATCCAAACACAAAGGATAAAAGTTTTCTGCCTTGTGCAAAAGTAATGGGACTTCATAATAAGCGTAGAAAACCGTATCGACCAGGATCGGTAATCAATGTTTCTGCTATGAGTTTTGGTTCTTTATCGGCTAGAGCTGTCGAATCTCTGAATATTGGGGTTCAAAAAGCGAATGCGTATCACAATACAGGTGAAGGAGGACTTTCTCCCTATCATAGCAATGGCGGAGATGTGGTTTTTCATTTTGGAACTGGATATTTTGGTGTAAGAGATAAGGATGGGAATTTTTCTATGAAAAAAATGAAAGAATTGATAGAAAAGAATCCTTTTATCAGAGCGATCGAAATCAAGCTCTCCCAAGGAGCTAAACCTGGTAAAGGAGGTGTGCTTCCCGGAGCCAAAATCACTCCTGAAATAGCAAAAATCAGAGGTGTGGAACAGGGCAAAGATGTACTCTCCCCTTCTACTCATACTGCTTTTTCTGATGTACCAGGGCTTTTAAAATTTATAGAAGATATTGCAGAAGAAACCGGCCTGCCAGTAGGGATTAAAGCTGCAATTGGTAAAACTGAACAATGGGAACTTCTAGCACAACTGATGGTAGAAAGTGGAAAGGGCCCTGATTTTATTACCATTGATGGTGGTGAAGGAGGAACAGGAGCTGCCCCTCCCAGTTTTGCAGATCACGTATCCTTACCATGGGTGTACGGTTTTACAGCGATTTATAAGATTTTTCAAAAGTATAAGCTTGATGAACGTATCGTATTTATTGGCAGTGGGAAATTAGGGTTTCCAGCAAAAGCTGCAATGGCATTCGCAATGGGGGCTGACTGTATCAATGTCGCCAGAGAAGCTATGCTAAGTATTGGTTGTATTCAAGCTCAAATATGCCATACCAACAAATGTCCAAGTGGGGTGGCTACCCAAAGTAAATGGTTACAGAAAGGCATTGATATTCCTCTAAAATCTGATCGCCTAGCTCAATATTTTAAAACTTTTCGAAAAGAATTTATTGAAATTACACACGCTTCTGGTTATGAACACCCGTGCCAATTTACTATGCAAGACATTGATTTGAATGTAGATGACGGAGAACTAACCAAAACTCTAGAAGAATCGTTTCGATATACCAAAACACCGGTCGCATATACCTGTGCACAAGATTTAAAAGAATGTACGTATCTTGGCGGTCATTACCAAAAACTGATTCACGAATAACAATTAAAAAATATTTCTATTACCAATGGATTTTGATATCGTACCTTTACTTATATCTCTGATACCCGCCACACTAATTACTATTATAGCGCTGTATTTTTTCAAGTTACATACCAGTAATGAAGAGAGACGTCGTAGATTTCTATTACATCGAGAAAATCAAAAACAAGCGCTACCTCTTCGTTTACAGGCTTATGAACGCATGGCTTTATTTCTTGAACGTATTTCTCCTGGTAAATTATTAACTAGAATGGCTCCTGTTGGAGATGAAAAAGAGCAATACATTTCGTTATTAGTACATACCATCGATCAAGAATTTGAGCATAATCTCACCCAGCAAATTTATGTTTCTGATGAATGCTGGAATACCATTAAAACAGCAAAAAATACTACCATAGCGATGATCCGAAAAGTTGGATTGAAACCCGAAGTAGATTCTGCAGATAAGCTTAGAGAAGTTCTTCTAACAGAAATTATAGAAAAAGGATCCCCTAGTGATGCTGCACTGACAGGCATTAAGGCAGAAATTAGTGAATTGTTTTAATTTCTATAGTATCTGATATATCAATTAGAGACAAAAAAATCAAAGAAGCCATCCCTTAAAAAGGATGGCTTCTTTTTATCTAATTAATTATACGTACGGCAAAAAATATTAATGAACATGTGATAAAACAGAATCATAGTATTCCTTAATTGAATCCCGATTATCAGTAATGGTTTTTAATGCTTCATCTTTTTGTTTAGTCGTTTTAATCGCTTGCCAGATTTCCATACTAGCTCCAAAAACTCCGGCGATAGCACCTACTCCAGCAGAAATCTTATCGCAAGTAGTCATTGTTTTAGTCCAACGACCTTCCATACCTTCAGGTATTGGATCTCCTTCAATTGCATTCCATGATGTTTTTATAGAATTGTAATTTTTATACACGTTGTACGATAACTTAGCTCCAAAAACTACAGTTCCTATAATCGCTCCTACCAACTGCGCAACTTCTTGACTTATTTCTGTCATTGCTTCAGTAGCTTGTTTAATTTCCGTAGGGTTTTCTGCAGAAACAACGGCATATAACTTATCTCCCAAATTAGGTAATTTGGCAGCCAAATCGTTAGTGTCGATACATAGTTTTTTAACGGCATCAAACAATTGATCATCTGTCAATCCAGGTGTTTTTACATCAATAACATAAATTAATGAGTACAGACTTGAGTCTCCTCGGTAACTAGCCATACCAGCATTTAAACGACCTAAAGTTAGGATTTCAGCAGATCTAGCATCATTCCAAACTTTAGCAGGCGCCAATTCTGGCTGTTGATCAATGGTTGTTTTAAGACTATTTGCTTCTGTAACAATTTTTGGTCCTTTCTTTTCCAGATCTATTTCTAATCCTAAGGCGGTTGCCATAGTTGCCAAGGCAGCTCCGTCACAAATCACAGAAACCAAAGGAAAGAATGAGAAAATGGACCCAGCAGCCATTGCTGTTTGCGATGCTGCCATTAAACTTTGTTCTGCAATTTCTTCATCAAAGAAAGATGATACATCTGAGTACACTTTGTTATAAACCCGATCAATTGCTGCATGCACTTGGTCAAGAGATAAACTGTTTAAACTAGGTGTCTGTCGGTATGCAGTAATCGCATTACGGATCATCGTTTCTGCTTCACTTTGAGTTACTTTAGTGATAATTGTGGATTGTCCGCTAAGCAAAACACCCAAGATTTCTAGCATATTCACTAAAGCATTTACAAGTATTCTCTTATCAGCATCACTTGCAGGTGGCAACACGCTTTTCGCAGTTGTTTTTACATTCTCTACTGTAATATTCTCCGTTTGATACTTTGCAAAACCAAAATACCCTTGAATAGGAACCGTATCATTGGTATAGGTTGCTTTGGCATATGGCTTCCCATTTATGGAATACGTTGCAGATGTACTATCAATACTACAAGAAACAGAGAATTTAGCACCCACAGCAGGTTTAAACGGAGGTGACAGTCGATCTACTTTTGGAAAATCACGAAATAAATCGGTTCTAAAGGTAAAATCATCACGATGTGGCGATGCATACCAAGATAAAGCATCGCAAGAGGCACTGTCCCATTCGGATCTAGTGAAGGAAAAGCATGGTAGAAACTCATCTGATTCACTACCGCAAATTACATCGTAGCTAATAGTTGCAGGAAGCGTGTACATGTCTGGTAACCAAACATATTGATCTGTAATCTTAAAAGACTCCGGAATTTTTGTTGGTAATACTTGCATAATATATTTGTTTTTGGTTATACACAAATATCTATATCACGAAAGCCTCATACCAGAGAGTAAATCACTATTTTAACAAAATTGGTATAATTACTGAGAACAAAATATTTAACCATTGAAAGAGCAGGTTTATCCCGCCATATCAATATCCTTAAGTTTATTTTCTTCGGCTTGTTTAGCCTTTTGTTCGGCATATTCAAAACCTTGACGCCACCAGCTACGCATTAATTTTTTATTGAAGACCAAAGAGTTTTCCGTAAGTTTTGAAGGAGTGTAATATAAGTTGAGAGGAACATCTTTGTTTACGGCTGCTAGTTTACCGAGAACGGTATCATGTCCTTCTACCTGATCCAACATATATCCAAACAAGTTGACCATCAAAGAAAACGGATTTTTACCTAATACTTTGTTATGCTCCATATTCTCGGATTCCAGAATAATAGCATCTACCTCTGTTGCCCCTCTCTTTATAGCTTCTCTGATAGGAACCATACATCCAAACCCTCCATCAGCATACTCACAACCATTTTTGGTAGCTAAGCTCATAAAAGGAATATAATTGCAAGAAATCCAGATCCAATCACAAAAATCCTCATAAGAAAAATCGTTGATCGATTTGTATTCCGTTTTACTTTTGGTAAGATTAGAAACGGTTACTACTACATCCTCTACACGTTCCTGTGCCATTCTAAATTCTAATTCTGTAAAATTTCTTCGTATGGCCCGACGCAGATTTTTACTTTCTCCAAATGTTCTTTTCAACTTGATAAATTGCCACAATGAAGACAAAAAATTAATAGAAACGAATTCTCTGTTTCCTTTTTTTCGTACTCGAAAAGGATTTACGTTAAAAATCGTTCGTTGATTTACGTTAGTGTAAATATCATAGACCTTCTCGACATTGCCCAACGCCAATTGCGGAATTAATAAACTCCCAGTAGAAGTTCCCAAAAACAAATCGTATTTCTTTCCTTGTTCCTGAATCAAATATTGAGCAACGCCTCCTGCATAGGCTCCTTTACTTCCTCCTCCTGATATAACTAGGGCTTTCATATTACAGTCTATTAGATAGGTTCTTTTGTTTTGCAAATTTGTAGCCTCTTGTCCACCACTCTGTCATTTTTTCTTTATCAAAAATCAACGAATTTGTAGTTAACACTGTAGGCGTATAATACAAATCCATAGCTACATTGTATTCTTTTGCCTGAAATTTGCCAATTCTAATATTTTGATGTTCGATTTGGTCCATCATAAAATTTACCATATTGGTAATCAGAGAAAATGGGTTTTTGGTAGGCATACGATTGAGGTAATTCACTTCGGTCTCCAAAACAATTACATCCAGCTCTGTTGCTCCTCTTCGGATAGCTTCTTCTATAGGTACCATTGACCCCAATCCACCATCTACATAATCACAATTATTTTTACGTACTAAACTCATAAAAGGTGGGTAATTGCAAGAAATCCAGATCCAATCCAAAAAATCTTCATACTCACATTCTTTAACGGACTTATACTCTACTTTATTTGTAGAAAGGTTAGTAACTGTTACGATTACCTCTGGGTAATTGAACTTCAAAGTTTCAAAAAAGGTTTCCGAGATGGCAGATTCTATGAGATCTCTAAGGTTTCGACTATCCCCAAAAGACTTTCGTTTCTTTAGTAAATTACGAAGTACATTAAAATGATTGATACTAATATTGGTATATCCTCTTTTCTTTTTAACAATAAAAGGACAGTTTCTGAATATCGAAGATTGGTTTACTGAAGTGTAGAATTTTTTGATTTCTTCAATCTTGGAGAGTGCCAAATGAGATACCAACAAACTACCCGTAGAAGTACCTATAAAAAGATCGTACTTCCTGCCCAAATCATTAATTAGATACTGTGCAACTCCTCCAGCAAAGGCTCCTTTGCTTCCTCCGCCAGAAATTACCAATGCTCGCATATTTTACATTATGGGGTTAATTTTTTTTGTAAAAAATCCTGTTGATTTTTTGGTAAACTATTCTTTAAATCTACATATTTCTTTCGATATTTTTCTTCTTTCAAGAGTTTATCTAATATTTTTCGACACGAATTTCTAAAACGCCAATTGTGATGCGTAGCACCATCTACCAGATCTATCATAGACTGCTCTGAAAACGCCTGTAAACTCTCCAAATAGGCAAATGCATTTTCTCTCGTACTAAAATTGTATTTGGATGAAGTGTAACCTGATAATTCTTGGAAAAAACCTTGATGATTTTGCGTTTGATACTCTTGGGTGCTTAATGCTAAAACCAACCATAGAATCCTCACATTTTTATCATTGAATCCTATTATTTCTTTAGTGCTTTCCAAATATTCACTTCGTTTTTCTGGGAAATTTGCCCACAAATGGTACAATGCAGGTTCTATGGTAGCATACGAATCATCTTTCAGTAATGACTCGTATTGTTCTTGTAATCCTTTGGGTATTTTACTCAAGGTACTTGCTATAGCTTGTCTAACAAATATATTGTTCGTTTCGAATGCCTGATCGTATAGAGCGATTACTTCTGGAGAGGTATCTCCTGCGAGTTGGTATACTACTTCCTGCCCGATATAATCATTAACCGGAAAATCAAGTGATTTTGCAAGCGTTCCCCATTTGCCCGCTATGGGCTGTGTGCGCTCTTGGGCTAAGCCGAGGTACTTTTTGATAAAAGCTGATTTGGTTAAAATATCCAAAGCTTGTTGCGATGGAAACTCAACGTTTTCTAACCATAAGGTCACAAAATCATCTAATTCTTTACCGGATACCTCTTCTGCAATATCAAAAAAGTTTGCCGTCTCGACATTCTTAAACTTATACTTTTCTAGGAAGTTATGTATTGTAATCTTAAAACTGGTATCTCCTATAAGATCTCGAAGCGCATATAACACCCAAGCTCCTCGTTGATAGAACGTTAATGAACTTGCTTTGGGGTCTAACAACGAAGTAGCTTGTTTTGACTTTGATAATTCTGTAAGCTGCTCTGCACTTTCATACAATTTGTACAAAAAATAATCTTCTCCAAAAATATCCTTCTCTACCAAAAGTGCATAATAAGTAGCAAAGCCTTCTTGCAACCAATGGTGAGTTCCTTCGGTTTCGGTAATCAAATCACCAAACCACTGATGGGCCAGTTCGTGAGCGTTTACATTGATATAGTTTCTATCAACAAATGCGATCTCATCCACTAGAAAAGCATCAGAGAAAATAGTGGTTCCCGTATTTTCCATACCTGCATATAGAAAATCCTTAACAGGTATTTGTTTATAATTCTGCCATGGATAAGCATATCCTATTTCGTCTTCCAAAAAATCAAACATGCGCTTACTGTGCTTATACGTAGACTCAAATTTGTCTTTTGCCTCCGGATAAAAGTACATTTCCAATGGGATACCACTGGCTGATGTTTCCACCACCTTTTCATACTTCCCTGCTGCAAACGCTAGTAAATAACTACTCATTGGGAATTGCATATCATACTGCCAACGATTAACCGAATCATTGATAGCTTCCATTTTTTCAAGCTTACCATTTGCAATTACCTCAAAACCTTTTTTAAAATCGATAGTAAGATCAAATTCCACCTTTTCATTCATATCGTCAAAACTAGGTACCCAATTTGAAGAATATTTCCCTTGGCCCTGTGTCCAAATCTGATCATTTCCGGTATAATCCTTAACGAAATACAATGCTTTTGTGGGTGAAGCAGTATAACTCACTGATACTTTATGAGTATTGCCTTGTTTAAAATCTGATTGAACTAGGATTTTGGAATCATCATATTCAAATTTGACTTCTTTGTTGTCTAAAGCAACCGATTTAATCGTCATTTTTTGAGCATCAATCCAAAAAGACGGTGTATTACTTACTACCTCAAAGTCGTATGTCACCATACCTTTAATTTGTTTCTGCTCTGGAAATAAGGAAATCCTAACTTTTGCATTGCTAAAATCTACAAAAGGTTGTGCTTTTAAACTTATTTTTTTGACACTTGTACCCGTTTCTTGAGCAAAAAGGGACAGTGAAAAAATGGTACACAACTTATATATAAAAAGCCTCATAAAATTGGTAAATCAAATGTTTTGCCAAAATAACGAATTTACAGCAGCATTGTGACAAATTTGGCATTGAACAATATGTCAATAAGTACTATATTCGTCCTAATGAATACTAATATCTTACAAACACCAATAGATTACTTAAAAGGCGTTGGACCTTCTCGCGCGGATCTTTTGCGTTCAGAATTAGGAATTCATACCTATCAGGATTTGATCAATTTATTTCCGAACCGATATATTGACAAAACTCACTATTACAAGATTAATCAATTGCAAAGAACTTCTGCCGAAGTACAAATAGTAGGTAAAATTGTTCATATCAAAACCGTAGAGCAAAAAAGAGGAAAACGTCTTGTTGCCAAATTTATTGATGATACCGGAGAGATGGAACTGGTTTGGTTTAGAGGACACAAATGGATTCGAGAAAACCTGAAACTCAATACATCCTATGTAATTTTTGGTAAAACAAAGTATTATAACGGGTATAGCATGCCGCATCCAGAAATGGAACTGCTCGCAGAACATGAGCAAAACCTGAGAACGGTTATGCAACCGGTATACCCTTCTACAGAAAAATTATCGAACAAAGGGATTACCAATCGTGTGATCATGAAGATGATGCAGCAATTGTTTGTAGAAACTAAGGTGCGTTTCTATGATACCCTTTCTAAAGAAATTCTGGAGGAGCTAAAACTGATTTCAAAAAGTGAAGCCATTTTTAATGTACATTTTCCAAAAAGTCAGGAATTGCTGTCCAAGGCTCAATACCGACTTAAATTTGAAGAGCTATTTTATATTCAACTCCAATTAATCTCCAAAAAACTGATCCGAAAACAGAAAATAAAAGGGTATCCTTTTATAGAAGTAGGTACTTATTTCAATACTTTTTACAAAGAGCATTTGCCTTTCGAACTCACGAATGCTCAAAAAAGAGTGATTAAAGAAATTCGAAATGATATTGGTAGTAGTGCGCAGATGAATCGATTGCTACAAGGAGATGTAGGTTCTGGGAAAACGATTGTAGGACTAATGGCCATGTTATTGGCTATCGATAATAATTTCCAGGCTTGTTTGATGGCTCCTACAGCTATTTTGGCAAACCAACACTACCAAGGTATTACAGAACTTACCAAAGACATGGATATCAATGTAAAACTGTTGATGGGGAGTTCTACTGCCAAAGAACGAAAAATAATACATCAGGAATTAGAAGACGGATCTCTACATATTCTAATTGGTACGCATGCTGTTTTGGAAGATAAAGTACAATTCAAAAATTTAGGATTGGCCATTATCGATGAGCAGCATCGATTTGGGGTAGCACAACGCTCAAAATTATGGCACAAAAATGATTACCCTCCCCATGTTCTGGTAATGACTGCTACACCCATACCCAGGACTTTGGCGATGAGTTTGTATGGAGATCTGGACATTTCAGTTATTGATGAATTACCACCAGGTCGAAAAGCCATCAAAACAGTGCATCGATATGATAGTAACCGATTAAAGGTGTTTAAATTTATTGCCGATGAAATCCAAAAAGGAAGACAGATCTATATTGTTTATCCTTTGATACAAGAGTCTGAAGCCATGGATTATAAAGATCTGATGGATGGATATGAAAGTATTGCCCGCTCCTTCCCTATGCCTAATTATCAGATTTCTATTGTACATGGTAAAATGAAACCTGCCGACAAAGACTATGAGATGGAACGTTTTGTAAAAGGTGAAACCCAAATTATGGTCGCAACAACGGTGATTGAAGTTGGGGTGAATGTGCCTAATGCCAGTGTTATGATTATCGAAAGTGCAGAGCGTTTTGGACTTTCTCAACTACATCAATTACGAGGACGTGTAGGACGAGGTGCAGAACAAAGCTATTGCATCCTTATGACCAGTCACAAATTATCATCAGACAGTAAGACAAGACTTGAAACCATGGTAAGAACCAATGATGGATTTGATATTGCCGAAGTTGATCTTAAACTTAGAGGACCTGGAGATATTATGGGTACGCAGCAAAGCGGTGTTTTGAATCTGAAAATAGCAGATATCGTAAAGGACAACGAGATTTTAAAAACAGCTCGGTACTACGCCATGAAAGTGTTAAAAGAAGATCCTTCTTTGGCGATGGACAAAAACAAAGTACTGCTATACACCTATCAGCAAATGGCAAAACATAAGAATATCTGGAACTACATCAGTTAGTCTATCATAAATCACCTACTCTTCCGTTATTATACATAAATGAATTAGTATGCGATTTTTATTTGTTCTTACACTAGGTTGCCTTTTATATTGTACTTCTAATTTTGCACAACATCTTGACGAAAAGGATTGGTATACCCTTTCAGATTTAGCATCATCAGGAAACATGTCTGCTTTTAATTCACATTTAAAACAAAGAAATTTCTTAGAGGTACAAGAACCTAATGAAAAATATGTTTTTTACCAATGGAATCAGGAAAGCCCTTATTTTTATGGTGTTCGTATCAACAAGAAAACCAAACAAGTCGCCTATCTTACTAACGATAATAATTATGTACTTACGTTGTTATCCAAATTTTTGACCAAGTATACCCTATCCAAATCTGATAAAAAAGAAAACGCTACTACCCATGTTTTTCAGTCTCCAAATAAAGTATTGGCGATCAAACTGGACACAAAAGACAAAAAAGGAACACATTTATTATTTGCCTCTAATAATTAAAAATAAATTGAGAAAAGAATTCTAAATGCTTATTAGCCATATTTAATTCTTATTTTGGTCCTGGATTTTTTATATACTATTCCTGACATTAGAGGATATTATTGACTTCCTTACCAATAATTACAAATAAGAAAACTTTGGATAATATTGAATCACAAAATGATTACATAAAAAGAATAAATAATGTCTTTGTTTATATCGATAATCATTTGGACTCTCCCCTTTCTTTAGAATCTATAGCCACTATTGCGCACTACTCCCCTTTTCACTTTCATAGAGTATTTAAATTGATTACAGGAGAACCTCTGAACGTCTACATTACTCGAAAACGAATCGAAAAAACAGCAGCCTTGCTCTCTCGTCGAAAAGACATTTCAATTACTGATATATATACTCGATATGGTTTTGGTAGCAGCTCTGCGTTTTCGAAAGCATTTAAGAAATTTTATGGAATAAGCCCTTCTCAATTCAGAGAACAAACACCTAGCAAATATAGCAAGATAAGGAAAGTCAAAAGCAAGAATGGACAACAAGAGCTTCTGTTCGAAGAATACATTTGTAACACTATTAATCTTAAAAAATGGGTTACCATGAACGCAAAAATAGAAGTAAAAGAAATGCCACAAACCGAACTAGCCTATGTAACCGCTATAGGCGCTCAAAACTTAGGAAAAGCTTATGACAGTTTGATGAAATGGGCAATTCCCAAAGGGTTGTTAGATATTCCGGAAACAAAAGTGATCACTATTTATCATGATAGTTTTAAAATCACTGCTCCAGATAAAGTACGAATGAGCGCTTGTATCGCTATTGATGGTTCTGTAAAATTAGGTAATGAATTGGGACGCATACAGATCCCTAATAGCAGATGTATTGTTGGTAGTTATACCATTGGTGTAGAAGAATTTGAAAAAGCATGGACGGGCTTATTTGTATGGATGAATGAAAATGGATACAAAAAAGCAGCCCAAGATCCATATGAAATCTACCATAACAACTTTAATGAGCATCCAGAAAAAAAGTGTATCGTAGACTTCTGCATTCCTGTGGAATAAGTATTACACGGGTAATATAAAATTCTTTATAAAACGAACGATTCCATTTTTTGAGGGGCCTTTTACATCGGCATCGATAAGAATGAGATCGTTCTCTTTCTTTTTAAGATAAATCCCACTCATAAATACATCGACCAGATTTAATTCAGATTCTACATTAAAACGTGTATTTTTTTGCCAGGCCATTATCCTGCTAGTGGCCACACTAGCATTGGCTGTAACATGATCTGCAGTGATCGGTTCTCCTTTGGTAAGCAAAATTAGTTTCCCTGGTCCCTTGGCCGTGGTAAATATAATACGCCCAAAAAGCAAGGAGGTCAAACGCAAACTCACTAGAGCAGAGATCGTAATCCCTTCACTCATTCCCACAAAATTTTTGAAATGAAACACCACTTCTTCCCCTTCTCGTATATCCCACTCTACAAACTCATGACTTCCCATAGCTTTAAAATAGACTTCTTCAGGCCTGGATTTTAGAATGACCTTGTTCATAGCATAGTTTCGAGTTAAAATTCTGCCTACAATTGCTGATTTCCATTGAGGAATAGAAAATTTAGGAGCCCTACCACTAGGTTCAAAAGATCGGGATAAATAGTAGTCTTCATTTACTGTTTTTGGATCTATATGAAATTCGTTACCATGTTTTATCAACTTCCCTCTGGACTGAATATCATTAGATTCTAACAGTGTAACATAGTTTTCATCGTCTGAAGAGAATGCAACTCTCGAAAACACATACATAAAACTCTTTAGGATTAAAAAGCCAAAAGCAATATCCAAAAGCAGATTGATAAAAATAATCATGTCAAAACTAGATTGCACTGTAAATTTCATGTACCCAATCGCCCCATCTATCTCTTGGTTTATTGCAGCATTAATCTGTTCTGTAGATTGCTTGACCTCTTCTTCTGTACTATTTGCAGAGTTTCGTACCATTTCGGTGAGTCCCGATAGCATCAATCTGCGTTGTTCTGAATAGGTATCTCGTACCGTTTCTTTTGCACTGTTCTTTGCCTGACACGGAAAATTGAGTTTCCCCCAAAACCCACAATCTTCATCCTTAAAGAAAGGAGCTATATCCGTAAGTTTTGGTTTAAAAACTCCCTTATATACCTCCCCAACTTCTTCATCTAGTTTTTCGGTTTTATTTTTGACAATGGTATTCATTCTGCCTGTTCCATTCTCTACAGCTTCCTTCATACATATCATTTCTGCTTCCAATGAATACTCTAAATCTTTTTCAAATTGATCCCGTTTGTACTTTCTACTTTGATCTGTAGATTCCATAAAAGTGTGATCATAAATCTGATCGATTGCTGCTTTATTCGCTTTTGAACTTATAATTGCCCCGGGAATAATAAAAATCAATAAAGGAGACCAATACAGAAAGGATTTCGCCATAAGAAACAAGGTTCGTTTCATCCCTGTTTCCTTGAAAATTGAGATGTTCTGTTTTAAAGCTAGATATAAGAAGCGAACAAGAATTGTATACGTAAGAAAAAGTATAAGGTGCTGGATATCGAGCAAAATCCAAATGACAACCAAAATCAACACAAATGGTAGTGATCGTAGTTTTCCTTCTTTGATGAAGTATAAAAATGCAATTTTATAGCATGCAAAATGAAGAATCCCTATCAACGCTTCATATTGCTCTAAAGAGACATTTTCTGAAGTACCTACCAAATGCACATATCCAGCAAAAAAAGCTGGCAACAAGCCCAAAATTCGGGAATAGCTTCTACCATGCATTACCAGTAATAGGGCAATTGGGATTAGATATAAAGGTATTGAATACAATAACCGGAACTCTT
Source organism: Aquimarina sp. AWH4_224 (assembly GCF_056160245.1). NCBI lineage: Bacteria > Pseudomonadati > Bacteroidota > Flavobacteriia > Flavobacteriales > Flavobacteriaceae > Aquimarina > Aquimarina sp. AWH4_224. The sequence goes on along the minus strand of NZ_JBSWWU010000016.1, from coordinate 75,861 downwards.
CATGAACATGAAACTTGGTTATCGAAAACCCAAAAACAGCAAAAAGAGAAAAGTCTTCTATTGCCGGTAGAATTCCTAATAAAACAATGAATAAAAAGAGACCTTTTGGCCCATCACTATACAGCCGTTGTTTAAGACGTGTGAAATCTATCATCCCCAAAGATAAAGTTGGTTATTTCCTTACAAGATAGGTAATTACCAATAAATCCTACTACATCTATAAAATTTAAAGATGATAAAGGAGAAAAAAAGAACTACTTAAGCGATTAGTTTTGATAATTAAAAATAGGCTGTATGTATCCATCTTTTTGGAACTGATGTGTGCTCCATGAAGGAACAAAATATCCAGATACATCAGCATTAGTAGTATAGTTTCTAAGAAAAGCTTTTTCTCGCAGTCTATGAATCGCTTCCACATATTTTTTGCTACTACTTGTTGGAGTTACAATACATAATGATCGTAACTTCGAGATAATTTTCTGTTTCTTGTCCTTGATAATAGCCACATCAATATCCTGATCATTAAAATCTCTAATCAACTCCTGTAGTTGTTGTTGTATAGTACTGGTAAACGAAGCCGATACTTTATGCCTCAAAATGGTAGTAATATGATTTGTTTTTCTGTAAGCGAGGGTAATAATAAACACTGTCGTTGCCAACATAAACAACATAAAACCAATATTTAAATTATCAAATAACTCTAAAGCTGCCAGAGCCCCTGGTATCATTATCCCAGATAATATTTGAGCTACAATAACTATAAGTCGTTGTCTTTCTAATTTTTTAATCCACGCCTTTTGCGCCTTATGCACTTGTGAGACATTGTTTTTTAATTCTTTAAGTTGTCTATTTACAGCAACTGTATCTGGAAAATCGTTCCCAAAGATTTCCTTCCATTTTTGAGCTGCCAACCAAGGTTCATTTCCTCTTGAAAAAATGATTGCGCTTTCTGCTTTATGATATGCCATGATTGCCTTGTATCTGAAATTTAATGCATTTGGAATCACAAGAAATCCACCGATATGATTCCATTCCTTTTTGAATGTCCTTTGATTAGTAAGAAATTCGAAGAAATCCTTACACATAATATCATAATAAGAATAGGACTCTTTCTTATAGGACCAGGAATTCAAAAAGTTACAGACTAAGGTATCTATTAGCGCATCTTCAATCGGAATTTCACAATGCCATTTCCATGCTTTTGCCATTTTACACAACTGCGTAAAATTATGAAGAACCTCTTCATCTTCAATCTTTATGATTTCTTCCTCTTTTCGGAAATTCTTTTCCTTCCAACTCCCTCCTTTGCATAAATCTGCATAAAGGTGATGGGTATTATCTTTATAAAATACTGGAGCAATAAAAAAGTACATCCCGTCGAAAAAACGAACTCTAATGCCAAAATCTCCATTTTCGATTGTTGTATTTGGATATACAGAAGCTATCGATTTCCGAACAGCATTCAAGAATTTAAATTGTGCTTTACCCTTCTCATTAGCGTATTTGGAGAGCAATTGAGACGGCATTTCAAATATCATTTCTACTTTATCCATGTTTCCACTTGCCGTTCCTCTACCATAGCTACCTACATAGATACCGCCATCATCGGTATTTATATCCCAAAAGTCATTATTCAATTTTTTACAGATAGCGTTATAACGGAGTGTAATGATCGATTTTTTGTTTTCAGACACTTGTAAACGATCACAAAACACATTAAAATTAGTAGATATGTTCATTCTTCAATTATATTTCCAATTACACAAAAATTGTTATTCATTTGATCAGCATTGCAATTAGATCAATGAATTATACCAAACGGCATATACATTAAGTATACGTAACTAAAAACCCGGACTGACTTGTGAGAAAATTAGGCTTTGGGGAAGGCCTTACTAGATACTTAGAAATGAATATAGATCATTGAGGGATGATCTAACCAAGACTCAGTAAAAATAATTCTTATTCATAGCTTTCTTTTAAGTAGGTTTTATACGAACAAAGATCAAGTATTGATCTATTCTAAATTTACGATTTAAAAGAAAACTCTAGACGTGGTTTTTCCGCAAAATATTTAAGCCGAATGAATAAAACCTTTCAAAACCCGCGAAAAAACTGACAATTTGATAGGAAAAAAACTACAAGACGACTCGATAAACTTCAAAAAACCTACATATTACTTCTAAAAAAGTGTATTTCATCGTAATATACTAGTAAATAAAAACAAATATTTAACTATTAAAATAGTATAAAGCGCATGTTCTGCCTCTTAAAAAGTCAGATTGCAAGATATTACCTACATTTTTTTATCAAAAAAGAATATCTTTTCCTTCTAGGTAAACCAAAAAAACGCCTTTACAAAATGCAAAGGCGTTTTTTAATATTATTATGATGATTGTTAGTATCTACTTCACGATCACTTTTCTGGAAATTGTTCGATTTCCATCATTAACGTTGACCAGATATAAACCAGGTGCTACGCCATCTAGATGCACCTTATTATCGGTTACCTTACCTTTTTTTATGATTTTTCCTTGAACAGTAACCAAAGTGAAAGTAGCCTCTCTTTGATCTGCAACCTTAATCTTCATAAAATTGGATGTAGGATTAGGCGTTATTTTCGCAGCGAATACTTTTCCTTCTTCCTGCAAAACACCATCAGTTTTTATAACTTCCGAAGCACGAGTCGAGGACGTTCCTATATTTACCGTATAATCTTCTACTTCTCCATAACCAAAAGTCTCGCATGGTGTTGGTGCACCATTCCATTTCATCGCAACTCTCATTCTTGTGGTACCTGCTAGTGCAGAAGAAGGAACTGTGAACGTATAGGATAAGTTTCCTGCATTAGAAGTGGATCCAGTAACCACTTTCTCTGAAGACTCGAAAGAACCATTCTTATTAAAATCGATCCATACTCCCCAATGTTCTGTATACGATGCACTTCTAAATCCAATGCTTAGTACAATCGTATTCGAACCGTAAGGTAGATTTCCTGTCTGACTGGTAAAGTCACCATATCCACCATTTCCGGCCGTAGCATTGGCAATACCGCCAATACCAACATAATCAATAAACTCATAATTTACATTATTTCCTCTTGAGGCACAGTACACCAACACCTCACCAATAGTGGTAGTGTTGATCGATGCACTATTTGAAGCGTTATTGGCTGCATCGTAAGCAATCACTTCAAAAGTATAAGTTGTAGAAACCGACAATCCTGAAACAGAATAATTAGTTGTAGCAGTGGTTCCTAGTACTACTCCGTTTTGGATCACTTCATATTGAGTAACGCCAACATTGTCGGTAGAAGCATTCCAGCTTAGATCTAAAGTAGTTTGAGTAATATTGCTCGCACTAACTCCTGTTGGAGTTGTTGGAGCCTGGGTATCTGGACCAGAACCTCCTCCTCCATTAAAATTATGGTTTCCCAAATCATCAAAGGTATTCTGCGAAAAAGAATCCCATTCTGATACCGTATATGTTGTAGAAGGAGAAGAAATATTCGATTTTCTTCTCAAAGTAGTGTCTTTAGCAAAATTCGAAGAACCTCCATTAAATGTACCTACAATATCAATCAGGGTTCCGTTTTTGAATAATCCAACAGGGTCATTTCCATTAAACGTCATGCTAGAATCTCCGGTAGTAAGATCTGCAACATTTAATATTGCCGTACTTGCCGAGCTATTAGCCACTACAAAAACATCGTTATTAGCAAGAGTTCCTGATAGTGCAACTCCCGAAGACCAGGAACCAGAACCATTAGTTTGTCTTCTTAATTCGTATCCAGATAGATTTACTGATGAACCAGTATAATTGGCTATTTCTATGGCCTTGTTATTCGAAGACCCCTCTACATATTCAGAAATAAAAAGTTCTGTAGCGCTTCCTCCTCCCGAGGAATTATCCTGAGTAGTTACATTAACGGTATTACTATTACCAGAGATATTGCCTGCAGCATCTTTTGCTCTGACAAAGAAAGTGTATGATGTATTTGCAGATAAACCCGTTACTGAATAGTTATTTGACGTTGATGTTCCTAAAAACGTACTATTTCTATATACATCGTATCCCGTTACCCCTATATTATCGGTTGAAACATTCCAGGATAAATTTACCGAAGTTGTTGTAACACCGCTCGCAGTCAAGCTTGTTGGTGTTGAAGGTGCGACGGTGTCTTCTCCTCCGCCTCCGGTATTCCCAAAACGGTCTTCGGCTTGTGGCCCTCCCCAAATTTGAGTAGCGAATGCCGGATTATCTATAAAAGGATTTCTATTCCCTTGAATATTTTCTAAAATTGGGTTTCGTTGTAATTCTAATTGAGACACCGGATCTTCGGCATTCCATTCCAAGAATAACTGAAGCATATTTGCATCACTGCTGGCTGCAGTTCCCACCCCTACATTGGTAGGCAGACAACGACTTCCATATCTGATATACATATACATCATCATTCTAGCCACATCTCCTTTCCATTCATCCCCAGGATACCAATGTCCTTGTGCAGTTGCTCCAGAATTACCAGTACCATCTGCAAATTTCCTATTCCCTCTGGATGAGTTTCGTTGTACATCTGCTGGTCTAAGATGATGTGCATCCGATCCTGGTCCTTCGCTTCCTAAATTAGGCTGACCCAAAGATCTTGGGTATACGTGTTCCCTATTCCAATCGGTAGATCCTCCTCCGTTATTATTCACACCTCTGGTTCTATCCGTAGTCGAGTTGCCATCGGTATCATTATACCCATAAATCAAAAATACTCTGGAAGCATCATTAGGATCCAGATCTGTTTGTTGTAAAGCGTTCCAGACTCCAGGAGTATAGGTCAAAAAGTTGGTATGTGTATTGGTTACTTTTGCAGCTAGTTCATTTTGTAAAGCTGTGCCCGATAAAGTAAGATTTACATCATTATAGTATGATGGTACTTGGCCAGTTGCAATAGAGCAAATCGCCAACATTATCCAAAGTAATGTCTTTTTCATTGTGTTGAGAGTTAGTTTGTTAATCAATGCCGAAACTAAAATTATTTTGCTTAATCTGCTATTAGTAAATGTTACCAAATCATTATGTAGTATGTTGACAACCTGTGTTTTACGCCCTTAAAACAATTTAAAGTTCTAAAAATCAACAATTTACATTTTCAGCTTCTTGTTAATAAGTTATTTCTCACAATAGCTATAAGAAATTTACTTCAAACAGGATAATTGATACAAAAACCGCAAAAAGAATGTGGATTTGGAATATTTGATTTTCCTGTATTTAGTATACCTTTATTATGAATATTGATTATGAACACATCTGTAATTTTAGAATTAAACCAAGTTATACTTTTTGACTTAAATAGTTGAAAGATAATCATATCAGATCATACTCAATAAAACCTAATGACAGGCAAGCTTTAATCAGTTTGTCTGTCTTTCCCAAATAGCTACTCAGTCCTGTAAGTTCTTTTACAATTTTAATCAATAGACTAACTCTTAAATATTTAAACCATGAAAAAAATTCTAAACCTTAAGGATGTACAAGTATTAAACAAAAAAGATCAGCAAGAAATCAATGGGGCGTTTGGAGTACTAAGACCATACTGTAATGGTCCAAAAAGATGTTGTATCACCACTCCAAACGGCATTGTTTTTTGTGACTACGGTTATTGTCAATCCAATGGAAGTTGCGTTTGGGCGTAGGTATCTGTATTCACTTCTTGCCAATGTATTTATTGCATGAAACACTAATTTCGAAATTCATGCTGGTAACAGATTGAAAGCTTACAAAGCTGATAATAAATTTTGGTCCATAAGGAAAGAATGACGATAATGATCGTCATTCTTTTGTTTTATGTAGGTCTGTTACTATTATGAAAGTAGTTCAAATGACTGTTTAGCGATTTCTAATTCCTCATTAGTAGGTACTACCAGAATTTTCACTTTAGAAGTTGATACTGAAATATCTCTTGCCATTTTGGACCGTTCTTTATTCTTCTCTTTATCCAAATGGATTCCTAAGAAGTCCATATCCTCGCAAACCAGAGCTCTTACGGTATCAGAATTTTCGCCAATCCCCGCTGTAAATACAATCGCATCCAGTCCATTCATAATAGCCGCGTAAGCACCTATAAATTTTTTAATTCGATAAGCACTCATTTTTAATGCTAACCTACATGCTACATTTCCTTTTTCGGCTTCAGATTCAATATCTCTAAGGTCACTATATCCAGTTAATCCAAGCATACCACTTTCTTTCTGCAGAAGTGCATTTACTTCATCCAAAGAATATCCTAACGCATTTACCATATGAAAAATAACCGCTGGATCTATATCTCCAGAACGAGTACCCATAATCAATCCATTCATTGGTGCAAACCCTAGAGTATGGTCAATACTTTTACCATTTTCTATAGCGGTCATGCTACATCCATTACCCAAGTGGATACTTATAATTTTGGATTCTTCTTGTCCTAAAAAATCAATGGCTTTCTCGGATACGTATTTATGACTGGTCCCATGAAACCCATATAATCTGATGTTATGTTCTTCTAAAAACGAATTTGGAATCGCATATTTATAGGCTTCTACAGGAATCGTTTGATGATAGGCGGTATCAAAAACTGCAATTTGTTTAGCAGAATGGAATATTTCTTCAGCTACCAAAATCCCCTGCAAATTGGCTGGATTATGTAAAGGAGCCAAAGTTGCTAACTTCTTAATCTTATTTTTCACCTCTTCAGTAATGGTTACTGTTTGAGTAAACGTACTCCCACCATGTACAACCCTATGTCCAACAGCATTGATTTCTGAAGCAGATTTGAGCACACCTACTTTGGGATCCATCAAATAATTGGCGACCAACTGCAATCCTTCTTTATGATCTTTGATGTCTAGAACATTTTCTATTTTATCATCATCTGTCTTATAGCTTATTTTAGAATCCTGTAATCCTATTCGCTCCACCAGCCCAGAACAAATCACTTTGGCTTCTGGCATATGAAACAATTGGAATTTGATAGAAGAACTTCCTGAATTGAGTACTAATATTTGCATGATTTTCTTTTTATAGTCCTTGTGCCTGAATAGCTGTTATGATAACTGTGTTGTATACATCATCTACCGTACACCCTCTACTTAAATCATTTACTGGTTTATTTAAGCCTTGCAACATCGGTCCAATAGCTAGCGCTCCTGTTTCTCTTTGTACCGCTTTATACGTATTGTTTCCGGTATTTAAGTCCGGGAAAATTAATACACTGGCTTGTCCCGCTACTTCTGAGTTCGGTAGTTTACTTTGCCCCACTCTCATATCTACAGCGGCATCATACTGAATTGGCCCCTCTATCTTAAGATCAGGTTTTCTTTCTTTAACAATAGCTGTAGCGGCTCTAACGGTTTCCACATCCTCACCCTTTCCAGAAGTTCCGGAAGAATAAGACAACATGGCTACTTTAGGTTCAATTCCAAATGCAGCTGCAGATTCTGAAGAAGATATTGCAATCTCTGCCAGTTGCTCTGCATTCGGGTTTGGATTAATCGCGCAATCTCCAAATACAGATACTCTGTCCTCCAGACACATAAAAAACACAGATGACACTACCTTTACCCCTGGCCTTGTTTTAATGAACTGCAATGCAGGACGTATGGTATGTTGAGTAGTATGCACTGCCCCAGAAACCATTCCGTCTGCGTGACCTTTATAAATCATCATTGTTCCAAAATAAGAGACATCTGCCATCATATCCCTGGCCATATCCAGATTCACATTTTTATGCTTTCTCAACTCATAAAATGTCTGTACATAGTCCTCGTAATTCGGAGATTCTGTTGGGAAAACAACATTTACCTTATCAAAATCAATTGGAATATCAAGTTTGGTTGCCTTAGCTCTTAGTTTCTTTTCGTTTCCTATCAAGGTAATATCTACAACATCTGAAGCTAATAATCTTGACGTAGCCCTAAGGATTCTTTCATCAGAACCTTCTGGAAGAACAATGTGTTTCTTATGTTTTAAAGCACGTTTCAAAAGGTTGTATTGAAACATTCTCGGGGTTAAACCTTCGGATTTAAACGTAACTAGCTTTTCTGCCAAACGGTCTTCATTCACATATTTTTCGAATGTACTGATCGAAGTGTTTATTTTCTGTAGATTGTCTAAATAAATTCTGGATCTAATCGCTCCTATTTTATTCGTAATCGAGAAGGTACCGCTGGGCACCGATACAATAGGGAAGGATATCGAAACTCCTTCTATAAGATCTAAAATAGGTTTTTCAGGAACAATACCCCCCGTAAGAATAATCCCGGATATTTTTGGATAATTATCTGAGATATTCGCTTGTAACACTCCCAGTATGATATCGGCACGATCACCTGGTGTAATCACCAAGCTATTGTCTTTGATATGTGTTAGGTAATTACGTAATTGCATTGCTCCCACTCCATAATTACCCGCTTGATTATTCAGGTATTCCTTACCAAACAACACAGTTCCTTCCAGTTCATTTACAATTTCTTTTACTGTAGGATTGATAAGGGCATCTATTTTTGGTATTACTATATTATCTACTCCATTACCAAAATTCTTGTTGAAGGCAGACTGCAATTCATCTTCACAACCTGGAGTTACTTTGTTGGCTACCATAGCTAATACTTCAACATCTTTACTATTGAATGTATCCAATGCTAATTTGAGATTACCAACGATTTCTTCATTTTTCTTATCTACACCACTAGCAACAATCACTGCAGGAATCCCAAGGTTTTTGGCGATAATCACATTGATATCAAACTCAATGATACTTCCTTCGTCTGAAAAATCAGTTCCTTCTACCAGAATAAAATCGAATCGTTCTTCCAGATTCTTATACTTTCGGATGATTTCGTCTATAATCTCTCCGGATTTTCCTTTATTATACTTCTGAAGTACTTCACTTCTTGTAAAGGCATAGGCATTTTTGAAATTAATATCCAATTCGAAGTGAGAAATTACGGTGTTGATATGATTATCTACTTCTCCTTCTTTAGGATCATCAATAATTGGTCTGAAATACCCTACTCGGGCTACCTTTCCTAATAGCATACGCATCATACCTAAAACCACAATAGATTTACCACTATTAGGTTCGATGGTTGCTATATAAACAGCTTTACTCATGGTTATAAATTTGGTTGGTGCAAAGATAGTTCAAACAATAGATCTAACATCTCATTCTACCTGAATGAACTCATTTATATTTTCCCTTCATAATATTAACAAAAGTAATTTGATATCCATAAAAAAAGGTTTAGAAATACTCTAAACCTTTTGCATTCTAAATAATATGTTGTGTCACCTAGTTGATATCTTCACCTTTTTTCAGCTTTTCTAATTCTCCAGTAAGACGTTGCTTAAATCTATCCGGTGCTTTTGTCATCGAAGTATTGATTGCTTTGATTGCATTTTTAAAGTCTCCTGTTGCTGCGTATCCTTTGGCTAACCCATAGTTAGAAGGCCATGCTCCATTAGAGTTCTTTACATTGTCTTTAAGAATTGCTAAGGCTTTATCTTTTTGACCTTGACCAATGAGTCCAGTTCCTAGTCTAAAGACCTCGGTTGCATTACCTAATTTGGCTGCTTTATCAACAAAAGTCATCGCTTCAGCTGTTTTACCCTGTTTTGCTAATATATTAGATTTAAGTGATAGGTTACCAAAAGTTTCCTTACTAAAGAAATTACCACTAATAGAAGCATTCACCCATTCTAATGCTTTATCTAATTTTCCTGCATTAAACGCATAATTGGCTGCATTATCCCAGTTTGTTTGCGTAAACCCAGGAGAGTTTCTTAGATCGCTTTCGATTCCTTTCATAACAATATCTGCTACATCTACTTCAATCTTAAAAGGAATTTCCTTTTTCTCCCAACGTAGTGCAGCTACAGCACTGTTGGCTTCAAATTCTGGAAATGAAAATGTCAATACTTCAGTATGAGGAACTTCTTTGGTTTGCACATCTACACGTAAAGCATCATTCTTTTCATCATAAAAATAGCTTCCCCAGGCATTATTATCTTTTGAAAAAATAACGGTTGCTCCACCATCTTCTTTTACTGCGATATGTAATCCATATTTCCCCGCACTAATGTTTTTACCTTCTACCTTTACATCGTGGGAAAATTCTATGATCGTGTTATTGTTAGCTCCTGCTCTCCAGGGAGCAGCTGTAGAAGTACCAAACCCAAGGTTGTTATATCCATAAGGAACCAATTTCCCCCAGATTTCTCGTTCTTTTACACTTGGTCTACCATAATCGATAGTGATATCTGTAATCCCAACACGTTGAGATACTTTTCCTCTTTGACTGCCTTCTGGTACATTAAGTTGGGCATTCGCTTGTGTACCCATTAACATTAATGCCCCAAACAGACATATAGAAAATTGTTTAAGTGATTTCATGACTGACATTTTTGAAATAAATATTTTAATTAAAACTATAGGTCACCAATTTAAATTGTTAAAACGAATCCAGATGTTACCTAAGTGTTAAACTCCAAATGAAAGTCATAATTGATTGTTAAAGCCTACTACTCAGAAGCGAGCTCTGTTACAAATCGCTCAAATTCTGCTGTAAACTCTTCATACTTTTTTCCCGTAGCTGGTCCGTTGAATCCAGTATGAATACGTCTAACCTCTCCTTTTTTATCTACAAAAATTGTAGTAGGATAGGACAACACATGGTTTAACATTGGTAGTTTCTCTTGTGCCTTTTTCTTATCGGATGTACCGTGCTGAGCTAATAAAATAGGATATGGTACATTTAATTTCTTTTGTAAACGATGTATCGACGCTACCGCTCTTTCCTTTGTTTTTGCATATTCAAAAGCAAGTGCAACAAAAGCGACATCTTTTTCTTTATTCTTATTATAAAAATCTACGTAATACTTGGTCTCATCCATACAATTAGGACACCAGGTTCCCATGATCTGTACAATTACGGCCTTGTCTTTAAATCGATCATCGTCTAATGAAACCATAGCACCTTCGGTATCCGGAAAACTAAATTCTAAACCATCATAACCTTCCTTAATAAAAGTCAAGCTATCTTCTGAAGGTAATTCATACTCCTCATTTCTTTTGGCAACGAATGGTTCTTTCCAATGGTTTCCCGAATAGAAATTTCCGTTTAGAGTGCTATCGGTAACTTTACCCGTAAACAAAAACGCATGTGCTCCATCAAAGGTAGAGAGCTGTAATTGATCACCATTTATAACACCTTCTAGATAACGATAATCTCCGGTAGTAGTTCTAAATGTACCCGAAACTATATTTCCGTTCTGATTAAAAATGCCTTTTGCTATGTAGCGATCTTCTTCGTTATCCTGACTAAAAACTGTTTCCCAATTTCCGGTAATATTTGTAGAAGGAGGAGTAGCAATATCAAATCGATCTTGTTCTCCAAAAGTAGCTTTGAAAGGAACAACCCGGTCCAAACTTTCTTTTATAAAACTTCCTGAGATCGTAAGAGAATCTTCAAATTTGGCAGCAACATACCCTTCAAAAACCGGGAATTTTATCTTTATAGAATCTCCATAAATTTCTACTTCATCTACATCTATAACTTCTTCTGCATTAAATATTTTTAGCGTTTCATCTTCCATTACCTCAAAAAGAAACGGAAGTTCTTCGTTATCCTGAACAGTAAGAGAAGCTCGCCAAGGTCCTTCTAAAAGATCTATAGGTTGTTTTTTATCCTCTTTCTTACAACTCACTAAAAAAATAGTAAGTAAAGCCCCAGTTATTATTTGTGTTTTCATATTCTTATGATTCTATATTTTAAGTATTGCACCAGAACACTTGTCATTTATCCAATTGTAAATAAAAGTTCTTTTTTTCAAGAATTCAAATAAAAAATGCCCAGAAAAAATCTTCCAGACATTTTGATTTATTTATGAGGAGCATTATGTATTAATTATCTCCTGAGTTTCTTCTTTTTTTCGATTCTGAAGACTGTTTTCGCCTTCTATCTTTCTCTGCAATGGCTCTTATACGTCTCGCACGATCTCTTTTTGCTTCCTTTCTAGAAGTTCTTTTTCTCTTAGCGACTGCTTCTTTCATTCCAGCCCCTTCTTCTTTCCCAGTCTTTTTCCTAACCTTAGTAGTCTCTTCTTTCTTCTTTCTATCTACCTTTCTTTGAGCAAATCCATCATGACCTGCGAAAAGCAAAAAGGTAAATAGCAATACCATTAGTTTTATTCCTTTCATATTTTAGTATTTAGGGCTTACTAGTTATCAAAAATAAGCATTTACTTTTGATATTTAATATTTTACACTCAATCCAATAAATAAGATCCCTAAAAATTTGTTGAACATCTATAATTCAAGAAACTAAAATTACCTTGTTGATAACCTCACATTCTTGTTTGTTTGCTCTGCTCAATATATTATCTTTACCGACTAAAATCAGAATAATCATCAATGAAAATTTCTTATAACTGGTTAAAACAGTTTATTCATATAGATTGGGACGCAGAAAAAACCGGAGAGTTACTAACCGATTTAGGTCTTGAAGTAGAAGGTATTGACACCTATCAGAGTGTAAAAGGAGGATTAGAAGGTGTAGTAGTAGGCCAGGTCTTGAGTTGCGAAAAGCATCCAAATGCGGATAAACTTAAAATTACAAAAGTAGATTTGGGGAACGGAGAACCAGTTCAAATCGTATGTGGTGCTCCCAATGTGGCTGCAGGTCAAAAAGTTCCTGTAGCAACTATTGGTACAAATCTATATGACGACAAGGGAGAAAAATGGACCATTAAGAAAGGGAAAATTCGCGGAGAAGAAAGTCACGGAATGATTTGTGCTGAAGACGAACTTGGTCTTGGAAGCAGTCATGACGGAATTATGGTGTTGGATGCAGATATTTCTGTGGGTACAAAAGCGTCGGAAGTTTTTGATATTGAAAATGATCATATTTTTGAAATCGGACTTACTCCAAACCGTGCGGATGCTATGAGTCATTGGGGTACTGCTCGTGATCTTAAAGCTGGACTTTTACAAAAAGACATCAATCTAGAACTTATTACTCCTTCGGTTAGTAATTTTACTGTAGAAAATCGATTACATAAAATTGATATTGAAGTAGCTGATGCTGACTTAGCTCCAAGATATTGTGGTGTTACCATTTCGGATATCGAGGTGAAAGAATCTCCTACATGGTTACAACATCGATTAAAAGCCATTGGAATTACCCCAAAAAACAATGTGGTGGATATTACCAATTATGTACTACATGAACTGGGGCAACCATTACACGCTTTTGATGCACAATACATTGAAGGAAATAAAATCGAAGTAAAAACTTTGCCGGCTGGCACTAAGTTTACTACTCTTGATGAAGTTGAACGAGAACTTCATGAAGAAGACCTGATGATTTGTGATGCAAAAAAACCACTGTGTATTGCAGGTGTTTTTGGAGGAATCAATTCCGGAGTAACCGAAAAAACGACTACCGTATTTCTAGAAAGTGCATATTTTAATCCAGTAAGTGTTAGAAAAACAGCAAAACGACATGGATTAAATACTGATGCTTCATTCAGGTTTGAAAGAGGCATCGATCCAAATATTACAGAATATGCTCTAAAAAGAGCCGCTTTACTTATTAAAGAATTGGCTGGAGGTACGATCTCTAGTGAAATTACTGACCTGTACCCAAAGAAAATTGAGGATTTCCAAGTCTTTTTGTCTTATGAAAATGCAACAAAGTTGATTGGTGAAGAGATTCCACAGGATACGATCAAAAGTATTTTGTCTTCTTTGGATATCAAGATCAATAGTGTATCTGAATCAGGAACTGGACTTACCATTCCTGCGTACAGAAATGATGTACAAAGAGAGGCAGATGTGATTGAAGAAATCTTACGAGTATATGGATACAACAATATTGGATTCACTCAAAAGTTAAATGCTTCTATTGCTAACATAGATAAGTTTGCAGATCACACTGTACAAAACACGATATCTAATCAATTAATTGGACAAGGGTTTAATGAAATGATGGCCAATTCATTGACCTCTCCAGAATATATTCAACTTAGTGAGCAGCTTAATGAATCACATAATGTGGAAATGCTGAATCCATTGAGCAATGATCTTGCGGTATTACGTCAGTCGATGTTGTATTCAGGATTAGAAGCGGTATCGTACAATATCAACAGAAAACGAGCTGACCTTAAGTTCTTTGAGTTTGGTAAGACGTACCACAATTATGATGATTCTCGCGTAGAAAACAAGCATTTGAGTCTTATTGTTACTGGAAACAGAACCGTAGAAAGTTGGAAAAACAGTAAGCAACCCACTGATTTCTTTTATTTGAAAGGAGTTATCCTATCGATTTTAGAACGATTGGGATTAACCAGGCTCAAAACTACTGCTGTAAAAAATGATCAGTTTGCCGAGGGGATTTCAATCAGCCTTGGAAAAGCAAAATTGGTAGATTTTGGTATCCTAAAAAGATCTGTTTTAAAACATTTCTCTATTTCTCAAGAAGTATTATATGCTGATTTTAATTGGGATAATGTTCTGGAGTACGCAAAGCATACCAAAATTAAGTTTAAGGAAATTCCAAAATTCCCAGAAGTAAGAAGAGACTTTGCATTGCTGTTAGACAATACCGTTTCTTTTGAAGAGATTCAAACCATTGCCAAACAAACGGAAAAACAATTGCTAAAGGAAATCAATTTGTTTGATGTTTATCAGGGAAAAAACCTTCCTAATGGCAAAAAGTCATATGCGGTTAGTTTTATTTTTCAAGACGATAAAAAAACGCTTACAGATAAACAAGTAGATAAAGTAATGAAAAAACTTCAAGGTAATTTTGAAAACAAACTTGGAGCAGAATTGAGATAAATCTTCTATTTATAAACGCTTTTAAAAGTCCTGATAATTTTGAATCAGGACTTTTTTTGTTTATCATATCATTAAATTTACCCTTTAGTCCCTATTATACCTTAAAATGACAGATAGGTGACACCTAAATGTCGTAACAAAAACGAGGCGCTATTGATAGCTTTGTTTCAACTAAAAATTAAAAATCATGAATGATCAATCAATAGCGAAAAATTTACTCTATCAACGAAAGAAAAAAGGATATACTCAAGAAGAACTCTCGGTAAAAACTACAGTCACCATACGAACTATACAACGTATTGAAAAAGGTGAAGTTCGACCTCACTTACAAACCATTAAGCTCCTGGCCAATGCTTTGGAAATAGAAGTTGAAGACCTTCTGGTCTTAGAAAACCCAAAAGAAGAAGACATTCAAAAAAAATGGCTTTTATTAATGCATGGTGTTCCTATTTTGGGAATGGTCATTCCTCTTTGCAATATCCTCATTCCTCTATTCTTATGGATTCATAAACGTGAAGACAATAAAGTGTACGATCAACATGGGAGAGCTATTGTAAATTTTCAAATCACCATGACTATTTTACTTGCCTTATCATTCATCGCACTGGTAACAATACAGAGAATTGGGTTTCTCCTATTCATTGCTGTTATACCCTACACCCTAATCGTTATGATTATCAATTTGATATCGGCAATAAATTCACAAAAATGCTACTATCCACCATCTATACCATTTCTAAGAAGGAAAACCAACAATTTAAAGAATTTAGGGATTCTGTTGGTTCTTACCACATTTTTGATCACAGGATGTAATGGCAAAAGCCCCATTACTGATAATGTAACCAGGTTGGATGGATCTACGATATCCAAGGATTCTTTAACCCTAAAAATTAATCAACTTTTACAAAAAGCGAATGTGCATGGTGCTGCTGTAACAGTACTAAATGACAATGAAATCAGTTATCAAAAGGTTTTTGGATACAAAAACTATGAGAAAAAAGAGTTTTTAAACGATTCATCAAATATATACGGAGCTTCTTTTAGCAAATCCGTTTTTGCTATACTTGTCATGAAATTGGTAGAAGAAAACGTAATTGATTTGGATACCCCTTTGGAATCCTATCTTCCAAAAAAAATCTATGAATACAAGCCACTTACAAGATGGCATGATGATTTTTCAGATTTAAAAAACGACACCTTATATCACAAAATCACAGCTCGAATGTGCCTTAATCACACCACTGGTTTTAATAACTATCGCTGGTTTGAGAAAGATCAGAAATTAAGAGTGAATTTTGAACCAGGGAGCAAATATGGATATTCGGGAGAAGGATATATCTACTTACAGGTAGTTCTTGAAAAAATCTTAAACAGAAGTTTAGAAGATCTAGCTCAGGAAAAAATCTTCATTCCATTAGCTATGAATAATTCTAGCTATCAATGGAATAACAAATTTGAAAAGGATTTTGCTTATGGACATTCCTCTTCTGGTGAAACAAGACCAAAAGATATTGATAACGAACCAAGAGGTGGTGGTACGCTAGAAACATCTGCTATAGATTATAGTCTATTCTTAGAAGCAGTATTACAACAAAAAATCATTAGCCAGGATTCATGGAATAAGATCTTTACGCCTCAGATTAGAATACGATCAGAAAGACATTTTGGTCCATATTCTTCTAGAACAACCGATACCTATGATGCTATTCATTTAAGTTCAGGTTTAGGGTGGAATCTATTTACTACACCTTATGGTATTGGAGCTTTTAAGGGAGGGCATAGTGATGACGGGTTTCAGCATTATTCTATTGTATTTCCTTCAACTGGGAAAGGCATTATGATCATGACCAATAGCGATAACGGAAATACCATTTTTAAAGAACTTTTAGAAGTCGCTTTAGGTGATACGTTTACCCCTTGGAAATGGAATAATTACATTCCATACAATGAAGATTAGCATACAATTGGACAATAAAAAAACCGGAAGCTTGGCTTCCGGTTTTTTTATTATTGTTTTGAAGGTTTTTTAGTTGCCTCCTTCTAAAGCCTTAAGCTTATTTTTCATTTCGTCAGCCTTAGGATCGTCTAACTGATAAAAGATATTCATTAAAGTACGAACAGCTTCTACATTATCAGGATTGCTTTTTAAAGCTCCTTCCAAATAAGGAACAGCACTTCTATAAACGTCTTCTCTTTTCTTTTTCAATACATCATAACGCTTGTAATCTTTACTAGAAGTACCAAGGTTATTCATCTCATCAACGATAGCCTTTTCTTTTCCAAGGATCAATGCTGCAACGTTGATTTGTGCTGCAGTATAGTCTGGCTTTAACTCTAAAGTTTTCTTATAGTAATCTAGTGCCTGGTCATTATCTCCAAGACGAGAAGCACTAACCCCTAGATTATATAACAAGTCTGGGTTTTCAGGATCATTTGCAACGATCTGCTCCATAATTTCCTTATACTTTTCGAGATTACCTAATTTATAGAATACATCTGCTTCAGCTTGTAATAAAGAAGTATCATTAGGATTCTCTACTTTAGCATCTTCAATTGCTTTCATTGCTTCTTCATCTTTACCTTGAGTGATATAGATCAATGCAATATTCTTAGCAATCTCTCCTTTTTTAGAATCAGTAACACGCTCTTCCGGCTTGATGTGAGTTCCTGACTTCACGATAAGATCTCTGGTCTGCTTAGAGTCGAATGGCTCTACTTCACCAGTTTCCTTGTTGGTCGCTACAAATTCTGTGGCAACACCGCTAAACCCAATCGTTTTTAATTCGTTGTAGTATTTAAGAGCTGTATCATAATCCTTACCATTCACAGCATTTCCTGCTGCATAATAAAGATAGATAGTATCTTGCTTGTTTGTTTTATAACTTACATATAACTTTTCAGAAGCGTCTTTATAATTCTTAGCATTCTGATCTTTGATAGCTCCTTCTACCAAAGCTTGACGTAAAGTTTGTAATTTTTGAGAAGCATCAGCTGTATACTTCGAACTTCCAGCTTCTTTCTCTATTTCCATTGCTTTCACATAAGCATTGGCAGCTCCTTCCATTTTGTCTACTGATTCTCCAGCAGTACCAGAAAGTACTTGAGCTTTTAAATAGTAAAACTGCGCTTTTAATTTAGCCTCAGCTCCATCCATTTGTGATTCTGCTGCATTCAATGCATCAGCAGCTGCATCCAAATTACCCGACTTTACATTTTTGTTGGCCGCTTTTAAAGCTTTTGCTGCTTCTTTTTGAGAAAATCCAATAGTACTAATCGCTAGGAATAACACTAAGATAAATTTAGTCTTCATTACTCGTCTTTTTTTTAATGGGATTTAATTATTCTTCAGTTTTCTTATCAATATTCGTGCCATCTCCGGCATCTTCAGTATCTATATTTGCTTCGGCGATTTCGTCAGCATTTTCTGCGTTCTCCAAATCATCTTCATCGTGCATTACTTTTGCTACCGCAGCAATAGAATCTTTACCTTTTAAGTTAATCAATCGAACCCCCTGAGTGGCACGACCCATTACCCTTAAATCTTCGACCGAAAGTCTTATCGCGATACCCGATTTATTGATGATCATCAAATCATCCAAATCAGTTACATTCTTTATCGCTACTAAGTTTCCAGTCTTATCAGTTACAGAAATGGTTTTAACACCCTTACCTCCTCTATTGGTAATTCTATAATCTTCTAGTTTTGAACGTTTTCCGTATCCGTTTTCTGACACTACTAAGATATTACTTTCCATGTCATTTACGGCAACCATACCAATTACTTCGTCTTTTTCATCTGCCAATCTAATTCCTCTAACTCCAGATGCTCCTCTACCCATAGGTCGAGTTTTCTCCTCTTCAAAGCGTATCGCTTTTCCAGATTTTACAGCGAGCATTACCTGACTTTTACCGTCGGTAAGTTTAGCTTCTAGTAACTCATCTTCGTCCTTAATGGTAATGGCATTGATTCCATTCGTTCTCGGTCTGGAATATTGTTCCAAAGATGTCTTTTTGACCTGACCTTTTTTCGTTGCCATTATGACATAGTGTGAATTGATATACTCTTCGTCTTTTAAATCCTGAGTACATATAAATGCTTTCACTTTGTCATCCTGACTGATATTGATCAAATTCTGGATGGCTCTACCTTTTGAAGTTTTACTTCCTTCTGGTATTTCGTATACGCGCATCCAGAAACATTTTCCTTTTTGAGTAAAGAACAACATGTATTGGTGGTTAGTACCCACAAACAGATGTTCTAAGAAGTCTTCATTACGAGTAGTACTTCCTTTTTGTCCAACTCCTCCTCTATTTTGTTTCTTATACTCGTTTAACGATGTTCTTTTGATATATCCTGCATGAGAAATGGTAATCACCACCTTTTCATCAGGGATCATATCCTCTATACTAAGATCACCACCTGCATATTCTATTTGAGAACGACGCTCATCCCCGTATTTTTCCTGTACTTCGATCAGCTCTTCTTTGATGATATCCATTCGACGTTCTTTTTTATCAAGAATGTCTTTTAAATCTTCAATGGTTTTCATCAACTCTTCGTACTCTGCACGAAGTTTATCTTGCTCCAGTCCTGTAAGCTGTCTCAATCGCATTTCTACAATTGCCTTGGCTTGTATCTCAGATAATTTGAAACGCTCAATCAACTTCTCACGAGCCTCCTCCGCATTTGCAGAGGCACGAATCAATGCAATCACTTCGTCAATATTATCTGAAGCTATGATTAATCCTTCTAATATGTGTGCTCTTTCTTCGGCTTTTCTTAATTCATATTTTGTACGGCGTACAACCACATCGTGTCTGTGCTCTACAAAATGATGAATCATTTCTTTTACATTCAACAACTGCGGTCTTCCTTTTACAAGTGCAATATTATTTACACTAAAAGAAGATTGAAGCGCAGTGTACTTATATAAAAGGTTCAATACAATATTAGGTATTGCATCTCTTTTCAAGACATAAACGATACGCATTCCTTTACGATCGGATTCATCTCGAATCGAAGAAATACCATCTATCTTTTTATCATTCACCAAATCGGCAGTCTTCTTAATCATGTCTGCCTTATTGACCTGATAAGGTATTTCGGTAACGATAATACACTCTCTACCATTTACCTCTTCAAAACTGGCTTTACCTCGCATTACGATTCTACCACGACCTGTTTTGAATGCTTCTCTTACGCCGTCATATCCATAAATGATACCTCCCGTTGGAAAATCAGGAGCTTTGATATGAGTCATTAGCTCATCAATCTCGATATCATTGTTATCGATATAAGCGATAGTACCATCCACAACTTCGCTTAAGTTATGTGGTGGCATATTGGTTGCCATACCTACTGCAATACCTGAAGCACCATTAATCAATAATCCCGGAACTCTTGTAGGAAGTACTGTTGGTTCTTGTAATGTATCGTCAAAATTAAAGGTATGATCTACTGTATCTTTTTCTATATCCGCAAGCATGTCTTCGGATATCTTTCTCATTCTTGCCTCGGTATAACGCATTGCTGCCGGACTGTCCCCATCTACAGACCCAAAGTTACCCTGGCCATCAACCAACATATATCTCAAACTCCATTCCTGGGCCATACGAACCATAGTGTCGTATACCGAAGTATCCCCGTGTGGGTGATATTTACCTAGAACTTCCCCTACAATTCTAGCTGATTTTTTGTGGGCGCTACTAGCTCTTACTCCCAATTCATACATACCATATAATACACGTCGATGTACTGGCTTTAAACCGTCTCTAACATCTGGAAGTGCACGAGATACAATAACTGACATCGAATAATCGATGTAAGCCGATTTCATCTCATCCTCAATATTAATAGGTATAAGTTTTTCTCCTTCTGCCATAAAAACTTTTTTCTGAAATTGAATTATTAAACGCGCTAATTTAAGTAAATTAAGACGTTTTTAACACCCAATTACCTATGTAATATACGCAATTTATTAACAAAAATAGTACTTGGTATCGTTAATAAGTCTATAAACATAGGTTTTGATTATTACAGCTTTTTTTGTCTATTTACCAAGAAATGCAAAAAAAGAGAATCGATCAGGTCATCGATTTTAGTGAAAATTGGGCAAAACTACATGACAAATTAGCCTTTTGTAACAATATATTTGTTAATCATCGATTAAAAGGAATAGTTTTTGCCATAGTAATTCCAAAAATTATTATTTTAGTTATATAGAAAAAGAAAGAGATTATATGGATGATAATTTTTCACCTAGAGTAAAAGATGTAATTGCCTATAGTAAAGAAGAAGCTCTTAGATTAGGGCATGACTTTATAGGTACAGAACATCTTATGTTAGGGTTATTGCGTGATGGAAGTGGAAAAGCAATTAGTATCCTTGATGCGTTAGACATAGATTTAACTAACTTAAGAAGAAAAGTTGAAATTCTAAGCCCTGCAAACCCCAATGTAGCAGTTGCTTCAAACGAAAAAAAGAACTTACACTTAACCAGGCAAGCAGAAAGAGCCTTAAAAACAACCTTTCTGGAAGCCAAATTATTTCAAAGTTCCTCAATTAATACCGCACATTTATTGCTATGTATTTTGAGAAACGAAAATGACCCAACCACGAAACTTTTAAATCGTTTAAAAGTAGATTATGATAATGTTAAAGACCAATTTAAATATATGATCGCAAACGAAGAAGAATATCTAGACAACCCAAAAGCAGAATCCTTCTCTGAAGATGATGATGATTTAACAGGAGATGCTTCAAAAGAAAATCCGTTTAATTCTCCAGGTTCTGGTAGTAAAGCCGGCAAGAAATCTAAAACTCCTGTTTTGGATAATTTTGGTCGTGATCTTACCGCCATGGCAGAAGAAGGAAAGCTTGATCCTGTAGTAGGTCGATCCAAAGAAATTGAACGTGTATCTCAAATTTTGAGCCGTCGTAAAAAGAATAATCCTTTGCTAATTGGTGAACCTGGTGTTGGTAAATCCGCCATCGCCGAAGGTTTGGCACTTCGCATAGTGAAACGAAAAGTATCTCGTATTCTTTTTGATAAACGAGTGGTTACACTGGATCTCGCTAGTTTGGTAGCCGGAACAAAATACCGTGGACAATTCGAAGAGCGAATGAAAGCGGTAATGAATGAACTGGAGAAAAATGATGATATCATTCTGTTCATAGATGAAATACATACGATTGTAGGTGCAGGTGGTGCAACCGGAAGCCTTGATGCTTCTAATATGTTCAAACCGGCATTAGCAAGAGGAGAAATACAATGTATAGGTGCTACTACGCTGGACGAGTATCGTCAATACATCGAAAAAGACGGAGCACTTGAACGTCGTTTCCAAAAAGTAATTGTAGAACCTACAAACATTGAAGAAACGATAGAAATCCTTAACAATATTAAGGAGAAGTATGAAGAGCATCATAATGTAAGCTACACACCGGATGCTATAGAAGCTTGTGTTAAGCTTACGAATAGATACATGACCGACCGTTTTTTACCAGACAAAGCTATCGATGCTTTGGATGAAGCTGGCTCTAGAGTACACATCACCAATATTGACGTACCTAAGAAAGTTCTTGATCTCGAAAAGAAATTGGAAGAGGTTAGAGAATTAAAAAACAGCGTAGTCAAAAAACAGAAGTATGAAGAAGCTGCAAAGCTGAGAGATGATGAAAAAAACCTGGAAAAGGAACTGAGTGTAGCCCAAGAACAGTGGGAAAAAGAATCCAAACTTCATAAAGAAACTGTAGATGAAGAAAATGTGGCAGATGTAGTTTCTATGATGACAGGAATCCCTGTGAATCGTATTGCTCAAACCGAAAGCAACAAACTTGCAGAACTTCCTAATTTGATCAAAGGAAAGGTAATTGGGCAGGATGAAGCTGTAAATAAAGTAGTAAAAGCAATACAGCGTAATCGTGCCGGGTTGAAAGATCCTAACAAACCTATTGGTTCCTTTATTTTCTTAGGGCAAACAGGTGTTGGAAAAACACAATTAGCAAAAGTTTTAGCAAAAGAGCTGTTTGATAGTGAAGATACATTGATCCGTATCGACATGAGTGAATACATGGAAAAATTCGCCGTGTCTAGACTAATTGGTGCACCTCCGGGATACGTTGGATACGAAGAAGGAGGTCAGCTTACCGAAAAGGTAAGAAGAAAACCTTATTCTGTGATTCTATTAGACGAGATAGAAAAAGCGCATCCTGATGTGTTCAATATGATGTTACAGGTACTTGATGATGGTTATCTTACAGATAGTTTAGGTCGTAAAATCGACTTTAGAAACACCATTATCATAATGACCTCTAATATCGGTGCTCGTAAACTTAAAGACTTTGGACAAGGTGTTGGTTTTGGAACCACTGCCAAAAAGTCTCAAGCTGAAGATTATGCCAAAGGAGTGATCGAAAACGCACTCAAAAAGGCATTTGCTCCAGAATTCCTGAATCGAGTTGATGATGTGATTGTGTTTAATGCGCTTGAAAGAGAAGATATTCACAAGATCATCGATATCGAACTTGATAAGTTGTATGGAAGAATCAAAGGTCTTGGTTATGATCTTTCTTTAAGTGAAAAAGCGAAGGACTATATCACCGAAAAAGGATTTGACAAGCAATATGGAGCTAGACCTTTGAAAAGAGCTATTCAAAAATATATTGAGGATGCTCTTGCCGAAGAGATTATTAATGCTAAACTTCAAGAAGGAGATAGTATCTTTATGGATATAGATGATTCTGGAGAATTGACGATCAGCATCGAAAAGGCTGAAAAATCTACCGAATCATAAGATCCAAAAATAGTAATATGTTTAAACCGCTGTTGATAAACGGCGGTTTTTTTTATCTCAAAGAATTTGATATTTATGATTTTCCTTTTACATTGATCGCGCTAAGCTAACTAACAATACATGATTAAATCTTATACCCTTGATTTCTGCACCCTGGAAATTCATGATGATTATGTACTTGCAGTAATGAATGAAGGCATTACTGTCGACAAACAGAATAATGCTGTCTTGATAGAAATAGCGGAAAGTCATTTTGATACCCCTTTTGTATATATTACACATAGGATTCACTCCTATTCTGTTGATCCAATAGTGTATATAAGAACAGCCCAGATCGAACAGTTAAAAGGATTTGCAGTGGTTTCTAAAGATCCTGTTCAAAAAACACAAACTACCTACGAGAAAACATTTTTCGACAAAGAATTTAAGCACTTTGAGACTATGGAAGATGCCTTGAAATGGAAAAACAAACTGCTAAAAAAAGGGCAGTAAACACACTTTATGCACCTAAGCATTGATATTTTAACTTTTGTTTAATCTAGTTTTATCGTAAATTAAAGGCACATTAGCCATACTTAGATATAGTAATTCATTATTGAAAATGATAAAATACTATGATTTAGGTTTTACTACGGTCGAAGTACATCCAAATTACCTCACCAATACTATTTCTTCTGGTTTTTTGGTTTTACCCGAGCACAATAAGATTCTATTAGAATTTGTAAATACCCATTTTAACAACAGAAACTTTGTGTACATCTCTAATCGAATACACTCATACGCAGTGAATCCCACCGTATACCACGAAACCAAAAAGATCGATAACATGCTTGGTATCGCTGTAGTATCAAAGAACCCCAGACAAAAATTACTTTCTGAATTAGAGGGTTCTTTCTACAAAAAAGATCTGAAGTACTTTTCTTCTATGATTGAAGCACTGCGATGGAAAGATGCATTGCTCAAAAAAGCGGCATCAGTCTAATAATACTTTTATAAAACTAAAATAGGCTTCTTTTTTCTCGAAAGAGGCATCGAATAAAAGTGGCCATTCTGGTCTGCCATTATTTTCTGGAATTAACCATGTATCATCATCTTTAAGCCCCCAAAGCGTAATAGCATACTTTTGAGCTTGAGGAATTGCGTTAAAAATTTCTACTATCTCCGCTACCCTTGCTGCTTGGGCCATTGATCGCTCTGTAGTGAAATCAGTTAAATCATCAGCAGCGTTTACTTTTACGTCAAGTTCTGCAAAATGTATAAGTACATCTTTTGCAACCAACTCGTCGGTAGCCTCTTGTATTTCTTGTCTACTCGGGAAATTATAATCTATATGCATTTGATATCCTACTCCGTCAATTAAATTGCTAGCCTTCAAATTATCTACCATCGTCAACACTTTACCTCTTTTAGTAGCATCAAAAGTCATATTGTAATCATTATAAAACAGTTTTACATCTGGATCAGCGGCTCTTGCAAATTCAAAACACTTTTGAACATAGTTCTCCCCCATTCTTTGCAAAAACAAGGTATTTCTCCATTGAACAGCGGGATCATCGTCAATAGCTTCATTTACCACATCCCAAGAGTTGATTTTACCTTTATATCTGGTAAACACCGCATTAATATATTGCTCGATCAAATCTTCAAATTCCTGATCCGTTCCTGCAAAATTTTCTAATGCTTCCGGTACGCTACGATGCCAAATCAAAGTATGACCATGCACATTCATGCCATTCGTTTCAGCATAATTGATCAATGCATCTACTTTACTCCAATCATAAATGATATTACCTGACCCATCAATGCCCGTAAATACAGAAGCCATTTTCATATCATTCTCGGCAGTAATGCTATTGAACTCTCTTTTATACACCTCATCATAAGCTGCTATTTCAGTCCTAGCGGCAGAAACGGCTACGCCTACTAGAAAATTATTTTCTGCTGCTTGTTTCAAAGTGACATCATCAGCAATTTTGGTATCGGTACTTACATCAATAATATTCGAATTTCCCGAGATTCCTCCATCCACAACAGCTCGTACTCTATAATAATATTGGGTGTTTTGAGCTAGTCCTGACACGGTTTCAAACAATTGATTCACCGATCTGTTTTCATACCCCTGCAAAAATGAAGAAAAACCTGCATTATCTGAGACATCCAATTGATACTCTCCTGCTCTAAATACCGGATCCCAATTGGCTCTAAAACTGGTAAAAGCTATTTCTGAGGCTGCTTTTGCAACTGGCGATGATATTATTCCCTGTCCTTGATCATCACTATCATCATCAGAGCATGAGACAAAAATCATCATGGCAAGAGACACCATTGCTAGGAAAAGCATTTTACTTATTTCTTTTATTCGTAACATATTTTTTATGATTTACAAGGAGAAGATCATACAACAAAAATTGCATTCCTTTCTCCCTGTTGGTATTACTGTCTTATTAATCTACTACTTATTTATTCCAGTTCTAAAACTTCGAATTTGATATTATCATATTTGTATCCAGACGGAACCACTCCTGCTCCTCCTTCGTGGCTGATCTGCATTTTTACCGCTATAATGGTAGATGGATTTACATCACCATTACTCTGATTACCAGGATCAAAACTAAAACCAAAATCAGACATTCTTAATCGTAAGGTTTGCCATCCTGTCCCTTCCAATGGAACTTTGAATAGCCAATTACTTCGATCATCTTCCAGAACAAATTCCATCACCGTACCAGGAAATCCATCTCCGTTAATATCAATGATCAAAAATGCATTCTCGGCATCTGTAGAAGTGGTCACTGATGCTATACTTTGATGCGAGCTTCCCGTAAAAGGATCAGTGCCTGTATCATCCCATATAATTTCGGCACCTGTACTTCCGTCCGCTCCAATTCCAGCTGCAATACGGAACATATTGTCTCCATAACTAAACCAATCCGAAGGATAATCATCATTGATACTAGGAATTCCGTTTCCTTCAAAATCTGTGATCAAAATTTCAACAATACCTCCTAGAATCGGTAAATCTTTTGAGACCGATCCCGCAGCAGTTACCAGAGTAAATTCTGTAGTTTCGGTTTTTCCTTCTGGGAATATAAAGGTGAGTTCTTGTGGAGAAACCACGGTAAATCCTCCTACTGATTCTCCATCGATCAAAACATCTTCAACATTAAAAAACCAATCTCCAAATACTCGAATTTCTACTCCTGCCTCGGCTTTATCTGGCGCAAAAGTATCCTGAACAGTTAAAGTAGGTTCTGGTTGTATAATCTCAAACTCCGTAGACACGGTTGTACCAAATTGATTTTTAAAAGTTACATTTTGATTTCCAAAACGGCTCCCTAGATCTACATCAAAGGGAACATTAAAGAAGAGTGCTATATCAGAATTCAAAGTAGTATTAAAGCCTACATTAATTTTATCGTCAAAAATGATCTCTTTCATATTACTTAGACCACTACCTTCTACTCTTACCAGGACGTCTGGGAAACCCGAATTGATCCTTGGATCGTCTCCCAACGATAATATATTTGAGATAACAGGATCTCCAAAGGTTTCTTCTTTACTATCGTTCTCACAAGAGGATAATACTATGAATGCCACCAATGGCAAACATAAAACCAGTAAGTTATAGATAGAAAATCTTGATTTATTATTTCTTATCATGATGTATCGTATTAATCATTAATTACATAATCTACCGCTGGACTTGTTGTATCTATAAACGACAACTCTGCAGCTGGAATAGGAAAAAGAAAATTGGCGTTATCTATATCTGTCACAAACACAGGATCAGTATCTAACGGCACTAAGCTATTTGCCGTACCTCTGTTCTGTACTCTAATAATATCGCGTGCCATAGTTCTATCCATTCGTAATAAATCCAACCAGAATTTACCAGCTTCTAAAGCCAGTTCTATTCTTCTCTCATTCATAAGATCCTCTTTGCTGATCATCGTTTTTTCTGTAAGACCTGCTCTTCTTCTAACCTGGTTAAAGGCGTCTATTGCTTGTGCGTCTCCGGTAGATGCGCCGTTTCCTAAAATAGCTTCGGCGTATATCAATAAGATATCTGCATACCTCATCAGTTGAGTACTCATTTCAGTTCTCATAAAAAATACGTTAGGATGTTCATTTAGAGAGCCCACCACATATTTTCGATATCGAATTTTGGTGGCCGAATTATCACCATTTTCAGGAAAAGTATACCCTCCATCCACAGTTTTTAACTCATCATACTGTCGCCCAGGTTCCATAATGATCCATTTACGTCGTAAATCCTCTTCTCCAGGATCTGCTACTTTGTCGAACGCCAAAAACAAATCTACACTGGGTGCTACAGAGCCGAAAGCTCCGTTGTTACCAACCAGATCATCATCATCGATCAAATATGCCTGATTCGTATTTTGTATTCCCCACAATCCATTGATCGAAGTCCAAACCCATCTGTAAATCCCTTCTCTGTTTACACTTAACGATGGATTTATAAATTGATCCTGATAATTGGTCTGCAGGCTATGTAATCCGCTATCGATGACCATTTTTGCATATGCTCTGGCATTTTCATAGTCTTTCAAAGTCAGATACATTTCTGCAAGAAATGCCCAGGGAGCTGTTTTCCCTACTCGACGTTGATCCGAAGGATTAAGCGGTAATAGATCTGCAGCTTTTTTCAAATCGCTTTCGATAAAGGCGTAGATACTAGGTACTGTATTTAAACGGTACCTGGTAGAAGTATCTGCAGTAATCTGATCAATCACAGGAATCTCTCCCCACAATCGTACCAAATAGAAGTATGCGAAAGCTCTTACAAATCGAGCTTCTCCTTCTACCTGATTTTTAACCTCTTCAGAAATATCAGGACTTAAGCCTTGGTCAATAATCTTTAATAGTTGATTGGCATCAGCAATCCCTTTGTAAAAACCTTCCCAGCCTTCTAAAAGTGTTCTGTTATTGACTCCCACCGCAAACAGTTTATAAGGCGCATCAGCTTCGAACCCTATAGAATTACCCGCCAACATATCCAAAGAATACATAAACTTGTCATTGGTGGTAAAAAAGGCCTGACCATATAATGTATTTGCTCCAGCTAGTAATTGATCATCGGTCATATAAAAATTATCCTCGGTAATTGTATCTACTACCGGTACTTCTAAAAAATCGTCTCCACAAGAAGCGAGAAAGATCAACATCAAAACGTGTGTAAAAATTTTATAACTATTTTTCATACCCATCATATTATTTTCCTTTTTCATAATTAAAATTGAACATTAAGTCCAAGAGTAATAGTTCTTGGAACTGGATATCTACCAAAATCAATTCCCTTCAGTAATGCACTTTGATTTAAAGAACCTACTTCTGGGTCATAACCGGAATAATTCGTTAGTGTATATATGTTTTGTAAAATGGTATATACTCGTACCCGATCAAAAAAGTTGTTTTTACCAAATGTGTCTTTTGGCAATGTGCACCCCAATGTTACACTCTGTATCCTGAGATAAGAACCATCCTCAATAAAACGATCAGACACTCTTGTGTTTCCATTTCTATCACCATCAGAATACCTTGGTAAGCTTCCGTTAGGGTTTGCAGCACTGTATCTATCAATAACTGTAGCTGCTTGATTAGAGTTGAAACGATTGATTCCTTCTGTAAAAACTCTGGTATAATTGTAAATATCGTTACCATATGACCCCTGAAGAAAGATCGATAAGTCAAACATTCTGTATCTAAAGTTATTGGTAATACTGAAGGTAAAGTCCGGATGCGGATTCCCGATGAATGTCCTATCATTGGCATCAATAACGCCATCATCATTCAAATCTCTGAATCGAATATCTCCTAGCCACGTTCCGTTGGCCTCACTAATAGAGCTTTCTGCAGGAATAGGGCCATTGTTTAGTTCTTCCTGAGACCTAAACAAACCATCGGTAACAAAACCAAAGAACATTCCGATGGGTTGTCCTACTTGCGATCTGGTTAAATCGGCTATAACATCCTCATCTTGTATAGTTCCTATAATGGCATCATCATCATTGGATAGTTCTCTGATTTCATTTCTATATAGAGAAAAGACAACATTGGAATCCCAGCTAAAATGCTCTTTATTAATATTCTTTGTCGACAAATTCACATCAATACCATCGTTGATCATTTCTCCAAAATTCAATACCGGAGGTTGAATGCCGATAAAAGACAAGGAGTTCAAACTTCCTAAAAAGCCTGGTAAGGGTTGAATAGCCAAAAAGTCTTTTGACGTTTTTCTATATACATCTACATCCAATCGGATTTTACTATTCAAGAATCCTAATTCTACTCCCAGGTTAGGCGAAATCAACGATTCCCAAGCGACATCTGCATTTGGAAAGTTTGCGGCGCTAAACCCACTCCCTAAAGCTGTATTTACATTTCTAAGCAAGGTTCTGAAAAGATTATCACTGATCTGTTGGTTACCACTGGTACCGTATCCTACCCTTATCTTGAAGTAATCCCATACGTTGGAAACGCTTTCCATAAATGGCTCTTCACTCACTACCCATGCTGCCGAAGCTGATGGAAATACTCCCCAACGGTTGTTCGGACCAAATTTTGAAGATCCATCATATCGCACCGAGGCAGATAGCAAATACTTGTCTAAATAATTATAATTGATTCTACCAAAGTAAGACGCGATAGTACTAGATCCCTCAAAAGATTCTGCCAACGACTCTTCGGCGTCACCCGTATTTAAGCCATCCACTTCATTACTTGGGAAATTTGATCGTTGACCAGATAAACCTTGAAATTGGCTCTTCTGTGCCTCAGCCCCTAATAACAATCTAAATCTATGATCTCCAAATTGTGGTGAATAGGTCAAGTAGTTTTTAAACAGATAATAAAAACCTTCGTTTGCTGACTTAAATGCTGTATTGGTATCATTTTTAATAGATCCAAAATCAAAGGTTGGAAAAAAGCTTTCTGTTTTAGCTGTATTGTAATCGTATCCAAGATCTGTTCTAAAGCTTAAATTGTTTGCTAGTTGCAGATCCAAAAATAGGTTTCCATTGATTTTATATCGTTCTAGTGTACTACTTCTGATCTCTGCAGATGCTACAGGGTTTAACGCTGCAGTATTACCGAGCACATTATCTGGAGATCCGAAGGTTCCGTCTGGATTTCTAATGGGTATATCGGGGGTTTGTCGTAGAGCTGTAGTAATGGTACCGTTTCGAGAATCGTTTAACCCTACCTCTTCAAGAGAATTACTCAAATTAATATTATGACCAAATTTCAACCAGTCATTTACCTTGTAATCCAAATTTAATCGAGCTCCAAATCTTCGTAGCCCAGAATTAATAACAATTCCTTCCTGGTCAAAATAATTGATTGATGCATAAAACTTTGCATTTTCTTTACCGCCTGACAATGACAGTTGATGATTTGTGATTGGTGCTGCTCGAAAAATAGCGCGCTGCCAATCTGTCCCTTCTCCCAAAATACTAGGATCCTCGAATTGAGGAAGCGGCGGGAGATTTACTGATGGTGTTTGTCTGGCTTCATTAGTATACGCAGCATACTCTCTAAGGTTCATCATATCAATCAAAGTTGGAGCAAACTGCACTCCTCCGTAGGTTTCATAACTGATTTTGGCTTTTCCTACCTTTTCTCGTTTTGTGGTAATCAGCACCACACCGTTCGATGCTTGAGCACCATAAATGGCAGCCGCAGATGCATCTTTTAGTACTGTTATAGATTCGATATCATTTGGATTTAATGCAGAAAGTGGACTTACCGCTGTTTGCCCTCCTGTACCTCCAAAACGAGAAAAATTGAAAGATTGCGTAGAAGCATTGGTTACGTTTACCCCATCAATGATATAAAGAGGTTCGTTGGTTCCTGTAACCGATGTGATCCCTCTAACCCGTATGGAAACTGCTCCACCTGGTTGTCCAGAACTTCGGGTCACGGTAACACCGGAGACTAACCCCTGAATTCCCTGATCAATATTGGGGATAGTTTGCTTTGCTAGCGTTTCTGCACTGATGGTAGAAATTGCAGAGGTTAAGTCTTTTTTACTACTTTCTCCGTATCCTATTAATACGACTTCATCCAAATCGGTGGCATCCTGAGTCATGACGA
Source organism: Aquimarina sp. AWH4_224 (assembly GCF_056160245.1). Lineage (NCBI taxonomy): Bacteria > Pseudomonadati > Bacteroidota > Flavobacteriia > Flavobacteriales > Flavobacteriaceae > Aquimarina > Aquimarina sp. AWH4_224. The sequence goes on along the minus strand of NZ_JBSWWU010000016.1, from coordinate 44,084 downwards.
TGTTGATGCGTTTTGAATCTGTGTAAATTCTTTCTACGGTTTCCATCCCCAGGTATGAGAATTGTATGATGTTTCCTTTAGAAACTCCATTTAACTCGTAATTCCCGTCAAAATCTGTAGTTGTACCGTTACTGGTTCCTTTTACCAACACAGTAACTCCTGGTAATGGCGAGTTGTTCTGATCTGTTACCATACCAGTTATACGATCTCCTTGCGATAAAACGGGTTGTATTCCAATTATGAGTATTGCAATAATTGCAAGTTTGAGTTTGATCATAAGTGTGATTTTTGATTATTAATAAACTGTTGTATAGCAATTTTTGTTTTCATATTTCTGTTTATTTAAGGGTGGTTGTTTTTGTAAGTACTTGTATCAATTCTGCTCCTTTAGGATTGGTTTTTAGGTTAGGTTGTTTTCCTCCTACATGAAATTGAATTGATCCGGGAGTGATATCAATTTTTCCTTCTGAAGTTATACGAGCATATTGCTTTGGGGTAATTTTGAAGCTTACTTTTTTGGTTTCACCTACACTCAGATGAATCCGCTCGAAACCTACTAGCGAGTGTACCGGAGTATCCTCATCCTGGACGTTATGAGATATATAAAGTTGTACTACTTCGTCTCCTTCTCTCTTCCCCGTATTAGTAACCTCAACAGTAATTGGAATATCTTCATTAAGTTTGACCTCATCAGGTATTTCCAGGTGATCATAGGTAAAATTGGTATAGGATAATCCATGTCCAAAAGGATACAGAGGTTCTCCTTTGAAGTACTTATAGGTACGGTTGGTCATATCGTAGGACTTAAAATCCGGAAGATCTTCTGTGGATTTATAAAAAGTTACTGGCAAGCGACCCGCTGGGTTGTAATCCCCAAATAGCACATCTGCAATGGCTTTTCCACCAAATTCTCCTGGATACCAAGATTCTACAATTGCGGGTATATGCTCATCAGCCCAGTTCACGGATAATGCACTTCCATTCATTAAAACCAAAACTATAGGCTTATCAAGAGCGGCTACCTCTTTCATAAGCCTTAGTTGTGATTTTGGTAAAGAAATCTCTGATCGATCCCCCTTATCAAATCCTTCTAGTACCACTGGCATTTCTTCTCCCTCAATATCAGGAGAGAGTCCTAAGCATAGTACTACTACTTCAGACTTTTTAGCCAGTTCTATAGCTGTTGATAGCAAATCTTCATCCATGTGCGCCCATACTAATTGCGCCTGTGGATCTGTATGATAGTTAAAAAACTCTATTCTTATATCTTTTGCTTCCCCTTGGGTCAAATCAGTATCAAAGTATCTGGTCTTAGGTTCATGGTCATCACTAAACTCAAACTTTAAAGTGTCATTGACATAAAATTTCCCTCCGCTGCTGGCTCGTAATCCAATTCGATACTTGCCAGTTTTTGGAGCTTCCAATTGTCCTGTCCATTTTACAGAGAACTCATCCGAAACTAAATCATCAATTGGTTTTTTGGGCATCCATATAAAGTCTATTACACTATCATTTCTAGTAAATTTTGGAGTTCCTTCCCATTTTTGATTGTCAAAATACTCTCCTTCTAACCCATGGTTATTTCCATTTTTAAGAGCATTTGACGGGATCGGTTCTAGTAAAGGCCACCCTTGTGCGATATTGCTTCCTTTGGCATAATATACTTGAGCGTTAGGTAGTTTTTCTTTAATTGCTTTTAAAGGGGTAATTCGGTTATGAGGAGTCCCATGGTAGTTCCCCAATAACACTTGTTTTGAATTTGCATTAGGTCCAATAACAGCAATGGAAGAAATGTTTTTATCTAGCGGTAATGTTTGCTTCTCATTTTTCAAAAGTACTATGGATTCTTTCGCTGTTTTCTCCGACAAGGCATAGTGCTTTTCACTGCCTACAACTTCATAAGAAATATCAGACCAAGGCACCATTTGATCAGGATCAAACATTCCCAATTTAAACCTGGCTTCCATCAATCTGGCTAATGCTCGATCAACTTTGGCTTCATCTACGATTCCTTTTAAAACAGCATCCGTAAGGTTGGGATCAAATACATTTCCACAGTTTAGATCCGTTCCTCTATCTACTGCCAAGGCAGAAGCCTCTACCGCATCTTTGGATAACCCATGTTTATTCGGCTCCCAAAAATCGTTGATCGCCCAACAGTCTGAAACCACATACCCATCAAAACCCCATTCTTTTCTAAGAATATCATTTAATAACAAGTTACTCCCACAACATGCTTCATCTCTATATCTATTATAGGCGCACATTACGGATTGCACATTAGCTTCTTTGATTGCTGCTTCAAAAGCTGGCAGATAAGTTTCTTTAAGATCTTTGTCTGAAGTATGGTAATTGTCTTCGTGTCTGGATTTTTCTGGTCCGCTATGCACCGCAAAATGTTTTGCAGTAGCAATTACCTTAAAGTATTTGGGATCATCTCCTTGTAAACCTTTTATGAAGTTCACTCCCATTCTACCGGTGAGATATGGATCTTCTCCATAGGTTTCTTGTCCACGCCCCCATCTGGGATCTCTAAAAATATTAATATTAGGAGTCCAAAATGTAAGTCCCTGATATATGCCTCGTTTATTCTCTTTTACAAAGCGATGATGTTTTGCCCGGGCTTCGTCAGAAATTACAGTACCTATTTCAAACATCAATGATTTATCAAATGTAGCGCCCATCCCTATGGCCTGAGGAAAAACTGTGGCCTCTCCTGCTCTTGCTACTCCATGCAAACATTCATTCCACCAATTATAAGCAGGGATGCCCAAGCGATCAATCGCAGGCGCATCGTACCGCATCTGAGAGACTTTTTCTGCAAGGGTCATCTGATCTATTAAATCATTTACTCGTTCTGTGACGTCTAATTTTGGATTTTGAAATTTGTATTCATATTCCTTTTTTGCCATACATCCCATATCTAATTGCAATAGCAATGCTAAGAGAATTACGTTACAAAGCTTCAAGAGTTTTTTCATTGGTTGTTGTTTCCTATTTTATTGTTGTTTAATGATTTCATGACATAAAACTCAAGATCAAAACAAGGAGCCCGAATACAATTCCTATCAACATAATCTCTACTAAAATCTTTAGCCTCGAATATTTTTTCTTCATGCCATTATTTAGTCCTGAATTTTTTAACAATTTAGAAACGGATATGAAAAAATAATGCTACAAAAAGAGCATTAACTGCAAAATTTGTTGCATAATCCCAGTTAAACAAGAGCATGCTTCAGAATGAGAATACAAGGCTACATAATTGCTATTACCAAAGAGCATTGATCGTTAATTTACTTTGGTAAAGGCTTTGTTTTGAAGCGTAAAGCATGATACCATTCACTTTATGAAGTCATTTCAGTGATTGGTATGATGGTGTGCGATTGTTACGGCTATACTACTATGAATGGAGAGCATCCTATATCTATTCTTGAGAATTTCCAATTGAATTAGATTTCAATTTGCCGTGTCGAAAAAAATATAGCATTAGGATTGTTCTGTTTCGACCTCGGTTGGTAGGATACCAAAATGATTTCTAAAACACTTTGTAAAGTATGATGGTGAAGAAAATCCAACCTGGTAGCAAACATCACTAATATTATTATGTCCTTTTTCCAAAATTTGTTTGGCTCTTTGCAAACGGATGTTTCTTAAAAATTGATTAGCTGTTTGTCCAGTCAGGGTTTTGATTTTTCGATAAAACTGGCTTCTGCTTAGGTTCAATTGATAGGCCAATGATTCTACACCAAGATTAGGATCACTAATATTCTCATTGATATAGTTCAATACCTTCTCAATAAAATCCTTGTCCAAAGAAGTAGTGTTGGTTTCGATATCATTATCTACTATAGCACTAAAGTATTTATTAAACAACAATTGTCTACTAGTCAATAATTGAGATAAACGTGACTTCAGCACCCTAAGATCAAATGGTTTGCTCAAGTAAGCATCGGCTCCAGATTCTATCCCTCTTAAACGATCTTCATGCATGGTTTTGGCAGTGAGCATCAACAGAGGAATATGACTGGTTTGAATATCATTCTTTATTGCGGAACAAAAATCAAAACCATCCATTTCTGGCATAATTACATCGGTAATGATAATATCTGGGATTTCATTTTTGGCTTTTTCCAAACCTTCTGCACCGTTGGAAGCCGTAAAAATTTTATATCGATCGATCAATTCTCTTTTGAGATAATTACGTAGTTCGGTATTATCCTCGACGATAAGAAGTCTGTGTTCTTTGGATTCTTGTTTTTTCTCTTCCTCTAGTTCCTTTGGAGCAGACAAAACTATATTTTCAATCTTAGGTTTTCCCTCTACTGATTTATTAAGGATCATTTCATCTTCCTGAAAATGAGAATTCCCCAATGGTAAAATTACTTTGAAAGTGGTCCCTTTACCCACTTCGCTATCCACCAGGATGTTTCCTTTGTGTAATTCTACTAATCCTCTCACCACCTCTAGCCCTATCCCTGTACCTCCGTAATACCACTTGTTAAGATTATTTACCTGGTAAAATCGCTCAAAAATCTTATCCAATTGTCCCTTTTTGAGTCCTGGTCCTGTGTCAGAAATACAAATTTCAAAAGTATTCTGCTGGCCAGTATTCTCTTCAGATTCGAGCGTATTACTATAGATTTCTATTAAAATATTTCCTCCTTCGGGAGTAACCTTAAATGCATTGGACAAAAGATTAAAAATGATTTTCTCCATCATGCTTTTATCTACCCACCCTTCTAGGGTATCCACGTTATGCTCTACACCTAAACTTATATTTTTATGATATGCTTCTTGTTTAAAATAACTCACCACCTCGACTACAAAATCAATGATATCCAAACGCTCCGCTTTCACTCTTAACTTATTCATTTCCAATTTTCGGAAATCCATGAGCTCATTGATCAACCTGGAAAGTCGATCTGTATTTTTATGAATAACAAGATGCTTTTCTCTTATTTCATCAGGAAATTGATATTTCTTACTATTGATAATATCAATAATTGGATTGATGATTAAAGTTAGAGGTGTTCTAAACTCATGCGAAATATTGGTAAAGAATTGTAATTTTTTATTGTTTAACTCTTCTTCTTTTATTCTTTTCTCCCTTTCGTTTTCAATGAGCTGTTTTTCTTTGATCCTATTTTGAGTTAGAGTATTCAATAAATAAACGCCTAGTAAAAACAGTAACGCATAAGCAGCAATTGCCCAATTTGTTTTCCACCAAGGAGGTAATATGGTAATTTTTAATTCTAATGGGGTTTCATTCCAAACACCATCGTTGTTAGCCACCTTTACTTTAAACGTATAATTTCCATAATCCAAATTGGTATAGGTAGCACTTCTCATGTTGCCTACATAATTCCAGGATTCTTCCAAACCCTTTAAATAATACGCGTATTGATTCTTTTCTGGTCTCGTATAGTTTACTCCTGCATATTCTATAGTAAAAACGGATTGGGTATGCATTAGTGAAATGCTATCGGTTTCAGAAATCACCTGTTTTAACGGTGAGTCTTCTTCGCCGGGAACTACATTTTTGTTAAACAACTTAAAACCGGTGAGGTATAGATTAGGCGTACTTGTATTGATCTTGATATTTCTAGGGTTGAAGTAATCGATTCCCTTATAATTCCCAAAATACAGATTGCCAGATTCGTCTCGATGTACCGCATTGAAATTATAATCATTAGATAACAAACCATCATTTACATTATATCCTGAAACTTTATTGGTTTGAACATCCAACTTATGAATTCCCTGATTTCCACTCACCCAAATATGACCATCCTGATCTTCAATAATAGCAGAAACATTTTCTTCCTGCAAACCATTCTGTTGGTTATACCATGTAAAAGCATTTTGATTTTCATCATATCTACACAATCCCTGTCCGCGGGTTCCTATCCAAATCATATGATCCGAACTTTCGTAAATAGATAAAATATGATTCGCATTTAGAGAGTTTTGATTTTTTGGAGACATCTTTTGCCGAATAGAGACAATTGAATAGGTATTTTGCTCTTGCGGAATTACCTTAAACAAACCTGTAGTTGCTCCCACCCAAATATGATCATTATGATCTACAAGAACTCTCCTGATAGAACTTGTTTGTATGTTCTGCTGCATGAATACCTTACTGTTATGATGTGTGATCTTGTCGCGATCATAATCATAAGATAATAATCCACCATAAAAGGTGCCTATCCAAATTTTACCATTGGAATCTTCAGAAAAGCTCAAAATACTATTAGTAGTTAGTACTCCATTGGTATTTGTTGGATTAAAATTAATAAATTGTTGTGACCCTTTTTTCAAAAGAAATATTCCACTATTCCAACTCCCTACCCATAGGTTTTCTTTACTATCAAAATAAATGGCTTGAATATCATTACTAGTTAAACCCTCAAAATCCTTGCTTTTTGTATGGATATGTTTAAACTTCGAGGTTTGCGGATCATAGACATCTATTCCTCCACCATCCATACTCATCCAAAATCTGTTCTTCTGGTCCTGTACAATCCCTGTAACCGCACTTGCTTCCAGAGAATTAGCAATACTTGGCAGACTTTCTATTTGTTCAAACTTATCGTACAGCTTGTCATATACTCCGATACCACTATTGTAATACCCCATCCAGATTCTATCATTTTTATCCAGGAACAATGACCATATGGAATTAGAACGAATACTGCTATCATCTTTTTTATCAAACAAGTAGTTTTTGATCACGTTCCCCGCTTTGTCAATATGAAAAAGCCCGTCATTCTCTGTTCCACACAAAATAGTTCCATCGGATGCTACCGCTAATGATAATATTCTCTTTGAAGTTATGGGTAAATGCAATATTTCTACATCCTCCTCTTGTCTATCCACCTTATATAATCCTGAAGATAAACTTCCAATCCAGATATTATTTTCTTCACTAATGAATAAGGATTGAATAGGTTCTTGAATGGTTTTAGAATCATGATTAGACAAAAACAACGAAGGTCTGAGCGTTTGTGTGTCTGGATCATACTCTTTGAGACCAACATTAGTACCTGCATATACTTTACCCTTTCTATCTGTTTTCAGGGTATAAATATTTAAAATCCCGGTTTTTGACGTTGTACTAAAACCAATATTAGGAATATGATGTGCTTCAAAATCCTCGGTATCGAGCTTAAATAATCCTTTTTCAAAAACACTAACAAATAGATTGCCTTCATGATCTTCGGTAATGCTACTCACCGCCATATGGTTATTAAAACCATTATCTGCATCTTTGGTTAGGCTTATATTTTTAAATCGATCCTGGCCTCTATCATATAGACTTAAACCACTTTCTGTTCCTGCCCACAATCTGTTTTTCTTATCCAAGTACGTACAAAAAATCATACTACTATTTATGGATACTGAATCTTTGGAGGTATCGGGATATGAGATATATTCGATACCATCATATCTATGAATCCCAGCTCCGTTGGTTCCTATCCAAATAAAACCATAGTGATCCTGTATAATGGTAGACACCGCTGTTTTCGAAATTCCATCTTTTGTGGACACAAAATTGAAATCTGCAGGAGGTTCCTGTCCCCAAAGATGAGTCATCAATAACAGGAAAGAGAAGATTAAAAATATGGTCCTATTGATGTACATAAACGCGGGGTATTACAAAAACTAAAGTTACTATCTTTTTCTGTATTTATATTTTATTGCCTTTTTTACCATCCAACTTTACCTAAAGAGTGACCCAACAAAAAGCTATTTCTGACGATAACCTCCATTCAATTATCCTGTAAAATAAGTCAATACAGCAATTACAACTACTACTAGTAAAACAGATAACACTACATCCAACCATGTAAAGCTAGCTTTGGCCTCTTCTTTTTGAGACTGGGAAAGTGTTCCAAATGCTAATCCTTTGATCGCATGATAATTTGGTGGAGCCGTTACCAGACTGGTACTAATACAAACCAAAACGGAAAAAATAAACATAAAAATAGCCATATGTGCAAAGTTGATGGTGGCGAACTTATATAGTATCCCAGATAAATCATCTTTACTAATCTCGGCAGTTATACGTAAACCTGCAATCAATAATCCGGAAAACAAGGTTACAATTGCCGCTTTTGAATTTACTCTCTTCCAAATAATCCCTAGGACAAAAACTGCAGTGATAGGAGGAGCAATATAAGATTGAACACTTTGCAGATATTGATATAATACTCCGCCCCCTATTTTATTCATAATCGGGATCCAAATAATTCCCAAAATCACTACCAATGCTGTAGCCACTCGTCCGATATTTAATAACTTTTTTTCAGGAGTTTCTGGCTTCAATTTTTTATAAATATCTATGGTGAATATCGTAGAGCAAGAGTTGAATACTGAGGCCAAAGAGCTCATCAATGCAGCCATCAAACCACCAGCCACCAAACCTTTGATTCCTGTAGGTAATAATGTTTTTACAAGCACTGGAAATACTTCATCTGCTCTTTCATATTCTAGAACTCCTTGTTTTGCTAAGGCGAAAGCTATGATCCCAGGGATCAGGAAAATAAAGATCGGAAGTATCTTGAGATATGCCCCAAAAATCGCACCTCTCCTACCGATCTTAATATTATTTGCTGCCAAAGTTCGTTGTACTATATATTGATCAGTACACCAATACCATACCCCTACTATAGTTCCTCCTATTAATAAACCGGTCCAAGGAAAATCTGGATCAGACATTGGTCTCCACATATTAAAATGATCCGAACCTGCTGTTGCTCTTAGATTTTCCCATCCACCAACTTCTTGAAGTCCTAGATAGGTAATAATAATCGATCCGACTATTAACACAACTGTTTGTAAGGTTTCTGTGTAGATTACGGCTTTCATTCCTCCAATAATGGTATATGCACCAGTGAAAACAACTATCCCAATAGCTCCATACCAAAAAGGAATACCTAGCAATTCTGAAACTACAATTCCACCCGCGTAAATGGTCACAGAAACCTTAGTAATTACATATCCGGCTAATGAAAACACAGATAAAAACCATCTTGAACGGCTGTCGAAACGTTTTTCTAAGAATTCGGGCATAGTAAATACCATACTACGCATATAAAAAGGAAGAAATAACCATCCCAAAAGCAATACTATCCATGCATGCAATTCGTAATGTGCCATTGGCATTCCAGATTCTGCCCCTGTTCCTGCCAAACCTACAACATGCTCTGACCCGATATTGGAAGCAAAAATAGAAGCCCCGATTACGAACCATCCCACATTTCTCCCTGCCAAAAAATAATCCGCCGTATCCTTATTTTTTTGCAATATTACCCATACTGCAACTCCAATTAATGCTAAAAAGTAGGTGCCTAATACCACCCAATCTAATTGCCTCAAGACTGATTCCATATCCTATGATTACTGTTGTTTTATTACACGAGAATATATTTTTCTTAAAATGACAAAACATTTACTAACAAATACTCTCTTTTTAACTTAAAATCTTAATAAAAACCAAAACTATCATAAGAACATGCAACAGCATAACACATTTGAAGCAAATCCTATAAATCATGATGCATCAAAAGTTACGAGATTGTTAATATGATATGAGTAGTCTTTCTTTAATTATGAATATCCTAAAAAGTCGATTGCGATTTTGATGGCAATCCTTTTTCATAGTCATACGATTTATATCGTTTTTATGCCCCGAATTTCAAATTGACTCTTCTGCTTATATCACATTTGAAGCAACTCCTATAAATCATGTTGTATTTTAAATTCTAAACATCAATTAATGCGATAATGCTAATTAATTGGCAAAAAAATGATTTAAATTTCAATAAGAACTACTAAAAACTTTTAATTATGAAAAGGTCTTGATTAAAAGTAATAGTAATCAGTATTAAAACTCATATTAGAAATTTGTCCGGTATGAAAAAGAATAGAATCACTCAAAAAACAATAGCGAAAGAATTCAATGTATCTATCGCTACAGTATCAAAAGCGCTTAGTGACAGTTATGAAATTAGCGTTGGAACTAAAACAAAAATTAGAGCATATGCTGAAGCTCATAATTATAAATCATTCATGATAGATCCAAAGGTAGAGTTACAAAAAAATGCTAAAACCATTGGAGTCATTATCCCAAATATGTTGAATCAATTTTTTACTAAAGTTTTTGTTGGTATCGAAAAAATAGCTACCGAAAAAGGATACAATCTTATCACTTGTATCTCTAACGAATCTCTTGAAAAGGAAGCCGGAGCTATCGAACTTTTAAAAAATTCATATCTGGATGGATTTATTTTATCCATTGCTGAAGAAACCCAGGTAAGAAAGGATTTTAGACATTTTCAAAATACCATAAATCAAGGTATCCCAATGATGATGATCGATCGTATTACTGATGCTATTGATTGTGATAAGGTTGTTGTAAATGATAAAGAAGGAGCTTATAACGCCACCAAACATTTCATCAATACAGGATGTCGAAATATCGCTATTGTATCCAATATTCATCGTTTAAGCGTGGGTAAATTAAGATTAGAAGGATACAAGCAAGCACTTTTGGAAGCGAAACTACCCATTGATGATGCCTTAATTTTGAAAGTAGACGAATTTAATGACATCAATACTTTATTGAAGATCATGCTAGACTCTAAAAAAGTGGATGCTATCCTTTGTCTTGAAGAAGACGCAGCAGTCAACACCTTAAAACTAGTAAAATCCAGAGGATACCGAGTTCCTGAAGATATTTCAATCATTGGTTTTACCAATGGGATATTACCTCGCTATGTAAGCCCTTCTATTACAACAATAAGTCAGCATAGTACCTATTTGGGTGAAATTGCTGCCAAAATGCTAATTGATAGAATAGAACAAACAGACACTCCAACAACTTACACCACCAAAGTGATTAAAACCAACTTGATAGAAAGGGAAAGTACCAAGAGTATTGTTGAAGTCTTCTAACTTCTATATACATCGTAGTTACTTAAGATATTTTATCCATTTGTGTTTAAAATATAGAAGGTTAAGCCCAAAACTCACGAAAATTATTCGTATCTTAAATTAAAATTCCAGCTTACTCATCTATGGCACAAATGATTACATCCTATAATCTAGACTTTTGCGACCTAGATGTTTATGAAAACTATGTAATTTCAAGAATACATGAGGGCGTAACAACTACCCCAGAGAATCTCAAAATATTCGCTAAGCTGATCGACATACACTACAAAAACAAACCTTTTGTATACATATCTCATCGAGTACATTCTTTTTCTATAAACCCAATCATTCATGCAGAGTCTTCCAAAATACCCAATCTAATGGGGTTCGCGGTAGTATCTCCAGATCCGCAGCAAAAACAACAATTTGAAATGGAAAAGATGTTTTTCAAAAAAGATTTTAGGTTGTTCGAAACTTTGGAAGAAGCTATTGATTGGAAAGAAGAGATCTTAAAAAAGCATCACGACTAGCCATAAAAAAAAGTGAAGCCAAACGACTTCACTTTTCCAAATATATTATACTTAACCGTTTATTTTGCAATATTTACAGCCCTTGTTTCTCTAATCACAGTCACTTTTACCTGCCCTGGATATGTCATGTCCGTTTGAATCTTTTGTGAAATTTCAAAAGAAAGGCTTGATGCTCTTTCATCATTTACTTTTTCACTCTCTACAATTACACGAAGTTCACGTCCTGCTTGTATCGCATAAGCCTTTTTCACTCCATCGAATGCAAACGCTATTTCTTCCAAATCTTTTAATCTTTGAATATAAGAATCCAAAACCTGACGTCTTGCTCCTGGTCTTGCTCCACTAATAGCATCACAAACCTGAATAATTGGTGATATCAAAGAGGTCATTTCTACCTCGTCGTGGTGAGCTCCAATGGCATTACAAACCTCTGCTTTCTCCCCGTATTTTTCTGCCCATTGCATTCCCAGGATTGCGTGAGGCACCTCTGTTTCAGTTTCCGGTACTTTACCAATATCATGTAGAAGTCCTGCTCTTTTGGCTAATTTAGGATTCAACCCCAGTTCTGCCGCCATTACTCCGCAAAGTTTAGCTACTTCTCTGGAGTGTTGCAACAGGTTCTGACCATAAGAAGACCTATATTTCATTCTCCCTACGGTTTTAATCAACTCGGGATGTAAACCATGAATTCCTAGGTCGATTACTGTTCGTTTACCTACTTCTATAATTTCTTCTTCAATCTGTTTTTTAGTCTTCTTTACAATCTCTTCAATACGAGCTGGGTGAATTCTACCATCAGTTACCAGTTTGTGAAGTGATAATCTAGCAACCTCACGACGCACAGAATCAAAACAGGATAAAATAATTGCTTCAGGGGTGTCATCTACAATAATCTCTACTCCTGTTGCTGCTTCTATTGCTCTAATGTTTCTTCCTTCTCGACCAATAATCCTACCTTTTACATCATCGCTCTCAATATTAAACACAGAAACGCAGTTATCTATAGCCTCTTCAGTTCCGATTCTTTGGATCGTATTAATAATAACTTTCTTTGCTTCTTGTTGAGCTGTGAGCTTTGCTTCTTCAATCGTATCTTGAATCAAAGCCATCGAATCTGTTTTGGCCTGTTCTTTTAAAGACTCTACCAGCTGTTCTTTAGCTTCTTCGGCAGACAAACCAGAAATGACCTCAAGTTGTTGTACCTGACTTTTATGTAATTTCTTAAGTTCTGTCTGTTTTTTGTCTAGATACTCATTACGCTGATTGTACGTCTTAATTTTATCCTCTAGCTCTACATTTAATTTTTTATTTTTAGAAAGCTCATTGGATACTTGAGATTCTTTATCTCTAGTTCTTTTTTCTGCTTCGGCAATTTTCTTATCACGAGAGAGAATTACTTTCTCATGTTCAGACTTCAGTTCAATAAATTTTTCTTTTGCCTGTAATATTTTGTCTTTCTTGATTGTTTCTCCTTCACTCTTAGCCTCTCTGACAATACTTGCCGACGTCTTTTTAGCATTTTTAATAATTTCTGATGCTTTACTGCGCTCCAGCACCTTAGCGATAATAAAACCTACCACTAACCCCACCACTGAAGCTACAATCAAAAATATAGTGTTATCCATAATTGTTGTTGATGTTTATATATAAAAAAAGCCTGCACTAGCAAAGGTTTCGTATAAACTCTGTAAAAACAGGTTTAGGGCTAACAAATTGCTCAAGAATCCGCTCAAGGCGGCGCGCTTTTACAACTTAAACTCACCCTTTTTAATTAATTCTTGTTGAGTTTATCAAAATACAACTAGTGCAGGCAGTAACCTTATTTATTTTAAAGAACGTTATGACAGATGATCATACAGCAATTCATTAAGCGCACTTAATCGGCTTGCTACATTAACCATATCGTCGTTTTTATCTATACTTTTTTGTTCAACCTGAGCTGCAAATTGCAATGCACACATTGCTAAAACATCTTGCTTATCTCTTACCGCATAGCTCTGCTCAAACTGCTTTATCATAGCATCTATATTTTTTGCAGCTTTACGCAATCCTTCTTCCTGTTCAGGATTGATCGTAAGTGGATATACCCGATCTGCTATTGATAGTTTGATTTTAAGCTTTTCTGCCATACATCTATTATTCTGAGAGTTGTGCAATACACATATCTATCTCTCTAATCAAGGCGTTTATTTTGAGCTTGGTCTCCCTTTTATATTCGTCACTGCCCAGTATTGCATTGGCATTTTTGAGTGCACTGAACTTTTCTTCCCAATGCCTTAATTCATCTTGTTGGAGTGAGGAATTAGCCTCTAATTCCTGAATTTTCTTCTTGAGATCTACATTCTGCCTTTTCATTAATTCATACTTATGAAGCAGCTTGCTTATCCTATTCTCAAGAGAATCAACAATATCAATTAAATCACTCATTATAAATTTTACACAATACTTCGTTACACAAAGTTAACATACCAATTGAAAAAACCCAATAGTTTTTCAACTAATTTTGTAGGCTTTATGTATTCGCTTCTAACTTAAGAACTTCTTGTACTTTGTTTAGCGAAGAAGCTATGATTTGGTGCATATCATAATATCGATATTCTGCTAATCGCCCACCAAAAATGATGCTATCCTCCTTTTCTGCTTCTTTTTTGTACTGTTTAAATATCTCTTGATTTTGGTCATTATTGATAGGGTAATACGCTTCTTTGGTTCGATCCCACTGTTCTGGATACTCTTTGGTAACTATTGTTTTTTCCTGCTTTCCAAATTCAAAATGTTTATGTTCGATTATCCTGGTAAACGCATATTCGCTATCATTATAGTTTACCACTGCATTTCCTTGATAATTATCCATATCGTGTAGCTCATGTTCGAAACGCAAGGAACGATACTCTAATTGTCCGTATTTGTACTCGTAGAACTCATCTATCTTACCTGTATACACTATCTTATCTGCTAATGATAGTAAGTGTTCTTTATCCTGAAAAAAGTCAACACCGGTTTTGGTTTCGACACCTTCTAGCAATCCTTCGATGATTTTGTTATATCCTCCCTCAGGAATTCCTTGGTATTTATCATTAAAGTAATTGTTATTATACGTATAACGTACTGGTAGTCTTTTTATAATAAATGCAGGTAATTCTGTTGCTTTTTTACCCCATTGTTTCTCGGTGTATTCTTTGATTAAAGTTTCATAAATATCCTTCCCAACCAAAGACAAGGCCTGCTCCTCCAAGTTTTTGGGAGATTTGGAACCATACTCTTCAATTTGTTTATCGATTACCGCTTTAGCCTCTTCGGGAGTTTTGGTACCCCATAGCTGATAAAAGGTATTCATATTAAAAGGTAAATTGTACAATTTCCCTTTGGATAGAGATACTGGCGAATTGACATAGTTATTGAAGGTGGCGAACTGATTTACATAATCCCAAATTCTTTTATCGTTGGTATGAAAAATATGAGCCCCATATTTATGAACATTAATCCCTTCCTTTTCCTCACAATATACATTTCCTCCTAAATGATCTCGCTTATCGATAACCAAGCATTTTTTATTTCTCTTGGTCATCTCATGAGCAAAAACACTCCCAAAAAGTCCTGCCCCAACAATTAAATAATCATATTTCTTTTCTTTCACTAGTTCTGTTTTTAAAATCTCTATATACTGAGAGATCAATATTTGCCAAAGCTAAGCTTTTATAGTGACTTAATTTTACATATTTCCTCTCAAAAAGTGAACGAATAAAATATCATTCCATTGTAGCACAAAAAAACAAAATGTATGTATCTTTCATTCCTGAAATTAGAACACTATGAGGAGCTATTATATATCAAGAAATTATAAATCCCTTTTTAATGCTGCCGGCAAAGCAAAAACAGATTGCGAGTGGATATTGAAGGATATGGGCTTTAAAAATCTTGGTTTCAAACAATCATCTATCCCCAATTCTGCGATCGGAACCATCAAAAACTTTTTTGGTATTTCTATCGCCTTGTTAAGACTTCCTTTCAAAAGTACATTATGCACGCAATATCCCTTAAATAAGTTTAGAAATTATGTCATGTTTATGGCAAAACTAAAAGGGTGTAAAATCATTACTATTGTTCATGATGTGCGATTTTTGAAAGGTCGAACTGGTAATGTAGATAAGGATTTAAAAAAAATCAAAGGATCCGACGTCATCATTGTTCATAATGAAGCCATGAAAAAGTGGTTTCTGGAACAAAATATCAATATCCCGGTTGTTGTGCTAGGGATCTTTGATTATATACTTCAAAAAGGATTACCTACACAAAACAATGAAAACAAAGGAATAAAGCCTTATGAAATCGTATATGCAGGAGGTTTTGGTGAAGGAAAAAATTCGTACATCTATGATCTAGACACTTTAGAAAAGAATGATTTCAAGATGAAACTCTATGGCATTGGTTTTGATTATGAAAAACTAAAAGCTCCTAAAGAGACATCGGTTTTATCGTATCAAGGAGCTTTCCCTTCAGATGTAGTAGCCTATCATATTGAAGGATCGTTTGGTTTGGTTTGGGATGGTATTTCTACTGAAGAATGTAGCGGACAATATGGTCGATATTTAATGTTTAACAACCCTCACAAAACATCATTGTATTTGCTATGTGGTCTTCCTATAATTGTTTGGGACAAAGCTGCCATAAGTACTTTTGTTTTGGAAAATGGACTTGGTATTGCGATTAGCAACCTAGCCGATCTGAGCGATACACTAGCAGGACTAACTCACGAAGATTATCTAGCCATGAAAGCTAATGTTGATAAAGCCAGAACAAAAATAATTAGTGGAGGATATCTTAAAGATGCTGTAAATGCTTCTTTAAAACAAATGTAACTCTAAAAAAATAAGTAGTTTTATAATCCGTAAACACCTATTCTATTTCGTCTATGCGTTTAAGTCTTTTGATATTCATATGTAGTATTTTCTTTTGTCACGGTCAGGATGATCTCAAAACAGGATATTTTGCCCACCCTCTTGATATTGAATCTGTTGTTTCGGGTACCTTTGGGGAACTCCGATCGAATCACTTCCATTCGGGGTTAGATCTTAAAACCAATGGTGAAGAAGGGCTGAATGTATACGCCAGCGCATCTGGAAGGGTGAGTAGAATAAAAGTTTCTCATGGTGGATATGGAAAAGCGCTTTACATTGCTCATCCCAATGGATATACCACGGTGTATGCCCATCTTCAAAAGTTTGCTCCCGAAATTGAAGCCTATGTAAAGAAAAGACAATATGACAAGGAATCTTATGAAATAGAACTCTTTCCAAAATCCGGTACCTTAACGGTAAAAAAAGGAGATACTATTGCCTATAGTGGTAATACAGGAGGAAGCTCAGGACCTCATTTACATTTTGAAATAAGAGATAGCAGATCCAGACCAATGAATCCTATGCTTTTTGGAATAGACGCTCAAGACACCAAAAGACCTATTATCAATAGTCTTTGGGTATATAGCTTAGAGAAAAATTCTCATGTAAATGGAGCGCAACTCCCCTACAGACTTACACTTACCCCACAAGAGAATGGAAACTACAAAGCAGAGCCAATTACAGCTTTAGGAGAAATTGGGTTTGGGGTTTCTACCATTGATAAACTGGATCTAGCAGCTAATAGAAATGGTGTTTTTGAGATTACTACCGCCATTAATGGTCAAGAAAATCTTAAATTTCAAATGAACCGATTTTCATTTTCTGAAACTCGTTATGTGAATCGATTAATAGATTACGAACACTATAAAAAACACCGTTCTAGGATCAGTAAATTGTATGTCGAACCCAATAATCCATTATCCGTTTACAAAAAGAAAGATAACAACGGTATTTTGACCATAAAAGATAGTCTCTCATATAGTTATTTGATTGAGATTAAAGATTTCAAAAACAATAGCACTACCATTGAGGTGCCTATACAAGGAAAAAAAGAAAATCAGATCAAAATAAAAGAAACCATCGAAACTCCTGATCTTGCGTTGGCTAATCAAAACTTTACTTATACTTCAGGTTTATTTGATTTGCTAATTCCAAAAGGAAGTCTCTATGAAGATACTTATCTCGATATATCGGTTAGTGGAGAAACTGCCAAAATTCATAATGATCAGACTCCATTACATAAAAATATGACCTTGGCATTTGATGTGTCGAGATACAAGGATGAGGATCTAAAGAAAATGTACATCGGAAGAGTTATCAGCGATAAAAAACACTCCTACTCCAGAACCTATAAAAAAGGCAAACGTTTTTCTACACGTACCAGAACATTTGGTACCTATTCGCTTTTTTCGGATACGCAAAAGCCGGTCATTGTTCCGATCAATGTGGCAAGTAAAAAGTGGATCTCGAACGCAACACATTTAAAAATTAAAATCAATGACTCTGGATCCGGGGTAAAAAGCTATCGTGGTACACTGAATGGAAAGTTTATTTTGATGGAGTACGACTACAAAACCGGAATGCTGATTTATGATTTTAACGACAAAATTGTTACAGATTCAGAAAATAATTTTAAACTTGTAGTGTTAGATAATGTAGGAAATCGAGCCACATTTGAAACCACATTTTATAGAAAACCTTAAAACCAACTCACTTTTTTGAAAAATCGCTTACTCTTTCTCTTCACCTTTTTTACTCTTTTCATAAGCAGTAGTACGGTTGCACAAAAGGCACTGTTGAAAGGTATCATACTTGACGAAAATAACACACCAGTACAAGGAGCAAATATCAGTTTTGAAAATTCTGGTACACAATCCGATCAAAACGGAGTATATGAGCTAAGCATTCCCGCCAATAAGGAGGTAACAATTAAAGTTTCTCATATTGCACTTAAAAGTTTAGAATTCACTATTAATCTTGAAGAAAATCAGGAATATGAATTGAATCCGGTTCTAAAAACCAACGTTGAACAAATAAGCACTGTAGTCATATCGGGTCGAGAACGAAAAACAGTAGAAGGAATTACTACTTTAGACCCAGAAACCATCCGTACTACACCATCAGCTAATGCGGGTGTAGAAGCATTGTTAAAAAGTCTTCCCGGCGTGAGTTCAAATAATGAACTAAGTACACAATATGCAGTACGAGGAGGTAATTTTGATGAAAATTTGGTGTATATCAATGAAATTGAAGTATACCGTCCTTTTCTAATCCGATCCGGGCAACAGGAAGGTCTCAGTTTTGTAAATAGTGATTTGGTGCGCAATGTAGATTTTTCTGCAGGAGGGTTCCAGGCAAAATATGGGGATAAACTTTCTTCCGTTCTGGATATCACGTACAAAAGACCCACCCGAGCAAATGCCACTGCTAACTTGAGTCTACTTGGAGGAAGTGTAGCCGCAGGAGCTATTTCAAAAAACAAAAAACTATCCGGTATGGTGGGTGTGCGATATAGAGACAATCGACTATTAGTGGATGCCCGAAATACCGAAACTAATTTTCAACCATTATTTGCAGATATACAAACGTATTTATCGTACAACATTTCCAACACTTTTGAACTGGGATTCTTAGGGAATTTAGCCATCAATAAGTACGATTACGAGCCCATAACTGAGCAAATCAACTTTGGGACCTTACAAACCGTTCAGGCCTTAAGAGTAAATTATCAAGGTCAGGAAGAAGATCGTTATGACACTTATTTTGGAGCTTTAAAGGGAACTTACAAACCCAACGAGAACCTAACACTAAGATTTATAGGATCTGCATATCAAACACAAGAGCAAGAACATTTTGATATTTTGGCATCTTACGCCCTGGGAACGGTTAATACTGATATCGGAAGTGAAGATTTGGGAGAAATAGAGTTTGCCGAAGGTATCGGTTCTCAGCTCACTCATGCGCGAAACGATCTTGATGCACTCATATTTAATGCAGAGCATCGCGGAACTTATAAAAAAGACCAACACCAATTTGATTGGGGGATAAAATATACGCACGAAGACATCAAAGACCGTTTACAAGAATTCGAAATTGTGGACTCTGCTGGCTTTGCCATAAGACCACCGTTTAATGACTTTGTCAACGATCAGCCTTTTACTCCTTTTGCAAGTCCAATTGTACCTTTTACCAGTGTAAGAGCGATCAACGAGACCAAAGTAGATAGAATTTCGGGATATGCTCAATATAGCATCCGCTCCACGATCAAGGATAATGAAATTTGGGCAAATATTGGTGTTCGTACACACAACTGGAATATCTTCGGAGCTACAGTTAGTAGTTCAGACTCACAAATTGTCGTTAGCCCAAGAGCACAATTCGCAATTAAGCCCAATTGGGAAGCGGATATGCTTTTTAGAGTTTCTGGTGGGTTCTATCATCAACCTCCATTCTACAGGGAATTAAGAGATTCTCTCGGAGTGGTGCGACCTGAAGTAAAAGCGCAACAATCCATCCATGTGGTGTTGGGTAACGATTATAGTTTTAAGCTATGGAATCGTCCATTCAAATTAACATCAGAAGTGTTTTACAAAAAGCTAACTGACGTAAATCCATACACCATAGAAAATGTAAGAATTCGTTATCGAGCAAGAAACAACGCCGAAGCTTATGCTGCTGGAGCAGATGTTCGTTTAAACGGAGAATTTGTTCCCGGTACAGAAAGCTGGGTAAGTATTGGATATTTAAAAACCGAAGAGAATATTGATAATCGAGGGTATATCTCCAGACCTACGGATCAACGTCTGAAAGTCGGAATTCTGTTGCAGGATTATGTCCCTTCAATACCAAGTTTAAAAGGATATCTCAACCTTGTTTACCAGACTGGTGTACCTGGTGGATCACCAAGTTTTGCAGACCCATACGAATTTCAATCAAGACTACGAGATTATCGCCGTGCTGATCTGGGAGTATCCTATGTTGTGGTTGATGCTAACAAGCGTTTAAAAGAAGGAAACTTCTTCAATACATTCAGAGAACTAAGTCTTGGTGTAGAGATCTATAATATTTTTGATAATCAAAACTCGATTACCAATACTTTTGTAAGAGATGCTTCGAGTCAACGACAGTTTGCAGTTCCTAACTTCTTAACACCACGAGTATTTAATGTAAGAATGGGGATGAAATTCTAGTCTTCAATAAATTTCTTTAGCACACCTACCACATAATCCACTTCTTCTTTTGTATTGTATTTTGAAAATGAAAAACGGACAGAAGGCTTTTGTAGATCTTCATCAGTTAATATTTCTGAAAGCACATGAGACCCTTTGCTACTTCCACTTTGACAAGCACTTCCCTTAGAACACGCGATACCATTGATATCCAAATGAAATAACAAAATCCCTGCTTTTTCCAAAGGAACAGGCAAGCATACATTAATTAGCGTATAGGTACTATGATCAGGTTGACAACACTTTGCATTAAACTTTACGCCTTCTATTTCTTGCTTTAGAGTATCCACAAAGTATTGTTTCAGATCCTGGATATATGTTTTTTCTTCGGTAAGATGTTCAAAAGCTAATTTCAGCGCTTCATCCATACCGGCAATATTATGAACACTTTCAGTACCTGCTCTGTAACCGCGCTCTTGTTCTCCTCCAAAAATTAGAGGCTTCAAACCAGAATTCTTTCGAATGTAGGCAAACCCTACTCCTTTTGGACCATGAAATTTATGTGCACTCACTGCTGTAAAATCTACATGAAGCTCTGCCAAATTCACTTCCAAATGACCAATGGATTGCACCATATCACTATGAAAAAGAGCATCGTGCTCTTTGCATAACTCCCCAACTCTTTGAATATCCAGAATAGTTCCTACCTCATTATTCACATGCATTAAACTAACCAAAGTTTTTTCGGTAGTCTGCTGTAAAAGAGACGTTAGATGATCGTAGTCAACACTTCCATCTTCTTTGATCTCTACATAACTCACTCTAATACCGCTTCTAGATTCGATTTCCTGAACAGTATGCAACACCGCATGATGTTCTATCTTTGAAGTAATTATATGGTGCACTCCCAAATCACGAACAGCACTATTTAGCGCCAAATTGTCCGCCTCCGTACCTCCAGAGGTAAAAATGATCTCGGAAGCTTTCACCCCCAAATATCCAGCAATATTTTTACGAGCTTGCTCGATATGATTCTTGGCAGAACGTCCAAATCCATGCGTAGAAGAAGGATTTCCAAAATCTTCTTCTAATACTGCTATCATTTTTTGTATGACTTCTGGTCTTACCCTTGTGGTTGCGGCACTATCAAAATAAACTTTTTGCATGAAAATCAATTGATTAGTTGTTTATTCTAGAATACTGAAAAAAACTATAAAAATTCCTTTAACATTTTAAGAAATCCATAATTTTTAGCACTACAAAACTACTCAAATAAAATTATTTTCAGCAAGACACGTTATAATCTTTCAATTCCTTTACTTTTGTCAAAAATCATGACTAAAATAACCGTGAATATTTACTTTTATTAACATCGATAATTAAAATAACAGTGAACATTTACTTTTTTTAATCGTCTTTAGTTGTGTAAATGTTTTAAAAGTAAATATCACTAGTGTATATATCTATGAAAAGATTTGTTTTTCTTCTTTTTATAACCCTATTATGGTCCTGTGATGATGGTGATATCATCATTACAAGTTTCGAATTTGACGATGTTGACCTTCAATTGTGTAGTGGAGCTGCAGAAAATGAGTTTGTTTTCTTTAAAATCAATCAGGGGGTTAACGAGGCGATATCTTTCAATTTTGTAAATGCTGATTTTTCTGAAACAGAAGTAACCACAATGCCTATTTTGATCAATTTGAATGACGCAAACAGCAGCTTAATCTACAGACAGTTTAATATTGCTATTACTGCTGATTATTATTGTTCTAACATCCCCCCTGGTGATGTTATTGTTGTCGAAGAAATGGTAGGTATTGCAGGAACCGCTGCTATTGAAACTCTTATAACGTTGGAGGATGATAATGATGGAATCCCCGCAGAAGATGAGGATTTAAATGGAAACGGGGACTTCGATGATGACGATACAGATGGAGACGGCATCCCTAATTATTTGGATCAGGATGATGACAATGATAATATTTTAACCAGTGAGGAATTGGCAAACAGTATTCCTGATAATGATGATCCAAGGGATACTGATGAAGATGGAATCCCAGATTATTTGGAAGAAGACGATGATAATGATGGAATCTTAACTCGAAATGAAGACGCAGACCAAAATGGTAACCCAAGAGATGATCGTGCTGCACCCGGAGAGTTACCTTTTTATTTGGATCCAGCGTCGACAAATACTGAAGTAATCGTTGCCCCTTCAAAAGACAACACTGTTCAAACCACATTTACCACTACTGTAAACATTACAGGAATACAGTTTGATGGAAATAACGGGAATTTTCAAGACGATAATTTCTCATTTGGATCTAGAGAAACAACCATTTCTATTACCACAGAATTGTAAAACAAGTATATGAAGTTTAGAATTTATTGCCTATTAATAGCTATCACTTTTATAGTAGGATGTAGTGAAGGAGATGTGATCGAAGACAATTTCGATTTTACTGCTGCCATAGAAAACTGTTCTAATGGAGATGACTTTGTTTTTTTTAAGGTAGACCCTTCCATCAATCAGGCGTTATCTTTAAGTTTCACTAGTACTACTTTTGAATTGAATACTGTCCCTACAGATCTCACTTTCTCAGTAACCTTAAACAGTACGACCAACATTTTAGTCTACAGACAGTTTGATACCAGTATTGATGGGAACACATATTTTTGTAGTAGTGTTCCTCCCGCTAATATACAAGTGACACAAGAATTGATAAGTTCAAATGGTACAGCTACTATTACCTATACAGAGCTAAGTCAAACAGATACTGATATTACTTATACACGATCTATTGTACTTGAAAATATTACCTTAGGTGGTGTAGATATTGAAGTAAGACAGGAACGAATCAATTTTGGTTCTGATGAAATTACTATTCCCAAGTAGATGATTTAGGATTTTGAAGAATATATACCTCCATGGCTCCCAAGCCATATTTTCGATAATTCGCATCTGAGATCCTTACATTGTCATATCTTCCAAAAAGGTATTTTAATTCCTCTTTTAAAACTCCTTGCCCTACTCCATGAATGAATACAATTTTAGGAATCCGTTTCTGAATCGCAAAATCCAGCTGTCGCTTTGCGGTATCCAATTGTAAAGTAACCATATCATGGTTAGTCATTCCTTTTGTGGACTTTATGAGTTTATCGATATGCAGATCGACTTCCATAGGAGGCAAATGCCTTTCTTTGGGTTTGATACTACTCTTTCTTTTTGGTTTTTTCTTAAAAATCTCTTTATCTTGAAGATTCTCATGCACTTCTTCATATGAAGGAATGATCATTTCCTGAGATTCAATCTTAACCACTTCGCTTTTCAAAAAAGTCATATCAAAACCGTCATCAGATGCAATAGTAACTTCTGAAGCATTTACTCCTATAACCTTACCAGTAATAGGTTCATCTAAAACAGATACGGTATCTCCAATTTTTATCATTCTTCTTCTTCCAAATATTCTTCCTGTTGTATTTCGGCTTTTGATGACAATTTTGCATTTACCATAAACACCCCTAACATCAACAAAACAACTCCAATACTCTGTATATAATAATTCTTTTGTGCGGAGGCAATTTCACTTATGAGTGCAATTGCTCCGGTAAGAATAAGCAACAAACTTATAACTCTTTTTAACTTAGCTGTAATCATATTGCAAAAATATCAAATAATAGATTTTTGTGAAGGTTTATAGGACAAATAACATAATTATGTATATTGCAGTAAACAATAAAACCTTTTCTATTGGAAAAATACATGCTTCCTTGCCTTAATAAAAAGATTTTTGGGGTTGATTGTATGGGCTGTGGCATGCAGAGATCAATAGCTCTTTTATTCAAAGGTGAGTTTGCAGCAGCGTTTCATATGTATCCTGCTATTTATCCTCTTTTATTATTACTTATTTTTTTAGGATTTAACTTATTTGTTAAGTTTAGATATGATCAGGTTATCAAAGCTGGTCTCATGATTACTACCATACTTACTATGATTATAAGTTATGTAATCAAAATGAAAATTATTTTTTAACTAATCAATTAATAAATATTATGGAAAAACAGACGTTACCCAATTCCACCCTGATTTTAGTATTTGGTATTCTATCTATAGTGGGATGCTGTTGTTACGGATTCGGAATTATTTTTGCTATTATCGCAATCGTTATGGCGAAAAAAGCAACTGCTTTATATAATGAAAATCCAGAATTGTATACGGGTTATCAAAATGTAAAAACTGGTAAGATTTTAGCGATCATTGGTTTAATCGTTAGTGCTCTTTACCTAGCGTATGTAATTTTTATGTTTGCTACTGTAGGATACGATGGTATTCTAGAAATGCAACAAGAAATCATGAAAAACTACGGTGGTTAATCAAAAGGATTAATTCTACGTATTATCATAAAAAATCCCGCTTGATGCGGGATTTTGTTTTATGTAGATTGATCAGTTAAAATAGGCTTATACTATGCCTCTGCAGTAGTTGTAGAAGCTGTCACAGCAAGGTTATACACTACCAAACCAAATCCAATTTTATTGATTGCATCACCAATGTTGTATATAACATCCATTGCTAATCCTCCAAAAATTCCGTCATACCATCCAGGAGTTCCGGCCATATATCCTATAGGATAAATTGCCCAACCTACAAGAACGAACCAACACAGCGTCTTGTGTGCAGAAAGCACTGCTCCACCAGCTTCTTGTGCAAGTTTTTTGGCTTTTCCTAACCAAATGTCATATACGATTATGAAGTAAGCTATACCGGATATAAGTCCCCAAAGCCAAGCTTGATCTCTGTAGACAGCTTCTCCAAAGTATCCAGTGACTAACATCACTACAGATAAAATGATCAAACGCCACATTAACGACTTCTTGGCTCCTGCTACTTTTAGAATTAAGTAGAATTCTACACACATTAACGGTACTGTTAGAATCCAGTCCACATACCTAAAGAATGTAGGTGACGATCCATTATCGTACCAGTAGTCTCTCATGTACCAATAGTGAACTGCTGCAATAAATGTAATCAATCCAGAAATCAAAATAGAGGTCCTCCATTTTCTATCATAACTATTCATTGAGAAGAAAAAAAACACGGAAGCTGCCATCATGGCCATGCAACCTACAAAAAACGTAAATCCAACATAATCAGTATTGGATATTTCAGGGGTCATCGAAAGTAATAATTGTAAATTTTTCATAGTTATTATTTTGTTTAACTAAAATTAATAAAGATTAAACAAATTTTGTTTAACTTTAATAAAAATTTATTAAACAAAAATGAAAAATAAAGCTCACAAAATTAACTATCTGCAAAATTTCACCTTGATTGCTACGTTTTTCTCACTTTGGATAGCCACTTATTTCGAAAATGATATTGAAGATGTATTGGCTTACACATTGATCCTATCGTTGGGTATTTTGCATGGAACAAATGATATTAAACTAATTCAGAAAGCCAATAACATTAAAGGGCTAGGAGTTTTTTTTAATGTACTTATCCTCTACATAGGTTTTGTTCTTATAGGAATTGCCCTTTTCTATGTATTGCCTTTTCCTCTATTACTCATTTTTATTTTGTGTAGCGCATATCACTTTGGAGAACAGCATTGGCATGCTAAGCTGACAAATTTTAGTCTGACTTCAGATCTGTTTTATACGTTTTATGGGTTGACTATCTTTTTTCTTTTGTTCTTCACCAACTATCGCGAAGTAAATCCTATAATTCAAAATTTAACGGGAGTAGCTACAGAACCTACCTGGTTTCTATATATCCTTCTCTTTTGTGCTACTTCTTTTATTGGTTTAGGAATTCGTTTGTTTTTGATAAAGACTCTTAGGATAGAAGTTGTGCAAGAGCTATTTTTTCTTTTGGTCTTTTACATTGTCTTCCATACTGCTTCTTTACTTTGGGCTTTTGCGATATACTTCATTTTTTGGCATAGTATTCCTTCTTTAGCCGATCAAGTAGTTTTTTTGTATGGAACGCACAAAAAAAAGGATTTCATTAAATACTTGAAATCCTCTTTTATATACTGGATGGTAACAATTTTGGGTTTGTTACTCTTATATTGGGTATTAAGGAATGAAGATAAGCTGTTTCTATCTATATTCTTTACCTTAATAGCCGCTATTACCTTTCCTCATGTTTGGGTAATGAATAAACTCAATAAACGGTAGTTTATTCGAACGCTTTTAAAGTTTTTGTGATAATTGCTACACACTCTAACAATTGTTCTTTGTTCATTACCAGTGGTGGTGCAAAACGAATGATATTACCATGGGTTGGTTTTGCCAGAAGACCATTTTCTTTTAAAGCCACACAAATATTCCAGGCAGTGTCACTGTCTTCAGAATCATTAATTACAATAGCATTCAACAATCCTTTTCCGCGAACCAACTTAACAATATCAGAGTTCTCAATGTATTTGTTCATTTCTTCTCGAAATAAGGCTCCCAATTGAAATGCATTCTCTGCAAGCTCATCATCTCTTACGACCTCTAAAGCAGCCATAGCCACTGCGGCAGCGATTGGATTTCCACCAAAAGTACTACCATGACTTCCTGGAGTGATCACTTTCATGATATCATCATTAGCCAAAACAGCAGATACTGGATATGCTCCACCACTTAATGCTTTACCTAAGATTAGAATATCGGGTTTTACCTGAGGAGTTCCCGAGCAATTTTTATCCTGACAAGAACAGTTTCCACAAGTAGCCAGCAATCTTCCCGTTCTGGCAATACCAGTTTGAACTTCATCGGCAATAAATAACACATTGTGTTTCTCACATAATGCCTTTGCTTTTTCTAGGTAATCTTCAGATGGCACATAAACTCCTGCTTCACCTTGTATAGGCTCTACCAAAAATCCTGCTACATTTTTGTTATTAGACAACGCATCTTCCAACGCAGTAAGATTATCATATTCTATTTTAATAAAACCTTGGGTGTAAGGTCCAAAATTCTTTCTTGCTACCGGATCATTAGAGAATGATATGATGGTTGTGGTTCTTCCATGAAAATTGTTTTCACAAACGATAATCTGAGCATCGTTTTCAGCAATGCCTTTCTCTTGGTACGCCCATCTTCTACATACCTTAAGCGCTGTTTCTACAGCTTCTGCTCCAGTATTCATAGGAAGGAGTTTGTCAAATCCAAAATAATCTGTGGCAAATTTTTCGTATTCACCAAGTTTATCATTGTAAAATGCTCTAGAGGTAAGTGTTAAGGTCTTTGCCTGACTTGTCATTGCATCCACAATCTTTGGATGACAATGTCCTTGGTTTACCGCAGAATACGCACTAAGAAAATCATAGTATTTGTTTCCTTCTACGTCCCAAACATACACTCCTTCTCCCTTACTCAAAACCACGGGTAGCGGATGGTAATTATGAGCTCCATACTTGTTCTCTAAATCAATTGCTTGTTGCGAAGTTAAATTTTCTAAAACAGCCATTTTTAATAATTTAAATTGATAAAATAACCATTCCTTCTGTACCTTTATCCTTTCGAAAAGAATCGAAAATTCAGCGTGGGAGAGAAATCATCCCTAAAAGTGCCACAAAATACTAAATCTTTATCGAATTATTAATTTTAACCCCGATTACAGGCTTGTTTTTTTTAAATCTAAATAGAGGATCCTAAATTTTACGAATACCGCATTATGAAGACACTTTACTAGCTAATGAAGATACTTGAAGTTCTAATCTTTTCAACTCTCTTAGCAACGCATTTTTATCGATTTGCATCCATGAATACAGCTTCAACATTGATGTGATCATTGCACAGAAAAAACCTGCTCCAACCCATCTGATCAACTCATTAGTATCATCGGTATTGAACAACTGAATAATACAGTAAACAAAAAGACCAAATACGATTACATTCACAATACTCATCATAATCATGATCCATCGGTTTTTGGTAGTGTACAATCCACCAATCATTTCAAAAATGTTTTGCTCATCTAACTCGTCATAGAACTTTGCTTCTTCTTCATTCAACGTTTCTTTGATCAACCTATCAATATCCTTTATCTCATTTTTCATAATTCTTATTTTTTAAAATTAATTTTAATTGTTCTCTGGCCGTAAATAGCCTAGATTTTACAGTTCCAACAGAAACCTGGACGATATCGCTTATTTCTTTTACACTGTATTCTTCTACATAAAAAAGTCGAAGAACGATTTGTTGCTTTTCTGGTAGTTCTTTTATTGCTTTTCTTAAAAGAACCACCGTCTCTTCTCTATTTGTAATTTCAGCAGTGATTTTCTCATTATTTTGTTGATGTTGAAATTCCTTTTTAAAGTCAGACGTTTTTTTATGCTTTCTTTGCCAATCAATCGCCTTACGGGTAACTATGGTCAAAGCCCAGCTCCCAAAAGTATTTGGGTTCTTTAGTTCATTAATTTTCTGAAGAATTTTTGTCCAACTTTCCTGAACGATATCCTTAGAAATTTCTTCATTCTTGGTATACCAGCAAGCGTGTCGATATAATCGTGAGTTCCATCTTTTAATTAATAAGGTAGCTGCTTTATCATTTCCGGATTGACATTGCAACACCAATAAAGCATCAAAGATTTTATGTGTCTGTTTTGAACTCATCTCTATAGAATAGACGAAGAAAAAGTAATTAGGTTCATTTCTTTTGTAAGATATCCTGAATATTTAATAAGTATATGCTTTCTATTCTTATTTTTGCGCTATGGCAAGAAAGAATAGAAGACAGATTTTTGAGCATATTGAGGTTATTGATGCCGGGGCCAAAGGAAAAAGTATCGCCAAGGCACCCGATGGAAAAGTAGTTTTTCTTACTAATGCAGTACCAGGAGATGTAGTAAATATACAAACCACCAAAAAGCGTAAGGCGTATTATGAGGGTATTGCTACCCAGTTTCACACCTATTCTGATAAACGCACTACACCAAAATGTAAACATTTTGGAACTTGTGGTGGCTGTAAGTGGCAGTTTATGGATTATCAGCATCAACTTGCTTACAAACAAAATGAAGTGGTAAATAACCTAACAAGATTAGGCAAAATAGAATTACCAGAGATCACTCCTATTTTAGGCTCAAAAGATCAATACTTCTACAGAAACAAAATGGAATTCTCTTTTAGTGATAGTCGATGGCTTACCTTAGAAGAAATCCAAAACAATCAGGAGATTGACAATAGAAACGCGCTTGGGTTTCATATGCCTGGGATGTGGGATAAGATTTTAGATATTGAGCATTGCCATCTTCAGGAAGATCCAAGTAATGCAATTCGAAATGAAGTAAAGGCATTTGCCACCGAACATCAGATTCCTTTTTACAACGCTAGAAAGCAAGAAGGTTTATTAAGGACTTTAATGATTCGTATTGCTTCTACTGGTGAGATCATGGTGCTCGTTCAGTTCTTTTATGATGATGAAGAAAAAAGGACGCTTCTCATGGATTTTATTGCTGATCAATTTCCAGTGGTTACTTCTTTACAATATGTTATTAATCCCAAAGGGAACGACACCATCTATGATCAAGAGGTAGTTTGTTACAAAGGAAAGGCATACATAGAAGAAGAAATGGAAGGTTTACGATTTAGAGTTAATGCCAAATCTTTCTACCAAACCAATTCAAAACAAGCTTACGAATTATATAAGATCACAAGGGAATTTGCGGGTTTGACGGGTGAAGAATTAGTGTATGATTTATATACAGGTACTGGAACCATAGCTCAATTTGTAGCCAAAAACGCAAAAAAAGTAATCGGTGTAGAGGCTGTGCCTGAAGCTATTGAAGATGCTAAAGATAACGCACAAAGAAACAAGATTGATAACGCTGAGTTTTATGTAGGAGATATGAAAAAAGTCTTTACCTCGGACTTTATAGATCAACACGGTCAACCAGAAGTGGTAATCACCGATCCGCCCAGAGACGGAATGCATAAAGACGTTGTAGCACAACTGTTACAAATTTCACCTCAAAAAATTGTTTATGTAAGCTGCAATAGTGCAACACAAGCTAGAGATCTGGCGTTATTAGATAGGGACTACAAAGTAACCAAAGTACAACCTGTGGATATGTTTCCGCAAACCTATCATGTAGAGAACGTTGTACTATTAGAAAAAAGATAACTCATGAGAATAAACAGATTTCCTTTATTCCTATTCCTATTGGCTGGTATAAGCCTTTCTTTTTGGGGTTGTGAGAGAGATGATATTTGTGCCGAGGGGACCCCTACTACTCCTATGCTTATTATTAAGTTTCTGGATTTTGATAATTCTTCAGAGATAAAAAATCCTGTAGAGTTAGAAGTAAGAGCGGTTGGCGTAGAAAGTCCATTTAATTTTGGAACCGTAACGGATTCCATCATGATTCCCCTAAGAACCAATGAGTCTATCACCGAATATCAATTAACCATCAATTCTGATACTACCAACGATGAAGTAGCTCCTAATACCGATACTATAAGTATTCAATATACTCCCGAAGAAGAGTATGTAAGCAGTGCTTGTGGTTTTAGAGTGACATTTCTGGGACTTACAGACTCTCCAGTAGAAGCTGGCGATGACGGTGCTTGGATACAAAATATTAATGTTGAACGACTGAACGTAACAGATGAAACAACTGCGCACATATTTATTTTTCATTAGTATTATTTTTACCAGTTGCATTTTTGCACAGGATGAAGAACCTAAAAAAATCTCAGCTAGAGATACCTTACCTCCTGGCGAAAAATATGGATTAAGAGCAGGTGTTGATCTTGCTCGAATACTTAGAACTTCTGTAGATGACAACTATTCAGGTTTTGAAATAGAAGCCGATTACCGAGTTTATCGTAAACTATACATTGCTGGAGAGATAGGTAATGAATCGTTGATCAGAGATGAAGAAAATGTAAATGTAGAAGGATCTGGTAGCTATATCAGAGCTGGAATAGATTATAACATTTATGACAATTGGTATGGGATGCAAAATAGTATCTACGTAGGAGTACGATACGGATTTTCAACTTTTGATCAAACTCTAAACGAATACAACATCTTTACAGGAACCAATTTCTTTGGAGAAACTACCATTACCGAACCTGTAAGTGAAGACGGGTTAACTGCCAGTTGGGTAGAACTTGTTTTAGGACTCGAAGTAGAGCTTATTCATAATTTCTATCTGGGTGCGAGTATCTCTTTAAGAAATTTGGTAAGTGAAGAAACTCCTGATCGTTTTGACAATCTTTACATTCCTGGATTTGGAAGAACAAATGATTTTAGCGACATAGGAGTGGGATACAATTATTCTATTAGTTACTTGCTACCGCTTTTCAAGAAGAAAAGATAAAAAGATAAACAGCCCTGTAAATGTTCATTCACAAGGCTGTTATATGATGACTTTTCAATCTTTTTGGTTACTCAAACGCTCGGTTCAGTAATTGTTGTAATTCTTGCCAGGACTTCTCGTCTGCCTCCTTTTGATAAGCTAATGGCAAATTGAATTGCTTCCCTATAGAGTCTGCAGCTTTACTGGTAAAAGAATGGGTCGCATTTTCATAAGCGATGTACTTATAATCTGCTTTTAGACTATCCATAGCTTTTTTATAGTTTTCTACACTCTCTGCAGGAATAAACGGATCCTCTGCACCATTACATACCAGAACTTTTGCCTTTAATTTATCACTAGGCATTACTGGCAACTGAACACCGCTGTGAAATGCCGCTACAGCATCAAGATCTAAACCAGCATTGGCCATAGTAAGCGCCACACTACCTCCAAAACAATATCCTATTGCTGCAATCTTATTTGGATCTACAGCTGGGTGTGCTTTCAGCATTTCTAAAGCTGCATTAAATCTATTGGTTGCCGAATCTATATTTCCCATGACACTCATCGCAAACTTACCGGCATCATCTGGGTGAGCTGCAAGTTTACCATCTCCATACATATCCACTGCCATTGCTACATAACCAAGCTCTGCAAGCATATCGGCTCTTTGACGAACATAATCATTATGCCCCCACCATTCGTGAACCACAATAATTCCAGGTCGTTTTTCTTCAGAATTTTCGTTAAAAGCAACATATCCTTTCATTTTTAAACTATCAGAAGTATAGTCCACCTGTTCTCCTTTAACTTTAACTGGTTTCTCCACCACTGTTTCTGTTTGTTTCTCCTCTGCAGTGGTTTCTTTTTCTGATTGGTTTTGTTTACAACTCAAAATTAGTAATGAGCAAAATAATAATACAAAGTATTTCATGATGATTAATATTAACGTAGTTAGTTTAAAAATTACATTTCATTCTTTTAGTCAGCTACATAAGGTGCTCCTGCTTCTTTCATTGCCTTTAACACAGAATTCATTTCATTCTGAACTCCATTGAATTGTGTAGTAATTGCAGCTAATTGATTCTTGATAATACTCATGGTTTCTATATGAGTAGCTGTAGGCCCATAGGTAGAGCGCTGTACTCCCTTAAAAATGGCAAACATGCGAGATTGAATGGTAGGCATACTTTTCTCTCCTACTTGCCCTTTTGATGGGCTACCACTAAATTTCTTTTGAATGCCTAACAAGTTCTTTCTTAGAGTAGCAATTCTAGAATCCAAATCACTAGGTGCTGCAGTTGCCCTTTTTAGGGCAGTATGCATAGCCTTTATCTTTTTGTTTGCCTTGCTTAGCTTTAACTCTGTAGCAGAAACTTCTTTAATGGTATTTTCATAATCTCTCCAAAAAGAAGTTACCTCTTTGATAGAAGCTCCTTCCAAAGCACCTTTTCTTAATTGTTTTACTTCAAAAGTAATAGGTTCAGAAAGTGATGTAACTACTCCGTCTACTATTTTAGACAAGGTTGCAGTATACCTACCTGGTGCTGCCATAAATCCTTCTGGCGCTCCAAACGGATACTGTTGTGTCTCCAAAGAAACTGCATCAGGTGTAGGGTATTTTAAATCCCAGGATATACGATGAAATCCTGGAGTAACAGGACCATAAATACGTCGTACTGCTTTCCCCTGATCGTCAGTTATTGTGATCACCACAGCTGGTTTGGATGCAATACTTTCTTCATCCAATTTGTCCCAACCAGGAAATGCAATATCTTTTCCTTTGTTCTTTTTCTCCGATTTTTTTCTAGCTTCTGTAGCTGATTGGTAACCGTCTTTTAGATAATAGGTAAATACAGCTCCAAAATCGGGATTAGGTGCCACATAATGAGACGCTCCTAAGCTTCCTTTTTCATCATCAAAATCAATATCTGGCTTAGCGATATACCACCAAGCATCTCTTGCAGGGAATAATGTCGCTTCTTGGTTTAGTTTTGTTGCCGAAATATTACGTAGAGCCGAGTAATCATCAAAAACAAAGAATCCTCTACCAAAAGAAGCAGCTACCAAATCATTTTCTCGGCGTTGAATAGTAATATCTCTAAATGATATAGTTGGTACATTTCCTTTTAATTGCACCCATCTGTTTCCTCCGTTATTACTGAAATAAATACCAAACTCTGTAGCAATGAATAAGAGATTTGGATCTACATGATCCTGCACCAATCGCCATACCAACGTCTTATTTGGTAAATTCCCTTTTATCGATTTCCAGGTTCTCCCATTATCTGTACTCTTTAATAAATACGGACTAAAGTCACCATATTTATGATTGTCCAGAGCTACATACACAGTCCCAGCATCAAAAAGATCCGCTCTGATGTCGTTTACAAATGCAGTGGCAGGAACACCTGGTAATGCATTTACATTGATACGCCTCCAATTACTACCTCCATCTTCTGTGGCTTGAATAATCCCATCATCTGTCCCTATATACAATACGCCATCTTTTTTTGGTGACTCGGCAATCGAAGTAATCGTATTGTAGTTCGACATTGCCAAAAAGTCCCACGGAGCATCCCAAGATTGCTTTTTACCCATAATTGGTAATTCAATTCGTTCTTGGTTTTTGGTTAAATCTCCTGATATTGCCGTCCACTTATCTCCTCGATTATCAGATCTCCATAAACGTTGCGAGGCAAAATAAATTCTTTTTGGATCGTGAGCACTAACCAAAATTGGAGCATCCCAATTGAACCTTTCAAAATTTTCATTAGCCCCAGGTTGTGGTTGTATATCGATTACTTCTCCTGTCGTTAGGTCCACTCTCGATAAATTCCCTTCCTGTCTTTCGGCA
Organism: Aquimarina sp. AWH4_224; assembly: GCF_056160245.1. Taxonomy (NCBI): domain Bacteria; kingdom Pseudomonadati; phylum Bacteroidota; class Flavobacteriia; order Flavobacteriales; family Flavobacteriaceae; genus Aquimarina; species Aquimarina sp. AWH4_224. Next base: position 9,392 of record NZ_JBSWWU010000016.1, on the reverse strand, counting down.
TACATGATATCAGGATTTCCTGGTTCTGTAGCAGGTTGGTGACCGTCCCAATTCAAGACAATTTTCCAATCCGAATTTTGAATACCATGTACATTATCTGTTCTGGAAGGACCTCCTTGTGTACTGTTATCCTGTGTACCCCCATAAATATTATAAAATGGTTGCGCATCATCTACCGCTAACTTGTAGTATTGAGTAACCGGTAGATTATCTACAAACTTCCAATTATTGGTAAGATCAAAAGATTCGTATAAACCTCCATCTGTACCCACTAACAGATAATTAGGATCATTCTTTTTGAACGCTATAGCATGATTATCCGAATGTTTATGCTCTTCTTTCATTCTTTTGAATGTCTTTCCTCCATCTTCTGATATCTGCATACGTACATCTACCAAATACAATCGTTCAAAATGATGCGGTGAAGCATACAACTCTTGATAATAATGAGGTCCTGTTGCTCCTGAAACAGCATCAGATTGTTTGGTCCAGGTGGTTCCTCTATCTGATGATCGATATACACCACCGGTTCTTCGGTCTAACTCAATAGCTGCATATAAGATATCAGGTTGTTGTGGTGAAATTGCCAATCCTATCTTACCCATCCACGATTTTGGTAATCCATTCTTTAATTCCTCCCAGGTTTCTCCTCCATCGTTACTTCTATGAATCCCTGATCCTGGTCCCCCACCCATATAGGCGGCAACGGTACGATGTCTTTGCCAAGTAGCAGCATACAATCGATCTGGGTTTCTAGGATCTATTTGTAGATCTGTAACTCCTACCCATTCGCTATCGCCAAGGGTTTTCTTCCATGTTTTTCCTCCATCTGTAGATTTATACAATCCTCGTTCTCCTCCTTTTTTCCAAAGTGGACCTTGAACAGCTACCCAGATAATATTATTGTTTTCTGGGTGAATAATGATTTTAGAAATGTGCTCTGAGTTTTTCAGCCCCATGTTTTCCCATGTGGCTCCTCCATCTTTACTTCTGTAAATTCCATCTCCAAAACCTACGTGTCGTCCACCTACATTTTCTCCTGTTCCAACCCAAACGATATTGTGATTGGTAGGATCAATAGTTACACAACCAATAGAATAAGATGTTTGTTTGTCAAAAATAGGATTCCATGTAGTTCCGGCGTTAACCGTTTTCCAAACTCCACCAGAACCAACGGCTACATACCAGATACTTTCGTTCTCCGGATGGATAGCTATGTCCGCAATGCGCCCTGACATAAACGCAGGCCCTATATTACGAAATTTGAGCCCGGTAAAAATGGAATCTGTAAGTACTGAATTTTGAGTATTGGTATTTTTGGATCGTTGTCCCATTATAGAACTAGAGGAAACCAATAAAAGAAAGCTAATAATGAAATGTGTGAATTTTCGATACATATCAATTATGGTGATTAGTTAATAGTTTAATTGATTCCAGAAAATTATCGCTATTTCAATAATTATCTCTTAACAAAAACATAAAACTATTCGAAAACTCTTAGAAAAATTAGCTCCTACTTGCTATTCTCCACGTTGGTACTTTGCCTTTTTACTACCTGCGTACATTTCATACTTTAATAGACGAGACTCTAATTTACCATTGAAAACTTTAATTTTTCTAGACGGCCGAAGTCCTACATGTTTTAAAGCCTCAAGATTACCAGTTACAAACCAGGCATTTGTACCCGGATATCCACGTTTCAAAGTATCCCCTATATTTCCATAAAATTCAGGGACATTAATCTCAAGTCGTTCATCATAAGGGGGATTAAATAGAATATGAAGCGGTCCTTCGGTTTCCTTCTCACTTTCAAAAAAATTCTGCTCTTTTACTTTAATGAAATCCGAAAGGTTAGCATTTTCTATATTCGTGTTGGCTTTGCGTACTACAGAAGGAGCCTTATCCATTCCGATAATAGAATGACGAAAATTTCGAGTTTTATTCAAGCATGCTTCTTCTATTTTTTCAAAAAGATCCATATCCCAGTCCAGCCATCGTTCAAAAGCAAATTCTTTTCTATTTAAATTTGCTGGGATATTACAAGCGATCATAGCCGCTTCTATAGGAATGGTACCACTACCGCACATGGGGTCTAAAAAGTCAGATTGCCCATCCCATCCGGAAAGCAGCAACAATCCAGCAGCCAATACTTCATTGATTGGAGCGATATTAGTATTTGTTCGATATCCGCGTAAATGCAACGAACCACCAGAGCTATCCAAAGATACGGTGCACAAGTCTCTCTGTATATGAACATCTACAGAGAGATCAGGAAAACTCAAATCCACATTAGGTCTTCTACCTTTTTCTTTACGGAACCGATCGACAATGGCATCTTTGGTTTTGAGCGCTATAAACTTGGAATGATTAAATAGATCAGAATTTACCGTAGCATACACCGCAAAAGTATCATCCACAGTCATATAATCATTCCAGCGGATACTCTGTATAAAATCATACAGTTCGTTTTCATTTTTAATTTTTCGAGAAGTTACAGGTTTTAATATTTTTATGGCTGTTCGAAGGCAGAGATTAGCTTTATACATAAACCCCGTATCCCCATAAAAACTGACCATTCGGTTACCAACAACTACCTTTTGCGCACCAAGGTCTCTTAATTCTTTTGCCAGAATTTCTTCAAAGCCAAAAAGCGTTTTGGCTACCATTTTGAATGAATTGCTCACTATCTTCGTATTCTCTTATAATTAAAAGGCAAAAATACACTAATTTTGCGCCCTATGCTAAAAGATTCTACAATGTGGTATGCATCATGGTTTGATACACCATACTATCATATTTTATATAAAGATAGAGATCAAACTGAAGCCAAAGACTTTATGGATAACCTAACCCGTTATCTCAGTTTGGAAAAAGGAGAAAAAATTTTGGATCTTGCTTGCGGCAAAGGTCGACATAGTATCTATTTAAATTCACTGGGTTTTGATGTTACTGGAGTGGATTTATCCAAAAACAGTATCGCTTATGCTTCTCAGTTTGAAAATGAGACTTTGAAATTCCGAGTACATGATATGTGCAAGCCTTATCCCGAGGAATTTTCCGGAGTTTTTAATCTATTTACCAGTTTCGGTTATTTTGACAAAGAAGAAGATAATCTAAGTACTATCAAGGCTATTAAATCCAATTTGAATGCTACTGGTTTTGGCGTTATTGATTTTTTGAATACCGATTATGTAATCAAACACCTTGTGCCCGAAGAAGAAAAACAGGTTGAGGGAATCAACTTTCATATCCAAAGGTATGTAGAGAATGGGTATATCGTCAAAGAAATTCGTTTTAAAGATCAGGGAGAAGATTTCTTTTTTACAGAACGGGTAAAAGCAATTAGTTTGGAAGACTTTAAAGACTATTTTGATCAGGCCGATGTACATCTTCTTGATGTCTTTGGTGACTACCAACTTCAAAAGTTTTATAAAGAAACTTCACCGAGACTTATCTTAATTTTTAAATAGTGAAGCATTACTTATTAACTATAGCCGCCATTTTTGTAGGAAGTCTTATTGTTTTCATATTCAGACCTTCTAATCAAAAGAATCTAAAATTGCTTCTAGCATTTAGTGGAGCTTTTTTATTGGCTATCACCGTGTTTGATTTACTACCAGAGGTCTTTGAAGACAATCACTTCGGGAAACAAACAGGGATCTGGATTATGGTCGGTATTTTATTGCAAAAAATACTAGAATACTTTTCCAAAGGAGCAGAACACGGCCATATACATCTGGACAAAGACACCAAACGATTACCCAAATTATTGTTTATAAGTTTAGGTATTCATGCATTGTTAGAAGGTTTTCCAATTCATCAAGCCGAAGGAATCTTATTGGGTATTATTGTGCATAAGATACCTGTAGCGATGATTTTGACCACATTCTTACTGCATACCAAAATCAAACCAGTAACCATCGGGATTACCCTTTTTGTTTTTGCCTTAATGACTCCACTAGGTACTTTTTTGAGTGAGCACTTAGAGATCGTTCAAGGATACTATAAAGAAATCACAGCCTTGGTCATTGGGATATTTCTTCATGTATCTACTACAATTCTTTTTGAGAGTAGCGAAGGTCATAAGTTCAACATCACAAAGTTGATGATTATTCTATTGGCAACAGTGACAGCATTTTTGATTTAACATGTTTAGTAAAGAAGAATCAAAACGTATACGACAAGAATTTTGGACCTCTTTTGGAAAAGCATATCCACGTAAATGGCTATTATATAATACCAAAATCAAAGATGTATCCCTTAAATTTACATTTACCACCAAAAAAGCAGAAGTCTCCATAGACATTGAGCCATGGGACGATTTGATTCGAGAATACTACTACGATAAATTAGTAAGTTTAAAAAACTTACTAACTACAGATTACATTGCCGACATCATTTATGACCCTACATACGAATTGGATAATGGAAAAATAATTTCCAGAGTCTATTGCCAACTCCATGAAGTGAGCATTCATAACAAAAATTCCTGGCAGCAAACTATGGAGTTCTTGTATACCAAAATGGATCTTTTAGAGACATTTTTTATAGAATATAAAAATTTTATAAAAGATTAGATTAAAATTTGGGTATTACTCAAAAAAATACCTGCTAAATTATCAAAATCGTAATTTGATTTGTTTTTTGTACATTGAGCTATAACATAAACTCACTATTATGAAAAACAAATTAAAATGCTCAGCATTGGTGCTGTTGATTGCTATTTGCTTTCAATGTACCCAAGAAGAAACGACACCACAAGCACAAGAAATTGGCTTAGAAGCACAAGATGAAAATCATTTTAAAGGAATAGTAACTGTTGATAATGTTGCTCTAAAATACGCAGTAACCGCAACAGCAGATCTCATTTTTGATGTTCGTATCGCTATCGATAATAAAAGTATCAATGCTATTGTAGACTACAATGACGAAAGTATTGCCATTGACGGACATGACCATGTATTTCAGGAATACCAAAAAGAAGCTTTGTTGAAAATGGGTAGTCTAATTGCAGATTACATACTAGCTACCAAAGAAGGAGATATTTCTATGACAGAATATACGCTATTAACTTTGATAGAATACTGGGGTAAGTCTCCCATAGATTATGTTTATACCAAAAGGGATGTAGTTACCGAAGTAAATACCACAAATCTTAAAAGTAGGAATGAAGGCATTACCTGTATCAGACGAAATACTTATGTAAACGCTGAATATGATGATGCCCGTGGAAATCAAAGAGATCGGGTTCGGGTTGGTAGCAAACCAAGAACCAACTACGGATGTATGGGTAGATGCGGTGCAGATTGTGGTAGATGGTGGATTCCTAGTGCCTGGACAAAGGACTGTATGGATCATGATCAATGTAGCAATGTAAACAATGCAAGTGGAGGTGCCAGTGATAGAAATTGCGGTGACGAATTTAATGAAGCTGCAGATGATTATGTATTTGGAGTAATAAGAGGTTGCAGAGGATAGCCCCAACTCTAAAAAAATAAATCAATAATGGCTATTGTTTTAAAGCAATAGCCTTTTTAGTATCAGCAAATACATAAAGGTGATATCTACTTTATTTTCAAAAACTTAACTATATTTTGAGAAGAGAGATCACTTTTCAAGGGTTTTTATTCAAAAAAGAAGCTTTATTCCTACAATTTTAATGATAAACACTTCTAATTACGGTTTTTCAACATATTATTTAAGCTTTTTAACCATTACATAACTTTTTTTTAATATATTTGAGCGCCCCAAAACTGAAATAATGAATAGCCTTAAAATATTTAGATATTTTATATGCCTTTTATTGACTTGTCTATTCTTCATAGATACTCATGCCCGAGAATATGAGGATATGTCTTTCTCAGAGCTCAAAAACACCTTATCTCATACTGAAAAACAGTTAAACACAGTAGGAAGAGCTAATAGCATACTGATTTCAGAGACTATTATAGACATTGCCGAAAAATTCAATACCAAACAACAATACTATCTTAAAGCAAGTGCTTATAATCTATTAGGTAAAATATCCCTTTCTTCAAGAGATTATAAAGAAGCTCTTGAAAATTTTAAAATTGCAGACCTTTTCGCAAAAGAACTCAGTGGTTTTGATGAAGTGGCTATAGATATCAATAACAATATTGCTTTGGTCTATCTAGAAGGGTTTAACAAACCAGGACGAGCACTTAAAAGAATCAACTACATCAATAAGAATTTTTCAAATTTAGATGAATATACCAAACATCTTCTTCAATTGAATCTTGCGAATATTTATTTAAAGACGAAACGATATAATAAGTCAAAAAGATTATTACAAAAGTGCCTTAGCTTCTTTAAAACTAACGCAGAATACACCCCAAAACTAGTAATGACCTATACCAGTATTGCTGAATATTACTCATACATAAGGCAGTACAAAAAAGCAATACAAAATTTTGAATTAGCGGCATCTATTGCTGAAAAAAGTGAGCTTTACAGAGAAGCAATGATCATTTATCAGAAGTATGAAAGCTTACTGATCAAAATGGGAAACAAGGAAAAAGCATATGTTATTCTTAAAAAATATACCAAACACCATCAAACAGCCCTTGAAAGCGAAAAACTAGAAGCAGACAGATATAAAAAACAACTTACAGTAAGTGAGGCGAAAAAAACTATAGAAACCCAAAAGGCACAGCAATCCAAAACAGTATCTATTTTTACCTTGTCCCTACTCCTCCTGTGTTTGACGTTGTTTTGCTTCTTTGTCTATAATCATAAAAAAACTAAAGTACTGGGAGAATCTCTTGCTTTAAAAAATAAAGAATTAAAGATAGCTAAGGAAAAATCGGATCGTTTGGCTGCAGTTAAAACCAAGTTTATTTCTACTGTTAGTCACGAATTAAGAACACCTCTTTACGGAGTAATAGGACTATCTTCCATATTAATGGAACGCATTAAGGATGAAGAAAATCATAACTTTATTAAGTTGATGAAGTTTTCTGCTGATCATTTACTGAACTTGATTAACGATGTTCTTCAGGTTACAAAAATGGAATCCTATGAAATTCAACTAGACGAATCCGTTTATAACATAAAGAATTTGGCAAATGATATTAAAAACTCGTTTGAATATCAGGCCGATAAAAATGGAAATACACTACACCTTAACCTTGATCCTACTATCCCGAATCTGTTAATTGGTGACTCTGTGCGATTATCACAGATTTTCATCAATCTTATTAGTAATGCCAACAAGTTTACCCGAGAAGGAAACATTTGGTTAAATTTTAAAAATCCAAAAATAGAAAACGATACGGTCGAAATTACCTTTGAAGTAAAAGATGATGGAAGAGGTATTCCGTTGGATAAGCAAGAACTTATATTTGAGAAATTCTCTCAAGCCAACTCTTCTGATCATACTACCGGAACAGGTTTAGGATTAAATATCGTAAGAAAATTGGTAGAACTACACGGCGGTGATATTAAGGTAGAAAGTATTCCTGGAGAAGGAGCTACTTTCTATTTCAGTATTCCTTTTAAAATCCATGAAGCAAACGAAGAAGAACAAACAGAACGCCCTTCAGAAAATTTAATCACTTTAGATAATAGTCAAGATCACAGTATTCTGATTGTTGAGGACAATAAGATCAATCAAATTGTTACCCAGAATATTCTAAAAACCAAAGGGTATGTTTCTGATATTGCAGATGATGGCCTTATTGCTATTGATATGGTGAAACAAAAACACTATGATCTTATTTTGATGGATTTAAACATGCCAAATATGAATGGTATGGAAGCTACTAAGAAAATAAGAGAATTTAATTTAGACATTCCGATAATCGCTTTAACGGCTTCTGATACAAAGGATACAATCACAGAGATATTGAATGCTGAATCTGGTTTCTGTGATTACATGAGAAAACCGTTTAAGAAAGAAGAGTTTTTCAAGAAAATAAACTCTTACTTGGTTAGTAAAATTTCTAAAGCTTCTTAATTAAACTGTAATTATTCCTATTCTATATAATAAAACGGAATATGAATAAGAAATGAAAAATACTTCCAGCCAAAACAAAAAGATGCCAGATTACGTGACTAAACGGCATTTTTTTAAGGGCATAAAATATGATTCCAACAGTATAAGCTGCTCCACCTAGCATGAGATAATGAATTCCACTATCTCCTACTAATGCGCTAAGCGTATCCATGTCCAACATGATTAGCCATCCCATGAGCAAGTAGAGTACAACCGATATCAGTTGAAATCGACCTGTAAAAAACAGTTTTAAAACCGAACCTACAATTGCCAAAGACCAAACTAGAGTAAATAAAAGAATCCCTTTACTATCTAATAGCGTAATTAAAGTAACAGGGGCATAGGTCCCCGCAATCAAAAGATAAATACCTATATGATCCATTATTCTAAATTTACGTTTCAACTCTGGTGTTGATGAATAATGGTATGCCGTAGATGCAAAATACAACACTAATAAGGAGGCTGAATACAAAACGATAGTAAATGTACTATATGCTGTTTGATGCGTATCATAAAACAAAAGTAATACAAAGCCAATAATGGACATTACAAACCCAAGACCATGAGTAATCCAGTTCCATCTTTCTTCTACAGGAGATTGTTCTATCATAATGTTTTAAAGTTGTAGCTTCAAATAGCTTCCAAAACTACAACTATTTTAGTGATTGGGGTAGGTTTGTATTAGCCAATATTTGGTCAATCTCCTCAAAAGATAGTTTTCCTAATAGTTTTCCTTCCGGGGAAATTAAAAACTTAGATGGAATTTCTGATACGCCATATTTTCTAGCTATTGGAGACAACATTACAAATTTGTTTTGATGTACAATCTGATTCTTCCAGACAAACCCATCTTTTTCTGCCGCCTTTTTCCAAGAAGTAGCATCTTTTTCTAGGCCCACAGTAACAATAGTAAGTTGATCAGGATAAGTAGTATGTAATTGTACTAATCTTGGATTTTCCTTTCTACATGGAGGACACCAGGATCCCCAAAAATCCAACAACACGTACTTCCCTTGTAATTTGGATAACTGAAATGAGGAACCATCTACCAATGTAGTTTCGAAATCAGGAGCCTGCTCTCCCTTTTGAGCTGCAGTAAATTTTGTGTATCCATAGAACAAACCAAATCCCAACGCTAAAACAAGTATGATATAGTTAACTATCTTTTTCATTCTTCTTTTTTAAAGCACCAAATTACGGATTCTGCGAAAGTTATGAGGTCACTTTCACATTTCTATAGCACAGCTTTAATTTGGATTTAGGGTATAAAAAAACCCTCATCGATTATGATGAGGGTTTTCAAAGAAGGCGGCGACCTACTCTCCCACGATTGTAGTACCATTGGCGCTAACGGGCTTAACTACTCTGTTCGGAATGG